>NZ_JBIRPI010000003.1:193069-622742 GCF_044332585.1 Streptomyces sp. NPDC016845 | reverse complement strand
CTGGCGTTGACTTTTGGCACGCTGTTGAGTTCTCAAGGAACGGACGCTTCCTTTGTACTCACCCTCTCGGGCTTTCCTCCGGGCGCTTCCCTTCGATCTTGCGTTTCCGACTCTATCAGATCTTTCCGATCCGATTTCCTCGGGGCCTTGCTGGTACTTCTTGTTCCGCTTTCCGGCCTTTCGGCCTTCCTGCGGTGTCGACTCTATCAGATCCTTTCGGGCCCGATTTTCTGTCGACCGCCACCCGGCGTCAGCCGGATAGTTGGTGCAGTGTCATTCCGGCTGTTGGGCCGTTCCGACGTCCCAGACATTAGCTGATTCCCGCTCTCGTTCCCAATCGGGCCGAGTCGAATTGAATTCGGACACGCCGAAAGCAATCCCAGGGGGAGATCGTGCTGATGTGTGGGTGCCGCTTCGAGCGGCGGAAGTGTCGTCGCCGGAACCTGACGGCTCCGGGACAACTCGAAGGACCCTACGCCATCCGCCGTCGGTAGGACAAGCGGGGCCCGGCACAGATGTGCCGGGCCCCGCTTGTACTGGTCCTCGCTCAGGCCGTGACCGGCTCCTTCGCCCCGTCCGCGCGCGGCGACGGGGGCTCGGCGTCGATCTTGTCGTCCTCGGTCGTGTCGAGGAGTGTGCGCTCGTCGAAGGGCAGGTCGCCCGCCAGGACCCGCTGGACCCGGGCGCGGTCCACCTCGCCGGTCCAGGTGCCGATCAGCAACGTGGCCACCGCGTTGCCCGCGAAGTTCGTCAGGGCGCGGGCCTCGCTCATGAAGCGGTCGATGCCGATGATCAGGCCGACGCCGTCGACCAAGGCCGGCTTGTGCGACTGGAGGCCGCTGGCCAGGACCGCGATGCCCGAGCCCGAGACGCCTGCCGCGCCCTTCGAGGCGATCATCATGAAGAGGAGCAGGCCGATCTGCTGGCCGACGCTCATCGGCTGGTCCATGGCGTCGGCGATGAACAGGGACGCCATGGTCAGGTAGATCATCGTGCCGTCGAGGTTGAAGGAGTAGCCGGTCGGCACCGTGATGCCGACGACCGGGCGGCTCACGCCCAGGTGCTCCATCTTCGCGATCAGGCGGGGCAGCGCCGACTCGGAGGACGAGGTGGAGAGGATCAGGAGGAACTCTCGGCCCAGGTACTTGAGCAGAGCGAAGATGTTGAAGCCTGCCGCGAAGCGGAGGATCAGGGCCAGGACTATCCCTACGAACAGCGCGCAGGTCACGTAGAAGCCGATCATGATGGTGGCCAGGGCCTTCAGGGCGTCCACGCCCGTTTCGCCGATGACCGCCGCCATCGCGCCGAACGCGCCGACGGGGGCCGCCCACATGATCATGCCGAGGACGCGGAAGACCAGCTTCTGGATGTGCTCGACGCCGCGCAGGACCGGTTCGCCGGAGCGGCCCATGGCCTGGAGCGCGAAGCCGACGAGGAGGGCCACGAGGAGGGTCTGCAGGACCTCGCCCTCGGTGAACGCCGAGACGAGTGTGTGGGGGATGACGCCCAGGATGAAGTCGACCGGGCCTTCCGCCGCGTCCTTGGCCGCGGTGTGGCCGACCTCCTTCGTCGCCTCGGTCAGGTGCATGCCGTCGCCGGGGTGCAGGATGTTGCCGACCAGGAGGCCGATGGCCAGGGCCACCATCGACATGACGATGAAGTAGGCGAGGGCCAGGCCGCCTACCTTGCCGATGCTCGCGGCCTTTCGGACCGAACCCACGCCGAGCACGATCGTGCAGAAGATGATCGGCGAGATCATCATCTTGATCAGGTTCACGAAGCCCGTGCCGAGGGGCTTGAGCTCCTTGGCGAAGTCGGGCCAGATGAAGCCGACGGCGATGCCGAGCAGCACCGCGACGATCACGGCTATGTAGAGGTAGTGCGTGCGGTCCCGCTTTGCGGCGGGGGGCTTGGACGCGGGCACGGTCTGGGCCACGGTTCCTCCTGACGACGACGTCGGCGTACCGGAACGGTTGAGAAGGGTTCACGTACGCACAGGCCGTGCGGCTCACGGTCTGCGAATCCCGGTGACTATCTCCCAGGCCGTGAGGACCGTCACCCTTCCGTTCATTTAGTTCGCGCTTATACGACCGGGCACACTGGCCGCATGCGCCTCCCCCTTCCCCGTAGCCTGGCCGGCCAGCTCTTCGCGATGCAGGCCGTGCTCGTGGCGGTCGTCGTCGCGGGGTGCGCGCTGTTCACGTACGTCAGTGACCGGGGGCAGGCGCAGCGGGCCGCTCAGCGGCAGGCGACCGCGGCCGCCAGGGCTGTCGCCGACTCACCGTCCGTGCGAGCCGCCATCGAGGGGAGAGGTGATCCGTCCGTCCGGCTTCAGCCCTACGCCGATGACGTGCAGCGGCACACCGGGGTGGACTTCGTGACGATCATGGATCCGCACGGGATCCGGTGGACGCATCCCGATGAGACACAGATCGGGAGACGGTTTCTCGGGCATATCGGTCCGGCGTTGGAGGGGCGGACGTTTCCTGAGACGTACACGGGGACTCTCGGGCCCTCCGTGCGCGTGGTGACTCCGGTCTACGGGGCCCACCGGAAGGTCGTCGGGCTTGTCAGTGCCGGGATCACCATTGAGGAGATAACCGCGCAGGCTCGGGGGCAGGTGCTTGCCGTCACCAGTGTGGCGGGGGCCGCCCTTGTGCTCGGGGGTATCGGGACCTACTTCATCAATGCCCGGCTTCGACGGCATACGCATGGGATGAATGCCGGAGAGCTCAGTCGGATGCACGCGTATCACCAGGCCGCCCTGCATGCCGTTCGTGAAGGGCTTGTCATGCTGGACGGGCAGCGGCGGGTCGCTCTCATCAACGACGGGGCTCGTGAGCTGCTGGGGGTCGGGGAGGAGGCCGTCGGGCTCGGGGTCGCCGAGCTCGGGCTCCCCGCGCCGCTCACCGGGGCTCTGCTTGCCGCTGAGCCCCGGGTCGATGAGGTGCATCTGACCGCTGACCGTGTTGTGGTCGTCAATACGTCGCCGGTTGCGAGCGCGGAGCGGCGAGGGACCGTTGTCACCTTGCGCGATCACACTGAACTGCAGTCCGTGATGGGTGAGTTGGACTCCGAGAGGGGCTTCACGCAGGCTCTTCGGTCGCAGGCTCATGAAGCGGCCAATCGGCTGCACACCGTCGTTTCGCTGATCGAGCTGGGGCGGGCCGACGAGGCCGTTGACTTCGCCACCGCCGAGCTCGAGCTTGCTCAGGCGCTCACCGATCAGGTGGTGGGTGCTGTGAGTGAGCCGGTGCTTGCCGCGTTGCTGCTCGGTAAGGCCGCTCAGGCGAATGAGCGGGGCGTCGAACTGGTCGTGGCCGGTGACACGCGGATCGACGACGGGGTGCTGCCGCAGGCCCTCGCCGCTCGGGACCTCGTCACCGTGCTCGGCAATCTTGTCGACAACGCCGTCGATGCCGCTCAGGGGTCGTCGCGGGCCCGCGTCACTGTCACCGCTCGGGCTGCGGGCGATGTGTTGTTGTTGCGGGTCGCCGACAGTGGGCCGGGCGTCGATCCGGACCACTCCGACGCCGTGTTCGAGCGCGGCTGGTCCACCAAGCCGGCGGGGCCCGGTGGGCGCGGGCTCGGGCTCGCCCTCGTACGGCAGGCCGTGCGGCGCAACGGGGGGACGCTCGAGCTGGCACAGTCGGGGGAAGGGGGCGCCGCGTTCAGTGTGCGGCTGCCCCTGCATTCGAGCGCCGCGACCATTTCTCAGGACGGGACCACCACGCCATGACCGAATCGCGGATCAGTGTGCTCGTGGTCGAGGACGATCCTGTCGCCGCCGACGCGCACACGCTGTACGTCAATCGGGTGCCCGGGTTCGTCACCGTCGGCAAGGTGCACAGTGCGGCGGAAGCGCGACGGGCCCTGGAGCGGGCGCCGGTCGAGCTGATTCTGCTCGATCTGCATCTGCCCGACGGGCACGGGCTCTCGCTCGCTCGGTCCTTGCGGGCCGCCGGGCATCACGCGGATGTCATCGCGGTCACCTCGGCGCGTGATCTGGCCGTGGTGCGGGAGGGTGTGTCGCTGGGCGTCGTGCAGTACGTGCTGAAGCCTTTCACGTTCGCCACGTTGCGGGACCGGCTCGTCCGGTACGCCGAGTACCGGACGTCCAGCGGGGAGGCCACCGGGCAGGACGAGGTCGACCGGGCGCTCGCCAATCTGCGGTCGCCCGCGCCCGCCGCTCTGCCCAAGGGGCTCAGTGCGCCCACTCTCGAGCGGGTCACTCAGGCGTTGCGTGAGGTGGCGCCCGCGGGAATGACCGCCTCCGGTGCCGCCGAGGCCGTCGGGATCTCGCGCATCACCGCCCGGCGGTATCTGGAGCACCTGGTGGACTCGGGCCTGGCCGTACGCAGTCCGCAGTACGGGCAGGTCGGCCGGCCCGAGTTGATCTACACCTGGAAGTGATCAGCCGATACGGAAGCGGGTGAGCTGGTCCTCGCCCGTCGGGCCCGTGCCCGACTTGTCGACCACGTAGGCGGTGCCGTTCGCGATTTCCACGTGGTTGGGGTTGGCGCCCGTCGTGATCGTGCTGGTCACCGTCGCCTTGCGCGGGTCGACGACCGTCGCCGTCGCGTCCGTGCGGTTCACCGTGACGAGCTTGCCCGTACGGGCGTCGGTGGCCACCGAGAGCGGGCCCGCGCCCGTCGGTACGGACTTCGTGACCAGGCCCTTGTCCAGGTCGACGAAGGAGACCGTGCCGGCGGTGTTGTCGGCCGTGTACGCGGTGCGGCCGTCGGCGGAGAGGGCGACCGAGATGGGGCCGTCGCCGGTGGGGATCAGGCGCGGGGTCGTCGACTTGCGGTTCACCACGATGAGCTGGTCGTTGGTGAGGTCGGCGGCGTAGACCGCGCCGGTGCGCTCGTTGACGGCGATGCCGGTCGGGCCCGCGCCCTCGACGGTGACGCGCTTCTTCTCCTTGTACGTACGGCTGTCGAAGGCGACGAGGCTGCCGTCGCCGAAGCCGCTCGCCCACACGGTGTCGTGCTTCTCGTCGACGACTATCTCGCGGGCGTGGGCGACGTTCGGGAGGGTCGCGAGGTGCGCGCCGTTGCGCTGGCTGTAGACCGCGACGCTGTTGTTGCGGGTGTTGGTCACCCAGACGGTGTTGTGCTCGTCGTCCACCGCCACGCCGTAGACCGCCTCGACCGCGCCCGTGGCCTCGTCGGTGACCGGGGGCGTGTAGGTCGCGAGCACCTTGAGGGTCTTCGGGTCGACCTTGGTCAGCGCGGAGGTGGTCACCGGGGGGCGGCCCACGGCCGACGCGGTCCACAGGACGTGGTTCCGCTCCGAGTACGCCGACTGGTAGAGGCCTTTGGTGACCGGCGCGGAGACGGCGGCGGTCCCCGTGCCGGGGGCGGCGACGGCGGCGGGCGCCACCGAGGCGCCGGCGACGAGGGCCACGACGACTGCGGCGGAACGGCGGATCCTGGGCGTGATGCGAGGCATGGGGCGTCAATCTCCTTGAGAGGCGGGGGTGTTGCGTGACCGACCGAGAGCTAAGTTAGCTTAGCCTTACCTAACTTTCCAACCCGGCCCCCCGAACCACTCGCGCCTCAGGCGGTCCGGCGCACGCCCATTGACCTTGGTCCGAACCGGCCCTTACGTTTCCGGGCAGCCCCGCGCGGCAACGATGCCCGTGAGCTCCGTAGGAGGTCGTGCCTGTGCGCCCCACCGCTCCTCTCCTAGTCGCCACCACCCTGCTGGCCGCCGGAACGCTCACCGCCTGCGGCGGAGGCTCCGGCAGCGACGCGAACACGATCAAGGTCTCGTTCAAGCAGTCCACGGACAACCAGATCAAGGTCATGGACACCTACCTGGCCGCCATGAAGAAGCAGTTCGAGAAGGACCACCCGGGGAAGAAGGTCGAGCTCGTCCCGATCAAGGCCCCGGACTCCGAGTACTACACGAAGCTCCAGCAGATGCTGCGGTCGCCGAAGACCGCGCCCGACCTGGTCTACGAGGACACCTTCCTCATCAACTCGGACATCACCAGTGGGTATCTGAAGCCGCTCGACCAGTACCTCGACAAGTGGGCCGACTGGGACCAGTTCATCGACACCGCGAAGACCGCCGCCAAGGCCCAGGACGGGAAGACGTACGGCGTTCCGGACGGGACCGACACCCGCGGGCTCTGGTACGACAAGGCCATCCTCGCCAAGGCCGGCATCGCCACGCCCTGGCAGCCGAAGAACTGGGCCGAGGTCCTCGACGCCGCCCGCACCATCAAGGAGAAGGTGCCCGGCGCCATCCCGCTGAACGTCTACACCGGCAAGCCGAACGGTGAGGCCGCCACCATGCAGGGGTTCGAGATGCTCCTGTACGGGACCGGGGACGGCCGGGGCGATCCGCTCTACGACACCTCGGCCAACAAGTGGATCGCGGGCTCGAAAGCGTTCAAGGACAGCCTCCAGTTCGTCGAGACCGTCTTCAAGGAGAAGCTCGGGCCCGACGTCTCCGACGCGCTCGACCCGAACTGGGCGACCCGCGTGCGCGGCGAGATGCTGCCCAAGGGCAAGCTCGGCATCAACCTCGACGGCTCCTGGCTGCCGCAGGACTGGCTCGAGGGCAGCGGGCACGAATGGCCCGAGTGGTCGCAGAAGCTGGGGCTCGCCACCATGCCCACACAGAACGGGCAGGCTCCCGGCAAGGTCTCCATGTCCGGCGGCTGGACCTGGGCCGTGCCCAGCAAGGCGGCCAACCCCGACCTCGCCTTCGACTTCGTCAAGACGATGCAGACCAAGGCGAACGCCCAGCGCTGGTACATCGCCAACTCCGGCATCGCCGTCCGCAAGGACGTCGCCGCCGAACCGGCGTACGTGAAGGCGCAGCCCGGCATCAAGTTCTTCACCGACCTGGTCGCCACGACCCATTACCGGCCGGCGTACCCCGCGTACCCGAAGGTCTCCACGGCGATCCAGGAGGCCATGGAGTCGGTGACCACCGGGGACTCCTCGGTGGACAAGGCGGCGTCGGCGTACGACGAGGAGCTGAAGACCGCCGCCGACGGCAAGGTCGTCAACAAGCCCTGACTCGGTGAGTGCTGGAGAAGCCGATCCGGTGAGTGCTGGAGAACTGGAAGGGGTCCACCGTCACGTGATCCGTCGCCGCTCCGCCCTGCGCGCCCTGCCCGTCGCGCCGGCCACGATCATCATGGCCCTCTTCCTCGCGGGCCCGATCGCCTACTGCGCGTACATCGCCTTCACCGACCTCCAGCTCACCGGCCAGGCCACTTCGTCGTTCGTCGGGTTCGACAACTTCCGGGCCGCGTTCAAGGACGACGCGTTCCTGAACGCGGTGCGGCTCACGCTCGTCTTCACGTTCCTGTCGTCGATCGTCGGCCAGAACACGCTGGGGCTCGCGCTCGCCGGGCTCATGCAGCGCGCCTCGAAGCCGGTCCGTACGGTCACGGGGGCCGTGGTGATCACGGCGTGGGTGCTGCCGGAGGTCGTCGCGGGTTTCCTGCTCTACGCCTTCTTCCGGCGCGAGGGCACGCTCAACGCCATCCTCGACTGGCTTCATCTGCCCGGTCAGAACTGGCTGTTCACACTGCCGATCCTGGCGGTCTCCTTCGCCAACGTGTGGCGTGGCACCGCCTTCTCGATGCTCGTCTACTCGGCGGCGCTCTCCGAGATCCCCAAGGAGATCACGGAGGCCGCCGAGGTCGACGGCGCGAACGCGTGGCAGCGGCTGTGGCACGTCATCCTGCCGATGATCCGCCGCTCCATCGGCACGAACCTGATGCTCAACACCTTGCAGACGTTGTCCGTCTTCGGGCTGATCTGGGTCATGACCAGGGGCGGTCCGGGCAATCACAGTCAGACGCTGCCACTGTTCATGTACGAGCAGGCCTTCCAGAAGAGCATGATCGGCTACGGCACGGCCGTCGCGCTGCTGCTGCTCGTGGTCGGTTCCCTGTTCTCCCTGGTCTACATGCGCCTGTTGCGCTCGGAGGCATGAGTGACGCGCCGCCGCACCCGCCGCAACCGGCTCACCGCCGACGCGACGCTGTTCCTTGTCTCGGTCGCCTTCGCGCTCCCGCTGGTGTGGGTGGTGCTGTCCTCGCTGGACGCCGACGCCGATCTGAAGGTGAAGTTCCCGTCCCACGCCACCCTCGACAACTTCGACGCGGTTCTGAAGCCGGACATCACGTTCACGCCGTTGCTGAACAGCCTCATCCTGTGCGGTGGCGCGACCGCCCTGACGGTCGTCTGCGCTGCGCTCGCCGCCTATCCGCTCTCCCGCTACCGCTCGCGCCTGAACAACCCGTACCTGACGACCATCCTCTTCGCGACATGTCTGCCGATCACCGCGGTCATGGTCCCGGTCTACGCGCTGTTCGTCCAGGTCAATCTGATCGACACGATGGCGGGCACGATCTACTTCTTCACCGCGTCCCAACTCCCGTTCGCCATCTGGCTGATGAAGAACTACATGGACGGTGTACCGAAGGAGCTGGAGGAGGCGGCCTGGACGGACGGCGCGGGCACCTTCCAGTCGCTGGTGCGGATCGTGCTGCCGCTCATGGGGCCCGGTGTGGCCGTCGTCACCGTCTTCTGCTTCGCCATGATGTGGGGCAACTTCTTCGTCCCGTTCATGCTGCTGCTCTCCCCCGACCAGATGCCCGCCTCGGTCAGCATCAACGACTTCTTCGGCAACCGCGGCACCGTCGTCTACGGCCAGCTCGCGGCCTTCTCCGTCATCTACTCGACGCCCGTGATCCTGCTGTACGTGCTGGTCTCGCGCCGGTTCGGCGGGGGCTTCGCGCTTGGTGGTGCGGTCAAGGGGTGACGTGTTCGACGGCTGTACGTTCCTACGACATGTCACGCAAGTTGAACGCACCGTAGCCAAGCGGCCCGTTACCCCCTACTTTGTGCCCGTGCACACCGCCGCGGCGCATCAGCCGACCCCGCCGTTCAACGCCCCTGCCGCCCGTCGCCTGCGCGAGGCGCTCGGCATGGCGCCGGGCCATGTCGCCTACGGCATGCGCGCGTCCTACGGGCTCGCGCACATCACCCCGGAGACGATCATCGCCTGGGAGCGCGGCGAGGCGGCTCCCCTCGCCGGGGAGCTCACCGCGCTGGCCGGGGCGTTGTGGTGCTCCCCCGGTGAACTCATCGGCGCTCCGCGGACCCTGCGCGAACACCGGCTCTCGCTCGGGCTCGCCCCCGAGGACGTGGCGCGGCAGGTCAACGTCGACATCCACGCGTATCTCCGCATGGAGGAGACGGGTGAGTGGCGCGGCAACGACCGCCAGTCCAGCGCCCTCGCCACGACGCTACGACTCGCCCCGCGGGCCTTCGCGACGGTGACCGGCCGGGACGCCCACCTCGCGGACCTGCTGCGCAGCGCGGCCACCACGCGCTGGCAGGCGTACGTGCGTCCGCTCACGCGGCTCGTACCGGTCCAGCGCCGCGAGGCGGAGGACGTCCTGCACGAGATGCACCTGGAGTACCAGGCGCTGATGACATCGACACTGAGCTGGGGCGGGGGCGCGTCCGCGGAGTCGGGCGACGCGGGGAGGGACTTCCTGGAGCGAATCCTGGACGAGTTCTGGTCGAGGGTCCGGTAAGGCCCGGCCAGGGGCGCGGGGAGCTGCGCTCCCAGCCACTACGCACGCGCACCCGGCAACGAACCCGCACCCCGCAGACGCGGGTCCGCGCTAACACGCAGCCGCGCTCAGAAGACCGACTCCGCCTCGTCCATCCGGTCCTTGGGCACCGTCTTCAGCTCGGTGACCGCGTCGGCGAGCGGCACCATCGTGATGTCCGTGCCGCGCAGCGCGGTCATCTTGCCGAACTCCCCCCGGTGGGCGGCCTCCACCGCGTGCCAGCCGAACCGCGTGGCCAGCACCCGGTCGTACGCGGTCGGCGTACCACCGCGCTGGACGTGCCCGAGGATGACGGGCCGCGCCTCCTTGCCGAGCCGGGACTCGAGCTCGTACGCGAGAGCCGTGCCGATGCCCTGGAAGCGCTCGTGGCCGAACTGGTCGATCGCGCCCTTGCCGTAGTCCATCGTGCCCTCGGCGGGGTGCGCCCCCTCGGCGACGCAGATGACGGCGAACTTCTTGCCGCGGGCGAACCGCTCCTCGACCATCTTGACCAGGTCGGCCGGGTCGAAGGGCCGCTCGGGCAGGCAGATGCCGTGGGCGCCGCCGGCCATGCCGGACTCCAGGGCGATCCAGCCCGCGTGGCGGCCCATGACCTCGACGACCATGACGCGCTGGTGGGACTCGGCGGTCGTCTTCAGGCGGTCCATCGCCTCGGTGGCGACGCCGACGGCGGTGTCGAAGCCGAAGGTGCGGTCGGTGGAGGAGATGTCGTTGTCGATCGTCTTCGGGACGCCGACGACGGGCAGGCCCGCGTCGGAGAGCATCCGGGCCGCGGTGAGCGTGCCCTCGCCGCCGATCGGGATGAGGACGTCGAAGCCGCCCGCCTCGGCGAGCTGCTTGACGTCCTCGCAGGCCGCGCGGAACTTGTCGCGCTCCAGGCGGGACGAGCCGAGGATGGTGCCGCCGCGGGCGAGTATGCCGCTGACCGCGTTGAGGTCGAGGGGCCGGGCGCGGCCGTCGAGCAGGCCCGCGTAGCCGTCCTCGAAGCCGATCACCTCGTCGCCGTAGTGCGTGACGGCTCGGTGCACGACCGACCGGATCACTGCGTTCAGTCCAGGGCAGTCGCCGCCTGCGGTCAGAACTCCGATACGCATCGTGCTGTGTCTCCTGCTCGCTGCCGGTACGTGTGAGCCACTGCGATTCTTCCACGCTCCGCGAGGCGCTGCGTTCGCCCCCGCCGGGCGAGGCGCTTCGGCATGCTGTGCGGGGGTGTGGGAACCCTGCTGCGAGAGGGGACGTACGGGGCGTTGTACAGGGCTTTTGCCCGGCGGGCGACTTAGCCAGCGCCGGAGGTATTGTCAATAGGGCACAGCTTTCGATATGGCCATTTTTTTGGCCACGGCGGAATCGCCACGACGGAAACGTCACGACAGGAACGGAGAGCACGCGTGACGCGCAGCGTGTACGTGACCGGGATCGACCGGGGCGACGGCCGCCAGGTCGTCGAGCTGGGAGTCATGGAGCTCCTGACGCGCCAGGTCGACCGGGTGGGCGTCTTCCGCCCGCTCGTCCACGACGGCCCGGACCGCCTCTTCGACCTGCTGCGGGCCCGGTACCGGCTCTCCCAGGACCCGGCGACCGTGTTCGGCCTCGCCTACGAGGAGGCGGCCACGATCCAGGCCGAGCACGGCACCGACGAACTCCTCTCGCTCCTGGTCGACCGGTTCCACGTGGTCGCCCGGGACTACGACGTCGTCCTCGTGCTCGGTACGGACTACGCGGACACCCAGCTCCCCGACGAGCTGGCGCTCAACGCGCGCCTCGCGAACGAGTTCGGCGCCTCCGTGCTGCCCGTCGTCGGCGGCAAGAAGCAGACGGCCGAGTCGGTGTGCGCCGAGGTCCGCAACGCCTTCCGCGCCTATGACGGCCTGGGCTGCGACGTCCTCGCGATGATCGCCAACCGGGTCGCCGCCGAGGACCGGGACGCCATCCACGAGCAGCTCGCCGGCCACCTCCCGGTCGCCACCTACGTGCTGCCCGACGAGCCCGCGCTCTCCGCGCCGACCGTCGCCCAGATCACCCACGCCCTCGGCGGCACGGTCCTGCTGGGCGACGACTCGGGGCTCGCCCGTGACGCCCTGGACTTCGTCTTCGGCGGCGCCATGCTGCCGAACTTCCTCAACGCCCTGACCCCGGGCTGCATGGTCGTCACCCCCGGCGACCGCGCGGACCTCGTCGTCGGCTCACTCGCGGCGCACAGCGCCGGGACGCCGCCGATCGCGGGCGTCCTGCTCACCCTGAACGAGCGGCCCGGCGAGGAGATCCTCAAGCTCGCCGACCGGCTCGCGCCGGGCACCCCGGTCGTCGCGGTGAGCGGCGGCTCGTTCCCCACGGCCGGTGAACTGTTCGCCCTGGAAGGTAAGTTGAACGCGGCGACGCCCCGCAAGGCGGAGACCGCGCTCGGCCTCTTCGAGCGGTACGTCGACACGGCCGGGCTGCTCAGGACCATCCAGGCACCGTCCTCGGACCGCCTCACGCCGATGATGTTCGAGCACAAGCTCCTGGAGCGGGCCCGCTCGCAGCGGCGCCGGGTCGTCCTGCCCGAGGGCACCGAGGAGCGCGTGCTGCGCGCCGCCGACGTGCTGCTGCGCCGCGGCGTCTGCGACCTCACGCTGCTCGGCCCCGTCGAGCAGATCCGCAAGAAGGCCGCCGACCTGGGCATCGACCTCGCGGACACCGAGATCGTCGACCCGCAGACCTCCGAGCTGCGGGACCGGTTCGCCGCCGCGTACGCGGAGCTGCGCGCCCACAAGGGTGTCACCGTCGAGCTGGCCCACGACGTGGTCGCGGACGTGAACTACTTCGGCACGCTCATGGTCCAGGAGGGACTGGCCGACGGCATGGTCTCGGGCTCCGTGCACTCCACGGCCGCCACCATCCGGCCCGCCTTCGAGATCATCAAGACCAAGCCGGAGGCCGCGATCGTCTCCTCGGTCTTCTTCATGTGCCTGGCCGACAAGGTCCTCGTCTACGGCGACTGCGCCGTGAACCCGGACCCGAACGCCCAGCAGCTCGCGGACATCGCCATGCAGTCCGCGGTGACCGCCGCGCAGTTCGGGGTCGACCCGCGGATCGCGATGCTGTCGTACTCCACGGGCACCTCCGGCTCCGGCGCCGACGTCGACAAGGTCCGCGAGGCCACCGAGCTGGTCCGCGAGCGCCGCAGCGACCTCAAGATCGAGGGGCCGATCCAGTACGACGCCGCCGTGGAGCCGTCCGTGGCCGCCACCAAGCTGCCCGGATCGGAGGTCGCGGGGCAGGCCAGCGTGCTGATCTTCCCGGACCTGAACACCGGCAACAACACGTACAAGGCGGTGCAGCGCTCGGCCGGCGCGATCGCCGTCGGCCCCGTCCTCCAGGGGCTGCGCAAGCCGGTCAACGACCTGTCGCGGGGCGCGCTCGTGCAGGACATCGTGAACACGGTGGCCATCACGGCGATCCAGTCCCAGTCCCAGTCCCAGACGCCGACCGGCTGACCCACCCGTTACCTCAGACGCACCCGACGAAAAGGCATTCTCATCCGTGACTGCGACCCGAGTCCTCGTCCTCAACTCCGGCTCCTCGTCGGTGAAGTACCAGCTGCTCGACATGGGCGACGGCGCCAAGCTCGCCGCCGGTCTCGTCGAGCGGATCGGTGAGGAGACCTCGCGCCTCAAGCACACTCCGCTGACCGGCGGAGGCGGTGAGGCGCGGGAGCGGGAGCAGCGCATCGCCGACCACGAGGAGGCGCTCAAGGCCGTCGCCGACGAACTGGCCCAGGACGGGCTCGGCCTCGACTCCCCCGACCTGGCCGCGATCGGCCACCGCGTGGTCCACGGCGGGCTGTTCTTCTCCAGGCCGACCGTGATCGACGACGCCGTGCTCAAGGAGGTGGAGCGGCTCATCCCGGTGGCGCCGCTGCACAACCCGGCGAACCTCACGGGTATCCGTACGGCGATGGCGCTCCGCCCCGACCTGCCGCAGGTCGCCGTCTTCGACACCGCGTTCCACACGACGATGCCGGAGTCCGCGGCGCGCTACGCGATCGACGTGAAGACCGCCGACGAGCACCGGGTGCGCCGCTACGGCTTCCACGGCACCTCGCACGCGTACGTCTCGCGCAAGACGGCCGAGCTGCTCGGCAAGGAGCCCGAGGACGTCAACGTCATCGTTCTGCACCTGGGCAACGGCGCCTCGGCGTCGGCGGTCCGCGGCGGGGTGTGCGTGGACACGTCGATGGGGCTCACGCCGCTCGAAGGTCTGGTGATGGGGACGCGTTCGGGCGACGTGGACCCGGCCGTCATCTTCCATCTGATGCGGGTGGGCAACATGTCCGCGGACGCGATCGACGACCTTCTCAACAAGAAGAGCGGCCTGGTCGGCCTGTGCGGCGACAACGACATGCGGGAGATCCGGCGCCGTGTCGACGCGGGCGACGAGGAGGCGAAGCTCGCCTTCGACATCTACATCCACCGCCTGAAGAAGTACATCGGGGCCTACTACGCGGTGCTCGGGCGGGTGGACGCGATCGCGTTCACCGCCGGGGTCGGTGAGAATGCGGCACCGGTGCGGGAGGCTGCGGTCGCGGGCCTGGAGGAGCTGGGCCTCGCGGTCGACGGCGAGCTCAATTCCGTACGTTCCGACGAGGCGCGGGTCATCTCGCCCGAGTACGCCCGGGTCACGGTGGCCGTGGTGCCGACCGACGAGGAACTGGAGATCGCGCAGCAGACCTACGCACTGGTCGCGCCGGGCAACGACTGAGCGCACACCCGCCCATTTGTAGATTCCACCAGACGGAATATTCCGTAGCGAAACAAACCGATAGGATCGCCCCCATGCGCCGTTCCAAAATCGTCTGCACGCTGGGCCCAGCCGTCGACTCCGAAGAGCAGCTCGTCTCGCTGATCGAAGCCGGTATGAACGTGGCCCGCTTCAACTTCAGCCACGGCACGCACGCCGAGCACCAGGGTCGTTACGACCGGGTGCGCGCCGCTGCCACGAAGACCGGCCGCGCCGTGGGCGTCCTCGCCGACCTCCAGGGCCCGAAGATCCGTCTGGAGACCTTCGCCGAGGGCCCCGTCGAGCTGGTGCGCGGTGACGAGTTCACCATCACCACCGAGGACGTGCCCGGTGACAAGTCGATCTGCGGCACCACCTACAAGGGGCTGCCCGGCGACGTCTCCAAGGGCGACCAGGTCCTGATCAACGACGGCAACGTCGAACTGCGCGTCGTCGAGGTCGAGGGCCCGCGCGTGAAGACGATCGTCGTCGAGGGCGGCGTCATCTCCGACCACAAGGGCATCAACCTGCCCGGCGCGGCGGTCAACGTGCCGGCCCTGTCCGAGAAGGACATCGAGGACCTGCGCTTCGCCCTCAAGATGGGCTGCGACATGGTCGCCCTGTCCTTCGTGCGCGACGCCGCCGACGTCAAGGACGTCCACAAGGTGATGGACGAGGAGGGCCGCCGGGTCCCCGTCATCGCCAAGGTGGAGAAGCCGCAGGCCGTCGCCAACATGGAGGGCGTCGTCGCGGCGTTCGACGCCGTGATGGTGGCCCGTGGTGACCTCGCCGTCGAGTACCCGCTCGAGAAGGTCCCGATGGTGCAGAAGCGCCTCGTGGAGATGTGCCGCCGCAACGCCAAGCCGGTGATCGTCGCGACCCAGATGATGGAGTCGATGATCACGAACTCGCGCCCCACGCGCGCGGAGGCGTCCGACGTCGCCAACGCGATCCTCGACGGCGCCGACGCGGTCATGCTCTCCGCCGAGTCGTCCGTGGGCGCGTACCCGATCGAGACCGTCAAGACGATGTCGAAGATCGTCAAGGCGGCCGAGGAGGAGCTGCTCGCCAAGGGCCTGCAGCCGCTCGTGCCCGGCAAGAAGCCGCGCACCCAGGGCGGTGCCGTGGCCCGCGCCGCCGCCGAGATCGCCGACTTCCTGGGCGGCAAGGCGCTGGTCGCCTTCACCCAGTCCGGCGACACGGCCCGCCGTCTGTCCCGCTACCGCGCGGCCCAGCCGATCCTGGCCTTCACCACGGACGAGAACACCCGCAACCAGCTCTCGCTGAGCTGGGGCGTCGAGTCGTACGTCGTCCCGCACGTGGACACCACCGACGCCATGGTCGAGCTGGTCGACACCGAGATGGTGAAGCTGAACCGCTTCAACGACGGCGACACCGTCGTCATCACCGCCGGTTCGCCCCCCGGCGTCCCCGGCACGACGAACATGGTGCGGGTGCACCACCTGGGCGGCCGCGACTGACCCGCGACGCCGGCTGACGGAACACGCACCGAGGGCGCCTCCTGTACGAGACAGGGGGCGCCCTCGGTGTTGTGCGGCTCCCGGAACGGGTCTTTGGGGTGGTACGCCGGTCAGTCGTCCTCGATGGAGATCGTCAGACCGGGGATGTGCAGGTTCCCGCCGAACTGCGCGGCCTGCGTGACCTTCACATTGGTGAAGTACAGGATCGGCAGGTTGATCGGCGGCGGGTTGTCGGCGTTGAACGTCGCGGGGAGCAGCCCGAGCAGGTTGCCCGACAACTCCTCGGTGTACATCGTCGTCGTCCCACCCCGGATGGTCGACGTCGAGCCCTTGTCCGAGCGGATGTGGGAGGACTTGCCGCCGGAGCCCGGAGCGATCTGATGCAGGTCCCCGATGTCCGTACCGTTCGAGATGACGTACTTCATGACGCGCTTGACGGTGCCGTCGGCCATCCGGACGTTGACGATGCCCTGATAGTCCGCGCCCTTGAGCAGCAGCGAGCTGGCCTCCAGCCGCCACGGCTTGTCCGGCAGCGGGACCGGGGTGGTCTCGTCGGCGCCCTCGGCGTCGGTGGCGACCGGGCAGTCCTCGGGGATGCCGGTGGCGCTGGCGCTCGGGGAGGGGGTCGGGGTCGCCGACTCCGCCGCTTCCTCGGCCTTCTCCGTGGCGTCCTCGGTGTCCTTGACCGCGTCGCCGGCCTTGTCGGTGACCTCGCCCGTGGCGTCCTTGGCGGTGTCGCCGACACCGTCGACGGTGTCCTTGACGGCGGAGCCGAGGTCGTCGGATTCCTTGGAGTCCTTGGTGTCCTTGGACGGGGATTGCGAGGTCGACGCCGACGGGGACGGAGTCGGGCTCGCCGTCTCCTTGTCCTTCGGCGTGAAGATGTCCTTGAGCGCGTCACCGAGACCCAGGGGGTCGAGCGGGTTCTTGGTCTCGGAGGCCGAGGGCGAGGGGGACGGCGTGGCGGTGTCCTGAGCCGCCTTGCTGTCCTGGCTGTCCTGGCTGTCCTCGGTCCCCGTGGTGCTCTTGTCGGTGCTCTGCTTCTCGGCGGTGGGGGTGGGCGTGGGCTCGGCCTGATCCGTGCCCGCGCTCTTGGTTCCCTCGCTCTTGGTGCTGTCCTTGTCGGCGTCCTTCCCCGTGGACGCCGAGGCGGACGGCGACGGGGTCGCTGACGCGCCCGGCTTGTCGTCCTTCTCGGTGGCGGACGTGCCGTCCTTGGCGTCGCGCTCCGCCTGTACGGCGTCGGCGCATGCCTTGTAGTCGTCCACCGAGAACTTGGTGGGGTTGTCCTTGGCCGACGCCAGCGTGGGCGTCAGCCCCATCCCCATCAGTACGGCCGTGGGCATGGCCGCGATGGCGATCGCCTTGCCCGCGGGCATGTGCAGCCTGTTGAAAAGATGCTTCCTCGGTGCTGCATGCCGCGGCCCGGTTCTCGCACGGGACTCCCCCGCGGAGTCCTCGTGGTGCACCTCGTCAGCCGGCACGGTGCCTCCCGTTCGTCCCGTCGTCCGGGCTCGTTCCTGACTCGTCGTGGTGTGCGCCCGCGACGCGGTAGGTGGCGCCCATGACGGGCGGCACGGCGTCGGTGTCGGCGGGCCCGGCATCGTCGGCTTCCGCCGCCGGCACCTGCTCCTGCGGCTTGGCCGGCGCCCAGGAGACGCCCAGGGCGCCGCCTACCAGGGCCAGCAGGAAGCCGATGACGAATCCGCCGAAGTTGGACACGACAATGGAGACGAGGGCGAGCAGGATCGCCGCGACACCCGCGAAGACGCGGGACTGGTACTGGAACCACATCGTGAGGCCGAGCACGACGAGCAGGACACCGATGATCAGCGACCCGGCACCGGCCGTGGTGGCCATCCGGATCGTCATCGAGCCGAGCGTCAGGTTCGCGTACGGGAAGTACATGATCGGAATGCCACCGAGCGCGGTCAACAGGCCTGCCCAGAAGGGGCGTTGGCCGCGCCAAGTGCGGAACGTCCGGCGTGCGTGGCCGAACCTGTCGCCCGTTCCTGCTTGCGCTTCGGCGCTCATGTCGTACTCCTCAGGACTGGCGTTTTGTTCGGTGGTGATGTGTGCGGATGCGGGCACGGGGACCCCGGCCGAACGATGCAGGCCATGCCCCCGCGCCCCTCCGTGCGATGCGGTGCGGGTGATCGCTAGGCGGTGAGGCCTAGTAGCACTCGATACCCTTGCCGCTGCCCTTCTTCAGGCTCATGTTGAGCCCGTTGAGCTTGAAGGTGCCGGCGCTCGTCGCCCAAGCGGTCTGGTCGACGTCGGTCAGGATGGCGCGCCGCGCCTCCTGGGCGAAGCCGTTCTTGTCGGCCTGCTCCTTGCCGCCCTTCATGCCGGGGCCCTTGGTGGACTCCCCGGCGGCGACACCAATGTTGATGTCCCGGAACTCGGCGTCGGCCTTGAGCTGCGCGACATCGATGTAGATGTTGTCGGCATGCGCCGGCGTACCGCCGCCACCGGCCTTCAGCACCAGCGTGATGTCGCCGAGGCCCGGCAGGTGCGTCACCACGGACTGGCACATGTTGGTGAGGTCGGCCTTCTTGAACGCCGAGACGGAGACCGGGTGAACGGTCCCGTTCGCCTCGGCGTCGATGGCCCCGTACTGAACCATGCCCCTGGCGTCGAGCTTGTCGACGTGCACCTTGAACGACTGACCCGACACACTGAACGATGCCGCAAGCGCGCCCTGCGAGAGCGCAACGCCTATCGCCGCGGTGGCCGCGACGCTCGGCACCATGACAACGGCGAACCGCTTCCATCTTGTTCCACCACGAGCCACGGAAGTCATGACTGTTGTTTCCTCCTTCTCGGACGTACATCTCCGGCCCTGACTCGCCCCTCTAGGCGGCTCAGCCGGGCAGGGATGGGAGAAGTGCTACGTCCTCGGGAAGGAGAGCGCCTGTGTCGGAGGCGCTGATTCGCACCTTGATCACCGGCGATCACCCCCGAGCGACAACCACTGGTCGCACCTGATCCATCACGCGCAACCTGCTGGACAGGCTCAGCCGTAATTGGCCGAGACCCCCCTGTCCCAGACCGCCGGCGCTCCCCAAGGCTTCACCGTCGGCCTGCTCGGTGGGGACCCAGAATCCCCGGCGCCCGACCGGCTGTCGGGAAAGTGAGGAAGTGGACCGAGCGTGCCCGATCGTGGTGCATTCCCGGCGCTCGCACAAGGGGGTTCGTTACTCATGGGTAACGGACGAGTAACCACGCCACGACGGCCCGACATCGGACAGCAACACAGGGTGCCGCCTACTGCGGCGGCAAAGAGGTTGATACCGGTATGAAATCGGGCGGAAGGATGCCTTCGACTTACTCCAAGTAACAGCGGCCGCGTTTACCAAGTTTTGGTAAAACGCAGCCGCTGTGAGCCCCTGCGGGCGGAATTTTCACTTCGGCACCACATGCCGCGGGTTTAGGAAGAGGGCGCTACCAGCTCAGAAAAGAACCCGGGCCAGGGCCGTACGCGCGGTGATCACCCGGGGGTCGTCCGCCCCGACGATCTCGAACAACTCCAGGAGACGGACCCGCGCCGCCGTGCGGTCGTCACCCGCCGAACGGGCGACCGCGTCGACAAGTCGGCCGAAAGCATCCTCGACATGACCGCCGACCAGGTCCAGGTCGGCGGCGGCGATCTGCGCCTGCACGTCGCCGGGCTTCTCGGCGGCGTCCCTGCGGACCGCCTGCGGGTCGAGGTTCTGCACCCGCTGGAGCAGTTCGGCCTGGCCGAGGCCGAGCTTGGCCTCGGTGTTGCCGGGGTCGTCGGACAGCACGTTCTTGTACGCCTGGACGGCACCGCCGAGGTCACCCGCGTCGAGCGCCTGGACGGCGGCTTCGAGCAGCGCGTCGTACGGGCCGGGAGGAGGGGTCTGGGCGACCGGGGCCGCGCCCTCCGCGCTCGGGTCGACGGCGATGCCGGTGAGCCCGAAGCGCTCCTCGGCGACCTGGATCAGCTGATCGAGCGTGCCGCGGATCTGGGCCTCGGGGGCGGCTCCCTGGAAGAGGGGCAGCGCCTGCCCGGCGACGACCGCGAAGACGGCCGGGATGCCCTGCACCCCGAACTGCTGCATCAGCATCTGGTTCGCGTCGACGTCGATCTTCGCAAGGACGATGCGCCCGCCGTACTCGACGGTGAGCCGCTCAAGGAGGGGGCTCAGCTGCTTGCAGGGCTCGCACCACTCGGCCCAGAAGTCGATGACGACGGGCACCTCGGTGGAGCGCTGCAGTACGTCGCGCTCGAAGTCCGCCTCATTGACGTCGATGACGAGGCTCGAAGGCGACACCGCGGCGGGGCCGCCGCCCTGCCGGGCGGCTTCGGCGCGCGCCTGCTCCGCCTTGGCCTTGGCCTCCTGGGCCGCCTTCACCGCGGCGAGATCGACGACTCCGCTCATGGACATGTTCCGTGGCTGCATGCGTGCATTCTCCCCCCTCCGCGACCGGTTGTGGGCCGGGTACCGCTCCGTGGCCTCCCGCCGGATTGCGAGACGCAATGAAGAGACACGGAGCGGACTCGGCCTGCTACTACTTTTCCTGAAGGTTCGGCGCCGGGTCCCCACCCTGCGCCGGTGATACCGGGTCCCCACCCGGCATCCGTGGTTGCCGCTCGTCCGGACCGGCTCCGGGTGCAGATCGGAGTCGTGCCGCGGCGAGATCACACTATCGAGCTTTCGCTACGGCTCGTAGCGTAACTGTCCTACGCAGGACACCGGAGGGCGGGCCCGGGTGATCTGGCTCACGCACACCAGCCCACCTACTGGCCGGTATGGTCGCGACCATGCAGAGCCGCACGCCGTCGTCCAGCGCGGGTCGACTCGGCCGGCCGCGGTCCGCCGCGGCGGACGAGGCGATCCTCGAAGCCACGCGCGCGGCGCTGGTCGACCTCGGCTGGTCGAAACTGACGCTCGGTGACGTGGCGACGCGGGCGGGTGTGGCCAAGACGACGCTCTACCGGCGCTGGGCCGGCAAGAACGAACTCGTGGTCGACGCGGTGGCCGTCCTCTTCGATGAACTCGAACTCCCCGACAAAGGTTCCCTGGCCGCCGACATCGAGGGCGTGGTCCTCCAGTTCGCGGCGATCCTGGACCGCCCGGAGACGAAGACGGCGCTGATGGCGGTAGTGGCGGAGTCGACCCGCGACGCGCCCCTCCGCGAACGCATCCGCACCTCGATCGTGGACCGGCAGAAACGTCTCGTCCTGGAAGGCCGCGCCCGGGCCGAACGCCGAGGCGAACTCCCCACCTCCCCCGACCCGGCCGCAGCGGCGGCGACAGCGGACCTGATCTTCGACGTGGCAGCGGGCGCGGTGGTCCACCGGACGCTGGTCAGCGCGGAGCGGGTGGACGCGGAGTGGGTCCGCAGGTTCACGGCGTTGCTGCTGGGCGGATTGGCAGCAGCGTCGGGCTGAGCAGCGTTGCAGCCCCGGCCCGATGTGGCCAAACCGTAACAGGGATATCCTTTTTGTCTCTGTAAGATCATTCCGCCATTACTCTCACTCGTCGCTCGTAAGAGTCACTCGTAAGAAATGTCAGGAATCAACATGAGACTGCGAAAGACCCTTGCGGTTGCCGCCGCACTGCCGACCCTTCTGGTGATATCCGCGTGCAGCAGCGAGACGGACGAAGGGACTGGACACGACAGAAGCCCCTCGCCGACGAAGGCGGCCTCGACGGGAGAGAAGAAGAAGGCGGACGAGGCGAAGCGCATCGGCGCGCTGCCTCCGCAGGAGCTAAAAAAGGCCACGCTTTCCGGAGAGAGCGCCGGCTTCGACTTCAAGCAGGTTTCCAAGGCTGACGTCGAGGCAGGCCGGGACATGAAGGCGGACAAGGCCGAGTGTCAGCCACTCGCCAGCCTTGCCGGCGGGTACACCAACATCAAGGCCGTGAGCGTGGAGCACCGCTCCCTGGAGCCGTCGGAGGCGGAAAACGCCACCGTTGGATCGATGTGGCTCGCCGCCCACTCCAAGAAGAACGCCAAGCAGGTCATGACCGACCTACGGACGTCCCTGAAGAAGTGCCCCAAGGGCTTCAAGACGCTGGGGCTCACCTACAAGGGCGTCGACCAGTTGAGGGATCCGTCGCTAGGGGACGACGCCGTCGGTTACCGGATCACCAGCGCTGTCGGCAAGCAAACCGTGCCAATGACTTACACGGTGGTGCGCAAGGGCGGTGTGATCGCCGCGTTCTACGGGGTCAACATGCTGACGCCAAAGAAGAGTGCCATCCCCGAGACGACCATCAAAACGCAGCTGGCAAAGTTCGGCTGACGCTGCCTGCCTGCCTGCCATACAGGGGCGCCCGACTCGCTGACGAGTCGGGCGCCCATTTCTACGCTGCCGCCCTCATTCGGTCAGCTCACTTCACCTGCCCCCGAACAGCGACCGTACCGTCATGCCGGGCCCAGACGTGGCCCAGCAGGTTGCGGTCCTCATCGCGGGCCCATGCGAGGTAGGCCTCCTCCACCTGCGAGCGCGTGGATACCGTGATGCCGATTCTGTCCGCGAGCGCAACCATCAACGGGAGCACACCGTCCATGAGTTGGACCATGTCCCAGTGGCGCGTCTCAGCCCTCCGCCGAAGAGCCAGGGTGACGAACTGTCCGTACTGCTGGGGCTCTACTTTGACCCAGTCACCGGAGACATCATCCAGCCCCATGGGCACGCGGAGGACGCGCTTGCCCAGGGCCTCGACTCCCCCCATGAACAATTTTCCGATGTCCAAGGAGGGTTCCCACACGTCCTCGTCAGTTGCGTCGACCGTGAAAATGTAACTCATTCCACCCACCATATACGGATGTCGACGTCGTACTTGATGCGCATCTGGTGCATGTAGTCCTCGACCAACTTCTTCAGACCGGGGTTGCTCTTGAGCGCCTCAGGGTCGAAACGGAACCCGATCGGGGCGTTCTCATATCCCTTGACGAATCGGCGCGCATCTAGGTACTTCTTGACCTTGTCCGGAATGTGTTTGTCGATCCATTTCTTTTGTCCAGCCACATCCATTGGATACGAGACCGACTTCTCCTCCCAGAGAATGCCGTCCTTAACGTAGTCGATGTCCGTAATGCGCTCCTTGAACATCGGGTCGCTGGCGACGTCGTAGACGTCGACGCCCTTGGCACCGTCAGGCACGTGGTACTTGTTGTCGGATCCGAGCCAATCCCGGCCCTTCACCCAGGAGCCGTCAGCGTTTTTGTACGGGAATTCGATGTTCTTGCACTCTTTCGCCCCGGGGTGAGTGCACGGGTTAGAACCTCCGGGCAATTTAATAGAACCCCGGTCAGGGTTCTTGCGGTACTCCTCAAGAACCTTGCGCAAGTGCTCAAGGGTGCGCTTACCCAACTGAGCTCGCTCGAAGAATCTTCCGATGCCCGAGGTGACCGTGGTGATCGCCTTCGCGACCTTCGGAAGCTTGCCGACTACCAGCACCAAGCTTCCGACATCGACCAGCGTCCACAGACAGCTCTCTATATCGCCTTCACCAAAGCAGCGCTTGATGTCGTTGACGCCGATGAACTCCAGCAAGATGTCTGCGCCATTGGCCTTGAGCCAGTCAACGACCGTCTGGGAGACCGACTTATTGGCGGCATCCCAGTCGTCCACGCAGGACTGGCCGCAGATCTGCAGCAGCAGAGCCCGGTCGTTGGCGGACAGCGTGTCGGGCGAGCCGCCGTACGCGCCGGTATCTCCGTTCGCCATGGCCAGCCGACGTTCCTCGGCGAGTCTCTCCCGTTCCGCTTTTTCGGCACGATCGGCTGACGCCTGGGCGTCCGAAGCAGCCTCATTCGCGTTATCGGCTGCGTCCTTGGCGGCACTAGCGTGGGACTGGGCCATGCGGGCGGAGAAGTCCGCGGCGTCTGCCTCGTCCGTCGCGTCCGACGCAGCCTGACGTGCGCTCGCCGCATCATGCTCAGCGGCAGTGGCCTCCCGGTCTGCCGCAGCCGCCTCACTCTCGGCGCTACTCGCCGAGACATCTGCGGCCACAGCACTACTGCCGGCCTGCGCCGCATAGCCGTCTGCCTCGTTGGCGAGCTTCTGCGCCGAGGACGCGGCGGCCTTGGCCTCCGCCGCGGACTTCTGCGCATTCTTAAATGCGGTCAGGGCTCGCGCGGCATCACCGGCAGCACTGGCTGCGGCGTCCGCGGCGGCCTTGTCATCCTTCGCGGCCTGATCGGCGAGAGCTTTCGCCTCCTTGGCCATGCGCTGGGCCTCGTCCGACTTCGCCTGCGCCGCAAGCGCCTGCTGCTCCGCTGTGGTCAGGGCCTGTTGGCCCGTCAACACCGCAAACGCCGCTGCAGAATCGGATTCCTTGTACGGAGTACCGACGGCAATTGCCGTGTTGGCACTCGCCGCAGTCTGCGTCGCTGTGTCTCGAGCCGCGAGCGCCGCCTGGGTAGTGGCGTAGGCGTGACCGGCCGTCTCAGCGGCGGATTTTGCCGTTGCGATCGCCTCGGCATGCGCGATGACAGCATTGTCGTGCGCTATAGCCGCCTGCTTCTTCGCGTTCGCGGCCTCCTTACCGGCTGCCTCGGCGTTGGCAGACGCCGCCTCGGCAGCGTCGATAGCCTCAGCTGCGGCCACGTGCGCAGTCGCTGCTGCACTGGAGGCGTTCCAGTACGAGGACCAGGCATCGTTTGAAGCGGTGCGCGACTTCGCAGCACTTGACTCCGCGTTGGTCGCGGCAGCGCGAGCGTTCGTCGCCGCCGTGGTCGCCTCTGCGGCTGCCGCGCGGGCCCCCGAAGCAGCCGTCGCTGCCTGATTGGCAGCGGCTCGCGCCTCATTCGCGGCCTGTTGCGCCTCCCCGGCCGCCTCGGTACCCACGGCGGCTGCGGCGGCCGATTCCAGGGCAGCGGCTCTGGCCTCGTAGGCTTTCTGGGTCCGCTCCGCCTCAAACGCCTGGTCACGCGCGTATTCGGCGTCCGACTCGGCACGCAGCGCCGTCTGATATCGGCCCTCGGCGGTACCGGCCGCTGCGTCGGCCACCCCGCGAGCCTCGCTCGCCTCATCCTTCTTGGTTTGCGCCCGGTCTTCAGCCGCGCCAGCCTTCTGCCGTTCGTCGGCTGCGGTGGCTCGGTAGGCGGCGGCATTGGCCCGCTCAGCCTCGGCCACCAGGGCCTTGGCAGCGGCGTTTTCTGCCTCCTTCTTAGCGATATCCTTCTGCGCCGCGGCAACGGCCTGCGCGTCCTTGGCCGTCTTGGCGTTGGCGGCGGCGGCCGTCGCGTATGCCTCGGCGGAGTCAGCCGATGCCTTCGCCTGGGCGGCCGCCTCCTGTGCCGCGATACGACGGAACTCCGTGTTCAGCGCATGCGTCTGAGTCTGCGCCAGCGCATACAACGTCTTGGAGTCCGCGACCGTGGCGTTGGCCGCGTTCAAGGCCGTTTCGGTCGCCTTGGCAGCGGCTTGGGCTGCCGCCCCCGAAGCGCGGGCCACCTGCACCGACTGCTGGGCATAGCTCAGGCCACGGCCACGGGGCACCTTGTTCGCGTCGGCGATGTCGTACGCCTGCTGCTGCGCGGTCACCGCGCGGGTGGCGGCGGACTGGGCGGCGGTGGAGTACTGCTTCGCCGAGGTGACCAGGGCCTGGACCTTGCCCCGAGCGCGCGCGAGGTCGGCATTGGCCCGGTCGAACAGCGCCTTCTTGGGCTTGAGCGTGCTGTCCGGGTAGTCGTGCCAGTACTTCTGCCACAGCAGAATCTGCTCGGCGAGCCACGCCTGGCCGACGGCTTCGACCATGTCGTCGCTGGCCTCACGGGTCGCGGCTGCCGCGTCCGCCTCGGCTTGGACGATCACGGCGCGCGGTGCGGCCTGCGAGGCGTACTCCGCTTTCCACTCGGCCGTCGCCGTGGCGACGACGGAGGCCAGGGCGTTGTGCGGGTCGACCGGGTCCTGGTGGTCGCAGGACGACCAGGCCTGCTTGAGGTTCTCCACCTCGACGCGGTACTCAGCGGAGTCCGTGGCCGGCGGGGCCATGAGGAAGCCTCCGTGTTGGAGGTAACCGGCGATGTCGGTGGCCGTGGTACCGCCCGAGAAGCGGGGATTGGTCACGTTCCCGTCACGCAGCATGATGTCTGCCGCGAAGTCGTTCCAGGAGTCCTTGCCCCGGTTTTCCTCAGTGATCTTCTTGGCCTGTGCGATGGCCTCGGGACCGGCGTTGGAGTGGCCGTCCCAGCCGAGCCGGCCCGCAAGCTCGGCCTGGGTTGAGAGGGTGAATTGGAGAATCTGCTTGTCGAATTCGGGCGCGTGCAGCGAGATGTCATCGCTGAACGAACTCATCGCGTAGGGACGGTTGGCGTCCTCCAACGCAGACTTACGGCTTGCGGAACTGTCCCGATAGTCGAAGCCGGCGGCAGTGTCCTTGTCCCTGGCCTGGCCGAGAGGCTCCAGACCGATGAAGGAGCTGTCGCCGATGATGGCGTGCAGTTCCCCAGCGGTGCCAGTCAGGCCCTCGATGGCCTTGGCCTTCATGTTCGAGCCACCGACGTGCAGGGCCACTCCGGCCAGACACTGTTCAAGCCGGGGTGTGCTGCGCACCTTACTGATGAGCCGGGTCAGTTCGGTGAGCCGACCTTCGGCGTCGTATGCGTCGAGCAGGACATCGCGGACACCGTCGCTCACCTTCTCCGCAGCCTCGGAGAGCGCAGGGATCCGTCCGACGATCACAGCCTCGGCGGCGATGTCGAGCTGCGACCACAGGCAGTCCTCGGTGCCGTCCAGGGCGAGGCACTGCTTCACCTTAGTGGCGCCGAGTTCGTCGAGCAGGATCTGTCCACCGTGGTCTGCGACCCAATCGACGAGGTCGACGGAGACGGCTTTCAGCCCATTGCGGTAGTCGTCGACGCAGGTCTGTCCGCACTTGTCGAGGAGAATCTGCTCCTCGGTGTCGCCCAGGGCCGGCCAATTACCCGCCCCTCCGGCGATGGCGGTGTTGCCGTTCTTCAGCGCCTCCTGCCGGTCGGCCTCGTTCTGTTCTCTCTTCTCCTGTTCGGCCTTGGCGGCGTCCTGCTCGGCCGCGTTGCTGTTGGCGTCGGCGTCGGCCGCCTTGGCCTCAGCGTCCTTGGCGTCCTGCTCTGCCTGGGTCGCCTTGCTGTCGGCCTTGTCGGCGGCGCTGGAGGCGCGCTCGGCCACCTCACTGGCGCGGGCGGCACTGCGCTCGGCCTCGGTGGCCTCGCGGTCTGCCTGAGTGGCCTCGTTCTGCGTTGCGTCGGCCGTGTTGCGGGCGCTGACCGCATCCGCTCCGGCTTGTGTAGCGTAGGAGGAAGCCGACTCAGCGGCTTTCTGTGCCGCCTTCTGTGCGGTCGCAGCCTGAGCCGAGGAGGCTTGGGCACGCTCGACAGCCTCAGCAGCACGTACGGAATCGACAGCCGCCTGGGCTGCGGCTTCGGCAGCCAGCTTGGCGTCACCGTCCGCTTGTGCGGCTGCCTTCTGGGCAGCCTCCGCCGCCCGAGAGGCTTCCGCCGCCTTGGCTTCGGCCGCGGCGGCCTGCTGCTCGGCCAGGGACTTCGAGTTCTGGCCAACGAGGGCCGCAAAGGCAGCCGACGCATCCGTCTCTTGGTACGCGGTACCGATGGACACCGCTTCGTTGGCGGCGGCGATGACCTGCCCGGCACTGTCGCGTGCCGCGAGTGCGGACTGTCCGGCTGCGTATGCCCGCCCGACAGCGGTGCCCGCGGTAGCGACAGCCGCTGCCGCCTCGACCCCAGCGCTGCTGGATTCCTGCGCCGCCTTCTTGGCCGCTTCGGTGGCGTTCTCGGAGGCAGTGGCGGCATTGTCGGACCTGATGGCAGCGTCCTGTGCATCGTCCAGGGCGCGCGCGGCAGCAACATGGGCGTCGGCAGCGGCGCCGGTCGCGCTGAGGTAGGCGGACCACGCCTTGTCGGCACCGGCTTGGGCCCTCTTCGCGGCCCCCTCCGCTACGGTCGCGGCCGACCGGGCCGTAACAGCGGCAGCTACGGCCTCCTGCGAAGCCGTCTGAGCCGCGGTGGCTGCCCCAGCTGCTTCCTGCGCTGCGGTGCGTGCCTTCTCGGCCGCCTGCTTCGTCTCGGCGGCGGTAGCGGTTCCGGCCGCTGCTGCGGCGGCCGCAGCCAGGGCGGCGGCGCGTGCTGCCGTTGCCTGCTTCTTCTGCAGCGCGGCGGCGGCCTGCGCGCGGGCGGTGGCGGCAGCCTTGGCCTTGGCGTCCGCTGTGGTGCGCTTTGCCTTGGCGGTCGTCGCTGCTGTCGCGGCTGTGGTCTTGGCCTGGTCGGCCGCCGTCTTTCGGGTGTCGGCGTCCTTCTCGGACTGCTGTGCCTTGGTCCGCTGCGTGGCGGCCGTGGCACGCGAAGCCACTGCCGTCGCGTGCTCAAGCTCGGACTCGGCCCGCTTCGTCTGCGCCGTGGCGGCCGCGTCGTGCGCCTGACCGCTCTTCTCCTCGGCCGTGGCCTGCGCTTTCTTCGCGTCGGAGGCGCTCGTCGTAGCGGCCTTCGCCTCCGCGTCTGCGGTGTCCGCGGCGGCCTTCGCCTGTGCGGCGGCCTCCTGCGCGGCGATCCGCCGGAACTCGGTGTTGATGGCGTGAGACTGGGTCTGCGCCGCGGCGAGCAGCGTGTCGCTGTCGGCCACGGTCGCGTTGACCGCCTCCAGGGCGGTGCGTGTGGCCTTCGCGGCGGCTTCGGACGCGGCGCC
The DNA here is from genome assembly GCF_044332585.1 of Streptomyces sp. NPDC016845. Classification (NCBI taxonomy): domain Bacteria; kingdom Bacillati; phylum Actinomycetota; class Actinomycetes; order Kitasatosporales; family Streptomycetaceae; genus Streptomyces; species Streptomyces sp. NPDC016845. Next base: position 594,223 of record NZ_JBIRPI010000003.1, on the reverse strand, counting down.
GGAGGCGCGGGCGACCTGAACCGACTGCTGGGCGTACGCGAGACCGCGACCGCGCGGAACATTGCCGGCGTCGGCGATGCCCCAGGCTTGCTGCTGCGCCGTCGCCGCCTTCTGGGCAGCGGCCGCAGCGTCGGCGGCATGCTGGCCGGCCGACGTCACCAGGGTTTGAACGGTCTTTCGGATCGCGGCCATATCGGCATCGGCCCGGTCGTACAGCGCTTGCCCAGGTGCGCCCAAGACGTCTGGCTCGGCAGCCAGACGGTCCTGCCAGAACTTGCGCCACGTCAGGATCTGGTCTGCCCGCCACGCCTGCCCGATGGCCTTGAGCATGTCGTCCGTGGCCGCTCGGGTGGCAGCAGCAGCGGCCGCCTCCGCATTGACGATCGTGGCACGCGGAGCGGCTTGGGCGGCGTACTCCGTCTCCCACTCGGTCATGGCGGTCATCAACGGAGCGTTGAGGACACGACGCATGTCGACCGGGTTCTGGTAGTCACAGGCCGCCCAAGCCTGCTTCAGGTCCTCGACAACTATTCGATACTCAGCGGAGCCTTCGGCCGGGGTCTCCTTCAGAAAGCCGCCGTGCTTGAGGTACGACGCGATGTCGCTGCCTGTAGTCCCGCCGGAGAACGCGTAGGGGCGCGTGTTTTCTTCCCTGAGCATGAAGTCAGCGGCGGAGTCGTGCCAGCTGTCCTCGCCCCGGTTCTGCTCGGTGATCTGCTCGGCTCGGGCGACAGCTTCCTTGCTGGCGGTGCTGTGTCCCTCCCAGCCGAGCCGGCCGGACATCTCGTCCTGAGTAAAAAGAGTGAACTGAAGGATGTCCGCGTCGAACTCCGGCGCATGCCACTGCATGTCCGGGCTGGCGTACGCAGAGGAGGCGTACGGCTTGTTGGCGTCCTCGAGGGCTGTGGAACGGCCCTTCAGCGTCTCGCGGTAATCGAGCGCGTCGTCGCCGTCGCCGTCCCTTGCCTGCCCGAGCGGGCCCAGGCCGATCCAGCCGACATCGCCGACCACGGTCCGCAGTTCGGCCGCCGTGCCGGACAGGCCCTCGATAGCCTTGGCCTTCATCTTGGCGCCGCCGAAATGCAGCGCCACACCTGCGAGACAGCGATCGAGTCGGGCGGTCTGCCCGATGGTGTTGCGGTAGTACCCGGTGTCTTCCTCGGGTTGGGAGTCTGCCGCCGCGGCCGGGGCTTGTACGAGCCCCATCACCACGGCTGCCGCAGTCAGGAGCGCTGTCCCACCGATGCCTCGGGTGACAGCGTCCCGCATGCGTCGTCGGCGTCTGCCGACGTCTGCGCGCCATCTCATTGTCAATGCCCAACAATCTATTCGCCGTTCGGCAGCATCAACCATGGGCACGACAGACGACGATCACCGCTTCCGCGAGCCCCCGTATGGCATGCGCCGGCGCCTACCCCTCCCACGAACTGGCGCCACCGCTTACGCGGAGGACCGTCTCATGCAGACGATCACCACAGGAAGGGCAAAGGATCTTCACGGGCAGGGCAAAAGATCCTAGATACGGGCATAGCAAGGTCAATCTTGACCCCTGCTTTACCTCAGAGTGGAACCATCGCGCCTACGAACCAGCCATGCGACGCAGATCGGCCAATTGTCCTCAGACCAAATACCTCCCCGGCGCGAACTGCCCAAGGTCCCCCGCCACCCACGCTGACGTCCGACTGAGCGCCTTCTCCAACGTGCGCTCCGGCTTTCCGCCCCCGCCCCATTCGCGGGCACGCGCGCTGTCCGAGAGGAGGCGGCGGGCCTCGCTGCCCGACGAGCGGAGGCGGGAGGGGGCGACCGTCACCCTTGCCTCTAGGCCTGATGCCGTGATCAGCGCCCCTGCCGGGGCACCGGCCAGGAAGCCGCGGGTCGTGTTTGTGAAGTACGTGCACTCGCGGGTCGGCGCCAGGGAGCCGAGCTTGATCTGCTCGCGCCCGCGTGGAGTTGGGACAGGATCGTTCGCTCACTTCCTCGCGCTCCTGATGCCATACGGCTCCGCCGAGCCCCGCACAGCGACGCGCCCCTGAGATGGCGCGCGAAGTGCCCTCTCAGGGGCGCGAGGAATTGCGCGAGCAACCACGACGTGACCCGCGCTCAAATCGACGCGAAGGGGGGCCCGGCGGACAGCCGGAGGCCCCGGTCAGAACCCGGGCGGCTCCGTGTACACGCCCCACTCATCGCGGAGCACCCCGCAGATCTCCCCGAGTGTCGCCTCCGCGCGGACCGCGTCGAGCATCGGGGCGATCATGTTGGAGCCGTCGCGGGCAGCGTCCAGCATCCGGTCGAGAGCGGCCCGTACGACCGACTCGTCCCGCGCCGACTTCCGGTCCCCGAGGACGCGGACCTGGTCCCGCTCCACCTCGTGGCTGACCCGCAGGATCTCGAGGTCACCGGTGACGGAACCATGCGCCACGTTGACGCCCACGACCCGCTTGTCGCCCTTCTCCAGGGCTTGCTGGTACTGGAACGCGGACTCGGCGATCTCGCCCGTGAACCAGCCGTCCTCGATGCCGCGCAGGATGCCGGAGGTGATGGGGCCGATGGGGTGCTGCCCGTCCGGGTGGGCGCGCAGGCCGCGCTCCTTGATCTGCTCGAAGATCTTCTCGGCGTCGGCCTCGATGCGGTCGGTGAGCTGTTCCACGTACCAGGCGCCGCCGAGCGGGTCGGCGACGTTGGCGACGCCGGTCTCCTCCATGAGCACCTGCTGCGTACGCAGAGCGATCTCGGCGGCCTGCTCGCTCGGCAGCGCGAGGGTCTCGTCGAGGGCGTTGGTGTGAAGGCTGTTCGTCCCGCCGAGGACTGCCGCCAGCGCCTCGACCGCCGTACGCACCACGTTGTTGTACGGCTGTTGCGCCGTCAGCGAGACACCCGCCGTCTGGGTGTGGAAGCGCAGCCACTGCGCCTTGTCGGTCTGCGCCCCGTACACGTCACGCATCCAGCGGGCCCAGATGCGGCGGGCGGCGCGGAACTTGGCGATCTCCTCGAAGAAGTCGAGGTGCGCGTCGAAGAAGAAGGAGAGGCCGGGGGCGAAGACGTCCACGTCCATGCCGCGGGACAGGCCCAGTTCGACGTAGCCGAAGCCGTCCGCCAGCGTGTACGCCAGCTCCTGCGCGGCCGTCGAGCCCGCCTCGCGGATGTGATAGCCGGAGACCGAGAGCGGCTTGTACGCCGGGATGGACGCGGCGCAGTGCTCCATCAGGTCGCCGATCAGGCGCAGATGCGGCTCGGGCTGGAAGAGCCACTCCTTCTGCGCGATGTACTCCTTGAAGATGTCGGTCTGGAGCGTGCCGTTGAGGACGGCCGGGTCGACGCCCTGGCGCTCCGCCGCGACGAGGTACATGCAGAAGACGGGGACGGCGGGCCCGGAGATCGTCATGGACGTCGTGACGTCGCCCAGCGGGATGTCCCTGAAGAGGACCTCCATGTCGGCGGCGGAGTCGATGGCGACACCGCAGTGCCCGACCTCGCCGAGCGAGCGCGGGTCGTCGGAGTCGCGGCCCATGAGCGTCGGCATGTCGAAGGCGACGGAGAGGCCGCCGCCACCCGCGGCGAGGATCATCTTGTAGCGCTCGTTGGTCTGCTCGGCGTTGCCGAACCCCGCGAACTGGCGGATGGTCCAGGTGCGGCCCCGGTAGCCGGTCGCGTGCAGGCCGCGGGTGTACGGGTACTCGCCGGGCCAGCCGATCCGCTCGAACCCCTCGTACGTGTCCCCGGGCCGTGGTCCGTAGACCGGCTCGACGGGGTCTCCGGACAGCGTCGTGAAGTCGGCGTCCCGCTTGCGGGCGGAGTCGTAGCGGGCCTGCCAGCGGCGGCGGCCTTCCGCGATGGCGTCAGCGTCCATGCTTCCCATGCCGTCCAATTTACTTGGACGTCCTAGTAAAAGTCGATGGCGAACCGCTCACACTCGTGTATGAGCGGTTGGGCGGACCCGGAACAGGCGGGCTTACGCCTTCGCGAGCTTCGTGCCGTCCTCCGTGACCTTGGCCTCCAGCTCCGCCGAGACCTTGCGCTCCACGAAGAACGCAGCCGTCGGGATCGTGCCCGCGATCAGCACCCACAGCTGCTTGCCGACCGGCCACTTCGCCTTGGACCCGAGGTCGAAGGCGAACACCAGGTAGATGACGTACAGCCAGCCGTGCGCGATGGCGATGACGCGCGTGGCGTCCGCCGCGCCGTCCATGCCGAGCGCGTACTTGGCGATCATGCCGAGACACAGGAGGACCAGGAGCACACCGGTCACGTAAGCCATGATCCGGTAGCGGGTCAGCACGCTCTTCTTCATGGGACGAGCGTAACCGCCCGATTTGCGCGATCTTCAGCCGGGTTCACGCGCGGCCCCGTACCCGCTCCGCGCCGAAGAGGTCACCCGCTCCGCGCCGAGGAAGCGGCTCGCTCCCCGCCGAAGAGGCAGCTCACTCCTCGTCGAAGTCGTTCGCCGCCACCCGCAGCGGCCGCAGCATCGCGAAGATCTCCCCGCACTCCTCGGCGTCGTACACGCCGAGCCCGAAGTCCATCGCCATCAGGTCGCGCGTCGCCGACTCGACGACCTCGCGGCCCTTGTCGGTGATGGTGGCGAGCGTGCCGCGGCCGTCGTTGGGGTTGGGGCGCTTGTCGACGAGGCCGGACCTCACCAGGCGGTCGACCGTGTTGGTGACCGACGTGGGGTGCACCATGAGGCGCTCCCCGATCTTCGACATGGGCAGCTCACCCTCCTTGGAGAAGGTGAGCAGCACCAGCGCCTCGTAGCGCGCGAACGTGAGCCCGTACGGCTTCACGACGGCGTCGACCTCGCCGAGGAGGATCTGGTGCGCGCGCATGATCGAGGTGATGGCGCCCATGGAGGGCACGGATCCCCAGCGCTGCTTCCAGAGTTCGTCGGCGCGGGCGATCGGATCGAAGGCAAGACTGAGCGGCTTCGGCACGACTCCGACCTTACCGGCCGGTCACATGGTGGTCAGCCCTGTCTCGGTCTTTGGCCGGCCGGCTCCGTCCCGACCGGCCCACGCGGCTCAGCCGTCGGCGAGATGGCGCTCCACGGTCGCCACCTTGGAGCTGAGTCCGTCGGTGACGCCCGGCCGGATGTCCGCCTTCATGACCACGGACACGCGCGGCGCGCGCGCCTCGACCGCCGCGACGGCGCGCTTGACGACGTCCATGACCTCGTCCCACTCGCCCTCGACGGAGGTGAACATGGCGTCGGTGCGGTTCGGCAGGCCGGACTCGCGGACGACGCGGACGGCGTCGGCCACGTACTCGCCCACGTCCTCGCCGACCCCGAGCGGGGTCACGGAGAAGGCGACGATCACGCGTTCACGATCCCTTCCTGGCGGGCGCGGGCGGCGATGACCTGGTCGACCGCGGCCTCGGCCTCGCGCTTGAGCTTGCGCTCGGCGAAGAAGCCGCCGGTGGGCAGGACCGAGAGGACGAAGTAGAGGGCGGCGCGGCCGAAGCTCCACTTCGTACGGTTCCAGGCGTCCAGCCAGAAGAGCACGTAGAGCACGAAGAGGATGCCGTGCACCATGCCCATCACCGGCACCGCGTTGAAGTCGGTCGTGCGCTTCAGGACCGAGCAGACGATGAGCAGGAGGAAGGAGACGGCCTCCGGCGCGGAGACGAGGCGGAGGCGGCGGAGGGCTGAGGCGGTCTTGATGTCCACGGGGCACCTTCGGCGTTGGTGGTTGCGGTGGGCGGCGTTGATCTTGTGAAAGGACGCACAAGCGTTCCTCATTGTGGCATCGCGCGCCTTGGGCCCTGTCGGCGGGCTCCCCGGCCCGGTTACCTTCGATCCGTGGCAACGTTCCGGCTGCAAGGCAGCAAGATGCTCGCCGTCGACATGACGGGCGACAGCGTCAAGGCGAAGAACGGGTCGATGGTCGCGTACGACGGCCGGATGGCGTTCAAGAAACTGAGCGGCGGTGGTGAGGGCATCCGCGGCATGGTCACGCGCCGCATCACCGGCGAGCAGATGGTGGTGATGGAGGTGAAGGGGCAGGGCACCTGCTGGTTCGCCGACCGGGCGAGCGAGATCAACCTGGTGGAGCTGCGCGGCGACAAGCTCTTCGTGGAGTCGAGCAACCTGCTGTGCACGGACGCCGGGCTGCGCACCGGCACCTCCTTCACCGGGATGCGCGGCGCCTCGCAGGGCAACGGGCTGTTCACCACGACCGTCGAGGGGCACGGGCAGGCCGCGCTCATGAGCGACGGGCCCGCCGTGGTGCTCCGGGTCAGTCGCGACTACCCGCTGACCGTCGACCCGGGCGCGTACATCGCACACCAGGGCAACCTCAACCAGTCGTTCCAGTCGGGTGTCACCTTCCGTACGTTCCTGGGGGAGGGCGGCGGCGAGGCGTTCCAGATCCGGTTCGAGGGCGACGGGCTCGTCTACGTCCAGCCCAGTGAGCGCAACACGATCGCGGGAGATGTGTGAGATGCCGCCGGTGAACTTCCGCGAGATCAACTCGAAGATGGTCGAGGTGACCGTCGTGCCGGGGCAGCGGCTCTACAGCCAGCGCGGCGCGATGCTCGCGTACAAGGGGGACGTCTCCTTCACGCCCAACGTCCAGGGCGGGCAGGGCGGCGTGATGTCCATGCTCGGGCGGCGCGTGGCCAATGAGGCGACGCCGCTGATGACCGTCGAGGGCAGCGGCACCGTGCTGTTCGGGCACGGCGGCCACCATGTGCAGGTGATCACGCTCTCCGGCGACACGCTGTACGTGGAGGCGGACCGGCTGCTCGCCTTCGAGGGGACGCTGCAGCAGGGCACGATGTTCATGGGTGCGCAGGGCGGCGTCATGGGCATGGTGCGCGGCCAGGTCACAGGGCAGGGTCTTTTCACGACGACGCTCAAGGGGCACGGGTCCGTCGCCGTGATGGCGCACGGCGGTGTCATCGAGGTGCCGATCACGCCGGGCCGGGAGGTGCACGTCGACCCGCAGGCGTACGTCGCCCACCACGGGGACGTCCGCAACAAGCTGTCCACGGCGCTCGGCTGGCGGGACATGGTGGGCCGCGGCAGCGGCGAGGCGTTCCAACTGGAGCTGAGCGGGAGCGGCGCGGTGTACGTCCAGGCCTCGGAGGAGAAGCTGTGAGCGGCGCGAGTGGCGTGAGTGGCGTGAGTGGCCCTGTGGTCTTCGACCCGATGACGTTGCCCGTCGACGACAACGTCAACGCGTACACCTTCTGTGTGGAACTCAAGAGCAGTCAGTGGTTCCTGCAGAAGGGGAAGATGATCGCCTATTACGGGCGGATGGAGTTCAACGGCATTGGGCACGGCCGCCTCGACCGGCTCGTGCGCACCTCGTTCCACTCGCCGCTGCACGCGAGCGACTGGGTGGTGGCGGAGGGCAGCGGAAAGATGCTGCTCGCGGACCGGGCCTTCGACGTCAATTCGTACGACCTGGATGACGGCAATCTGACCATCCGGGCGGGCAATCTGCTCGCTTTTCAGCCAAGTCTCGCGCTGAAGCAATCGATTGTGCCGGGCTTCCTGACGCTCATTGGCACCGGCAAATTCGTCGCGGCTTCAAACGGTCCTGTGGTGTTCATGGAACCGCCCGTCCGTGTGGATCCGCAGGCGTTGGTGGGCTGGGCCGACTGCCCGTCGCCGTGCCACCACTACGACCACGCCTATCTGACCGGCGTGATCGGCGGCCTACGTGCGATGACGGGCGTCGGCGGAGTCTCCGGAGAGGAGCACCAGTTCGAGTTCGTCGGCGCGGGGACGGTCCTCTTGCAGTCCAGCGAGGCGCTGATGCCCGAGCGGCTGACGGGTGACGTGCCTCACCAGACGGGTGTCCCGGGCGGCGCACCCGGTGCGGGCGCAGGTCAGCCACCGGCACCGCGCCTTCCCGGACAGCTCGGGGACCTCCAGCGTCGCTTCGGGCTGTGAGCGGTAGTCTGCGGAGTGTGACGTCGAACGCGTGACCCCATTACGAATCACCAAGGGCTGCGAGGCGTCACAGCCCCCACATTCGTTCGCCTTTCAACTTCTTAGGTAGAATCGATTTATGGAGACCGACACGGCCACGCAATGGCTGACCGACGCGGAGCAGTGCGCCTGGCGCACCCACCTGGAGGTCAACAGGCTGCTCAACTACCAGCTGGAGAAGGATCTCCAGCCCTTCGGCCTGACGATGAACGACTACGAGATCCTCGTGAACCTCTCCGAGGCCGAGGAGCTCCGGATGCGGATGAGCGATCTGGCCGCGTCGACCCTGCAGTCCAAGAGCCGGCTCTCGCACCAGATCACCCGCATGGAGAACGCGGGCCTGGTGCGCCGCGAGAACTGCGAGTCGGACCGGCGCGGCCTCTACACCGTGCTCACCGACTTCGGCCTGGAGACCATGCAGAAGGTCGCCCCGCACCATGTGGCGTCCGTGCGGCAGCACTTCGTCGATCTCGTCCCGGCGGAGGACCTGGCCAACCTCAACAAGGCGCTGGCACCCATCGCCGACCATCTGCGTTCGCAGCGCGGCAAACCGTGACAGCTGCGAATTGTGTGAGGTACGGAGGGCCGCCGACTTCCCCCGTGCCTCACCTTTTCCGAACAGTTTTCCCCAGCTGATCCACCGAGCAGTTCGCTGAGTAGTTCACCCAGTAGTTCACCGAGTAGTTCACCAGCGTTGCGAAGCCAGCCCGAGTTCGAACAGGGCTCCGCCGTCCGGCGCGGTGCGCACCGTCAGCGTGCCTTCGTGCCGCTCTGCCACGTCCCGGGCGATGGCGAGGCCCAGACCGGCCCCGCCGCCGTCCCGGGACCGCGCGTCGTCGAGCCGTACGAACCGCTCGAAGATCCGCTCCCGCTCGTCCGCCGGTACGCCGTCCCCGTCGTCCGCGACGCCCAGGACCGCGCGGCCCCGCTCGACGGCGAGCGTGACCCGCACGCCGGTACGGGCGTGCCGCTGCGCGTTGTCGACCAGATTGCCGAGCACCCGCGCCAGCTGGCTCCGTGAGCCGCTCACCCGCGCACTCCCCCGGGCCTCCACGGTCACCGGGTGCCGGTCGCCGGTCCGCTGGGACAGCTCCTCGCGGACCAGCGCGGCGAGATCGACCTCGGCCGCCCCCGGCTTCTCCCCCGCGTCGAGACGGGCGAGCAGCAGCAGATCGGCGGCCAGCTCCTGCAGCCGTACGGTGTCCTCGACGGCGCCCGGCACATCGAGCAGCTCCGGGTGGGCCGCGCCCACTTCGAGCTGGGTGCGCAGGCTCGCGATCGGGCTGCGCAGCTCGTGCGAGGCGTCCGCGACGAACCGGCGCTGCCGCTCGACGGAGCCCTCAAGCGCGGCGAGCGTCTCGTTCGTGGTCCGCGCGAGGCGGGCCACCTCGTCGTGCGTGCCCGGCTCGGGCACGCGGCGCGCCAGGTCCCGGGAGGCGGTGACGGCGGCCATCTCCGCGCGGATCGCCTCGACCGGCCGCAGCGCGCGCCGGGTCACCAGCCAGGTGACGCCGCCGACGACCACGAGCAGTGCCGGGAAGCCGATCAGCATCGCGGTCAGGGCCGTGGAGACCGCGCCCTGCTCGGCGGAGAGCGGGGCGCCCGCGTAGACGGTCAGTTCGCCGTGGGCGGTGTCGTCGACGGTGACCTCGGCGAACCGGTAGTCGGCGCTGTCGCCGTCGACGGTGGCACTGCCGCCGCTGTACTCGGTGGAGTCGGAGACCTTGCCGGGGCCGGTGCTGTCGTCGCCGCCCGGGTCGTCGTCGCTGTCGCCGGCCGCCTTCGCGGGGACGGGCTTCACCGCGCGCGTGCCGGTGCCGCTGACCCGTTCCAGGTCCTCGGAGGCGGCCACGAGGCGCCCGTCGTCGTCGACGACCTGGACGGGCCGGTCCTCGTCGTCCAGGTCGAGGGCGTCGGGCGCGGTGCCGGTGGCCAGGGCCGTGGCCACGCGGCGCGCGCCCGAGTCGGCGGTGCTGTCCGCCTGCCCGGTGAGGTTGGTGCGCAGGGCGAGCAGCACTGCGGCGCCCGCCGCGACCAGGGCGATCGCGACGACGAGGGTGGCGGCGAGCGCGGCACGCGCGCGTACGGAGCCGAACGCGCGCCTCACCGGGGCACCTCGAGGCGGTAGCCGGCGCCGCGCACCGTGCGGATGAAGGAGGCGCCGAGTTTGCGGCGCAAGGCGCTGATGTAGACCTCGACGATGTTCGGGTCGCCGTCGTAGGCGAAGTCCCAGACGTGCTCCAGGATGTCGGCCTTGGAGACGACCTCCCCCGCGCGCGTGACGAGCTGTTCCAGGACGGAGAACTCCTTGGCGGTGAGCGGGACCTCCCCCTCCTCGCCGTGGGTGACGCGGCGCGCGGCGGTGTCCACCGCGTACGGGCCGACGGTGTGCACGGGCGAGGCGCTGCCCGCGCTGCCGCGCCGCCGCAGCAGCGCCTTCACGCGGGCGACGAGGACCACGTACGAGAAGGGCTTGGTCAGGTAGTCGTCGGCGCCCGTGTCGAGCCCCTCGGCCTCGTCGTACTCGCCGTCCTTCGCGGTGAGCATGAGGATCGGCACGTCGTCGCCCGCGGCGCGCAGGGCGGCGCAGACGCGGTAGCCGTTCATGCCCGGCAGCATGATGTCGAGGATCACCAGGTCGTACGTTCCCTCGCTCGCCCGGTGCAGGCCCTCCGGGCCGTCGTGGACCACGTCGACGGCGTAGCCCTCGGCGGTGAGCCCCTTGGCGAGCGACAGGGCGAGCCGCTTTTCGTCCTCCACGATCAGCAAGCGCATGGCTGCAAGGGTGGCAGGCCGAACCTGAAGAAATCTTCAGGGTGCTTCAGCGGGGCTTCAGGATCGCTCCGGCAGGTTGGTTCCCAACGCACGAACAAGACCCGCGGGACCACGTCCCGACCGTCTCCGCGAAAAGGGAGAACCTCATGAAGCGCCGTACGACCGTCATCTCCGCCATCGCCGTCGTCGCCCTGCTCGGCGGAGGTGCCGCCACGGCGGTGGCCGTCGCCGACGACGGTGGCTCGTCGGGCCCGAAGTCGAGCGTGCGCGTCAAGGACGACGGCGTCGGCGACGCCCAGGAGAACGCCGACGAGGCGCGGGGCGCCAAGGTCAGGGCCGAGGACGCGATCGCCGCCGCCCTGAAGCACACCCCCGGCACCGCGACCGGCGCCGACCTCGACTCCGACGACGGCCGCCTGGTCTGGGAGGTCGACATCATCGGCTCCGGCAGCACGTGGCACGACATCGACGTCGACCCCGGTACGGGGAAGGTGCTCGGCTCGCACACCGAGAAGGACGACGACGGGGACGCGGCGCGGATCGCCTCCGCGGTGCGGGGCGCCTCCACCTCAGCCGAGGACGCGGCTCGCGCCGCCGCGTCCAAGGCGACGGTGACCTCGGTCGATGCCGATGACGACGGCTCGGTCAAGGGCTGGGAGGTCGAGACGACGTCGGCGAACGGGAAGCAGCAGGACTGGCGGGTCGACCTCCGGTCGGGTGCGGTGACGGTGGATCACTCGGCGGACGACGAGGGCGACGACGACTGAGGCCGGACGGCCGGAGTGCGGGTCACGGGGCTCTGCCCCGCGCCCCGCTCCTCGATCGCCGGAGGGGCTTGAACGACCCCGAACAGGCCCGCCAGCAAGGGGGCCGCTGCCGCCACCAGGAAGCAGACGGGCAGCGGGGCGTGGCCCACCAGGAGGCCGACACCCGCCGTGCCGCCCGAACTGCCCGCGTTCACCGCCGTGTTGACCCAGGCGCCCGCCTGGGTCCGCAGGGCCGGGTCCACCACCTCGTCCGCGAGGAGGTACGCGGTCGTCAGGGCGGGCGCGACGAAGAGGCCGACGCAGGCCGCCGCCCCGGCGAGGGCGAGCAGGCCGGGGGCGAGGGCCGCGGCGCCGAGAGCCGCCGCGAGGCCGAACGCCAGCAGGGTCAGCCGGGTGCGGGCGGGGCGCCGCCAGTCGACGGCGCCGTTGACGAGCCCGCCGACCGCGCTGCCCGCCGACAGCGCGGCGAGGACCCAGGCCGCCGCGTCGGCCCGCCCGCGGTCCTCGGCGAAGGCGAGCACCAGCAGATCGGCCGCGCCGAGCGCGATGCCGACGCCGAGGGTCACGAGCACGGGGCGCTTGATCCGCCCCACGACGCGGGCCCGCTTCCGACGCTCCCCGTCCGCCGGAACGACCGCTCCCACCATGGGCGACGCGACGAACGCCAGGGTCCCCACAATGACCAGCCCGGCGCTCAGGGCGACGCCGAACGCGGGGGGTGCGAACAGCACGAGCACGCCCACGATCAGCGGCCCGGACACGAAAAGGAGCTCCTCGGCGACCCCGTCGAGGCTGTAGGCCCGCTGCAGAAGGCGCCGGTCGGGCAGGAGCTGGGACCACACCGTCCGCATCGCCGGGCCGAGCGGCGGCGTCGCGGCTCCCGCGCACAGGGCGAGGGCGACGAGCAGCGCGCCTGGCGCCCCGGGCCGCCAGGTCACGGCGGCGAGCACCGCGAGCAGCGCCGCGTAGCCGAGGGCCATCGGGGTCAGCGCGCGGCGCGGCCCGTACCGGTCGATGTACCGGGCGCGCAGCGGTGACAGGAAGACACTGGCGGCGCCGAACACCGCCATGACGGTGCCCGCGACGGCGTACGAGCCGGTGGCGGCCTTGGCCGCGAGCATCAGGGAGAGGGAGACGGTCCCGTACGAAAGACGCCCGATCAGGGCGGCGCCGAACGTGCGCAGGGCGTACGGGGTCCGCAGAACAGCGGCGTACATGATGGATTTCCTCCGGGCATGCGTGAGAACTCAACGGGGCGTCGACGCACCGGAGTTCTATGCACGGAGGAAGGTCATGCGGCCAAGCTAGCAGAGGCCCCACGCGCCGCAGAAGAGCCCCGAGGGACCCGGTGGGTGTACGGGGACACAGGTACCGGCGGAGCCCTCGCCCAGCAGGGAGGGGCACAGTGGCCGCCAGGAGCCTCAGGAGAGGCACGGAGGCACCCGGGACCAGGGCCGCCGGTGAGGCCCTCGCCCGGCTCGGGGCCGCGGTTGCCGGTCGGAAAGGGGCGCGGCGGCTGCCCGGAGAGGTCAGGCCCCGGTCGGAGAGACGCGCGGCACGGGCCCGCAGGGGTCAAACCCCGGCCAGGCCCCGGTCACGCCCCGGCCGGGAAGGCGTGCGGCGCGGGCCCGCAGGGGTCAAACCCCGGCCAGACCCCGGCCGGGAAGACGCGCGGCGCGCGCCCGCAGGGTCAAACCCCGGTCAGGCCCTCGACCAGTTCGTCCGCCGCGCGGTACGGGTCGAGTTCGCCGGTCACGATCCGTTCGGCCAGGGCGCCGAGTCTGCGGTCGCCGGACAGGTCGCCGATGCGTGCGCGCAGGGCTGTGACCGCGATCGTCTCGACCTCGCGGGCGGCGCGCGCCGCCCGGCGCTCGGCCAGGACGCCGCGCTCCTCCATCCAGGCGCGGTGCTTCTCCAGCGCCTCGACGACCTCGTCGACGCCCTCGCCGCGCGCCGCGACGGTCTTCACGATCGGGGGGCGCCAGTCACCGGCGGCGCGGGCCTCGCCGAGGCCGAGCATGTGGTTCAGCTCGCGGGCGGTGGCGTCTGCGCCGTCACGGTCGGCCTTGTTGACCACGTAGACGTCGCCGATCTCCAGGATTCCGGCCTTGGCCGCCTGGATGCCGTCACCCATGCCGGGGGCGAGGAGCACGACGCTCGTATCGGCCTGCGCGGCGATCTCGACCTCGGACTGGCCGACGCCGACGGTCTCCACCAGGACGACGTCGCAGCCGGCCGCGTCCAGGACGCGGATCGCCTGCGGGGCGGCCCACGCGAGGCCGCCGAGGTGGCCGCGCGTGGCCATCGAGCGGATGTAGACGCCCGGGTCGGAGGCGTGCTCGGACATCCGCACCCGGTCGCCGAGGAGCGCGCCGCCGCTGAACGGCGAGGACGGGTCGACGGCGAGCACGCCGACCCGCTTGCCGGCCCGCCGGTACGCGCTGACCAGCGCCGACGTGGACGTGGACTTGCCGACGCCGGGCGATCCGGTGAGCCCGACCACGTACGCGTTCCCGGTGAGCGGCGCGAGCGCGGCCATGACCTCACGGAGTTGCGAGGACGCCCCCTCCACCAGGGAGATCAGCCGGGCCACGGCGCGCGGCCTGCCTTCTCTCGCCTGGGCGACCAGCGTGGGGACGTCCTGCATCACAGCTCCGTTCACTCGCACTCGTACGGACGGTAGCGGCCTCGGTTACGCCTTCGGTACCCGGACCACCAGCGCGTCACCCTGACCGCCGCCGCCGCACAGGGCCGCCGCGCCGACGCCGCCGCCGCGCCGCTTCAGCTCCAGGGCGAGGTGGAGCACGATGCGGGCGCCGGACATGCCGATGGGGTGGCCGAGGGCGATCGCGCCGCCGTTGACGTTGACCTTGTCCGAGGAGACGCCGAGGTCCTTCATGGACTGGACGGCGACGGCCGCGAACGCCTCGTTGATCTCGATGAGGTCGAGATCGGAGACTTCCAGGCCCTCCTTCTTGAGGGCGTGGACGATCGCGTTGGACGGCTGGGACTGGAGCGAGTTGTCCGGGCCCGCGACATTGCCGTGCGCGCCGATCTCGGCGATCCACTCCAGGCCGAGTTCGATCGCCTTGGTCCTGCTCATGACGACGACAGCGGCGGCGCCGTCGGAGATCTGCGAGGACGTGCCCGCGGTGATCGTGCCGTCCTTGGCGAAGGCGGGGCGCAGCTTGCCGAGGGTCTCCGTGGTGGTCTCGCCGCGGATGCCCTCGTCCTTGCTGAAGAGGACCGGCTCGCCCTTGCGCTGCGGGATCTCGACGGGTGTGATCTCGGCCTCGAAGACGCCGTTCTTCTGCGCGGCGGCGGCGCGCTGGTGGGAGAGCGCGGCGATCTCGTCCTGCTCGGGGCGGGCGATGCCGAGGCGGGTGTTGTGCTTCTCCGTCGAGGCGCCCATGGGGATGTTCTCGAAGGAGTCCGTCAGCCCGTCGTGCGCCATGGCGTCGAGCATCTCGACGGCGCCGTACTTGTAGCCCTCGCGGGACTTGGGCAGCAGGTGCGGCGCGTTGGTCATGGACTCCTGGCCGCCGGCGACGACGATGTCGAACTCGCCGGCGCGGATGAGCTGGTCGGCGAGGGCGATCGCGTCGAGGCCCGAGAGGCAGACCTTGTTGATCGTGAGCGCCGGGACGTTCATCGGGATGCCCGCCTTGACGGCGGCCTGGCGCGCCGGGATCTGCCCCGTCCCGGCCTGCAGCACCTGTCCCATGATCACGTACTGCACCTGGTCGCCACCGATCCCCGCACGGTCGAGGGCGGCCTTGATCGCGAATCCTCCGAGATCGGCTCCGGAGAAGGACTTGAGGGAGCCGAGGAGGCGGCCCATGGGAGTCCGCGCTCCCGCGACGATCACTGAGGTGGTACCGGTCGTTCCAGTCATGAGGCACGGCCCCTTGGGGATGAGAAGTGAACGAGGGTTTACTCGAATGTACTGAGCGGTACGCCGCACGTCATCGCCGGACAAGTGTGATCGCGCGCACGTTGCGTAATCGCCGCGGATCGCGCTGCACTTACCACATGCTGACGCGAATCGACCACATCGGGATCGCCTGTCACGACCTCGACGCGACCGTCGAGTTCTACAAGGCCACGTACGGCTTCGAGGTGTTCCACACCGAGGTCAACGAGGAGCAGGGCGTGCGCGAGGCCATGCTCAAGATCAACGAGACGAGCGACGGGGGCGCCTCCTACCTCCAGTTGCTCGAACCCACGCGCGAGGACTCCGCGGTGGGCAAATGGCTGGCCAAGAATGGTGAGGGGGTGCACCACATCGCCTTCGGCACGGCGGACGTCGACGCGGACGCCGCGGACATCAAGGGCAAGGGCGTACGCGTGCTGTACGACGAGCCGCGCCGCGGGTCGATGGGGTCGCGCATCACGTTCCTGCACCCCAAGGACTGCCACGGTGTGCTCACCGAACTCGTCACCGCGGCGCCGCAGGAGAAGACGGAGCACTGACCTCCGCATACTTGGGCCGGTAGGGTTGGGGGGCGGCTGTCGCGTGCAAGCGGGACGACGGGGCAGCCGTGGGCCGGGGTCCGGGTATCGGGGGACGAGGGTCGGAAGTGTCGGGCTGCGCACAGGCAAGCCCGGGGCGCCGCCGTTCTCGATCTGACACCATTCCCCGGTGAGCCCCGTTCGGCGGATGGACGGAGCTCGTCAGGCAGTACTTGCGACCAGGGGACGGATGGGACCGCGCAGTGCGGGGCTACGAGAGCCAGGACGGCCACAAGCCGGCTGAGACCGACCATCTCTCGCGGTTCGAGGCCGAGATGGACCGGCTGAAGACCGAGCGGGAGAAGGCCGTCCAGCACGCCGAGGACCTGGGCTACCAGGTGGAGGTGTTGCGCGCCAAGCTGCACGAGGCGCGGCGCAGCCTCGCGATGCGGCCGTCCTACGACGGAGCGGACCTCGGCTACCAGGCCGAGCAGCTGCTCCGCAATGCCCAGATCCAGGCCGAGCAGCTGCGCGCGGACGCCGAGCGCGAGCTGCGGGAGGCCCGCGCGCAGACGCAGCGCATCCTCCAGGAGCACGCCGAGCAGCAGTCGCGGCTCCAGGCGGAGCTGCACTCCGAGGCGGTCAACCGGCGCCAGCAGCTCGACCAGGAGCTGGCGGAGCGCCGCCGCACGGTCGAGAACCACGTCAACGAGAACGTGCAGTGGGCCGAGCAGCTGCGCGCCCGCACCGAGCAACAGGCCCGCCGCCTCCTCGACGAGTCGCGCTCCGAGGCCGACCAGACCCTTGCCGCCGCCCGCGCGGAGGCCGAGCGGGTCGCCGCCGAGGCCCGCAGGCGCCTGACCGACGAGGCGGAGAACGCGAGCGCCCAGGCGCAGGCGCTGCTCGCCCGCGCCCGCCAGGACGCCGAGCGGCTCCTCAACGCGGCGTCGGCGCAGGCCCAGGAGGCCACCGACCACGCCGAGCAGCTGCGCTCCACGACGACCGCCGAGTCGGACACCGCCCGGCGCCGGGCGAGCGAGCTGAGCCGCGCCGCCGAGCAGCGCATCAGCGAGGCCGACACGGCGCTGCGCGAGGCCCGCGCCGAGGCCGACAAGGTGCTGACCGAGGCCAAGGAGACGGCGGCCAAGCAGCTGTCGAGCGCCGAGTCGACCAATGAGCAGCGCACCCGTACGGCCAAGGAACAGGTGGCCCGGCTCGTCGCGGAGGCCACCAAAGAGGCCGAGGCCACCAAGGCGGAGGCCGAGCAGCTGGTCGCCACCGCGCGCGCGGACGCCGAGACGCTGATCGCGGAGGCCAAGGAGAAGGCCCGTACGGCCACGGCCGAGGAGACCGCGGGCGAGCTGGCGAAGGCCGCGCGGACCGCCGAGGACGTGCTCAACAAGGCGTCCGACGAAGCGAAGTCGACGACGAAGGCCGCCGCCGAGGAGGCCGAGCGGATCCGCGCCGAGGCCGAGGCCGAGGCGGACCGCCTGCGCGCCGAGGCGCACGACATCGCCGAGCAGCTCAAGGGCACGGCGAAGGACGACACCAAGGAGTACCGCGCCAAGACGGTCGAGCTGCAGGAGGAGGCGCGGCGGCTGCGCGGCGAGGCCGAGCAGCTGCGCGCCGAGGCCGTCGAGGAGGGCGAGCGGATCCGGGCGGAGGCCCGCCGCGAGGCCGTCCAGCAGATCGAGGAGTCCGCCAAGACGGCCGAGGAGCTCCTCGCCAAGGCGCGGGGCGACGGTGACGAGCTGCGCACGGCGGCGGCCGCCGAGAGCGAGCGGGTGCGCGCCGAGGCGATCGAGCGGGCCACCTCACTGCGCAAGCAGGCCGAGGAGACCCTTGAGCGCACGCGCGCGGAGGCGGAGCGCTTCCGCACCGAGGCCGAGGAGCAGGCGGAGGCCACCAAGGCCGAGGCCGAGCGCGCCGCGCAGGAGCTGAAGGACGAGGCCGAGCGCGCCATAAGCGCCCGGCAGGACGAGGCGGCCACCGAGCTGACCCGGCTCCACACGGAGGCCGAGGAGCGCCTCACCGCGGCCGAGACGGCGCTCAGCGACGCCCGCACGGAGGCCGAGCGGCTCCGCAAGGAGGCGGCCGACGAGAGCGAGCGGCTCAGGACGGAAGCCGCCGAGCGCGTACGGACGCTGCAGGCGCAGGCCGAGACCGAGGCCGAGCGGCTGCGCACCGAGGCGGCGACGGACGCCGCGACGGCCCGCTCCGAGGCGGAGAACGTGGCGGTGCGGCTGCGCTCCGACGCCGCGACCGAGGCCGAGCACCTCAAGACGGAGGCGCAGGAGTCCGCCGACCGCATCCGCTCCGAGGCGCAGAACGCGGCGGAGCGGATCGCCGCCGAGGCCGCCGAGACGCTGGCCGCCGCGCAGGAGGAGGCCGCCCGCAGGCGCCGCGAGGCCGAGGAGACGCTCGGCAGCGCGCGCGAGGAGGCCGAACAGGAGCGCGAGCGGGCCCGCGAGCAGAGCGAGGAGCTGCTCGCGGTGGCGCGGGCGCGCGTCGAGGAGGCGCAGGCCGAGGCGGCCCGGCTCGTCGAGGAGGCGGACACCAGGGCGACCGAGATGGTGGCCGCCGCCGAACAGACCGCGCAGCAGGTCCGCGACTCCGTGGCCGGGCTCCAGGAGCAGGCCCAGGAGGAGATCACAGGGCTGCGCTCGGCCGCCGAGCACGCCGCGGAGCGCACGAAGCAGGAGGCGCAGGAGGAGGCGGACCGGGTCCGCGCCGACGCGTACGCGGAGCGCGAGCGCGCCACCGAGGACGCCACCCGGGTCCGCACGGAGGCGAACGCCGAGGCGGAGGCGGCGAAGACCCTCGCCGAGCGCACCGTCTCGGAGGCGATCGCCGAGTCCGAGCGGCTGCGTACGGAGGCGTCCGAGCACGCCCAGCGGGTCCGCACCGAGGTCTCCGACCTGCGTGCGGCCGCCGACCAGGACGCGTCCCGTACGCGCGCGGAGGCCCGTGAGGACGCGAACCGGATCAGGTCCGACGCCGCCACGCAGGCCGACACCCTGATCACCGAGGCGACCTCCGAGGCCGAGCGCCTGACGGCGGAGACGAACGCGGAGGCGGAGCGCGTCCGCGCCGAGTCCACCGCGAAGGCCGAGGAGCTGGTGGCCGCCGCGTCCACCGAGGCGGAGCGGCTGCGCGCCGAATCGACGGCCGCCGCCGAGCAGTTGGCGAACGACACGCGTGCCGAGGCCGACCGGGTGCGCGCCGAGTCCGTCGCCCAGGCCGAGAAGCTGATCTCGGACGCGAGCGGTGACGCGGAGCGGCTGCGCGCCGAGGCCGCCGAGACGGTCGGCTCCGCACAGGCGCACGCGGAGCGGATCCGCAGCGACGCCGAGCGGGTCAAGGCGGACGCGGCGGCGGAGGCCGAGCGGCTGCGGACGGAGGCGCGCGAGGAGACCGAGCGCACCCTGGACGAGGCCCGCAAGGACGCCAACAAGCGGCGCACCGAGGCCGCGGAGCAGGTCGACAAGCTCATCACGGAGTCCGCCGCGGAGGCCGAGAAGCTGACGCGCGAAGCGCACGAGGCGGCGCAGAAGACGACGGCGGACGCCGAGGCGCAGGCCGACTCGATGGTCGGCGCGGCCCGCAAGGAGGCCGACCGCCTCGTCTCCGAGGGCACGGTCGAGGGCAACGCGCGCGTGGAGAAGGCCCGTACGGACGCCGACGAGCTGCTCGTCGGCGCCCGCCGGGACGCGACGCAGATCAGGCAGCGCGCCGAGGAGCTGCGCGACCGGATCACGGCCGAGATCGAGGAGCTGCACGAGCGCGCAAGGCGCGAGTCGGCGGAGGCGATGAAGAACGCGGGCGAGCGGTGCGACGCGCTGGTCAAGGCCGCGGAGGAGCAGCTGGCCGAGGCGCAGGCCAAGGCCAAGGAGCTGATGGCCGACGCCAATTCGGAGGCGAGCAAGGTCCGTATCGCGGCGGTGAGAAAGGCGGAGGGGCTGCTCAAGGAGGCCGAGCAGAAAAAGGCCGGGCTGTCGCGCGAGGCGGAAAAGATCAAGGCGGATGCGGAGGCCGAGTCCGCGGCCATGATCGAAAAGGGTCAGCGCGAGTTGGACGTCCTGGTCAGGCGCCGCAAGGACATCAATGCCGAGATTTCCCGTGTCCAGGACGTACTGGAGGCGTTGGAGACTTTCGAGACGTCGTCCGGCAGCGGGGGCAAGGACAGCGGCGTCAAGGCGGGCGCCGCTGCGGGCGCCACACGTTCGAGTGGCAAGGGGGGAGAGGGCTAGCCAGGAGCACAACTACCGTGCTTCGCACTGACCTTCGACCCTGTATCTGACAAGTACTTCCGGGGCCACGCCACTCAAAAGGAGTGTCATTCTCCAGATCAAACGGGCATATGCTCGATGACACGCCGCTACGACCCCTAGGATTCCCCCTATCACCTCACCGGTCTCATTCGACAGGAACCCCATGAGCGACACTTCCCCCTACGGCTTCGAGCTTGTGCGGCGTGGGTACGACCGCGCTCAGGTGGACGAACGAATCTCCAAGCTCGTCTCCGACCGTGACAGCGCTCTTGCTCGAATCACTGCTCTGGAAAAGCGCATCGAGGAACTCCACCTCGAGACACAGAACGCCCAGGCCCAGGTGAGCGACGCGGAGCCGTCGTACGCCGGGCTCGGCGCGCGCGTCGAGAAGATCCTCCGCCTCGCCGAGGAGGAGGCGAAGGACCTGCGCGAGGAGGCCCGCCGCGCTGCCGAGCAGCACCGCGAGCTGGCCGAGTCCGCGGCCCAGCAGGTGCGCAACGACGCCGAGTCGTTCGCCGCCGAGCGCAAGTCCAAGGCCGAGGACGAGGGCGTCCGGATCGTCGAGAAGGCCAAGGGCGAGGCCACCCAGCTCCGCTCCGACGCGCAGAAGGACGCGCAGCAGAAGCGTGAGGAGGCCGACGCCCTCTTCGAGGAGACCCGCGCCAAGGCCGCCCAGGCCGCCGCCGACTTCGAGACGAACCTGGCCAAGCGCCGCGAGCAGTCCGAGCGTGACCTGGCCTCGCGTCAGGCCAAGGCGGAGAAGCGCCTCGCGGAGATCGAGCACCGCGCCGAGCAGCTCCGGCTGGAGGCGGAGAAGCTGCGCACCGACGCCGAGCGCCGCGCCCGCCAGACGGTGGAGACCGCCCAGCGCCAGGCCGAGGACATCGTGGCCGACGCCAACGCCAAGGCGGACCGCATCCGCAGCGAATCGGAGCGCGAGCTCGCGGCGCTGACGAACCGTCGCGACTCGATCAACGCGCAGCTGACCAACGTCCGCGAGATGCTGGCCACGCTGACCGGGGCGGCGGTCGCTGCCGCGGGTGCGCCCGCCGATGACGAGCCCGTCTCTCGTGGTGTGCCTGCGCAGCAGTCCCGGTAGTTCGAGGTTGTGGGGCAGCTGCGGGTCCGTTGTGGCTGGGCGCGCAGTTCCCCGCGCCCCGCGTGATGAAGTCCCCTGCGCCGAAGAAGTGGCAGGGGGCTTTTTCGCGCCGTAGCGTTGCCGCATGATCGAGGTTGCGGGGCTCACCAAGCGGTACGGCGAGAAGACGGCCGTCGACGACCTGACGTTCTCTGTACGGCCCGGCATCGTGACCGGATTCCTGGGGCCGAACGGCGCGGGCAAGTCGACCACCATGCGCATGATGCTCGGCCTGGACAACCCGACCGCCGGCACGGTCCGTATCGACGGCAAGCGCTACGCCCAGCTGAAGGACCCGCTGCGGCACATCGGCGCGCTCCTGGACGCCAAGGCGATGCACGGCGGCCGCAGCGCCTACAACCACCTGCTGTGTCTGGCGCAGTCCAACGGAATCCCCCGCGGCCGGGTCGACGAGGTCCTGGACACGGTCGGCCTGACGGCAGTCGCCAAGAAGAAGTCCAAGGGGTTCTCGCTCGGCATGGGCCAGCGGCTCGGCATCGCGGGCGCGCTCCTCGGCGACCCGCGCATCCTGATGTTCGACGAGCCGGTCAACGGGCTGGACCCCGAGGGCATCCACTGGATCCGCACCCTCATGAAAGCCCTCGCCTCGGCGGGCCGTACGGTCTTCGTCTCCTCGCACCTGATGAGCGAGATGGCGCTCACCGCCGACCACCTCGTCGTCATCGGCCAGGGCCGGCTCCTCGCCGACACCACCATGGCGGACTTCATCCGGGAGAACTCACGCAGTTACGTACGGCTGCGCTCGCCCCAGCGCGAGCGGCTCCTCGACGTGCTGCACGAGGCAGGGATCACCGTCGTCGAGGCGGGCAGCGGCACGCTCGAGGTCGACGGGCACTCCGCCGAGGAGCTCGGCGAACTGGCCGCGGGCCACCAGCTCACCCTGCACGAACTGAGCCCCCAGCAGGCCTCGCTCGAAGAGGCGTTCATGCAGCTGACCGCCGAGTCGGTCGAGTACCACGCCCATTCGGGGCCCGCCCCGCGGTGGGGCGCCAACGAGAAGGGGGCCTGAGATGGCCGTGGCCCAGGTCCTCCGCTCCGAGTGGACGAAGATCAGGTCGGTGAACTCGACGGCCCTCACGCTCGGCCTCGCCGTCATCGTCTCCGTCGGTCTCGGCATGCTGATCAGCGCCCTGTCGAAGAACGAGTTCGACAACCTGTCCACCGAGGACAAGCTGACCTTCGACCCGACCTTCACCGCCTTCGCCGGTCTCACGCTCGGCCAGCTGGCCCTCGTGGTCTTCGGCGTCCTGGTGGTGGCGAGCGAGTACAGCACGGGCATGATCCGCACCTCGCTCGCGGCGGTCCCGCGGCGCGGCACGTTCCTGTTCTCCAAGATCGCGGTCGCCGCGCTGCTCGCGCTCGTCGTCGCGCTGGTCACCAGCTTCGCCGCGTTCTTCCTCGGCCAGGCGATGCTCGGCGACCACAGCACGGACCTCGGCTCCCCGAACGTGCTGCGCGCGGTCATCGGCGCCGCCCTCTACATGACGCTGATGGCGGTGTTCGCCATGGGCGTCGCCGCGATCCTGCGCTCCCCCATGCTGGCGCTCGGCATCCTCATGCCGTTCCTCTTCCTGGTCTCCCCCATCCTCGGCAACGTCTCCGCGACGAAGAAGGTCGCCCAGTACTTCCCCGACCAGGCCGGCTCGAAGATCATGCAGGTGGTGACAGCGCCGAACGACGACGCCCCGTACGGGCCCTGGGGCGGGCTCGTCATCCTGGTGGTGTGGGTCGTGGTGGCCTTGCTGGTCGGATACGCGCTGCTGAAGAAGCGCGACGCGTAGCGCCCCGGGAGCCACCCGCAGGGCCACCGGACCCTTTACTCACTCTTGGCCGGAACCGTCAGCGCCCGGATATCCTCCTAACCCTTACGGGGGCGTGTGCCCCGACGTCCTGAACCTTTCAGAACCTTCCGATGGGTGCGGAGAATGATCGAGGCAGTCGGCCTGACGAAGCGCTACGGCGCCAAGACAGCCGTGTACAACCTTTCCTTCCAGGTGCGGCCGGGGACCGTCACCGGCTTCCTCGGACCCAACGGTTCGGGCAAGTCGACGACGATGCGCATGATCCTCGGCCTCGACCGGCCGACCACTGGTCACGTGACGATCGGCGGCTACCCGTACAACAAACTGCCGAACGCTCCGCGGCAGGTCGGCGCCCTGCTCGACGCCAAGGCCATGCACGGCGGCCGGGCCGCCCGCAGCCACCTGCTGTGCCTGGCCCAGCTGGCGGGCATCCCGGCCCGCCGCGTCGACGAGGTGCTCGGCGTCGTGGGCCTCCAGGACGTCGCCAAGCGGCGCTCGAAGGGTTTCTCGCTCGGCATGGGCCAGCGGCTCGGCATCGCCGCCGCCCTCCTCGGCGACCCCCAGGTCCTCCTCTTCGACGAGCCGGTCAACGGCCTGGACCCCGAGGGCATCCTCTGGGTGCGGAACCTGATGAAGACGCTCGCCGCCGAGGGCCGCACCGTCTTCGTCTCCTCGCACCTGATGAGCGAGATGGCGCTGACTGCGGAGCACCTCATCGTCATCGGACGCGGCCAGCTGCTCGCCGACATGAGCGTCAGGGACTTCATCTCGCACAACTCGGCCGACTTCGCCCGGGTCCGCACGCCCGACGCCGAGCCGCAGCAGCGCGAGAAGCTGAGCGCCGCGCTGACCGAGGCGGGCGGTCAGGTGCTGCCCGAGCAGGACGGCGCGCTGCGTGTCATGGGCCTGCCGCTGCCGCGTATCAGCGACCTCGCCCACGGCGCGGACGTACGCCTGTGGGAGCTCTCCCCGCACCAGGCGTCCCTGGAGGAGGCGTACATGCGGATGACGCAGGGTGCCGTCGACTACCGCTCCACCGACGACCAGCTGGCGGGCTTCCAGGAGCCGCTGCCGCCGGGCGCGCTGCCGCCCCAGCCCGTGCCGGTCGCCGGGCAGGGGCAGCCCGGCTGGTACGCCCCGCCGCCGCCCCAGGCTCAGCCGCAGCAGGCGCCGGTCGCCAACCCGTACGCCGCGCCCACGCCGGCGCCCGCGGCCGTCCCCGCGCCCGCGCCCGCGGCCACCCCTGCACCCGCGGCATCCCCCGCGCCCCCGGCCGCCCCCGCCCCCGCGCCGCAGCCGCCCGCCGCCGCTCCGACCATGGACAAGGACGACGCCCGATGAGCACGCCGCCCCCGCCCTACGCCGCCCCGCAGCAGCCCCCGGCGATGCCTGTCGGGCAGGCGCTCCCGGGCTCGTACACCTCTCCGATCCCCGTGCGCCGCGCGCACCTCGGGGACGCGCTCGCCTCGGAGTGGACGAAGATCCGCTCGGTGCGCTCCACGATGTGGACGCTGGGCGTGATGGTGCTGCTCATGGTCGGCATCGGCCTGGCCTCGGCGGCGATCGTCGCCTCGTCCGACACCTCGGAGATGCGCCCCGACGAGGTGCTCAGCCTCGGCTTCTTCGGCGTGCTCCTGAGCACCCTCTGCGTGATCACGCTCGGCGTCCTGACGATCGCGTCGGAGTACGGCACCGGCATGATCCGTACGACGATGACGGCCTGCTCCAGCCGCAGCCGGGTGCTCGCCGCCAAGGCGATCGTCTTCTTCGCGCTGGTCTTCGTGCTGACGACCGTGCTCGCGATCCTCGTCTCCGTGCTGCAGGTCGGCATCGTGGGCGTCGACTCGCCGAGCGGCTCGCAGTGGTTCAAGGCGACCGTCGGCGTCGGCCTGTTCGTCGGGCTGCTCGGTCTGGTGGGCCTGGCCGTCGGCACGCTCGTACGGCACTCGGCGGGCGCCATCACCATCATGATCGGCGTCGTGCTGCTGCCGCTGGTCCTGGCGATGTTCATGTTCTCGGACTCGCTGGCCGACCTTCAGCAGGCCCTGTTCGAGTACTCGATCCCGAGCCAGCTCGCGGTGCTCTACGACAACTCGGTGGCGGGCGGTTCCGGACCGTCCGGCTGGGACCCGCTGTGGATCATGGGTGTGATCGCGGTGGCGGCGCTCGGCGGCGCCTTCCTCACCCTCGACAACCGCGACGTGTAGTGCGCACGCGGTAAGGCGGTCTCAGTACCGCGGCGCGCTCCGGGACCGCTGCACCTTCGTGGTGCGGCGGTCCTTCGCGTTCCAGCACGCCTTGTGCCAGTGGCGCCGGTCGTCCACGCCGCCGTACTCCGGCCATGCCACGACGTGCGCGAGACGCGAGGGGATCTCCTGGTCGCAACCCGGGCAGCGGTACGTCTTGCCGGCCGCGCTCGCGCCCGCCACATGACGTACGCACCACTCCTCGCCCTGCCAGCTCTCGGTGGACTGGAACCCGCCGTAGCGCCGCCCCTCGTCCTCGGTGCCGCCTGCGGACGGCCCGCCGGCCTTCGGACGGTTGCGACGCGGGGACACGGCTCACCTCACGGGATGTGCGTACGGGGCGGAAATGCGCGTCCAGCGTACGCCGAGCGGGCCGGGGTACCCGCCCACCACCGTCCGGCCACCCTGTCAAGGTTCTGCGGAAAATCCGCAAATCTGCATGCGCAGCCGTGCCCTTGGCACTTGTCAGCCGTTATTGCCTTCAGGGGGAGTGCGGCGTCGGCGCCAAGAAAGGCAGGAAGGCGATGCGCGTAGGAACGTTTGTACTGGCAGCACAGTTCCCGGGGCAGGGGCAGGGGGAGGCGCTGCACCGCGCGGTGCGGTCGGCCGAGGTCGCCGAGGAGGCCGGCCTGGACTCGGTGTGGCTCGCCGAGCACCACTTCGTGCCGTACGGGACGTGCCCGTCGGCGATCACCCTCGCCGCGCTGCTGCTCGGCCGCACCCGCACCCTGCGCGTCGGCACGGCGGTGAGCGTCCTGCCGACGGCGCACCCGGTGGCCCTGGGCGAGCAGGCGGCCCTGCTGCACCTGACCTCCGGCGGGCGGTTCTCGCTCGGCGTCGGGCGCGGCGGGCCCTGGGTCGACCTGGAGGTCTTCGGCGCGGGCCTCGAGGCGTACGAGCTGGGGTTCCCCGACTCCCTCGATCTGCTGCTGCGCTGGCTGCGCGAGCCGCGGGTGGCGGGCGAGAGCGAACGATTCGCCTTCCGGGAGGTACCGGTCGTGCCGCGCCCGGCGGAGGCGATCGGCGGGACGGACCCGGCGGGCCCCGAGGTCGTCGTCGCGTGTACGTCGCCGAGGAGCGTGCGGCTCGCCGCCGAGCGGGGTCTGCCCATGCTCCTCGGCATGCACATCGGGGACGAGGAAAAGGCCGAGATGGTCGCCCTGTGGCGGCGCTGCGCGCTCGAGGCCGGACATCCGGTGGCCGGCGCAGTCACGGCACCTCACGTCTCCGCCGGGGTCGCCCAGGTCGGGGACGGCCGCGCGGAGGCCACGGAGGCGCTGCTCAAGGCGATGCCGGGCTGGCTGAAGCAGGGGCTCGACGCCCATGTGACGGTGGACGGGCGGGCGCGGTCGATGCGGGACCCGTTCGCCTACACGGAGCTGCTGTGCGGGCTGCACCCGGTCGGCACGCCGCAGTTGTGCGCGGACCGGCTCGCGGCCACGTCCGAGCGGACCGGTATCACGCGGTTCGCGCTCCTGGTCGAGGGCTCGGGTGATCTCGCGACGACGGAGGAGAACGTACGGCGCCTCGGGGCCGAGGTACTGCCCCAGCTCAGCTGAGCGGGGTGGCCCTGCCGCCCTGCCTGCCGTCCCGTACTGATGCACCTCCCGCGTACGGGACGGCAGGCATTCCGGTTCAGCCGTCAGCAGTCACGGAACTCGGGTGACTGGTTGAGCAGCTGGTTGCGGACCGAGGTGAAGCGGGCCAGCGTCCCGTCCACCGCCGGGTCCTGCGGGAAGACCGCGACCCGGTGGCAGTTCTGGAAAGCGAGCCGTACACCGAAGTGCCGCTGCAGCGCGCCGCGAATCGCGTCGCTCGCGAGCGCGCGCAGCAGCTGCCCACGTGCCTGCTCGTCCGGCGGCGGCGTCTGGTTGTCGGCGAACTCTCCGCCGTCGACCTTCAGCTGTGCCACCAGAGAGCTGACCATCTCCCACGCGTAGGGCAGGGAGGTCCGGACGCAGTCGACGAAATCCGCTTCGTCGACCTCGCCTCGCTCGGCCTGTTCCAACAGTGCCGGTGAGACGTCGAGCGACATGGGTTCTCCTCTCGCACCCCCGAGGAAGCGGGGGTTGACGGACAGACCAGGAGCCCACGGCACGACCCTCCGAACACACAGCGTGCACGCGCCGCGACCTCCTGCTTCTACGGTAGGCAACGTCTCCGGGCCGCAACAGGGCGTGCAGCGCCTGGTTCGCACACAACCGGCCAATAACGAACGGGTGGGTTCCGGATGATAAAGGGCGTCCATCGGGGCTCCCCCAGCCTTGTGGGGGCCATGAGGCGGGCGAATCGCGTGGACGGGGCGGCGTCGAGTAGCGTTGCCGACCATGCGTCTTGTCATCGCCCGCTGCTCCGTGGATTACGCGGGCAGGCTCACCGCCCATCTCCCTCTCGCCCCGCGCCTCATCCTCGTGAAGGCCGACGGCAGCGTCTCCATCCACGCGGACGACCGGGCCTACAAGCCCCTCAACTGGATGTCGCCCCCGTGCACCCTGAAGGAGGGGACCGGGGACGAGGCGGGCACCTGGACCGTCATCAACAAAGCGGGCGAGAAACTCATCATCACGATGGAGGAGATCCTGCACGACTCCTCCCACGAACTCGGCGTCGACCCGGGCCTCATCAAGGACGGCGTGGAAGCGCACCTCCAGGAGCTGCTCGCCGACCGTATCGAGACGCTCGGCGAGGGCTACACGCTGATCCGCCGCGAGTACATGACCGCGATCGGGCCCGTCGACATCCTGTGCCGGGACGGAGAGGGGCAGACCGTGGCGGTCGAGATCAAGCGGCGCGGGGAGATCGACGGCGTCGAGCAACTCACGCGCTATCTCGAGCTGTTGAACCGTGATCCGCATCTGGCGCCGGTGCGGGGGGTCTTTGCCGCCCAGGAGATCAAGCCGCAGGCCCGGGTCCTCGCGACCGACCGGGGTATCGGCTGCACCGTGCTGGACTACAACGCCATGCGGGGCATCGAGGACGACAAGCTCCGCTTGTTCTGACATACGAAGCCGCAGTCGCGTCTGCTCATGTACCGAGCAGACGCGGCTGCGGCTTTTCGGTGGCCGCTCGCGCAGCTCCCCGCGCCCCTTACGGGGCGCTGGATCCGGCCGCGCTCGACGTGAGGGGCGCCGAGTTGGTGGTCGTCCCCGGCGGCTCCGGCGGCGTGGTGGTCGGTCCGGGGTCCGGCTCGCTGGTCGACGGGTCCGGGTCCGGCTCGCTGGTCGTCGGGTCGGGGCTGCTCGGCGGCGGCGTCTTGCTCGGCGACTTGCTGGGGGACTTGCTCGGCGGCTTGCTGGGCGACGTCTCCGGGTCGTCCGGCGTGGCCGAAGCAGTCGGGCTGCTCGACGGCGCGTTCCGGGTCGCCGACGTCGTGGGTCCGGGGTCGTCCGCCGTGCCCGGGATGCCGTCCGCGCCCGGGTCGCTCGGGGTCGACGAAGCCGGGCCGCTGGTGGTGCCGCCCCCACGAGGGGCTTCGTCCGCGCCGAGGTCGCCGCTGTTCTCCCCCGCCGTCGCCGACGGGTTCGTACCGACCTTGTCGGACGGCGAGTCCTCGTTGCCGGATGTGGCGCCGAGCGTGACGACCGTGCCGAGGACCGCCACGAGGAGCGCGCCGGCCCCGGCGGCGACGAGGTTGCGCCGGGTACCGCCGACGATGGACCTACGGGTGGGAGCCTTGCCGCCGACGACCGTCGGGGCGGGTACGGGCGCGGGCACGGGCGGCACCTTGCGGGTGGCGACCGTGACCGGCTCGGGGACCGGCACCGGGAACGGGTACGCGGCCGGGACGCCGCCGGGCGGCGACGCCGACTCCTCGTACATCGCCTCCGGCACCTCCTCGCCCGCGGCGGTGCGCCCGCCGGGCAGGACGCCGCCGGAGCGGTCCGCGACGAGCGCGAGGGCGCGGCGGCCCGCGATGGTGCCCCGCTTGTCGGCGAGGGCGCCGCGCAGGCCGATGGATGCCTCGAGTTCGGCGCGGGCCCGGTCGAGGTTGCCGCCGAGGAGGGCGAGGATGCCCAGCTCGTGGTGGAAGTAGGCCTCTTCGGGCACCTCGCCGGAGAGCCGGGACGCCTCCTGGCCCGAGCGCAGCGCGCGCTCCCAGGAGCTCCAGGCGAACCCGGCGGCGAACGCGGGCGCGGCGGCGCGCGCCAGCTCCACGGCGGGGCTGGCCTCGTCCTCGCCGGGCGGTGTCGTCCCCGGTACGAGGACGGAGAGCGCGGCGAGCACGGCGTCGGCCTCGGCGGCGACCCGCTCGGGGCCCACGGAGGGGTGCGCGGCCCACCAGGCGTAGTGCCGGGCGGCGGTGTGCGCGTACTCGGAGGTCTCCTCGCCGAAGCCGACGGCCTCCAGCTGCACCTGCACCCCGGACGCGAGGCGGTAGCGGCCGCCGACGGAGGTGACGAGGGCGCAGGAGACGAGTTCGGCGAGCGCCGCGTCGGCGTGGGTGTCGCCGACGAGCGCGGGCAGATGCGCCTGGTGCGGGACCTCGCCGCCGAGCGCGACGGCGAACCGCAGGGTGGCGCGGGCCGACGCGCTCATCCGGGAGGCGAGCAGGGCGGCGGGCGCGGCTCCGTCGGCGAGCGAGGGCAGCGGGACGTCGGGGCCGTCCTCGATGGCGTAGGAGGTGTCGAGGAGGGGCGGGTCGGCCGGGTCGGCGTCGGTGTCCTCGCCCAGGCCGAAGGCGTCGAAGCCGTCGGGGTCGGCGCGGAGCAGGTCGCGCTGGCGCAGCAGGGCTCCGGCCTGCGCGAACCGCAGGGGCAGGCCCTCGGACTCGAACCAGAGGTCGCCGGCCCACTGCGCCTCGTCGTCGGTGAGGACGCGGCCGACGGCGCGCTCCAGGAGCTCCAGGCCGGCGCCGCGGCTGAGTCCGCCGAGGAACACCTCTTCGACGAGGGAGTCGGCGGCGGGCGCGGCGACGTCGGGCGTCGTCGAGAGGAGGAAGGCGCACTCGGGCGTCGCTTCGAGGAGTTCGTCGAGCGCGGCGCCGCCGAACTCGAGGTCGTCGAGGACGACGACGGCGCCGATCTCGTGGACCAGTTCGAGCAGGAGGGCGCGGTCGGGGCGGTGCAGCTGCGCGTTGTACACGGCGGCGAAGAGGTCGTGCAGGAGGTCGGTCGCGGTGCGGCGGTGGCCGGAGAGACGGACGACGCCGTCGGGCGCGATGTCGGCGCAGTCCTCGGCGACCTGGTCGAGCAGCGCGGTGCGTCCGGCGCCCGAGGGACCGGTGAGCCGTACGGAGCGCCCGCGCGCGAGGAGGCGCACGAGACGCTCGCGCTCCTCCTGGCGCTCCAGGAGCGGGAGGCGGGGCAGCGCGGGGCCCGGCGGCAGCGGCGGGCGGGTGGCGCGCACGAGTTCGGCGCGCTCCGTGGCGTCGTACTTGACGGGCCGCGCGGGGCGCCTGGGCGGCGGGCAGATCTCGATCTCGCTGCCGTCGACGGGGTTGACGGTCAGGAGGTACTCGCCGGAGACGAGCTGCACGGTGCGGGCGAGCGCGGGCGACGGCTGGCCGAAGTCGGGCGTGAACTGGTCGCGCGGCGGGCGCCTGCCGCCTGCGGGCGTGTCGTCGCGCTGGTCCTGGCCGAAATTGTCCGGTCCGAGGTTGTTCGGGTCCATGGTCAAAGCCCCCCAAAAGCGTGGTGCGCCTTCTGCCCTCCCGGCCTGTGCACACTGCGCTGTCGCTTCTGGTCCGGTCCCGCGTGGCGGGTTCGTCATGACGCGGGCGACCGAACCCTAGACCTTCGCACAGTATCTACGAACACTCGGGGTCCCGCCCCGTCCGAGACGTCACAGTCTCGTGAGGATTGTGGGCGCTGCCCACAGGAACGGCGTATTCATCCCAGGGTCACACACCGGGACGGCCCCGGGTCACACCCGGGGCAGCGATTCGACGCCGATGCCGCCCTCGATGGCCAGGATCCGGTGCAGCCGGGTGGCGACGAGGAGGCGCTGCATCTGGGGCGGCACGCCGCGCAGCACGAGCCGGCGGCCGCAGCGCCCGGCGCGGCGGTGGGCGCCCATGATGACGCCGAGCCCGGTCGCGTCCCAGGAGTCCAGTTCGGACAGGTCGAGCACGAGGTCGCCGAGGCCGTCGTCGACGGCGGTGTGCAGGACCGTACGGGCGTCCGCCGCGCTGCGGACGTCGAGGCGGCCCCCGACGACCAGCTCGGCGTGGTCGCCCCTGATGTGCATATGCGCTCCCCGTGTGTGGCGGAAGTACTCCGGTACTCAGGTGGTCATGTGGCCCGGTACTCAGGTGAACAGGTGGTCCGGGTGGATCCGGTGATCCTGGTGATCCTGGTGATCTGGGTATGTCACAGCAACTGACGGGCTCGGTGAGCCGAAAGTTGCCGTCTGTAAGCGAACCGATACCGAATTCACCCCGACGGGTGACATGGCGTCAGGCGCCGCGTCAGGCGTGCTTGTAGAAGCCCTGCCCGCTCTTGCGTCCGATGTCACCGGCGTCAACCATCCGGCGCATCAGCTCGGGCGGCGCGAACTTCTCGTCCTGGGACTCGGTGTAGATGTTGCCGGTGGCGTGGAGCAGGATGTCGACGCCCGTCAGGTCGGCGGTGGCCAGCGGTCCCATGGCGTGGCCGAAGCCGAGCTTGCAGGCGGTGTCGATGTCCTCGGCGGTGGCGACGCCCGACTCGTACAGCTTGGCGGCCTCGACGACGAGGGCCGAGATGAGACGGGTGGTCACGAACCCGGCCACGTCGCGGTTGACGACGATGCAGGTCTTGCCGACGGACTCGGCGAACTCCCGTGTGGTGGCGAGGGTTTCGTCGCTGGTCTTGTGGCCCCGCACGAGTTCGCAGAGCTGCATCATCGGCACCGGCGAGAAGAAGTGCGCGCCGACGACGCGCTCGGGGTGGTCGGTGACCGCCGCGATCTTGGTGATCGGGATGGCGGAGGTGTTCGAGGCGAGCACGGTGTCCGGGCGCACGATCTTGTCGAGCGTACGGAAGATCTCGTGCTTGACCTCCAGCTTCTCGAAGACGGCCTCGACGACGATGTCGACGTCGGCGGCGGCGTCCAGGTCGGTGGTCGTGGTGATGCGGGCGAGCGCCTGCTCGGCGTCGTCGGCGGCGAGCTTGCCCTTGCCGACGAACTTGTCGTACGACGCCTTGATGGCGTCGGTGCCGCGGGTCAGGGCTTCGTCGGTGACGTCGCGCAGGACGACGTCCCAGCCCGCCTGGGCGGAGACCTGAGCGATGCCGGACCCCATGAGACCGGCTCCGATGACGGCGAGCTTCCCTGCCACGTGCGCTTCCCCTAACCACGTTGTCACGAACCGCGCGACCACTTCTCACGTTGCTCTTTTGCGGACCCTAGCGTCCGTGAGGGGCCGTGTGACCGCTTAGAGATGCGCGTCACGTCTCGAATGACGGACATCACACCGGTGCGGGGCGCCCGGCGCCATCAGGCGTCGCGGACGGCGTAGTTGAGCACCTTCTCGCTCAGGAGTTCCTCGATGTCGTCCATGACGTCCAGCATCTCCCGCGAGGCGGCGGCGGGGGTGGACCCGTCGAGCATGCGCCGGCCGATGGCCGCCATGACGGTCGAGTGCACCCAGCCGATCTGACCGGCGATCAGGTCGGGCAGCGGATCGTCGTCGCCCGCGCCGGTCTCCTCGCGCAGCGTCGCGGCCAGGTTGTCGTGGACCTCCTGCTGGATGGCCCACAGGCGGGAGCGCAGGGCGGGGGCGGCGTGCACGACGCGCATGAAGGCGCTGTAGCCGTCCATGAGCCCGACGCGCGGCGAGACGGCCTCGATCTCCTCGCGCAGCTCGCGCAGGACGGCGGCGGCCGCCGACTCACCCGGTGCGCGGCCGCGCACCCAGCGGGACATCCGGTCGACGACGCCCTTGGAGCGGTCGAGGAACAGGTCCTCCTTGGCCGGGAAGTAGTTGTAGACGGTGTTCACGGAGACGTCCGCAGCGGCCGCGATCTCCGCGACGGTCACCGCGTCGAAGCCGCGCTCCACGAAGAGCCCGGTGGCGACGTCGGAGATGTACTGCCTGGTCTGCCGCTTCTTCCGCTCTCTGAGCCCCTCTGCCATGCCGTCGATCGTAGCGATTGGCTGGGCCCTCTGAAATTTTGGGGACATTGCAAAATTTCAGTGACTCTGTTTTTCTGGGACGCATGGCAGTCATCAGCGCGTCCGGCCTCGCCCGGACCTTCCAGACCAAGCGCGGCCCGGTGGAGGCCGTCCGCGGGATCGACCTGCGCGTCGCTCCCGGCGAGATCCTCGGCTTCCTCGGCCCGAACGGCGCGGGCAAGACCACCACCCTGCGGATGCTCACGACCCTGCTCGCGCCGACCGGGGGCGCGGCGACCGTCGCGGGCTGCGACCTGGCGACCGACCCGGCCGGTGTGCGGCGCGCGGTCGGTTACGTGGCCCAGTCCGGCGGCGTCGACCCGACCATCTCCGTACGGGAGGAGCTGGTCACCCAGGGCCGCCTGTACCGGCTGACGAAGGATCAGGCGCGGCGGCGCGCGGACGAATTGGCGGCGGACCTCGGCCTCACCGCTCTGATGGACCGCAGGACCGCCGCGCTCTCCGGCGGCCAGCGGCGCCGCCTCGACATCGCGATGGGCCTCACGCACCGCCCCCTGGTGCTCTTCCTCGACGAGCCGACGACCGGGCTCGACCCGGGCAGCCGCGCCGACCTGTGGGACCTGGTGCGCCGGCTGCGCGCCGAGCACGGCACGACCGTCTTCCTCACCACGCACTACCTCGACGAGGCGGACGCGCTCGCCGACCGGATCGTCGTCGTCGACAAGGGCGTGGTCGCCGCCGAGGGCACGCCGAGCGCGCTGAAGCTCACGTACGGCGGCTCGATCGACGCGACGCTCCAGGACACGTTCCTGGCGATCACCGGGCGCGGCCCCGCGCCCGCGGACACGACCCCGGTGGCGGTGTGAGCGCGATGAACACCCTGGCTTCGGACACGTTCCTGATCTTCGGGCGGTACGCCCGGCAGACCCTCTCCTCCCGCTTCCAGATGCTCTTCGGCGTCCTCATGCCGCTGCTCTACCTGTTGTTCTTCGGGCCGCTCCTGACCGGTCTGCCGCTCAGCCGGGACGCCGACTCGTGGCAGGTCCTCGTGCCCGGACTGCTGCTCCAGCTCGGCCTGTTCGGCGCCGCGTTCTGCGGGTTCGCGGTCATCCTGGAGAAGAACTCCGGCATCGTGGAGCGGATGCGCGTGACCCCGGTCAGCAGGCTCGCGCTGCTGCTCGGCCGGGTCCTGCGGGACACGCTGCTCTTCCTGGCCCAGGCGGTGCTGCTCGTGCTCGCCGCGTTCGCGATGGGCCTGCGGGCGCCGCTCGCCGGCATCCTGATCGGCTTCGGCTTCACGGCGCTCCTGACTGTCTCGCTCGCGTCGCTCTCGTACGCGCTCGCCGCGAAGGTCACCAAGCCGCAGGAGTTCGGGCCGGTCGTCAACGCGGTGACGATGCCCTCAATGCTCCTGTCCGGGCTGATGCTGCCGATGGCGCTCGCGCCCGGCTGGCTGAACGCCCTCTCGCACGTCATGCCGGTGCGCTACCTGGTGGACGCGGTGCGGGACGCGTACGTCGGCCACTACGCGACGGCGCACATGCTGTACGGGACCGTGGCCGCGCTCGCCTTCGCCGCGCTCTCGGTGACAGTCGGCACACGCGCCTTCTGCCGGTCCGGGAGCTGATTACGCTGGCCGGATGGTCAATCTGACGCGCATCTACACCCGTACCGGAGACAAGGGCACCACCGCCCTCGGCGACATGAGCCGCACCGCCAAGACCGATCCGCGGATCTCGGCGTACGCGGACGCCAACGAGGCCAACGCCGTGCTCGGCACCGCCATCGCACTCGGCGGCCTCGACGAGGAGGTCGTCAAGGTCCTCACCCGCGTCCAGAACGACCTCTTCGACGTCGGCGCCGACCTGTCGACTCCGGTCGTCGAGAACCCCGAGTACCCGCCCCTGCGCGTCGAGCAGTTCTACATCGACAAGCTGGAGGCGGACTGCGACCGCTTCAACGCCGAACTGGAGAAGCTCCGCTCCTTCATCCTGCCCGGCGGCACGCCCGGCGCGGCCCTCCTCCACCAGGCGTGCACGGTGGTGCGCCGCGCCGAGCGCTCCACGTGGGCGGCGTTCGAAGCCCACGGCGAGACCATGAACCCCCTGACGGCCACTTACCTCAACCGCCTCTCCGACCTCCTGTTCATCCTGGCGAGGATCGCGAACAAGGAGGTCGGCGACGTGCTGTGGGTGCCGGGCGGTGAGCGTTAGGCCGTGCCCGCCGGCGCCTTCTTCGGGAACACCGTGTAGCTCACCGCGATGATCACGTTGATGGCGATCACAAACAGCATCTTCTGCTGCCAGGCTTCGAGGGAACTGGTCGAGCCGTCCTCGCCCACGTACCAGATCGCGCCCTGCAGCAGACCCATCGCGATCAGCGCGGCCAGCGTCCACAGGGCGGCGACGCGCCACTCGTGCAGGGCGCGGGCCGTGCCGTACTTCGGGGCCGACGGGGGCGGGCCGCCCGCGAAGCGGTGGGCGACGCGGACGTCGACCCACTTGACCGTGTAATGGCCGAGGGCGATGGAGTAGCCGATGTAGACGGCGGCGAGGCCGTGCTTCCAGTCGGGCTCGGCGCCGTTCCTCAGGTCGATGGCCGTGACGACGAGCAGGAGCACCTCGAGGAGCGGCTCGCACAACAGCACGGCGACGCTCGTGCGCGGCATCCTCGCCCAGTAGCGCAGCGCGAGACCGGCGGCCAGCAGCACCCAGAAGCCGGCCTCGCAGATGATGATCAGCGTGACGATCACGGCGAACTCCTCTCGTCCTCCTTCAAGGCTCGCCGCGCCCCGGCCCGTGATCGTCGTCGCCAGTGACGAACTGCGACTGCATCCTTCGATGTAGCGAGAGGCCGCTCCGCTTCGTCCCGGCGCCCCATGCCGGCCGCGCGCCGTACGTGTTGGATAGAGGTCATGCACCTGCCGCAGCCCCGCCCGCACCGCGACGACGTCCGTATCGCCGTGGTGGGGCTGCTCGGCGGTCTCGCGCTGTGGGGCATCGGGCTCGGGATGAACGCGGGGCGGCTGCTGCACGGCTCGTGGCTGCTGATCCCGCTCGTCCTGATGTCCGCTCTCGAGCTGCTGCGCCGGATCCGGCCGCGGTTCGCCGTCGTCGCGGGCACGCTCGTCCTGGTCGCGGACCAGTTCACCCAGGGCAGCCTGGCGACGGTCCTCATGTTCACGGACCTGATGTACGCGGCGGCGCTCTACGGCACCCCGACCATGGCCCGCCGCCTGCCCGTCTCCACCGGCCTGGTCACCGTGGCCGCCACGCTCGGCTTCCTGGCCTGGTGGCGCGAGCCGGAGGCGGTCCTGGTGGGCGTGGCGACCGGCCTCGTCGCGTTCGGGCCCGCCGCCACCGGCGTACTCGTCCGCAACCACCGCGACCGCGCCGCCGAGGAGCGGCTGCGCGCCGAGCAGACCGCGCTGCTCGCCGAGATGGACCGGGCGCAGGCGGTCGTGGCGGAGCGCGCGCGGATGGCCCGCGAGCTGCACGACATGGTGGCGAACCACCTCTCGGCCATCGCCATCCACTCCACGGCCGCGCTCTCCATCGACGAGCCCGCCACCACCCGCACCGCCCTGGAGACGATCCGCGAGAACAGCGTCGACGGACTGGCCGAGATGCGCCGCCTCATCGGCATCCTGCGGGACTCCAGCGGCGACACCGAACCCGCCGCCGCGCCCACCCTGGACGGACTCGGCGCCCTGGTCGAGCAGGCCCGTACGAACGGGCTCGACGTCGCCCTCACCCTGACCGGCTCGACCGGAGGACTGCCCGCCCCCGTCGAGCTCGCCGCCTACCGCATCGTCCAGGAGTCCCTCACCAACGCGCTCAAGCACGCCTCGACGGGCCAGGTCACGGCCGTCGTCGAACGCCGGGGCGACGAGCGGGTCGAGGTGTGCGTGAGCAGCCCGTACGGGGACCGGGACGGGCCGCGCGCACCCGGTTCCGGCGCAGGGCTCGTGGGCATGCGCGAACGCACGGCACTGCTCGGCGGCGCCTTCGAGGCGGGCCCGGAGGGAAGCCCCGACGGGGGCGAAGTCTGGCGGGTGAGGGCCGTGCTGCCGCTGGAGAACCCCGCCCACGGAGGAGAGTCCGCGTGATCCGAGTACTCGTCGCCGAGGACCAGACGGCCGTACGCGCCGGGCTCGTCCTCATCCTGAACAGCGCCCCCGACATCGAGGTCGTCGGCGAGGCGGCGGACGGCGAGGAGGCCGTGGGCAGGGCCCGCGAACTCCGCCCCGACCTGGTGCTCATGGACGTGCAGATGCCGCGCCTCGACGGTGTCTCGGCCACGCGCGCGGTGGTCGGCGAGGGGCTCGCGGACGTCCTCGTCCTGACCACGTTCGACCACGACGAGTACGTCTTCGGCGCGCTGCGCGCGGGCGCGGCCGGGTTCCTGCTGAAGAACACCGACGCGAAGGACCTGATCGAGGGCGTGCGGACCGTGGCGCGCGGCGAAGGGCTGATCGCGCCGGCCGTGACCCGCCGCCTCATCACGGAGTTCGCTGTGGGCACCGCGCGCGCCGAGCCGCCCGCCGCTCCCCCGGAGCTGGAGACGCTGACGCGGCGCGAGCGCGAGGTACTCGGGCGGCTCGGCGAAGGGCTCTCCAACGCGGAGATCGCGGCCCGTCTCGACATGGCGGAGGCCACCGTGAAGACGCACGTCAGCCGCCTGCTGGGAAAGCTGGGGCTACGCAGCCGGGTGCAAGCGGCGGTGCTCGCGCAGGAGTTGGGTCTGTAGAGGTTTACGTGCTGCTCAGCAGGTTGGCCGAAAGCTGTAATTGGTTTAGACCTTGACCGCTGGTCCAGACCTTTCTATTCTCGCCGCACTGCGGTGAGCACACCCCCCACTTCCGGTGCTCACGGGCGTCGCAGGGTTCCGTCCCCCGTCATAGCGAACCCAGGAACACCCGAGGAGCCAGTAATGCGCTCAAGTGACGTACCCCGACGAAGACTTCGGCACCGCACCACCGCGGCCCTGACCACCCTGCTGCTGCCCGCGGCGGCGCTGGTCGCACTGGCCACCCCGTCCCAGGCCGCCGCCGAGGCGAGCGCGGTCACCGCCACGTTCGCCAAGACCCAGGACTGGGGCAGCGGCTTCGAGGGCAAGTGGACCATCAAGAACTCCGGCACCGCGAGCATCAGCTCGTGGACCGTGGAGTGGGACTACCCGTCCGGCACGAAGGTGACCTCGGCGTGGGACGCCACCGTCACCAACTCCGCCAACCACTGGACGGCCAAGAACCTCTCCTGGAACGGCACCCTCGCCCCGGGCGCCTCCGTCTCCTTCGGCTTCAACGGCTCCGGGAGCGGCGCCCCCACCGGGTGCAAGCTCAACGGCGGCTCCTGTGACGGCGGCGACGTGCCCGGCGACGCGGCACCCTCCGCGCCCGGCACCCCGACCGCCTCCTCCATCACCGACACCTCGGCCAAGCTCTCCTGGTCGGCCGCGACCGACGACAAGGGCGTCAAGAACTACGACGTCCTGCGCGACGGCGCCAAGGTCGCCACGGTGACCGGCACCACCTACACCGACAGCGGCCTCACCGCGGGAACCGACTACTCGTACACGGTCCAGGCGCGCGACACCGCCGACCAGACGGGCCCGGTCTCCGGCTCCGTGAAGGTCCACACCACTGGCGGCGGCACCGACCCGGGCAACCCCGGCACCGGTGACAAGGTCAAGCTCGGGTACTTCACCGACTGGGGCGTCTACGGCCGCCAGTACTACCCGAAGAACCTGGAGACCTCCGGCTCGGCCGCGAAGGTCACGCACATCAACTACGCCTTCGGCAACGTCCAGGGCGGCAAGTGCACCATGGGCGACGCCTACGCCGACACGGACATGGCCTACACCGCGGCCAACTCCGTCTCCGGCCAGGCCGACACCTGGGACCAGCCGCTGCGCGGCGCCTTCAACCAGCTCCGCCAGCTGAAGGCCAAGCACCCGAACCTCAAGATCCTGTGGTCCTTCGGCGGCTGGACCTGGTCCGGCGGCTTCGGTGAGGCGGCGAAGAACCCGGCCGCGTTCGCCGAGTCCTGCTACAACCTCGTCGAGGACCCGCGCTGGGCCGACGTCTTCGACGGCATCGACATCGACTGGGAGTACCCGAACGCCTGCGGCCTGACCTGTGACACCTCCGGGCCCGCCGCGCTGAAGGGGCTCACCTCGGCCCTGCGCGCCAAGTTCGGCACGAAGAACCTGGTCACCGCCGCGATCACCGCCGACGGCTCGGCCGGCGGCAAGATCGAGAAGACCGACTACGCGGGCGCGGCCCAGTCCCTCGACTGGTACAACGTCATGACCTACGACTTCTTCGGCGCCTGGGAGGCCAAGGGTCCGACGGCCCCGCACTCCCCGCTGACCTCGTACTCGGGCATCCCGCAGCAGGGCTTCACCTCCGCGGACGCCATCGCCAAGCTGAAGGCGCAGGGCACCCCCGCGTCCAAGCTGCTGCTCGGCATCGGCTTCTACGGGCGCGGCTGGACCGGCGTCACGCAGAAGGAGCCGGGCGGCACCGCGACCGGTCCGGCGGCGGGCACGTACGAGCAGGGCATCGAGGACTACAAGGTCCTCAAGACCAAGTGCCCGTCGAACGGCACGATCGCCGGTACGGCGTACGCGCACTGCGGCTCCGACTGGTGGTCGTACGACACGCCCGCGACGATCAACTCGAAGATGAGCTGGGCCAAGACGCAGGGTCTGGGCGGCGCGTTCTTCTGGGAGTTCTCCGGTGACACGTCCAACGGTGAACTGGTCAGCGCGATCGACTCCGGCCTGAAGTAGTTCCGCCGGGGTTCACAAAGACTGAAGCCGGGCTGGTGGGAACGCCCCCCACCAGCCCGGCTTCTTCCATGTCGAGAAGTGGCTGCGCCACGTCTACGCCACGTTCACCCGCTGGCCGGGCGGTGCTGCTTCCAGCCATGCCAGGAAACCGGTCAGCGCGTCCTCGCTCATCGCCAGTTCGAGCCGGGTTCCCCGGTGCGTACAGGCGAGAACGATCGCGTCCGAGAGGAGCGCCAGCTCCTCCTCGCCCTCCGGGGCGCGACGCCCGGTGACCTCGATGGCCGCGCGCTCGAGGATCCGCTTGGGCCGGGGCGCGTACGAGAAGACGCGGAACCACTCGATCCGGTCACCGTTGTAGCGGGCGATGCCGTACCCCCAGCCCTTGCCGGAGGTGTCCTCGGCATCAGGACCGGGCGCGTCCCATCGCAGGGAGCAGTCGAACGTGCCGCCCGAGCGCTGGATCAGCCGGCGCCGCAGTCCGAAGACAAAGAGCCCCAGCAGTACGAGTACGACGACCGCGACTACGCACAGCACGAGAACGAGGACCATCTGCACCGACCTCCTCGCTTCTCGACAGATCCAAACGCCAGATAACGGAACAGCAAAAACAGGTGTAGATGCCCTCAGCCGCGACCCGGTCCGGAGAGCGTATCTCCGGTCCGGGCCGCGGCTGAGTCGCGTCTACGGGTGCGCTGGGATCAGCGCGCCGCCACCGCACGCAGTCGGACGTCCGCGCGACGCTCGGCGGAGGCATCACCCTCCGCCTTCGCGCGCTCGAGCTCCCGCTCCGCACGCTGGACATCGATCTCGTCCGACAGCTCGGCGATCTCGGCCAGCAGCGACAGCTTGTTGTCCGCGAACGAGAGGAAACCGCCGTGGACAGCCGCCACGACCGTTCCGCCCTCGCTCGTACGGATGGTCACCGGGCCCGACTCCAGCACACCGAGCAGCGGCTGGTGACCGGGCATGACGCCGATGTCGCCGGACGTGGTACGCGCGACGACCAGGGTGGCCTCGCCGGACCAGACACTGCGGTCCGCGGCGACGAGCTCGACGTGCAGCTCAGCAGCCAAGGTGGGCTCCTCGGGTCACCACCCGGCGTTGCTGCCGGGTGTTGGGTCAAAGTCTAGTGGGCATTGCGGGAGGGCCGGGAACGGACCCGGCCCTCCTGCGTGCTCGGGGTCAGGAGACGCCGAGGTTCTTGGCGTTGGCCTTGAGGTCCTCGATGCCACCGCAGAGGAAGAACGCCTGCTCCGGGAAGTGGTCGTACTCACCGTCGATGATCGCGTTGAAGGCCGCGATCGACTCCTCCAGCGGGACGTCCGACCCGTCGACGCCGGTGAACTGCTTGGCGACGTGGGTGTTCTGGGACAGGAAGCGCTCCACGCGACGGGCGCGGTGGACAGTGAGCTTGTCCTCCTCGCCCAGCTCGTCGATACCGAGGATCGCGATGATGTCCTGGAGGTCCTTGTACTTCTGCAGCACCGTCTTGACACGCATGGCGGTGTTGTAGTGGTCCGCCGCGATGTACCGCGGGTCCAGGATGCGGGACGTGGAGTCCAGCGGGTCCACGGCCGGGTAGATGCCCTTCTCCGAGATCGGACGGGAGAGCACCGTCGTCGCGTCGAGGTGGGCGAACGTGGTGGCCGGGGCCGGGTCGGTCAGGTCGTCCGCGGGCACGTAGATGGCCTGCATGGACGTGATCGAGTGGCCACGGGTCGACGTGATGCGCTCCTGGAGGAGACCCATCTCGTCGGCCAGGTTCGGCTGGTAACCCACGGCGGACGGCATGCGGCCGAGCAGCGTGGAGACCTCGGAACCGGCCTGCGTGAAGCGGAAGATGTTGTCGATGAAGAACAGCACGTCCTGCTTCTGCACATCGCGGAAGTACTCCGCCATGGTCAGACCCGCGAGGGCCACGCGCAGACGGGTGCCCGGCGGCTCGTCCATCTGACCGAAGACCAGCGCGGTCTTGTCGATGACGCCCGAGTCGGCCATCTCCTCGATGAGGTCGTTGCCCTCACGGGTGCGCTCACCGACACCGGCGAACACGGAGACACCGTCGTGGTTGTTGGCGACGCGGTAGATCATCTCCTGGATGAGCACCGTCTTGCCGACGCCGGCACCACCGAACAGGCCGATCTTTCCACCCTTGACGTACGGGGTGAGAAGGTCGATGACCTTGACGCCGGTCTCGAACATCTCGGTCTTCGACTCGAGCTCGTCGAAGTTCGGCGCCTTGCGGTGGATGCCCCAGCGCTCACCGGTGTACTGCTCGTCGACGTTCAGGACCTCGCCGAGGGTGTTGAACACCTTGCCCTTGGTGAAGTCGCCGACGGGCACCGTGATGGAGGCACCGGTGTCCGTCACCGTGGCCTGGCGGACCAGGCCGTCGGTGGGCTGCATCGAGATGGCGCGGACCAGGCCGTCACCGAGGTGCTGGGCGACCTCGAGCGTCAGGGTCTTCTTCTCGCCGTCCTTGGCCGGGTCGGCCACCTCGACGTGAAGCGCGTTGTAGATGTCCGGCATCGCGTCGACGGGGAACTCCACGTCGACGACCGGGCCGATGACCCGGGCGACGCGGCCCGTGGCCGTCGCGGTCTCAACAGTGGTCGTCATTACTTGTCACTCCCCGCGTTCGCGTCGGCCAGTGCGCTGGCGCCACCGACGATCTCGCTGATTTCCTGGGTGATTTCGGCCTGGCGGGCCGCGTTGGCAAGTCGGGAGAGCGTGTTGATCAGGTCTCCCGCGTTGTCGGTCGCCGACTTCATCGCGCGCCGCGTGGCGGCGTGCTTGGAGGCAGCCGACTGAAGCATCGCGTTGTAGATACGGCTCTCGACGTAGCGCGGCAGGAGGGCGTCGAGGACGTCCTCCGCCGACGGCTCGAAGTCGTACAGCGGGAGGATCTCGTCGCCCTTCGACGCGTTCTCCTGCGCCACCTCCTCGAGGCTGAGCGGCAGCAGGCGGCTGTCGACCGCCGTCTGCGTCATCATCGAGACGAACTCGGTGTAGACGATGTGGAGTTCATCCACGCCGCCCTCGGCCGTGTCCTTCTCGATGGCCTCGATCAGCGGGCCCGCCACCGTCTTGGCGTCCGCGTACGTGGGCTCGTCGGTGAAGCCCGACCACGACTCCGCGACCTTGCGCTCGCGGAAGTTGTAGTGGGCCAGACCGCGGCGGCCGACGATGTACGTGTCGACCTCCTTGCCCTCGGCCCGGAGCCGCTCCGTCAGCTGCTCCGCGGCCTTGATCGCGTTGGAGTTGAAGGCGCCGGCCAGACCGCGGTCGCTCGTGAGGAGCAGGACCGCGGCGCGGCTCGGCGTCTCCGCCTCCGTCGTCAGCGGGTGCTTGGTGTTCGAACCAGTGCCGACCGCCGTGACCGCGCGCGTGAGCTCGGTCGCGTACGGCGTGGAGGCCACCACCTTGCGCTGCGCCTTGACGACGCGCGAGGCGGCGATCATCTCCATCGCCTTGGTGATCTTCTTGGTCGCTGTGACGGATCGGATGCGACGCTTGTAGACCCGGAGCTGGGCTCCCATGAGTCAGGTCCCTTCCGTCGTCACTTGCCGGCGGCGGCCGGAGCGTCCTCGCCGAGAAGCTTCCCGTCCGAGGTCTCGAACTGCTTCTTGAACTCCGCGATCGCGTCGTCGATGGCCTGGATCGTGTCGTCCGACATCTTGGCGCCCTCCTTGATGGAGGTCATGAGGCCCTGCTCCTTGCGGTGCAGGTACTCGTGGAGCTCGCTCTCGAAGCGGCGGATGTCGCCGACCGGGACCTCGTCCATCTTGCCGTTGGTGCCGGCCCAGATGGAGACGACCTGGTCCTCGGTGGCCATCGGCTGGTACTGAGCCTGCTTCAGCAGCTCGACCAGGCGCTGACCGCGCTCCAGCTGGGACTTCGACGCGGCGTCCAGGTCGGAACCGAAGGCGGCGAACGCCTCCAGCTCGCGGTACTGGGCGAGGTCGAGACGGAGACGGCCCGACACCTGGCGCATGGCCTTGTGCTGAGCGGAGCCACCGACGCGGGAGACCGAGATACCGACGTTCAGGGCCGGCCGCTGACCGGCGTTGAACAGGTCCGACTCCAGGAAGCACTGGCCGTCGGTGATGGAGATGACGTTGGTCGGGATGAACGCGGAGACGTCGTTGGCCTTCGTCTCGACGATCGGCAGACCCGTCATCGAACCGGCGCCCAGGTCGTCCGAGAGCTTCGCGCAGCGCTCAAGGAGACGGGAGTGCAGGTAGAAGACGTCACCGGGGTAGGCCTCGCGCCCCGGCGGGCGGCGGAGCAGCAGGGACACGGCGCGGTAGGCGTCGGCCTGCTTCGAGAGGTCGTCGAAGATGATGAGGACGTGCTTGCCCTCGTACATCCACTGCTGGCCGATGGCCGAACCGGTGTACGGCGCCAGGTACTTGAAGCCGGCCGGGTCGGACGCCGGGGCGGCGACGATGGTCGTGTACTCGAGCGCGCCGGCCTCTTCGAGGGCACCGCGCACGGAGGCGATGGTGGAGCCCTTCTGACCGATGGCGACGTAGACGCAGCGGACCTGCTTCTTCGGGTCGCCGGTGCGCCAGTTGTCACGCTGGTTGATGATCGTGTCGACGGCCAGGGCGGTCTTGCCGGTCTGGCGGTCACCGATGACCAGCTGACGCTGGCCACGGCCGATCGGGGTCATCGCGTCGACGGCCTTGTA
The DNA here is from genome assembly GCF_044332585.1 of Streptomyces sp. NPDC016845. NCBI lineage: Bacteria > Bacillati > Actinomycetota > Actinomycetes > Kitasatosporales > Streptomycetaceae > Streptomyces > Streptomyces sp. NPDC016845. Next base: position 549,275 of record NZ_JBIRPI010000003.1, on the reverse strand, counting down.
GCCGGTCTCCATCGGCTCGTGCACCGACTTGCGCTGCATGACCGTGGGGGCCTGCAGCTCGAGGGCGCGGCGGCCGGACGTCTCGATGTCGCCGAGGCCGTCGATCGGGTTGCCGAGCGGGTCGACGACGCGACCCAGGTAGCCCTCGCCGACGGCGACGGAGAGCACCTCGCCGGTGCGGTGCACCGGCTGGCCCTCCTCGATGCCGCTGAACTCGCCGAGGACGACAGCGCCGATCTCGCGCTCCTCGAGGTTGAGGGCGAGACCCAGGGTGCCGTCCTCGAACTTCAGCAGCTCGTTGGCCATGGCCGAGGGGAGACCCTCCACCTTGGCAATGCCGTCGCCGGCCACGGTGACCGTACCGACCTCCTCGCGCGAGGCCGCGTCCGGCTTGTACGCCTGGACAAAGTTCTCCAGCGCGTCCCGGATCTCCTCCGGCCGGATCGTGAGCTCCGCCATCTGGGTTCCCTGCTCTCCTTGTTGGGCCCGAAGTGTTCTTGGGGGGTCTGGGGTCAGCCCCCAGGAATCCTCTGCACGGCCCAACTAGGGCCGTAGGTAGTACGTGGTGAGGAAGGTCAGCCGGCCATACGGCGGCTGGCCTCCTCGATGCGGTCCGCGATGGAGCCGTTGATGACCTCGTCGCCCACCTGCACCTTGATCCCGCCGAGGACCGTGGGGTCCACGTCCAGGTTCAGGTGCATCTGGCGGCCGTAGAGCTTCGCCAGGGACTGGCCCAGGCGCTGCTTCTGCTGGTCGCTCAGCGGGACCGCCGTGGTGACGACGGCCACCATGCGCTCCCGGCGCTCGGCGGCGAGCTTGGAGAGGGACTCGAGTCCCGCTTCCAGGCTACGTCCCCGGGGCACGGTCACAAGACGCTCGACGAGACGCTCGGTGGCGGGCCTGGCCCGGCCGCCGAGCAGCTCCTTGACGAGTGCGCCGCGGGCGGCGACAGACGCGGTGCGGTCGGTGAGCGCGGAGCGGAGCGCGGTGTTGGAGCCGACGATCCGTTCGAACCGGAACAGCTCGTCCTCGACGTCGTCGAGGTCACCGCTCTTCTGCGCCGCGGTCAGGTCCGCGGTGTTCGCCAGCTCCTCGAGGGAGTCGACCAGGTCACGCGAGGACGACCACCGGGAGCGGACCAGGCCGGCCACCAGGTCGACGGCCTCGCCGCTGACCTGACCGCCGAGCAGACGGCCCGCAAGCTCGGCCTTGGCGTCGCCGGCCTGCGACGGGTCGGTGAGGACCCGGCGCAGCGACACCTCGCGGTCGAGCAGCGCGGTGACCGCGGCCAGGTCGCCGGCGAGCACCGAGACGTCGACCGACGTGGAGTCGGTCAGCGCGTCCAGGCGCTCACGCGCGGCGACGAGGGCCTCGCGGCTCGCTCCGTGCACGGTCATCGAGCAGCCTCTGCCTTCGTCGCGGCGTCGTCGAGCCCGTCGAGGAAGCGGTCGATCGTGCGCGACTGCCGGGCGTGGTCCTCGAGGGACTCGCCGACGAGCTTGCCGGCCAGGTCGGTGGCCAGCTGGCCGACGTCCTGGCGCAGCGCCTGAGCGGCGGCCTTGCGGTCGGCCTCGATCTGCGCGTGACCGGCGGCGATGATCTCCTCACGCTGCCGCTGGCCTTCCGCGCGCATCTCGGCGATGAGCGTGGCGCCCTGCTCCTGCGCCTCCTGGCGCAGTCGCGCGGCCTCGTGCCGGGCCTCGGCGAGCTGAGCCTTGTACTGCTCGAGCACGCTCTGGGCTTCGGTCTGAGCGGCCTCGGCCTTCTCGATACCGCCTTCGATGGCCTCGCGGCGCTCTTCCAGAACCTTGTTGATGTTCGGGAGGAGCTTCTTGGCGAGGAAGCCGAAGACGATGACGAAGGCGATCAGGCCGATGACAAGCTCAGGGATCGGCGGGACGAGCGGGTTTTCCGCCTCTTCCGCCGCGAGCTGAACCAGGGGGTTCACATCAGTGCCTTTCGTCTAATCGGGCTGGTCGTCCGGGTTCGTCCTAGTAGACGAACGGCATGACCAGACCGATGAGGGCGAGCGCCTCACAGAAGGCGAAGCCGAGGATCTGGTTGGCGCGGATCAGGCCGGCAGCCTCGGGCTGACGGGCCAGGGCCTGGGTGCCGTTACCGAAGATGATGCCGACGCCGACGCCGGGGCCGATGGCGGCGAGACCATAACCGACGGAGCCGAGGTCACCGGTGACAGCAGCGAGGGTCTGGGACATGCCAGTTCTTCCTTCTCTTTACGGACCGGTGGGGGTTGGCCACCGGACGACAGGGGTGAAGAGCGTGCTCAGTGGTGCTCGGCGAGCGCGCCCTGGAGGTAAGTGGCCGTCAGCAGGACGAAGACGTATGCCTGCACGGCCTGGATGAAGAGCTCGAAGGCGGTCATCACGATGACCATGACGAACGAGACGCCGGCGTAGGCGATCCCGATGCCGTTCAGCATGTACCAGCTGGCGATCGTGAAGAGCAGCAGCAGGGTGTGACCGGCGAACATGTTCGCGAACAGTCGGACGGCGTGCGTGAACGGACGGACCAGCAGGTTCGAGAACAGCTCGATGAACGCGGCGAGGTACGCGACCGGGCCGAGCGTCTTGTCGAAACCAGTGAAGTTCTTGAACGCGCCGACGAAGCCGTGCCGCTTGAACGTCAGGCTGACCCACGTGATGTACACGATTGCGGCCAGCACCGCCGGGTAGGAGATGATCGATGTCACCGGGAACTGGGCGACCGGAACGATCGACCAGAGATTCATCATCCAGACGAAGAAGAACAGCGAGACGATGAGCGGCACATACTTGTCGCCCTCGCGCTTGCCCATCGTCTCGTAGACGACACCGCGCCGGATGAAGTCGTAACCGGCCTCGGCAACCATCTGCAGCTTGCCGGGCACGAGCTTCGGCTTGGCGAAAGCGGCCCAGAAGAAGCCGACGATGATGATCGAGCCGAGCAGCGCCAGCAGCATCGTCTTGTTGAAGTACACGTTGCTGTCCGCGTCGCCCCAGAGGGGCTCGAACAGGAACGAGTGCAGGCCGGGAGCCGGGAAGCCACACCCATCAAAAAGGTGGCAGTCGGTCTCGAAGGCGAGCACCTGCGTCGGGTCAGCACTCACCGCGGGCTCCTTCAGCGTGGCGCATAGGTACGGCAACCTCGTTGTGTCGGCGCGGCGCGCAGCCGCGGTTCGGCACGGGACTGGTGGTTCGGATGTGGGGGCGGCGGTCAGGCATCGAGCCTCGCGCTACAGCAGGCGTCAGCTCAGTTGCCCGCGCCCGCGATGCCGCAGTTGGCACCGGACGATAGCAGGGTCGTGCACCCCCACTTATCCCGCCCCTACGCTTCACGACTTCGGCCCCGTCTTCTCGGGCTTCTCGCCCTTCTGGGAGTCGGGCTCGACGTAAAGGATCTTGGCCTTCATGTGGGCGCGCGTCTGTGCGCCGATCCACGCGAGGGTCGAGACGACGAGGGCGATCGCGAAAGCCCTCGGGTTGAACAGCGTCGTGTCCTTGAAGAGGGCCATGAAGACGACCATCAGCAGCAACTGGGCCGCGTAGAGCATCAGGCCCATCATCTGGAACAGGTGCGGAAGAGATTTGGCGGTGCGCTCGAGGACGAAGAGTCCGAGCCCCATGAAGACGATCGCCACCAGCGTTCCGACGAGCGCGCCGAGGGCCCCCTTGCCGCCCGCGACCACGGCGCTGACCACGATGGTGATCACGCCGACGGCAGCCGTGGGTACGGCGGTTTTCAGAAGGGTCCGTGCGTCGTTGGACGGCATGGCGGCAGCTCCGCTTATTGATGGGGGCAGGGTGTCGTCATGGACGAGCGTAGTCCGGGGCCGAGAGAGAGATTCGGGCCAAGGGACCGTCGCACTGCGGTCTTTCGGCTCTATCCCCGGGTTTCGTGAACGGTATCACAAACTATTTGATGCGGTCTTTACCTAGGACGTGTGCCAACCGTCACACGTGAGAGGGATCCTGCGCGTCTGTGCGCCCGTAACGCTGACTCATCCTGTATTGGACGGTTTTGAGCGCCGAAATCGGACGCCTGCCGTCTGAACGATCATCGACAGTCGCCAACTGAACCCCCGCCCGGCAGCCCCACGTTGACGCCCCCGGGGTCCGTGCGGAACCCGGGGGCGTCAGCCTTGCCGTTCAGTCGACCTTCACGCCGAACGCGCTCAGCAGGTCACGACCTTGTCCCAGTCGGCCCAGGGCTGCGTGGACGAGAGCAGGGCCGTCTTGTCCTTCTTCACGGCCGTGCAGGACGAGTCGTAGCCGTACTTGAAGATGCCCTTGAGCTTCTTCGTGCCGGCGCACTTGTTGGTCACCTTGAAGGTCTTGTAGCCCTCGTCCTGACGGGTCTTCTTGACCTTGACGCAGCTGGGGACGGCACCCTGGGCGCTGACGGCCCCGGCAGTGACGGTCTGCGCCTGGGGAGCGGCCACGGCCGCGGTCCCCATCACCCCCAGCGAACCGCTGAACGCCACGACAGCAACGCCGAGCACAGCAAACTTACGCATGGATCATCCTCTGCTCATGAATGAGTGAGGAGGGCGCCACCCTGGTCAGGAGTGGCGCGTTCCCCCTATGACGTGAACATTCCTAACACAGGAAGATCACGCAGGGCACCCGGTTTTTCTCACAGAGCGACGGCTGGACCCTGGCTCGCCCTCAACTGAAGCTCTTGTCCTTACTGCGGTCCGTGAAGCGCGATCGCGCACTGATCGCCGTCGCCCCGTTGACGCCTGCGGGGACCGGGGCGCGGTCCTGATCGTCGGCTGGCGCGCCAGACGCCTCGGACGACTCGGACGACTCAGGGGCCCCGCTCACGGCCGTACGGCGCCGGTAGCGCGGCGGTACCACCCGCTGGGCCCAGCGCGGCACGCGCGGGGTGAAGCGCGGCAGGAGGAGGAGGATCAGGCCGACGAAGCTCAGGGCGACGATGGTCAGGACGACCCACATTCCGGATGCGGAGTGGACGGAGTAGGCGACCGCGCCGAAGGCGATGAGCGCCGACCAGAAGTACATGATCAGGACCGCGCGGCTGTGGGAGTGGCCGATCTCCAACAGGCGGTGGTGGAGGTGGCCGCGGTCGGCGGCGAACGGCGACTGCCCGTTCCAGGTGCGGCGCACGATCGCGAGGACGAGGTCCGCGAACGGGATCGCGATGATCGTCAGCGGCATGACCAGCGGGATGAAGACCGGGAGCATCGCGTGCGTGGTGTCACGCGTGGAGCCGCCGAGGTTCAGCTTCAGGGCGTCCGGGTCGATCTGGCCCGTCATGGAGATGGCGCCCGCGGCCAGGACGAGGCCGATGAGCATCGAGCCCGAGTCGCCCATGAAGATGCGCGCAGGGTGCATGTTGTGCGGCAGGAAGCCGAGGCACATGCCGATCAGGATCGCCGCGAAGAGCGTGGCGGGGGCGGCGGCCTCGATTCCGTAGCCATACCAGATGCGGTAGGCGTAGAGGAAGAACGCCGTCGCCGCGATGCAGACCATGCCCGCCGCGAGCCCGTCGAGGCCGTCGACGAAGTTCACCGCGTTGATGGTGATCACCACCAGGGCGACCGTCAGGAGCGTGCCCTGCCACTGCGTCAGGCCGACCGTGCCGACGCCCGGGATCGGCAGCCACAAGATCGTCAGGCCCTGCATGACCATGACGCCGGCGGCGATCATCTGGCCGCCGAGCTTGATCAGCGCGTCGATCTCGAACTTGTCGTCCAGGACGCCGATCAGCCAGATCAGCGCGGCGCCGGAGAGCAGGGCCCGCGGCTCGTTGGACGAGTCGAAGACCTTGTCCAGGTTGGTCAGGTGGTCGGCGACCAGAAGACCCGCGCACAGGCCGAAGAACATGGCGATACCGCCGAGCCGCGGCGTGGGCTCCCGGTGCACGTCTCGTGCCCGGATCTCCGGCATCGCGCCGGCCACGATCGCGAACTTCCGCACCGGGCCTGTGAGCAGATAGGTCACCGCGGCCGTGATGCAGAGCGTCAGCAGGTATTCACGCACGGGCTTCCCCACAGGTATCGCTGGCCATCTCAGCCCCACACCCTAGTCTCGCGTGGTTGGTGGTGGGGACTTCCGGGTAGCGAAGATGGTTGCACGAGTGACCGAGCGGTGACGCCACGGTGGCCGGTCACGGACGGTTTCCGTCTCCGGCCCGGCCGTCATCGGCGCGGGTACGGGGGGAAGACCGCCGTCAGTTCACGGATCTCGCGCCGCACCGCGCCCGGGTCGAGGTCGCCGCTCACGACGCCCGCGAGAAGCACCGCGATCCGTGCCGTCTCCGCCTCCCCCATCCCCTGCGTGGTCAGCGCCGCCGTGCCCAGGCGCAGCCCGCGGCCGTCCCCGTGCGGCAGGGCGCAGGTGTCGAGGACCATCCCGGCGGAGGCCAGTCGGCCGCGGGCCGTCTGGCCCAGTACGCCCAGCGGTGCCGCGTCCAGCGTCACGAGGTGGGTGTCCGTGCCCCCGGTGGTCACGGTGAAGCCCTGCGCCGCCAGCGCCCCGGCCAGCGCCTTCGCGTTGGCGACGACCTGATGCGCGTACGCGGTGAAGGCCGGCGTCGCCGCCTCGCCGAACGCGACGGCCTTCGCGGCGATCGTGTGCATCTGCGCGCCGCTCTGCGTGAACGGGAAGACGGCCCGGTCCACCCGGTCCGCGAGGTCGGCGCGGCACAGCAGCATGCCGCCGCGCGGGCCCCGCAGCACCTTGTGCGTGGTCGCGCAGACGATGTCGGCGTACGGGACCGGGTTCGGGGCCGCTCCCCCGGCGACGAGCCCGATGGGGTGCGCGGCGTCGGCGACGAGGCTCGCGCCCACGTCGTCGGCGATGGCGCGGAAGGCCGCGTAGTCGATGTGCCGTGGATAGGAGATCGAGCCGCACACGATGGCCTTGGGGCGGTGGGCGCGGGCCGTGTGGTGGACCCGGTCGTAGTCGATGAGGCCGCTCTCGGGGTCGACCCCGTACGGCACGAAGTCGAACCAGCGGCCCGAGAAGTTGGCCGGTGAGCCGTGTGTGAGGTGGCCGCCGGACGGGAGGCCCATGGCGAGGACGGTGTCGCCCGGGCGCAGCAGGACCGCGTACGCGGCGAGGACGGCGGAGGAGCCGGAATGTGCCTGCACGTTGGCGTGCTCGGCGCCGAACAGAGCCTTCGCGCGTTCGATCGCGAGGCGTTCGGCGACGTCGACGAGTTCGCAGCCGCCGTGGTGGCGGGCGCCGGGGTAGCCCTCCGCGTACTTGTTGGCCAGGGGGGAGCCCAGCGCTTCGAGGACCGCGGGGGAGACGAAGTTCTCGGCGGCGATCAGCTGGAGGGAGTCTGCCTGGCGGGTCGCTTCGGCCGCGATCACTTCGGCTAGTTCGGGGTCCTGACGCGTTAGCTCCGCCAGGGGTGCGGGATCAGTTGTGACCGGCATCGTCGGCTCCGGGCCTGCGTATGGGAGGGGTGCTTCCCAATGTAGGTCCGGAGGGCTCGGGGCGCCTGGGCGCACCGTCACGGGGCTCCGCCCCGGACCCCGCTCCTCAATCGCCGGAGGGGCTGGATTTGGGGGCTCGGGGCGCCTGGGCTCAGTCCCACGGGGCTCCGCCCCGGACCCCGCTCCTCAATCGCCGGAGGGGCTGGATTGGGCCGGAGGGGCTTGATTGGGCCGACGGGGCTTGATTAAGCCGGGCAGGGGCTAGCGGTGAGCCGTGCTCGGTTTGCCTGTCAGCGCCGCCACCACCGGGTCAAGCGCCTCGCTGATCTCCCCGCCCACCGACCGGAAGAACGGCAGTGGCGCGCCGTACGGGTCGTACACCTCGTCCGCCTCGACGCTGGGGGCGAGGAGCCAGCCGCGCAGGGCCGCCGCCGCGCGGACCAGGGAGCGGGCGCGTTCGACGACGCCGCCCGCCTTGGTGTCGAGCGGGTCGGGGAGGGTGGCCGGGTCTATGGCCCGGACGAGGCGGGTGAACTCCTTCAGCGTGAAGGTGCGCAGGCCCGCGCTGTGGCCCATGGAGATGACCTGGGCGCGGTGGTCACGGGTCGCCGTGAGGACGAGGTCGGCTCTTATGACGTGGTCGTCGAGGAGTTCGCGGCCGACGAAGCCGGAGGCGTCCGCGCCGAAGTCGGCCAGGACCTGTTCGGCGTTGGCCTCCATCGGGGCGCCTTCGTGGCCCCAGGTGCCGGCGCTCTCCACGATGAGGCCGCCGGCCAGCGGGTCGCCGAGGCGGTCCGCGAGGGCGTGCCGGGTCAGCCGCTCGGTGATCGGGGAGCGGCACACGTTGCCGGTGCTGACGTGGAGGATGCGGAAGGAGTCGCCGGGAAGCGCGAGCGGCGCTCCGTAGTCGGTGCCTATGCCACGCCCCGTCTCAGGGGCTGTCAATTCGCCACCTCGAGGTCGGGTACGACCTTGCGCAGCTCGTCGGCGGTGAGCGCGCCGGCCCGCAGCAGCACCGGGACCTTGCCGGTGACGTCGACGATCGAGGAGGGGACGATGCCCGGGGTGGGGCCGCCGTCGAGGTAGACGGAGACGGAGTCGCCGAGCATCTCCTGGGCGGCGTCGCAGTCCTCGGGGGCGCGGTGCCCTGTCAGGTTGGCGGAGGACACCGCCATCGGGCCGACCTCCGTGAGGAGCTCGATGGCCACCGGGTGCAGCGGCATACGGACGGCTACGGTGCCGCGCGTCTCGCCCAGGTCCCACTGGAGGGACGGCTGGTGCTTGGCGACGATCGTCAGGGCGCCCGGCCAGAACGCGTCGACCAGCTCCCAGGCCATCTCGGAGAAGTCCGTGACGAGGCCGTGCAGCGTGTTCGGGGAGCCGATCAGGACGGGGCTCGGCATGTTGCGGCCGCGGCCCTTGGCCTCCAGGAGGTCGCCGACCGCCTCGGCGGTGAACGCGTCGGCCCCGATCCCGTAGACGGTGTCGGTGGGCAGCACGACGAGCTCGCCGCGGCGGACGGCGGACGCGGCTTCGCGCAGACCGGTCGCGCGGTCGGTCGCGTCATTGGTGTCGTAACGCCGTGCCATTTAGCGGGCCTCCTGCTCGAATGCCTGTACTGCGGGTCTTGCCGCCCGTACGGAAGGGTGGTCGGTGGTCACGGCATCGCCTTGCGGGCGGTCGCGAACCTCGGCCGGTTGTTCAGGTCGGGGTGGTCGGCGGCGTCCGCCCAGCCCCGCTCCTCGGTGAAGATCCACGGCACCAGGCCGCCCTGGGTGTCGGCGTGCTCGATGACGACGACGCCGCCGGGGCGCAGGAGCCGGTGGGCGGTGCGTTCGATGCCCCGGATCAGGTCGAGGCCGTCCTCGCCGGAGAACAGCGCCATGTCCGGGTCGTAGTCGCGGGCCTCGGGAGCCACGTACTCCCACTCGGTGAGCGGGATGTACGGCGGGTTGGAGACGACGAGGTCGACCTGGCCGTCGAGGTCGGGGAAGGCCGTCAGAGCGTCTCCCTGGCGGAGGTCGACCCTGGACCCCTCGACGTTCTTGCGCGTCCACCGCAGGGCGTCCTCGGACAGCTCCACGGCGTGCACGCGCGAGCGCGGGACCTCCTGGGCGAGCGCGAGCGCGATGGCGCCGGAGCCGGTGCACAGGTCGACGATGAGCGGTTCGACGACGTCCATCGCCCGTACGGCGTCTATGGCCCACCCGACGACCGACTCGGTCTCGGGGCGCGGCACGAAGACGCCGGGTCCGACCTGGAGCTCCAGGTAGCGGAAGTAGGCGCGGCCGGTGATGTGCTGGAGCGGCTCGCGCGCCTCGCGACGCGCGGTCGCCTCCCAGTAGCGGGCGTCGAAGTCGGCATCCTTGACGGTGTGCAGCTCGCCCCGCTTCACGCCGTGCACGAAGGCGGCGAGCTCCTCCGCGTCGTTGCGCGGCGAGGGCACGCCGGCGTCGGCCAGCCGCCGGGTGGCCTGGGCCACTTCCGCGAGCAGCAGGTTCACGCTGGTCCTCCGAGCTGTACGGGGAGCTGTACGGGGTTCGAGTTACGCGGCGGCGAGCTTCGCGGCGGAGTCCGCGTCGACGCACGCCTGGATCACGGCGTCGAGGTCACCGTCGAGCACCTGGTCCAGGTTGTACGCCTTGAAGCCGACGCGGTGGTCCGAGATGCGGTTCTCCGGATAGTTGTACGTCCGGATCTTCTCGGAGCGGTCGACGGTGCGGACCTGGCTGCGGCGGGCGTCCGCGGCCTCCTTCTCCGCTTCCTCCTGCGCGGCCGCGAGCAGCCTGGAGCGCAGGATACGCATGGCCTGCTCCTTGTTCTGCAGCTGGCTCTTCTCGTTCTGGCAGGAGGCGACGACTCCGGTGGGGAGGTGCGTGATGCGCACGGCGGAGTCGGTGGTGTTGACGGACTGGCCGCCGGGCCCGGAGGAGCGGTAGACGTCGATACGGAGATCGTTCATGTTGATCTCGACGTCGACCTCCTCGGCCTCGGGCGTGACCAGGACACCGGCCGCGGAGGTGTGGATGCGGCCCTGGGACTCGGTCGCCGGGACGCGCTGCACGCGGTGCACGCCGCCCTCGTACTTCAGGCGGGCCCAGACGCCCTGGCCGGGCTCGGTCGCGCCGTTGCCGCCCTTGGTCTTCACGGCGACCTGGACGTCCTTGTAGCCGCCCAGCTCGGACTCGGTGGCGTCGATGATCTCGGTCTTCCAGCCGACGCGCTCGGCGTAGCGCAGGTACATGCGCAGCAGGTCACCTGCGAACAGGGCGGACTCGTCACCGCCGGCGCCGGCCTTGACCTCGAGGATGACGTCCTTGTCGTCGGACGGGTCGCGGGGCACCAGGAGAAGCCGCAGCTTCTCGGTGATCTCCTCGCGCTGCTTCTCCAGCTCCTTGACCTCGGCCGCGAAGTCCGGGTCGTCGGCGCTCAGCTCGCGCGCGGTCTCGATGTCGTCGCCGGTCTGCTTCCAGGAGCGGTACGTCGCGACGATCGGGGTGAGCTCTGCGTAGCGCTTGTTCAGCTTGCGCGCGTTGGCCTGGTCGGCGTGGACCGACGGGTCCGCGAGCTTCTTCTCCAGATCGGCGTGCTCGCCGATGAGGTCCTCGACGGCCTCGAACATCTCCGGCTCCTGCGTGTACGGGGTGGCTGTGTCGTTGGGGACACAAGGGGGGCTGCACCGCAAAGCGCCGGTCCCGGTGCCCCTGCGAACAGGGCACCGGAGACCGGCGCTGAAGCCTCGCTACTTGTTGGCAGCGGCAGCCTTGCCGAAGCGGGCCTCGAAGCGGGCCACACGGCCACCGGTGTCGAGGATCTTCTGCTTGCCCGTGTAGAACGGGTGGCACTCGGAGCAGACCTCGGCACGGATGGTGCCGGAGTCGATGGTGCTGCGAGTGGTGAACGACGCGCCACAGGTGCAGCTGACCTGGGTCTCGACGTACTCGGGGTGAATGTCGCGCTTCAAGGGTGTCTCCTAGGTTCGGGAGGGCGCCGGGTCGCTGACGCGGATTGCGGGAGCGTGAACCGGAGCCGACGTACCAGTCTGCCAGGACTGTTCGTATCTCCCAAAACGGGGGTGGGCCCGAATCTATTCCGGCTGCTCCTCAGCGACTCCTCGGCGGCTCGTCGGCGGCTCGTCGGCGGCTCGTCGGGTCAGGAGACGACGCCGTCCGCCGCGCCCTTGGCCGTGCCCTCGACCGCCGCCTTCGGGACCGCCCTGTCGGCCTCCAGGGCCTTCCATACCTGGTCGGCCTTGGTCTGGTCGACCAGGACGCGGTTGGCGTCGGCGGTGTCGTACTGGACCGGCAGCGTCACCATGTTCATGTCGTCGGAGCCGATGCCCTTGAGGCCGCCCGCGAACGAGGTGAGGTCCTTCACGGAGGCCAGGTCCGAGTCGGTGGTCACGGACTTCGTGGCGGTGTTCGCGAGGTCGTAGAGCTTCTTGGGGTTGCCGAAGACGCCCAGGTGCCCCAGCTGGTCCATCAGCGCCTTCATGAACGCCTGCTGGAGCTGGATGCGGCCCAGGTCGCTGCCGTCGCCGACCCCGTGCCGGGTCCGGACGAGGCCGAGCGCCTGCTCGCCGGTGAGCTGGTGGGTGCCCGCGTCGAGTTCGAGGTGGCTGTCGGGGTCGTCGATCGCCTTGCTCGTGGTGACCTTCACGCCGCCGAGGTCGTCGATCAGCTGCTCGAAGCCGCTGAAGTCGACCTCGACGTAGTGGTCCATGCGGATTCCGCTGATCGACTCGACGGTCTTGACGGCGCAGGCCGCGCCGCCGGTCGAGTAGGCGGAGTTGAACATGGCGTTGCTCTGCGCCGGGTGCTCGGTGCCGTCCTTGTCGGTGCAGGACGGCCGCTCTATGAGGGTGTCGCGGGGTATGGAGACGATGCTCGCCTTCTTGTGCCCCTTGTAGACATGGACGACCATCGCGGTGTCCGAGCGCGCGCTGCCGTCGTCGGTGCCGCCGCCGGCCTTCTGGTTCTTGCCCGCCCGGCTGTCGGAGCCGAGGACCAGGATGTCCTCGGAGCCGTTGTCGACGTTCTCGGGCCGGTCGGTGCCGAGCGCCTGGTTGATGTCGACGCTCTTGATGTTGCCGTTGAGGTGGAGGTACAGGTAGCCGAAGCCGGTGCCGCCGAGGACGACGACACCCGCGGCGCTCCACGCCACGACGCGCAGCGCCCTGGATCGGCCGGAGCGCGGTTTGCGGCGGCGGCCCTTGGCGCGACGGCGCCCGGGCTTGCTGTCACTGTCCGGCATGTGCTCCTCGCTCGCTTCGTCTGCTTCTCGCCCGCTTCACTCTTCACTCTTCACTCGGTGTGACGGCGGACCGCCATGAAGGGTTGCACAGCGTTCTGTGCCCGCAGCGGGTCGCGAGAGCCACGCAGAGTGACAACGGCTGCCTGTACCACCGCTCTCACCAGCACATTCATCGTCGTACGGCGCATGCTTCACGAGGGCCACGCATCCTTATGCCTGTGGTGAAGGTCTCCGGCGCGCGGGAGAACGCACGGGTCGCAGGCGGAAAAAGGGCTGGGCCCCGTCGCGTTCTGCGACGGGGCCCAGCCCTTGCGGTTCTGCGGTTCCGCGGTTCCGCGGTGAAGAACGTCAGTCGTTGCCGTTGCCAGGCGCCGGCGTCGTCTTCTGGATCTGGAGCAGGAACTCCGCGTTCGACTTCGTCTGCTTCATCTTGTCGAGGAGCAGCTCGATCGCCTGCTGCTGGTCGAGCGCGTGCAGCACACGGCGCAGCTTCCAGGTGATCGCGAGCTCGTCGCTGCCGAGCAGGATCTCTTCCTTACGGGTACCGGACGCGTCGACGTCCACCGCGGGGAAGATGCGCTTGTCGGCGAGCTTGCGGTCGAGCTTGAGCTCGGCGTTGCCGGTGCCCTTGAACTCCTCGAAGATCACCTCGTCCATGCGCGAGCCGGTGTCCACGAGCGCGGTGGCGAGGATGGTCAGCGAGCCGCCGTCCTCGATGTTGCGCGCGGCACCGAAGAAGCGCTTCGGCGGGTACAGGGCGGTCGAGTCGACACCACCGGACAGGATGCGGCCGGAGGCCGGGGCGGCGAGGTTGTACGCGCGGCCCAGACGGGTGATCGAGTCGAGCAGCACGACGACGTCGTGGCCCAGCTCCACCAGACGCTTGGCGCGCTCGATGGCGAGCTCGGCGACCGTGGTGTGGTCCTCGGCGGGGCGGTCGAAGGTCGAGGAGATGACCTCGCCCTTGACCGACCGCTGCATGTCGGTGACCTCTTCCGGACGCTCGTCGACCAGGACGACCATCAGGTGGCACTCGGGGTTGTTGTGCGTGATCGCGTTGGCGATCGCCTGCATGATCATGGTCTTGCCGGTCTTCGGCGGGGCCACGATCAGACCGCGCTGGCCCTTACCGATGGGCGCGACGAGGTCGATGATGCGGGTCGTGAGCACCCCCGGGTCGGTCTCCAGACGGAGCCGGTCCTGCGGGTACAGCGGGGTGAGCTTGTTGAACTCGGGGCGCCCGCGGCCGGACTCGGCCGCCATGCCGTTCGCCGAGTCCAGGCGCACCAGCGCGTTGAACTTCTCGCGGCGCTCGCCGTCCTTGGGCTGACGCACGGCACCGGTGACGTGGTCACCCTTGCGCAGGCCGTTCTTGCGGACCTGGGCGAGGGAGACGTAGACGTCGTTGGGGCCGGGGAGGTAGCCCGACGTACGGATGAAGGCGTAGTTGTCGAGGATGTCGAGGATGCCCGCGACGGGGATCAGGACGTCGTCGTCGGAGACCTGCGGCTCGTTGCCGAAGCCCTGCTCGTCGCGGCCGCGGCGCCCACGGCGGTCGCGGTAGCGGCCACGGCGGCCGCGACGGCCGCCGCCGTCGTCGTCGTAGCCGTCGTCCTGCGGGCCGTTGTTGCGGTCGCGGTCCTGGCGGCCGCCGCCCTGCTGCTGGCGGTCCTTGTTGCCCTGGCCGCCCTGGCCGCCCTGGTCGTCGCCCTTGCCGCGGCGGTCGCGGTCGCGGCCACCCCGGTCGCCGCGGTCGCCCCGGTCATTGCGGTCGCCACGGTCACGGCGGTCGCGCCGGTCACGACGGTTGTCGTTGCCGCCGTCCTGGCCGCCGTCGTTCCGGTTGTCGGCGCCGTCCTGCTTGTCGGCCTTGTCGGCCTTGTCGGTGCGCTGCTCGGTCTTCGTCGTGGCCTCTGCCGTGACGGTCTCCGGGCTGCCCGCGTCGGCGGTGGCGCGGCGACGGCGGCGCTCACCGGCCGGCTGCTCGTCCCCGGCGCCCTGGCCCGGGATGTCGATCTGCTGCTGGCCGGCGGCCTTCTTCGCCTTGGCCGCGCTGTCGGGGGCCTCGGCCTTCTCCGCCTTGGCGTCCGCCTTGGCCTGCACGGCGTCGGCCGCGGGCTCCTCGCCGGTACGGGCCTTCGAGGTGGCCCGGCGCTTCGGCTTGGTCTCGGCGGTGTCGGCGCTCTTCGCGGGGGCACCGCCTCCCGCCTGCGCCTCCTTGATGACCTCGATCAGCTGGCTCTTGCGCATCCGCGCGGTGCCCCTGATGCCGAGGCCCGATGCGACCTGCTGCAACTCGGCCAGCACCATGCCGTCGAGGCCGGTACCGCGGCGCCGCCGGGAGCCCGAAGCACCGGTGGCAGGCGCAGCGGATCCATCCCCTGCGGATGCGGCGGGCGCGGCAGCGGAGCTGTCGGCAGTCACGCCCATCAGATCGGTGGTGTCGCTCACGAAGGGTCCTTCCCTGGAGCGGACGTCGGCCTTCTGGCTCGGCGACCGGTCGTGCTGTCCGGCGGTGGTCCTGCAGTTACGGACCGTGCCGGGGCGGTTGTCCGCCGATGAGGCGGAAGAATTCATTGGTGACGGCGATTCGCGATTTCCGCGGGTGCACTTGATTTCTGTGTCACGCGGTTCGGTCACACCGGTTCCGGAGCATGCTCGCCGTCGTTCAGCACCGCGTCCTGGCATAGAAAAACGCTGTGCGGAATTGCTGGGGAGGCTCCCGGAAGAATGGCTGTCCCGGACGGGGACACACAGCACCGCGCCATGGTGAGGTCGGGTGCAGACTTGAGGTTAACACTACCGGATCCAACAAACATTCCCCCTCTCGAAATCCGGCAACCGTACGTATTGATCAGTCGGGTGAGGAACCGAGCGGCAGTACGCTCGCCCCGCCCGCGTCGAGAGCCAGGCGATTGGCCGCCCACCCCTCTCCGGCGAGCCGGGCGACCTTGTCGGCCGCACCGTCCTCCACCAGGGCGATGACCGTCGGTCCCGCCCCGGAAATCATCGCGGGAACACCGTCGGCCCGCAGCCGCTCGACGAGCGCGGCGCTCTCGGGCATGGCCGGAGCCCGGTATTCCTGGTGCAGCCGGTCCTCGGTGGCCGGGAGCAGCAGCTCGGGGCGGCGGGTCAGCGCCTCTACGAGGAGGGCGGCCCGGCCCGCGTTGGCCGCCGCGTCCACATGGGGGACGGTGCGCGGAAGGAGGCCGCGCGCCATCTCGGTCAGGACCGGCTTGCCGGGCACGAAGACGACCGGCACGACCGAGGGCGCGGCGTCGAGGCGGATCGCGCGGCCCGCCCCCGACTCCGTCCAGGCGATGGTGAAGCCGCCGAGCAGGCAGGGCGCCACATTGTCGGGGTGGCCCTCGATCTCGGTGGCGAGTTCGAGCAGCGCCGCGTCGTCGAGACGGGCGTCGCCGCCTATCGTCACGGCGCGCGCGGCGACGACCGCGGCGACGATGGCGGCGGAGGAGGAGCCGAGGCCGCGGCCGTGCGGGATGCGGTTCGCACAGACGATCTCGAGGCCGCGCGGCTGCCCGCCGAGCAGGTCGAAGGCGGTGCGCAGGGACCGTACGAGAAGGTGCGACTCGTCGCGCGGCAGGGTCTCGGAACCCTCGCCCGCGA
Organism: Streptomyces sp. NPDC016845; assembly: GCF_044332585.1. Classification (NCBI taxonomy): domain Bacteria; kingdom Bacillati; phylum Actinomycetota; class Actinomycetes; order Kitasatosporales; family Streptomycetaceae; genus Streptomyces; species Streptomyces sp. NPDC016845. The sequence continues at coordinate 532,990 of NZ_JBIRPI010000003.1, read as the reverse complement.
TGTCGATGTTCAGCCCGGAGTCGGCGACCCTGACGACGACGTCGTCATAGAGCCCCAGCGCCAGGCCGAGGCTGTCGAAGCCGGGGCCGAGGTTGGCGCTGGTTGCGGGGGTGCGCACCCTGACGGCGGCGGCGCGGAACGCGGGACCGGCCATCGCTCGATGACTCTCCTTGAGCTGCGGGATGTTTCGAGAACTTCCGAGACTTCCGATGTCTTGTGCTGCGTAACGGCTCCACCCGGGCCGCTGACGACGGAACCGCGGCGGAACTTCGTCGGGGAACGACGGAACGGCGGCGGCACCGCGGCATATGCGGCGGGCGGGTTCGGTACAGCCTATCGAAGGAAGGTTCAGTGGCGACATAGGGCGCACGGGAGGCGCACGATCCGTGTCGTGAGCCCCCCTGTGCACCCCCTGTACGGACCGAGTACGCACCCGTGCGAATCCTGTAGGAAAACGCCCAGTTGACGGCGTATCAGCGTCGGTGCGCGGCGTGTCGGCGGCACCGTGGCGGCGGCGCGTCGGTCTATGGCGGCCGGACGGCTCAGGCGAGGCCGAGCCGCGACGCCGCCGCGACCGCGTCGACCGGCACGGTGACCGGCTGCGGCGCGCCGGAGACGGCCCAGTCGGGGTCCTTCAGGCCGTTGCCGGTGACCGTGCAGACGATCTTCTGCCCCGGGTCGACCTTGCCCTGCTCGGCGGCCTTCAGCAGACCGGCGACGGACGCGGCGGACGCCGGCTCGACGAAGACACCCTCCTGGGACGCCAACAGCTTGTAGGCGCGCAGGATCTCACGGTCCGTCACCTCGTCGATGAAGCCGCCGGACTCGTCGCGCGCGGCGAGCGCGTAGTTCCAGGAGGCCGGGTTCCCGATGCGAATCGCAGTAGCGATCGTCGAGGGGTCCTTCACGATCTCGCCGCGCACGATGGGCGCGGAACCGGAAGCCTGGAACCCCCACATGCGCGGGGTACGCGTCGACACCGAGTCGGCGGCGTACTCCTTGTAGCCCTTCCAGTAGGCGGTGATGTTGCCCGCGTTGCCGACCGGGAGGACGTGGATGTCGGGCGCGTCGCCGAGCGCGTCGACGATCTCGAACGAGGCGGTCTTCTGCCCCTCGATACGGAACGGGTTGACGGAGTTGACCAGCGCGACCGGGTAGTTCTCCGAGAGGCTCCGCGCCAGGTTCAGGCAGTCGTCGAAGTTGCCGTCGACCTGGAGGATCTTCGACCCGTAGACGAGCGCCTGGCCCATCTTGCCGAGCGCGATCTTGCCCTGGGGCACGAGCACGGCGCAGACCATGCCGGCGCGCACGGCGTAGGCCGCGGCAGAGGCGGAGGTGTTGCCGGTGGAAGCGCAGATGACGGCCTGCGCGCCCTCCTCCTTGGCCTTCGTGATGGCCATGGTCATGCCGCGGTCCTTGAAGGAACCGGTCGGGTTGGCGCCCTCCACCTTCAGGTGGACCTCACACCCCGTGCGCTCGGAGAGGACCTGCGCCGGCACGAGCGGCGTGCCGCCCTCGCGCAGCGACACGACCGGCGTGGTGCCGGTCACCGGGAGCCGGTCCCGGTACTCCTCGATGATGCCGCGCCACTGGTGGGTCATTCCGGTCATCGCTGCTACTCCCCTTCAACACGCATGATGCTGGCGACACCGCGCACGGTGTCGAGCTGACGCAGCGCGTCCACGGTCCCGGTGAGGGCCGCGTCCGCCGCGCGGTGGGTGACGACGACGAGAGAGGCCTCGCCGTCCTTCCCCGACTGCCGCACGGTGTCGATGGAGACCCCGTGCTCGGCGAAGACCGTCGCCACCTGCGCGAGAACACCGGGCTTGTCGGCCACGTCGAGGCTGATGTGGTACCGCGTCACGGAGTCGCCCATGGGTGAGACGGGCAGTTGCGTGTACGCGGAGTCGCCGGGTCCCGTCGCGCCGTTGAGGCGGTTGCGGCAGACGGCGACAAGGTCGCCGAGAACGGCGGACGCGGTCGGCGAGCCGCCGGCACCGGGTCCGTAGAACATCAGTTGCCCGGCGGCCTCGGCCTCGACGAACACGGCGTTGTAGGCGCCGCGAACGGAGGCGAGAGGGTGGTCGAGCGGAATCATCGCGGGATGCACGCGAGCGGTGACGGAACCCCCGTCGGCAGCCCGCTCACAGATGGCGAGCAACTTGATGGTGCACCCCATCTCCTTCGCGGAAGCGAAGTCGGCGGCGGTGACCTCGGTCATGCCCTCGCGGTAGACATCGTCGAGACGCACGCGCGTATGGAAAGCGATACCGGCGAGGATGGCAGCCTTGGCGGCGGCGTCGAACCCTTCGACATCGGCGGTCGGGTCGGCTTCCGCGTACCCGAGGGCGGTGGCCTCGTCGAGGGCCTCCTGGTACCCGGCGCCGGTGGTGTCCATGGCGTCGAGGATGAAGTTGGTCGTCCCGTTCACGATGCCGAGTACGCGGTTGACCTTGTCACCCGCGAGCGACTCGCGCAGCGGTCGGATCAGCGGAATGGCTCCGGCGACCGCGGCTTCGTAATACAGGTCGCGCCCGTGCTCGACGGCGGCCGCGTGCAGGGCCGCGCCGTCCTGGGCGAGCAGCGCCTTGTTGGCCGAGACGACGGAGGCGCCGTGCTCGAAGGCGGTGGTGATGAGGGTGCGCGCGGGCTCGATCCCTCCGATGACTTCGACGACGACGTCGATGTCGCCCCGTTTGACGAGGGCGGTGGCATCGGTGGTGACGAGCGCCGGGTCGATCCCCTCGCGCACCTTGGAGGGGCGCCGCACGGCGACCCCCGCGAGTTCGACCGGGGCACCGATCCGGGCGGCGAGGTCGGCGGCGTGCGTCGTCATGATGCGCGCCACCTCTGAGCCGACTACCCCACAGCCCAGCAGCGCCACCTTCAGCGGACGCGTACGCATCATCCGACCTCGTTTCCCTACGACATTCGTGTACGGCATTTTCGTACGGTGGATCCAGTCTCACCCACCGGACCGGGGTTTCTGCCCCCGGTCCGCATGGCGAGACGCTTATTTCATCATCCGACGTCGAGACGCAGGAGATCTTCCTCCGTCTCACGGCGGACGATCACCCGGGCCCCGCCGTCGCGCACGGCGACGACCGGCGGGCGAAGCGCGTGGTTGTAGTTGCTGGCCATGGAGCGGCAGTACGCGCCGGTGGCCGGAACGGCGATGAGATCGCCGGGCGCGATGTCGGCCGGCAGGAACGCGTCCTTCACGACGATGTCACCGCTCTCACAGTGCTTGCCGACGACGCGGACCAGCATCGGCTCGGCGTCGGAGCGCCGGGAGACGAGCGCGACGGTGTACTCGGCGTCGTACAGAGCGGTCCTGATGTTGTCGGACATACCGCCGTCGACGGACACATACGTCCGCAGCCCTTCGAGCGGCTTGACGGTGCCGACGGTGTAGAGGGTGAAGGCGGTGGGCCCGACGATGGCGCGCCCGGGCTCGACGGAGATACGGGGGGTGCGCAGGGAGGCGGCCTCGCACTCGCGCGTGACGATCTCACCGAGCGCCTTGGCGATCTCCTGCGGCTCGCGGGGGTCGTCATCGCTGGTGTAAGCGATACCGAGCCCACCGCCGAGGTCGATCTCGGGAAGCTCGACGCCATGCTCGTCACGCACTTCGGCGAGCAGTCCGACGACCCGGCGGGCGGCGACCTCGAACCCGGCCATGTCGAAGATCTGCGATCCGATGTGCGAGTGGATGCCGATGAGCTCGAGCCCGTCGAGCTTGAGAGCGCGCCGCACGGCCTCGGCGGCCTGCCCTCCGGCGAGCGCGATCCCGAACTTCTGGTCCTCATGCGCGGTGGCGATGAACTCATGGGTGTGCGCCTCGACGCCGACGGTCACGCGGATCTGCACGCGCTGCCGCCTGCCGAGGCCGTCGGCGATGTGCGCGACGCGGGCGATCTCCTGGAAGGAGTCGAGAACGATCCGCCCGACCCCGGCCTCGACGGCGCGGTGGATCTCTTCCTCGGTCTTGTTGTTGCCGTGGAAGGCGATGCGCTCGGGGGGCATCCCGGCGGAGAGGGCGGTGGCGAGTTCCCCTCCGGAACAGACATCGAGATTGAGCCCTTCTTCGTGCAGCCACCGGACGACGGCACGGGAGAGGAACGCCTTCCCCGCATAGAAGACGTCGGCATCGGGCCCGAAGGCGTCACGCCAGGCGGCACACCGGGCACGGAAGTCGTCCTCGTCGAGGAAGTAGGCCGGAGTACCGAACTCCTCGGCGAGCCGCGCCACTTCGATGCCGCCGACGCGGACGCCACCCTCCGGCGTACGGGCGACGGTCTGCGCCCAGACCTTGGGGTCGAGGACGTTGAGGTCGGCGGGCGGGGCGGTGTAGTGCCCCTCGGGCAGGACGTCGGCGTGGCGGGGTCCTGCGGGATGTGCGGAACGGCTCATGACTGCGGGGCGCTCTCTTCGTCTTCTCGTGTGCCGGAGCTAGATGTGTGCGGGTGCGTCGATGCCGAGCAGGGACAGGCCGCCGGCCAGCACCGTCCCGACGGCTTCGGCGAGCGCGAGCCGGGCGCGGTGGGCGGCCGAAGGTTTCTCCTCGCCCATGGGGAGGGCGCGGGCGTGGACGTCCGGGTCGGTGAGGAAGGCGTCGGCGAGGGCGACGAGGTGCCGGGCGAGCCGGTCGGGGGCACGGTGGCGCGCGGCGCTGAGCAGGATGCGGGGGTGATCGGCGAGGGGGGTGAGCAGGTGGTGGCTGGTGGGGGCGCTGTTGGGCTCGGCGCTGAAGTGCAGGTCGGCGGCGTTGCGGGTGAGGGCGCGGGTGCGGGCGTGGGCGTAGCGGACGCGGAAGAGGGGGTTGGACTCGCGCTGGACGAGGTGCGTCTGCGTGGCGTCGCCGCCGAGGTGGGGGTGGTCGTGCGGGGCGGGGTGGAGGAGGGCCCAGCGCCCGGCGTCACGGCCGAGCCCGAGGGGGTGGGGGTCGCCGGGGACGGGCCGGAAGGTGACGTCGTGTGGGTCCGCGGCGTGCTCGACGCGAACCTCGGCGCCCTGGCTGCGCCCGATCCGGCCGATGGCATCGGCGAGGATCTCGGCGCGGGGTTCGCGGGGGATGCGCAGGTCGATGAGGTCGCTGCGGAGGGCGTGCCCGTGCCCGTAGGCGAGTCCTTCGCGCTGGATGAGGCGGAGGAGGTCGCGGGTGGCGTCGGCTGGGGCGCCGGGGGTGAGGGTGAGGTTGAGGAACCCGGGCCCGGAGACGTCGACGGCGTCGATGCCGGGGGCGTCGGCGAGCCGCTGCCTGAGAATCTCGGCGACGTGACGCGATGGCCTGCCGGCCGGGCCCGCGAGTTGCAGGGCGACATTGGTGGCGTAGTCCCCGTGCCCGCCGGGCCGGGGCCGCTCGATGACGATACGGGCGCGGGGCCGGCCCGCGCCGCTGTCCGTCTGCTCCAGGGTCGCCAGTGCCCCACCCGCCAGCTCACCGTCGTCCACCGCGCGACGCACGGCGTGCAGCACGGTGTGGGAGATCTCTGCGGGGGTCACGGGTCAAGCGTAGGGGAGGAGGGGGGTGGGTAGGCGAGTCGATTTGGCGGATGGTCCGCGATGCGGACGCGCGCGGCTCAGCGAGGGGTGGTCAGGCGCCGGACGCGCGCGGCTCAGCGAGGGGTGGTCAGGCGCCGGGGGCGGGGCTGGAGGAATCCGGGCTCTGGGCCGGTTGGCCCGGGTCGTCCGAGGTGTGGGCGGAGTCCGTGGTTGATGGACGGGGCTGATCGCCGGACGGGGACTTACTGTCATGCCGGGTGTCGGCGGACGAGGGGGCACTCGAAGCGACCGGGGCCATGGGGACCAACGGGGTCTCAGCCCCCCTCCCCCGCTTACGCAGCTCCCCCACCACACGCACCAGCTCATTGGGCTCGAACGGCTTGGCCAGAAAGGCGTCGACGCCGACTTCGAGCCCGGTCTCGACCTCGACCTCATTGCACGCGCTCACGACGACGATGGGCAGTCCGCTGGTCCGGGCATCGCCACGCAGCCGCGCGGCGGTCCGCAGCCCGTCGAGCCGAGGCATGACGACGTCGAGGGTGACGACATCGGGCTGCACCTGGTGCACGACGTCGAGACATTCGGCACCGTCAGCGGCGGTCACGACCTCGAAGCCCTCCAGCTCGAGGTTGACCCTGATCAATTGCCGGATGACCTTGTTGTCGTCAACAACGAGGACCCGGCCCGAGGCGCCTGGCACAACTCGAGAGTAGGTCGACACCCACCACCGCGTCCGGGTTTTCCCCACTTCCGCCCCGTACAGGGGAACTGGGCGTCCGACAGGCCCCCTGGCCACCCCAAATACCCGTTCCTGAGGACCCCGGACGAGCTGGTAGGGTTCTACCCGTCGCCGCTCACCGCGGCGCACGCCCCCGTAGCTCAGGGGATAGAGCAACGGCCTCCGGAGCCGTGTGCGCAGGTTCGAATCCTGCCGGGGGCACCTTGTATGAGGTGTCCGAAGACCCCGTCAGCAGCGGAGACGCTGAGGGCGGGGTCTTCGCGTATGCAGGTCCGCGTGGTCGTGTGCCGGGGGCCGTGGCGGGGCGAGGGATCACGCCCGGTTCCAGGCCTGCCGGTGGCGGGCGACGCTGTGCACCTCTTCGATCTGCTCGGCCGTCAGCGCCCCTGAGAGTGGAGCCAGTGCCGCTACCTGGCGTTCCTGGTACACCCGCACGGTGAGCTGTGTGGCTACCACCTTCAGCTCGGTGACGCCGACGAAGACGAGGACCGGCTCCACGGGTACGGGGAAAGTGCAGTAGTGGTCGAGGACTCGGGCCACTCGCTTGGCCTCCGCACGGCTCTTGCGCACGTAGGGGGCCGGCTTTCCGTGGGCGACTCTTACGGCGTCGTCGCCGACCCAGACGGGCCTTCCGTGGTGGTGCTTCGTGTTGATGCTGAAGACTCCGCCGGGGCCGATCAGCAGGTGGTCGATGTCCACGTTGCCGGCCAGGGGGACGGAGTGCAGGACTCGCCAGCCGTGGCGGGTCAGGCGGTTCAGTTCGGAGCCCACTCGGCGCTCCCCCGCCAACCCCTTTCGCCATGAGTCCCACTCCGTCGGCCGTCGTAGCAGCCGTGCGACGAGTCGTTCCAGCAGCCGTGGGCCTGATGCGGCCAGGAGGTCGCTCAGGGACTTGCCCGGAGGGTTGGCCGCCAGGTCGTCGGTCGGTGTCAGGGGTGGCAGCGTCGGTTGCGGCTCCGCCTCGACACGGCCGCGCAGGTGCTGTGTCAGCGCGGCGATCACGTCGGCACGATGCTCGGCGCGCAGGACCGTGATCTTCCCGGTGCTGACGTCCGCCCAGCCGGCCGCCGTGCCGTCGGGCAGGTTCGCGTACAGGCGATCGTGCCCGTACCGCTTCCATCGCGTGACCCTCAGCTCCACGAGGCCCCCTCCGCTCGTGCACCGACGATGACGCCATCGCAGCAGCCCGCGCACGAGGTCACAAGACCCCTGATTCCTACAGCGGTGTCGCCGCTCGCAGGATCGTGATCAGGGTGACCGTCGAGGTTGCCGATGCTGTTGCTGACATCACCGTGCCGACCAGTGCGGCCCACGCCGCCGCGCCGATTGCCGTGAAGAGGGGCGGCCAGGTCCGTGGGGTGGGGGGCGGGGCCAACAGGGCCGCCACCCTGCGGGGAACCGGGCCCGGGGGTGCCGCGAAGGGGATGCCCAGGAGGGTGGGGGCGCCCAGGAGGGCCGCCTTGCCTACCGCCCTCGCCGTTGTGCGGCGGTCGCCCACCACTCGTGCCGCCTCCTCGTCCGCCCAGCGTTCCACCGTGTACGTCACGCTCGTGTGCAAAGGGCGCAGGAACGGGTTCGCGCGGGCTGCCAGGCCTGTCAGGAGGAGGTGACGGTGGTGGTGGGCGGATCGGTGGGCTCGCTCGTGGGCGAACAGGGCTCTGCGTTCCGGGGATTGCAGGCCCTTCAGCATCCCCGTCGAGACGATGATCCTGCCGTTGGGGAGTGTGAGGGCGTAGGGGGTCGGGTCCGGGAGGATCGTGACCCTGCGGTGGGGCGGGAGGCCGGCCAGGGCCCGGACTGCTCTGCGAGTCGTTCTGTGGCGGTGCCGTAGGAGTGCCGCGCATGCTGTGACCGCGGCTGCCAGGCCGGCGATCGCCGCCTTGCCCACCACCTCGTCGTGCGGGACCGCCGCTCGTACCTCCGGGGCCGCCCAGCCGTCCGGGAGTGGGTTGCCCGGGAGTTGGGCCGTGCCGACTATTGCCAGGAGCGCCAGGGAGAGCGTGCTGCAGACGGCCAGGGTCGCCGCCGCCGCCGTCAGGAGCAGCGTCGCCGCCCGCGGGTGCAGGTGGCGTTCCGCCAGGCGGGCTACCGGCCATGCCGTCAGCGGGAGGATCAGGGGGAGGAAGACTGCTGCGCCCATCGGTCAGGGGGTTCCGTGGTCTTTCGGGGTGTCCTGGGCTTCCTGGGCTTCCTGGGCTTCCTGGGCTTCCTCCGTTGCCAGCAGGTCACGCAGGAGTTGCTCGTCGACCGCTGACAGGCTGGAGACGAAGCTGGTGAGTACCGCTGCCCTGTTCGTCTCCGCGTCCAGGACTCTGCGCATGCGGTGGGCCGCCAAGCCGGCCTCGTCGGAGGCGGCCGTCCAGGTGAAGGAGCGGCCCTCGCGTTCGCGGGTGACGGCGCCCTTGGCCTGGAGGCGGGTGAGGATCGTGATCACTGTGGTGTAGGCGAGGGTGCCGCCCAGCTGTTCGCGTACCCAGCCCGCTGTCACCGGGTGCGGGGCCTCGCACAGGGCCGTCAGTACCTGGCTCTCCAGTTCGCCCTGGCCGCGCCTGCGTCCGCCCTCCTCGTCCCGGCGTCCGCCTACGTTCTGGTTTGACACGGTATGCGTCATTCTCCCTGTCGCCTTCGCCGTCATCGTCATCGTAAGGGCGCCCGTCGCGCACGAGGGTGCGATGTCCGGGTTCGTGGGCGGGCTTCGTGTGACAGGCACCACCCGTGACCGGCACAGGTTTACGGGTGCCTCGATAGGTGACTACGGTGCGTTGAATGTCTCGCAGCCACATGAACCCCGTAAACCTTGGAAGATGCGCGATCTGGAGTCGGGGTTCCACGCGGGAGGGAACGTGAGCGAACAGGTTCAGTTGAGCGCCTCGCGAGCGCCTCTTCCTCCACAGCGTGCCCAGCGTGCCGATGGTCCACCTGCCCCCGCGCGCGCACCGGCCCAGGCCACCGCGTCCAGGCCCCGTGCCTCGCGTGACTCCTACTTCGACAACGCGAAGTACCTCGCCATCGTGCTCGTCGCCATGGGGCACGCGTGGGAACCGCTGCGTGACAGCAGCCGGGCGGCCTCCGCGCTGTACATGACCGTGTACGCGTTCCACATGCCCGCGTTCATCGTCATCTCCGGTTATTTCTCGCGGAGTTTCGATGCCGGTCCGGGGCGGATCAAGCGGCTCATCACTGGTGTCGCCGTGCCGTATGTCGTGTTCGAGTGCGCTTATACGCTGTTCAAGCGGACCGCCGGGGACGATCCTGACTATCCGTTCAGTCTGCTTGATCCCTGGTATCTGACCTGGTTCCTCATCGCGTTGTTCGTGTGGCGGCTGTCCACGCCGATCTGGAAAGTTGTCCGCTGGCCGTTGCCGGTGGCGCTCGGGATCGCCGTGCTTGCGTCTGTCTCCCCCGATATCGGGGACGACCTTGATCTCCAGCGCGTTCTTCAGTTCCTGCCGTTCTTTGTGCTGGGGCTTCGGCTCAAGCCGGAGCACTTCAGGCTCGTACGGCGGCGTGAGGCTCGGATTCTGGCCGTGCCTGTGTTCGCTTCCGCGTTGCTGTTCGCCTACTGGGCCGCTCCTCGTATGAACGCCGCCTGGTTCTACCGGCGCGACAGCGCGCAGGAGTTGGCCGCTCCCGGGTGGGCCGGGGGCGTCATGACGCTCGCCATGTTCGCGTGCTCGATGCTGCTCGTTGCGTGTTTCCTCGCGTGGGTGCCGGGGCGCAAGCTCTGGGTCACCGCGCTCGGCGCCGGCACGTTGTACGGGTATCTGCTGCACGGGTTCCTCGCCAAGGGGTCCCGGTTCTGGGACTGGTACGACGTGCGGTGGGTGCATACGCCGGTGGGTGAGGTCGCGGTGACGGTTGTCGCGGCGGCTGTCATCACCCTGTTGTGTACGCCGCCCGTGCAGCGCGTGTTCCGGTTCGTCATGGAGCCCAAGATGGAGTGGGCGTTCAGACGGGATGCCGGTGAGGTGGCTCGGAAGCGGTAGCGGCGTCTGCCACTGCCCCCGTCTCCTCAGGCCGAGGTCTTCTTCCGGGGTGTCGACTTCTTCTTCGCCCCGGTTGAGCTCGACCCCGTCTTCTTCGTGCTCTTCGCGGCACCGGACGTCGTCTTCTTCGGCGTCGCCGGTGCCGCCTTCTTCTTCGCGGGCGCCTTCTTGCGTTTGCGGCCCTCCATCGACGTCACCTCCGCCATCTCCTCGCCCGGTGAGCCGCCCCGCGCCTCTTTCGCCGCCCTTACGCTCCGCTCGAGTACGGCTGCCAGGTCGATCACCTTGCCGTCGCCGCTCGGGGCCGGCTTCGTGGGCTCCGCCGGGAGTTCGCCGGAGGCCTTCGCCGCGATCAGTTCCTCCACCGCCGCCCGGTAGTCGTCGTGGAGAGAGGCCATGTCGACCTCGCCGAGTGTGTCCATCAGGGCGTCCGCCAGATCGAGTTCGGCGTCGCGGACCGTGACGTGGGTGTCGGGGGCCACCTCGTCGGGTGAGCGGATCTCGTCCGGCCAGAGCAGGCCGTGCATCGCTATGACGTCGTCCACGACGCGGAGCATTCCGAGGCGCTCCTTGCCTCGTAGAGCGAATTTCGCGATGGCTACCTTCTTGCTCTGTTTCAGGGCCTCGCGAAGGAGTGTGTACGGCTTCGTGGCGTGGACGCCGTTCGCCGAGAGGTAGTACGCCGTGTCCATCTGGAGCGGGTCGATGCTGTTGGCCGGGACGAAGGCGAGGATTTCGATCGTCTTCGCCGTGTTCGTCGGGAGCGCGGCCAGGTCCTCGTCCGTGATCGGTATCACTGAGCCGTCGGCGTCCGCGTAGCCCTTGCCGATCTCAGCCGTATCGACCTCCTTGTCCTCCAGCTCGCACACCTTGCGGTAGCGGATGCGGCCGCCGTCCTCCAGGTGGACCTGGCGGAAGGAGACGGAGTGGTTCTCGGTGGCGGTCATCAGCTTGATCGGGATGCTGACCAGGCCGAAGGAGATGGCACCGTTCCATATGGAGCGCACGAGGACTTCCTCCTTCCCGGCCGGCCGTCGGCCGGTCCGTTCGGTCGGCTTGGCGTGCCGCTTTGGCATGGAATGCCAGAGTATTACGGTATGACGCCGATCACAGAAGTGGAGGGGCGGCGGCTGCCGCTCAGCAATCTGGAGAAGGTGCTCTATCCGGCCACCGGGTTCACCAAAGGCGAGCTGCTGCACTATTACGCGACCGCTGCGGATGCCTTGCTGCCTCATCTGCGTAACCGGCCGATCTCCTTTCTCCGCTTTCCCGACGGGCCCGACGGCCAGCACTTCTTCGCCAAGAACGTGCCGCCTGGGGCGCCCGAGTGGGTCAGGACGGCCGAGGTGCCGCGCTCCGACGGCGTCTCCCGGCAGGTTCTCGTGCAGGATCTCGCCTCGCTCATGTGGGCGGCGAACCTCGTCACGGAGTTCCACACCCCGCAGTGGCAGGCGGACGCGCCCGCGCAGGCCGACCGGCTCGTTCTCGACCTCGATCCCGGGGCGCCCGCCGACGTCGTGCAGTGTTGTGAGGTTGCCCTGTGGCTGCGTGAGCGGCTGGCGGCCGACGGGCTCGACGCCTTTGCCAAGACCTCCGGGTCCAAGGGGCTGCATCTGCTCGTACCGCTGGTTCCGGTGCCGTCCGAGCAGGCCAGTGCTTACGCGAAGGAGCTGGCGCAGGAGGCGGAGCGTGAGGTGCCGGGGCTTGTCGTGCACCGGATGGCGCGGAGTCTGCGGCCCGGGAAGGTGTTCGTCGACCACAGTCAGAACTCCGCCGCCAAGACGACCGCGGCGCCTTACACGTTGCGGGCGCGAGCCGAGCCGACCGTTTCCGCGCCCGTTACGTGGGACGAGGTCGAGGCCTGCCGGGACAGTCACGACGCGCTTGAGCTGGTGTTTCTCGCCGACAGCATCGCGCCTCGGCTTCAGCGGTACGGGGATCTGCTCGCGCCGTTGAACGATGCCGAGCGGGCCGGACGGCTGCCGTCGTGAAGGTGCCGGTGCCCTGTGCCGGTGCCGTGCCCGTGCCGGTGCCGGTGCCGTGCCCGTGCCGGTGCCAGTGGCCGTGGCGCCCCTAAACCCGCCCCCACGTCCCCCGGTCCCGCGCCATCGCGTGCAGCGCCTCCACGTCCGCCGGCTTGAGTTGGCCACCGGCCCTCGCCAGGCCCGTGACCTCCGTGTTCGTCAGTAGGCGTACGCCCCTCGGCGCCACCTGCACATCGACGACGGACGGTTCCACGAGGACCAGCCCCGCCCGTACCTCCGCCGTCAGGGCGAAGGACGCCCGGGACGCGTCCGCCCGTACGTCGCGCAGCAGCGGGCGGGGATCGCCCCGGCCCGCCGTGACCATCGCCTCGCTCACCCGGATCCGCTGGCGGTGCGCCGGGAGTACGTGCAGGGCGAACAGGCCGCCGGGGCCGATCACCAGGTGGTGGATACAGCCCCCGCCCGGCAGCGGTACCGAGTGCAGTACGCGCCAGCCCGCGCCCTCGAGAGCGTCCAGCGACTCGCCGACCAGTTGCTGCGCGGCCAGCGCCCGGCGTCGGGGATCGGTGCGGAGCCTGCGCTGCGGGGCCGGGTCGCGGTCCAGGGCGATCAGGAGGGCCTCGCCGGGGCGGTTCGGGGCGAGGTCGTCGTCCGGGTGGAGGCTGAGCCGGGCCAGTTCGGCGGGGGTAGGCACCGGCGGGGGCCCGACCGCCACGTGCCCGGCGATGAACGGGCGCAGCGCCGCGAGCACCGCCTCCCTGTGCGACTCGGTGAGCAGGTTGACCCGGCCCGCCTCCCTGTCGTACCAGGCGACGTTCCTGCCGTCGCCCCCGTACACGTAGAGCCGTTCCTGACCGTGGCGCCAGGTCGGTACGACGCGCAGTCCGTTCATGGCCCATCACCCCCCGACCATGGGAGCAGCAAGCCCGCCGCAGGGCAAGAAGGCGGGATGCGCCGGAGCGCGCGGGCGGCCCACCAGGCAGCGGAAAAGGACTTCCCCACCATTGCGGCTAATAAGGTGTACTGGACGACACCATCCTCATCCGCTACGGCAGGAGTGCAGTGACGCCCAGGCGCCCCGGTCGCACCGCCCTTGCGGCCCTCGCCGCGTCCGCCGCCCTGCCGTTGCTCTCGGGGTGCGGCGACGCCGGCGGGCTCGAAGGCGCGGGCCCCGCTCCCACGGCGGTGGGGCCGCGGAACCTGTGGCCGACGCTGACCCCCGCGTCCGCGCCCGCCGACGACTACGGGGCCGGTGAGACCGAGGTGGTCGAGGGGGTCGACGTGCCGGGCGGTGACCTGCGCAGGGTCGATCCCGTGACGGTCATCCGCGCGCAGGCGGACGCGGACCCGGACACGTACAAGGACATCGCGGAGGGGCTCGCCGACTGCGGCACCACCAGCCACGGCAGCAGCGCCGAGGACACCGAAAGCACCGCCTGTCCCGTCCTCCACGCCTACTACTCCGACCTCACCGGCAACGGCCGCGAGGACATGGTCGTCGGCGTGCGCGCGCCCAAGGGGCAGCTTCTCGTGCGGGTCTACATGTACGCGGACGGCAAGCTGACCCAGATCATGAACGACGAGGACGCCGTCATCAGCGTCCAGCTGGCCGACCGGAGCGTCGTCGTCCGCGCCGTCGCCGACCTCGCGGGCTACGAGTACCGGACCTCGTGGTCGTACGACAGCCATCAGCGGGCGATGCTGCCGACCCGCGACGAGATCGTGCGTACGGGGCCGCCGAAGACGCCCGTGCCGGAGACGCCGTCCGGGGACGCGACGCCCTCGCCCTCCGCTCCGAGCGGCTCGTGACGCGCCGGGCCCGGCGGCTGGCCGCGCTGCCCGCGTGGACGGCGTCGCTGACCTGGAAGGCCGTCGCGTTCCTCGCGGTGATCTGCTGTGCGCTGGCGGCGCTGCTCGGCGTCCTCGTGCACGTCTCGGTCACCGATCAGACGGTGCGGGAGGCCCGGGAGCGGGCGTTGTCGCGGCTCGACGAGGCGACGGCCGCGTTCCAGGCGGGCGGGCGGCAGGTGCGGGGCGCCGCGCTCGATCCGCCGGGGCTGCCCGCGTCGCTGCGGGAGCTCGCGGTGAGCGGGCAGCGCGGCACGATGGTCGCCCGGTACGAGTCGCGGCCCACGATGTGGGCGGCGGGTCCGGCGGCGGGCGGCAAGGCGCTCGCGGTGCAGGTCGACTACTCACAGGGGGCCCGCACCATCGACGGGCTCGACCGGGCGATCCTCGGCTCGTCGGCGCTGGCCATCGGGGCGACGCTGCTGGTCGGCGCGTTCGCGGTGACCCGGGTGACGCGGCGCCTGCACACCACGGCCCGCGTCGCCCGGAAGATCAGCGCGGGCGCGCTCGACGCCCGGGTCGACGATCCGCGCACCCGCGACCCGCACCGCCACCAGGACGAGGTCGCGGCGGTGGCCGGGGCGCTCGACCGTATGGCGTCGTCCTTGCAGGCCCGCATCCTCACCGAGCAGCGGTTCACGGCGGACGTCGCCCATGAACTGCGTACGCCGCTGACCGGACTGCACGCCGCCGCCGAACTGCTGCCTCCCGGCCGCCCCACCGAACTGGTACGCGACCGGGTTGCCGCGCTGCGCACGCTCACCGAGGACCTTCTGGAGATCTCCCGGCTCGACGCGCGCAGTGAGCGCGTCGATCTCGACGCGACCTGGCTGGGGCCGGTCGCCGAACGGGTCGTGCGCGCCACCACCACCGCCACCACGACCACGACCACCATCACAAGCGCCTCCGCCGGCGCGAGCATCTCCGCCTCCGCCTCCGACGCCAACGCCGCCACCTCCGTCGTCGTCGTCCGCGACGTGTGCGTGGTGACCGACCGGCGCCGTCTGGAGCGTGTCCTCGGCAACCTCGTCGCGAACGCGCACCGGCACGGTGGCCCGCCCGTCGAACTGACCGTCGACGGCCCGGTGATCAGCGTCCGCGATCACGGCGACGGCTACCCGGACTACCTGGTGGAGCACGGGCCGCAGCGTTTCCGGACGGAGGGCGGCACGAAGGGGCACGGTCTCGGGCTGACCATCGCCGTCGGCCAGGCCGAGATCCTCGGCGCCCGCCTGGACTTCACCAACGCTCCGGGCGGCGGCGCGCTGGCGACCCTGACCCTTCCGTACGAGGAACCCGCCGACTGAACCGGTGAACCGGTGAACCGGTGAACCGGGCCGTCCGGGCCCGCTCCGCTCACCCCAGCGGCGGTCTCCTCACCCCTCCGGCGGCCGTCGCCGTGCGTATCTCCGTGCCGCCCCTTAGGTATGAGGCGGGGCCGAGCCGCCGGGCCGGTCCTGTTCCGCCTACGTCCCGGCCCTGTCCGCATGCCCCTGGAGGCCGCCATGCACGTACAGAGAATCGCCGTTGCCCTCGCCGCGCTGTCGCTGACCGCAGCCGCCGCGTCCCCCGCCCTCGCCGACGGCACCCCGGGCGGGGGGCGGGAACAGAAGCAGGAACAGAAGCAGGAACAAGCGCAGGAACAGGCGAAGAAGCCCGAGCTGACGCTCGCTCAGAAGAAGGAGCAGGCGCAGAAGCAGCACCGCACCCCCGTCTACAAAGGCCGCGTCACCGCCAAGTCCGGCCTCCTCCTCCGTGACTCGCCGACCCGGGGCAGCAAGGTGGTCCGCTCGGAGCCGTACCGCGCGATCGTGCACATCAACTGCAAGACGAGTGGCCAGGACGTGGGCGGAAACCGCCTCTGGTACCTGCTGACCGACGGCACCTGGGCCTGGGGCGCCGCGAAGTACATCGACAACATCGGCGCCGCGCCCCGCTGGTGCTGATATAAGCGGATATCGCGGACGGTCTTGCTACGTTCCCCGCATGACCGGTTCACCGGGATCAGCGAGATCGGCGGCGCGATCAGCGACGAGAACAGCGGCGCGATCATCAGCGGCGGGACCCACGGGAGCACCGGCCCAGCCACCGGCTCCCGCCGTACGCGTCCCCCGGCGCCGCGGCACCGAACTCGCCCTGCTCGTCCTCGCCGTCCTGCTCAGCGTGTACGGCTACTGCGACGTGGGACTCGCCAGGAACGGCAACCTGCCGCCCGGCGCCGCCGGTTACGGCGCCGGGCTCGGCGTGCTCGCGCTGCTCGCGCATGTCGCCGTCCGGCTGCGGGCCCCGTACGCGGACCCGCTGCTGCTGCCCATCGCGGTGCTCCTGAACGGGCTCGGGCTCGTCCTCATCTACCGCCTCGACCTGTCGACCCCGGGCGACGAGGCGGCGTTCACCCAGCTCGTCTGGTCGACGCTCGGCGTCGGCCTGTTCATCGTCTGCGTCGTCCTCCTGCGCGATCACCGGGTGCTCCAGCGGTACGCGTACCTGAGCGTCGTCGTGGCGCTGGCCCTGATGATCCTGCCGATCTTCTTCCCGGCCGTGAACGGGGCCCGGATCTGGATCCGGATCGGCGGGTTCTCCATCCAGCCGGGCGAGTTCGCCAAGATCCTGCTCGCCGTCTTCTTCGCCAGCTACCTCGCCGCCAACCGCACCGCCCTGCGCTACACCGGCAAGAAGCTCTGGCGGCTGCAACTGCCTACGATGCGCGTCTTCGCGCCGATCCTCGCGATCTGGCTGCTCAGCGTCGGTGTCCTCGTCCTGGAGACCGATCTCGGGACCTCGCTGCTGTTCTTCGGTCTCTTCATCGTCATGCTCTACGTGGCCACCGGCCGCGTCAGCTGGATCGCCATCGGGCTGCTGCTCGCCGCGGCGGGCGCGTTCGTCGTCGCCTCCTTCGAGCCGCATGTGCACGGCCGCGTCGAGGACTGGCTGCACCCCTTCGCCTCCGTCGACGCGGGGAACGGTCCTGGCCAGCTCGCCCAGTCGCTGTTCGCGTTCGCGGCGGGCGGGATGCTCGGCACCGGGCTCGGGCTCGGGCACTCGGTCCTCATCGGGTTCGCCGCCAAGTCCGACTTCGTCCTGGCGACGGCGGGCGAGGAGCTCGGCCTGGTGGGCCTGACCGCGATCTTCCTGCTCTACGCGCTGCTCGTGGAGCGCGGCTACCGGGCCGGGCTCGCCCTGCGCGACCCCTTCGGCCGGCTCCTGTCCATCGGCCTCGCCTCGATCGTCGCGCTGCAGGTCTTCGTCATCGCGGGCGGTGTCATGGGGCTCATCCCGCTGACCGGCATGGCGATGCCGTTCCTCGCGCAGGGCGGCTCGTCGCTCGTCACCAACTGGATCATCGTCGCCATCCTGGTCCGGGTCAGCGACCGCGCCAGGAGCGGCGGCCCGGCGGAGGGCACCATATGACCAAGTACATCCGGCACGCCGCCGCCTTCTGCGTGCTTCTCCTCGTCGCACTGCTCGTCAACGCGGCCCGGGTGCAGGTCTTCGAGGCGTCCTCCCTCGACGGCAATTCCGCCAACCGCAGGCCCACCATCGCCCGGTACGGCCAGCCCCGCGGCGACATCCTCGTAGGCGGTAAGGCGATCACCGGGTCCGAGGACACCGGGCAGCCGCTGCGCTACGAGCGGACGTACAAGAACGGGCCGCTCTACGCGCCCGTCACCGGATACGCGTCGCAGACGTACGGCACGACGTTCGTCGAGAACGCCGAGGACGGCATCCTGTCCGGCACCGACCCGCTGCTCGCGCCGGTCCCGTTCTGGAACGAGATCACCCGCTCGCAGCAGGCCGGCGGCGACGCGGAGACGACCCTCCTGCCCGCCGCGCAGCAGGCCGCGTACGCGGGGCTCGGCGGCAAGAAGGGCGCCGTCGCGGCGGTCGATCCGTCGGACGGGAAGATCCTCGCGCTGGTCTCGACACCCTCGTACGACCCGGCGGAGATCGCGGGGACGGGGCGGGCCTCGACGCGCGCGTGGTCGCGGCTCACCGGCGATCCGGACCAGCCGATGCTGAACCGGGCTATCCGGCAGACGTATCCGCCGGGTTCGACGTTCAAGGTGGTCACGGCGGCGGCCGTGCTCGACCACGGGGTCGTCGACTCCCCCGGCGAGAAGACCGACACCCCTTCCCCGTACAAGCTGCCGGGCAGCACCACGCGGCTGACCAACGAGTCCTCGTCCGACGCCTGCGAGGACGCGACCCTGGAGTACGCGCTCCAGGCGTCCTGCAACACCGTCTTCGCCGGCCTCGGCGTGCGGGTCGGGCTCTCCGACATGGTGCGGACGGCTCGGAAGTTCGGCTTCAACGACAGCGGCATCAAGATCCCGATGGCCGTCGCCGCCTCGCACTTCGACACCGACATGAACAAGGCCCAGCTCGCGCTCTCCTCCATCGGCCAGTACGACACCCGGGCCACCCCGCTCCAGATGGCGATGGTCGCGGCGGCCGTCGCCAACGGCGGGACGCTGATGTCCCCGCACCTCGTCGAGAGGACGACGGCGAGCGACGGCTCCACGGTCCGCACCACCTCCGGCAGGACCTACCAGCAGGTCATGTCGGCGTACACGGCCAGCCGGCTCCAGCGGATGATGGTCGACGTCGTGACCAAGGGCACCGGCACCAACGCGCGGATCTCCGGGGCGACCGTGGGCGGCAAGACGGGCACCGCGCAGAACGGCGTGAACAACGAGGGCGTGCCCTACGCCTGGTTCCTCTCCTACGCCCAGGCCGCCGACGCGTCCACGCCGCAGGTCGCGGTCGCCGTGGTGGTGGAGGACGCGGCGGCGGACCGCGCGGACATCAGCGGCGGCGGCAGCGCGGCGCCGATCGCGCGGTCGGTGATGCGGGCGGTGCTGGACACGGCCGACGAGTAGTGCGAACGGTGCTCGACACCGGCGACGAACAGGGCTTCCTGACGGAACTCAGCCCTCCGCGCCCGCCCTGATCGCCTCCTCCACCTCCGCGACCCGTTCGTGCTCCTCGGCCGCGAACCGCTCCGCGTCCAGCTTCTCCGCGATCTCCTCGTCCTCGTTCATGAGCGCGTCGAGGTTGGAGTCGCCCATCTCGAAGACGCCCATGTCGACGTATGCCTGCTGGAGGCGCGGCCCCCACAGGCCGATGTCCTTGACACAGGGCACGATCCGCGAGAACAGCAGCTGACGGAAGAGCGCGAGGAACTCGGACTGCTCGGTGTACTCGTCGGCCAGTGCCTTGGGGATGCCGAAGTCCTCCAGGACCTCGACGCCGCGCAGGCGGTCGCGCATCAGGTAGCAGCCCTCGATGACGAACTCCTCGCGTTCGCGCAGTTCGGCGTCGGTGAGCTGCTTGTAGTAGTCGCGCAGCGCCATCCGCCCGAAGGCGACGTGGCGGGCCTCGTCCTGCATCACGTAGGCGAGAATCTGCTTGGGCAGCGGCTTGTCGGTGGTGTCGCGGATCATGCCGAACGCGGCGAGCGCGAGCCCTTCGATGAGGACCTGCATGCCGAGGTAGGGCATGTCCCAGCGGGAGTCGCGCAGGGTGTCGCCGAGGAGTGCCTGGAGGTTGTCGTTGATCGGGTAGAGCATCCCGATCTTCTCGTGGAGGAAGCGGCCGTAGATCTCGGCGTGCCGCGCCTCGTCCATGGTCTGCGTCGCCGAGTAGAGCTTGGCGTCGAGGTCGGGGACGGACTCGACGATGCGCGCCGCGCACACCATCGCGCCCTGCTCCCCGTGCAGGAACTGGCTGAACTGCCAGGAGGCGTAGTGCTTGCGCAGTTCGCCCTTGTCCTTCTCGGTCATCTTCGCCCAGTGGGGCGTGCCGTACAGGGACATCGCCTCGTCCGGGGCGCCGAGAGGGTCGTAGGGGTCGACCTCCAGCTCCCAGTCGATGCGTTTGGCGCCGTCCCACTGCTTGTCCTTGCCCTTCTGGTACAGGGCGAGCAGGCGGTCGCGCCCGTCGTCGTATTCCCAGCTCATGCGGGCCGAACTGGCCGACGGAATCTGCCAGTTGGGCTCGGCGGGGGCCCTGGTGTACAGCTCGTGCGTCGACATACCGGCAGGCTCACACGGTGTTGTACGCGGGGTCAACAAGTCGTGCGTGAGGGATTGACGTGCTTACTGACGCGCAGTCTCATAAGGCGGAGACACAGACGCCACCACCGGCACAGCGACGCACAGGAACGTACAGGAGCGGGGAGTTCAGCGATGACCACCATGACGGGCGCGGGCGCGGATGCGGACGCGGTGGACGGGCTGCGGGACGCGCTCGGTCTGCTCAAGGACCGCGAGCAGGTGGCCGAGCGGCTGCTCGACTCCTCCGCCAAGCACTCCTTCGACCCGGACAAGGAGCTGGACTGGGACGCCCCCTTCGAGGACGGCAAGTGGTTCTGGCCGCCGGAGCTGGTCTCCCTGTACGGCACCCCGCTGTGGCGCCGGATGAGCGAGCAGCAGCGCATCGACCTGTCCCGGCACGAGGCGGCGGCGCTCGCCTCCCTCGGCATCTGGTTCGAGCTGATCCTGATGCAGCTGCTCGTGCGCCACGTCTACGACAAACCGGCGACGAGCAAGCACGTCCGGTACGCGCTCACCGAGATCGAGGACGAGTGCCGGCACTCCAAGATGTTCGCGCGGCTGATCACGCGCGGCGAGACCCCGTACTACCCGGTGGCGCGCGTCCATCACACCCTGGGCCGCCTCTTCAAGACCGTCTCCACCACCCCCGGATCGTTCACGGCGACGCTGCTCGGCGAGGAGATACTCGACTGGATGCAGCGCCTGACCTTCCCGGACGAGCGCGTGCAGACGCTCATCCGGGGCGTGACGCGCATCCATGTGGTCGAGGAGGCGCGTCATGTCCGCTACGCGCGTGAGGAGCTGCGGCGCCAGATGGTGACGGCCCCGCGCTGGTCGCGGGAGTTCACGCGGCTCACGTCGGGGGAGTTCGCGCGCGTCTTCTCCGAGGCGTTCATCAACCCCGAGGTCTACACGAACGCGGGGC
Source organism: Streptomyces sp. NPDC016845 (assembly GCF_044332585.1). Classification (NCBI taxonomy): domain Bacteria; kingdom Bacillati; phylum Actinomycetota; class Actinomycetes; order Kitasatosporales; family Streptomycetaceae; genus Streptomyces; species Streptomyces sp. NPDC016845. Next base: position 511,946 of record NZ_JBIRPI010000003.1, on the reverse strand, counting down.
TCGACAAGCGGGAGGCCGTCGCGCAGGTCAAGGCGAGCGGGCACCGCCGCGAGATCATGCAGACCGGCGCGAAGCGGCTCACCGACTTCCTCGACGACATCGGCGTGCTGCGCGGCGTGGGCCGCCGCATGTGGCAGTCGTCCGGGCTCCTCGCCTGACAGGGCGGACCGGGTGACGGCTACTCTTCCGGGCATGACGTCGGCAACGGGCACGCCCGCCTACAGGCGGCTCAGCGTCGGGGAACGGCGCGCGCAGCTCCTCGAGACGGCGCTGTCACTGTTCGCGCACCGGGCCCCCGAAGAGGTCTCCCTCGACGACGTGGCCGAGGCGGCGGGCGTCTCCCGGCCGCTCGTCTACCGCTACTTCCCCGGCGGCAAGCAGCAGCTGTACGAGGCCGCGCTCCGCTCCGCCGCCGACGTCCTTGAGGGGTGTTTCGCCGAGCCCGCCGAAGGGCCGCTGACGACCCGCCTCGCCCGCGCGCTCGACCGCTATCTGGCCTTCGTCGACGAGCACGACATGGGGTTCGCGGCGCTGCTCCAGGGCGGCAGCGTCGTCGAGACGTCCCGGACGTCCGCGATCGTGGACGGCGTCCGGCGCGCCGCCGCCCACCACATCCTCAGCCACCTCCCGGCCGCCGAACCCGGGCTCCGGCTGCGCATGACGGTCCGCATGTGGATCACGGCCGTCGAGGCGGCGTCCCTGATCTGGCTCGACGAGGACAAGCAGCCCGCGCTGAGCGAGCTGCGCGACGGCCTCGTCGACCAGTTCATGGCGGCCCTGACCGCCACGGCCACCCGCGACCCCCAGACCGCCGAGGTCGTCCGCCTCGCCCTCGCCCTGGAGACCCCGGACGGGCCGGTGGGGAACCTGGCCCGGCGGGTGCTGCCGGTGGTGAGCGGCGCGGTGCACCTGCTGTGACATGGGTGGTGCACCTGCTGTGACACGGGGGGCATGCGCCTGCTGTGACACCGGTGGCGCGAAAGCGGTGACACTGGTGGCGTGAAGAGCGAAGACATCCCCTTTGTCGGCGGCCCCCTCGACGGGCGGTCGCTGCCCGTCCTGGTGACCGCCACCGGGAACCCGCCCAAGGTGTACAAGGTGCCCGTGCCGGATGCCGGCGGCGGGCCCGACACCGTACTCGTGTACGTACGCGAGCCCGTGCCCGACGGGAAGGCCGTGCGGCTCGTGCAGAAGTGGCGGTACGCCTTCGTGCCCGACGGGAAGGTGCGGCGGAGCGTGCGGTGGCCCTGGTCGAAGAAGCCGGGGGCGTGACGGGCGCCGCCCGCAGGAGTGGTGTCGTTGGGCCGAACCGCGCAGCCCCGCGCGTGAGATCGGGCGGCGGCTGTGATGTTCACGGTGCGGGGCGCGCAGGGCGGTCCGCGCCGGAGGTGATGAGGTGTCGGGCAGAGTGGTGCGTGGGGTGTGCGCGGTGGCCGTCATGGGGGCGGTTCTCGCGCCGGGTACCGCGGGCGCGGTGCCGGGGCCGCCGGGCGGTGAGCCGTCCGTCGCCGGGCTGCTGACGGACCTGCAAGACCTCTACCGGCAGGCCGAGGAGGCCACCGAGGCGTACAACGCGACCGAGGAGGAGCTGAAGGTGCGGCGCGCGCAGGCCGAGTCGCTCGCGGAGAAGCTGGCCGCCGCGCGCGGCTCGCTGCACGGCAGCCGCCTCGCGGCCGGGCGGCTCGCGCGCGAGCAGTACCAGGGCCGCAGCGACATCTCCCCGTACGTACGGCTGCTCCTCGCCCGTGACCCGCAGCACGCGCTCGACCAGGGCCATCTCGTCCTGCGGGCCGCCCGGGACCGGATGGCCACCGTCGGCCGGCTGACCGGCGACGAGAAGAAGGCCGACGCGCTCGCCACCAAGGCGCGGGCCGCGCTCGATGAGCAGCTGCGGCTCGCGGACGCGCGGAAGAAGGACCAGGACGCGGTGCGGGGGCGGCTGCGCCGGGTGGAGGAGCTGCTGGCGTCCCTCTCCCCCGAGCGGCTCGCCGAGCTGAGCCGCGCGGAGGAGGCCGGGACCGCTGTCGCGCAGCGGGCGTTCATGGCGTCGGGGGCGCTCAGTTCGGTCGGCCGGGCGCCGTCGAAGGCGGGCGGGGCGGCGCTCGCGTACGCCCTGCGGCAGATCGGGAAGCCGTACGTGTGGGGCGCGGAGGGACCGGGGTCGTTCGACTGCTCCGGGCTCACGTCGCAGGCGTGGGCGCACGCGGGGCGGAGGATCCCGCGTACGTCGCAGCAGCAGTGGGCGAGCCTGCCGAAGGTGGCGATGGACCGGCTGCGCCCCGGCGACCTCGTCGTCTACTTCCGCAAGGCCACGCACGTCGCCCTGTACCTGGGCAGGGGGCAGGTGGTGCAGGCGCCGCGGCCCGGGTCCCGGGTGAAGGTGTCACCGATCGCGGCGAACCCGGTGCTCGGGGCGGTGCGCCCGGACCCGGAGGCCAAGGCGATGACCGGGTACCGGCCGCCGCCGCTGCCGCGCGGGGCGACAGCGGGCGACGACACGGGCTACGACGGCGGCTGACCGGCTCAGCTCACCGAGGCCAGGTACGCGGCCGTCTTCTCGGGCTCGTAGAAGAAGTTCTCGAAGTCGGCCGGGTTGTTGAACCCGTTCGCGAAACGGTCCGCGACCGGCTGGAGCTGACCGGCCGCGCCGATCAGGTCGAGGACGTGTTCCGGCGGGGCGCCGAGCATCGCGTTCGTCCACTTCGTGACGTGCCGCGCGGTCTCCCAGTACCGGTCGAACGCGGACTGCATCCACTCCTCGTCGAACGGCTGGTCGGCGCGGTCGACGATGGACGCGAGGTACGAGGCGGCGCACTTGGACGCCGAGTTGGAGCCCTGCCCGGTGATCGGGTCGTTGGCGACGACCACGTCGGCGACGCCGAGGACCGCGCCGCCGCCGGGCAGCCGGCCGACGGGGTTGCGGACGGTCGGGGCGTAACGCCCGGCGAGGGTGCCGTTGGCGTCGGTCAGCTCGACCTTCGTGGCGCGCGCGTACTCCCAGGGCGTGAACTTCTCCATCAGCTCCAGGGTCAGCGCCAGGTGCTCGGAGGGGTCCTTGACACCCTTGAACGCGTCGAGCGGCCCGCCGGGGACGCCCTCCCAGAACAGGATGTCGGCGCGGCCGGTCGTCGTCAGCGTCGGCATGATGAACAGCTCGCCGACGCCCGGTACGAGGTTGCAGCGGACGGCGTCGAAGTCCGGGTGCTCGGGGCGGACGTCGACCCCGTGCACGTACGCCACCGCGAGCGCGCGCTGCGGCTCGCTGTACGGGGAGCGGGAGGCGTCGCGGCCGAACATCGAGACGAGCTCGCCCTTGCCCGCCGAGACGAGCACGAGGTCGTAGGTGCGGGAGAAGTAGTCCAGGTCGGAGACGGCGGCGCCGTGGATGACGAGCTGGCCGCCGCGCTGCGCGAACGTCTCCATCCAGCCGGCCATCTTCACGCGCTGGTCGACGGATTGCGCGAAGCCGTCCAGCTTGCCGACCCAGTCGACGGCGCGCTGCGAGGGGCCCGGGTCGAAGGAGCCGGGCGCGGCGACCGAGACGCCGAGGCCCTCGATCCTCGGCGCCTGCGACTCCCAGAAGTTGAGCTGGAGGTCGCGCTCGTGCTGGAGCGCGGTGTGGAACATGCACTGCGTCGACATGACCCGCCCGGAGCGGATCTCGTCAGCGGTGCGGTTGGACATCAGGGTGACCTCGTAGCCGTGGGACTGGAGCCCCAGGGCGAGCTGGAGACCGGACTGGCCGGCTCCGACGACGAGTATCTTCCGCGACATACGCTGCCTCTAACTGATCACTGATGAATAGGGGGGACGGGAGTTGCCGGTCACTCGGGCGTGACGTCGAGGGCGTGGCCGACCAGGGCGAGCAGGGTCTCGATCGCCGATATCCGGCGGCGCGCGTCCATGATCAGTACGGGCACGTGGGGCGGGACCGTCAAGGCCTCGCGCACGTCGTCCTCCTCGTACTCCTCGGTCCCGTCGAAGTGGTTGACGGCCACGACGTAGGGCAGTCCGCAGCTCTCGAAGTAGTCGAGGGCCGGGAAGCAGTCGGGCAGCCTGCGGGTGTCGGCGAGGACGACGGCGCCGATCGCGCCGCGCACCAGGTCGTCCCACATGAACCAGAAACGGTCCTGCCCGGGGGTGCCGAACAGGTACAGGACCAGGTCGTCGTCGAGCGTGAGGCGGCCGTAGTCCATGGCGACGGTCGTGGTCGTCTTCTCCGGCGTCGCGGTGAGGTCGTCGGTGCCCTCGCTCGCCCGCGTCATCAGCGCCTCCGTCTGGAGGGGCTCGATCTCCGAGACGGCGGCGACCAGGGTCGTCTTGCCGACGCCGAAGCCGCCCGCCACCACGATCTTCGTGGCGACGGGGGCCCGGGTGGTGTCCGTCTGCCAGGCCTGCAGCTGCTCCTCCTCGCCGGGCAGACCGGCGAGGAGGTCAGAGACGGCGGAGTCCACTCAGCACCCTTTCGAGCAGCGCGCGGTCCGGCTGTCCCGGGCCGTGACCGGTTCCGTACACGCGGATCTTTCCCTGGTCGGCGAGGTCGCTCAGCAGGACGCGGACCACCCCCAGGGGCATCTTGAGGAGCGCGGCGATCTCGGCGACCGTGCGCATGCGGCGGCACAGCGCGACGATGGCGCGCATCTCGGGCATGACGCCCGCGAGGGTCCCCTTCCCTATTTCGAGGCGCTCGTCGGGGCCCTCGATGGCGGCGGTGCTCGCGATGAACGTCTCCACGAGCAGCACGTGGCCGAAGCGGGTGCGGCCGCCGGTCAGGGAGTAGGGGCGTACGCGGGCGGGTTTTCGGTCGCTGCCGCGTACGGGGAGTTTGGGGCTGGTCACCGGTTGCTCTCTCCGCTCTGATCGCCCTGATCACCCTGACCGCCCTGGTTCTGCTCCATGGACTGGCGCAGCTCGCTGCGGAGTTCGGGGGTCAGGACGTGTCCCGCGCGGCCCACGAACAGCGCCATGTGGTAGGCGACGACGCTCATGTCGCAGTCCGGGGTGGCGTGCACGCCGAGCAGAGATCCGTCGCTGATGGACATGACGAAGAGGCTGCCGTCCTCCATCGCGACCATGGTCTGCTTGACGCCGCCGCCGTCCATCAGCTTCGCGGCGCCGATGGTCAGGGAGCCGACGCCGGAGACGATGGTGGCCAGGTCGGCGCTGGAACCCTTCGGGCCGCCGGTGCGGTCGACGGGGGTCTCGGTGTTCCTCCCGGGGTCGGAGGAGAGCAGGAGCAGCCCGTCGGACGAGACGACCGCGACGGAGAGCAGCCCTGGCACCTCCTCTACGAGATTGGTCAGCAGCCAGTGCAGATTGCGTGCCTCGCTGCTGAGCGCGGGGTTGTTCAGTGCAGGGGTGGGCGCAGTCAACTGCTTGCCTCCTCGGCTGTGTCCCCCTTGGCTTCTCCGACACGTTCCTGGGTCCCGGCCCGGGTCGCGGACGCCCCGTCCTCGATCTCCGCCTCCACGGCGCGCCTGCCCTCCTGTGCCCCGGTGTGGAAGCCGCCGAGCCTGCGGCGCAGGGCGTCCGCGTCGACGGCTCCCGTACGCGGCTTCGCGGCGGCGGCCGGGGCGGTCACCTTCGGGGTGCGCTTCGGCAGGCCCTTGTCGGTGACACGCTCCCACCGGGGCGGCCGGGGCACCGGAACGTGGCCCGCCGGGGGTTCGGCGGGGGTGTCGTCCGGGGCGCGGGTGCCGGGGGTGCCGGGGGTGGGGTTCTGCGTGGACGCGGGGTTCTGCGTGGACGCGGCGGCCTGTGTGGACGCGGGGTCCTGGTCGCGCGGGTCCTGGGCGGGCCCGGGGGCCTGCTTGCGCGGGGGCGCGGGGTTCTGGGCGCGCGGGGGCGCGGACTCGGAGTCCTGGGTGCGCGGCGGCACGGACTCGGAGACCTGGGCGCGCGGGGGCGCGGGGTCTTCGATCGGGGGCGGGGCGAGGAGCTCCATGGTGGTCTCGGACTCGGACTCGGGCCCGCGAACGACCGGGGGCTCGGCCTGCCCGGCGTCCCCGTCACCGTCCTGCGGACCGGACTCGAGGCCCGCCTCCCGCACGGCCTGCTCGGCGGCCTGGATGAGCGGGTCCGTTATGTCCCGGGACGCCGGAACCGGGCCGGTGGCATCGGTGGCGTCGTTGGTGTCAATGGCGTCGGTGGCGTCGGTGGCCGGGGAGACCGGGTCCGGGGCGGAGGTCGGCTCAGTCCCGCCCGCCGTCGCGCCGGTGGGCGCGGGAGCGTGACCGGCGCCCGAGGCGTCAGCCGGGGCAGCGGCCGAGCCCGGCGCGGACACCTGCTCCGAGCCGTACACACCCCCAGGCGCGGACACCTGCTCCGAGCCGCGGACGTCGGCCGAGCCCGGCGCGGACACTTGATCCGGGGCGGACGCACCGGCAGTCGCGGATCCCTGCCCCGGACCCGCGGCACCGGCCTCGGCGTCGCCCGAGCCCGGCCCGGACGCCTGGTCCGAACCGGGACCGTCAGTCGAGCCCGGCTCAGACACCGGCTCAGACCCCCGGGCCTCGGCCGAGCCCGGCTCAGAGACGTGCTCCGGGCCGGAGGCCACTTGGCGGCCGTTCAGGACGTTGGAGTTGGCCTCCGCCTCCGAACCGGGGAGGTGGACCGCGGGGGCGCCGCCCGGGACCGGGACCGACGGGGGTGCCGCGACCGCGGGGACGGCGGCGAGGAGGGCGGTGGGGAGGACGACGACCGCCGCGACCCCGCCTTGCTTCTGCTCGCGCAGCCGGACCCGTACGCCGTGCCGCGCGGCGAGGCGGGCGACGACGTAGAGGCCGAGGCCGAGACCGTCGGAGTCCTCGGGGTCGTGGGCCTGGTCGGCGGAGAACTCGGAGAGGCGCCCGTTCAGCTCGCGCAGCTTGTCGTCGGCCAGGCCGATGCCCTCGTCCTGGACGGAGAGCATGACCTCGCCGTTCTCCAGGAGCCAGGCGGAGACCTCGACGGCGGCGTCGGGCGGCGAGAACGAGGTGGCGTTCTCCAGGAGTTCGGCGACGAGGTGACTGAGGTCGTCCGCCGCGAACCCGGCGATGTGCGCGTGCGGCGGCAGCGCGGCGATCCGGACCCGCTCGTACCGCTCGATCTCGGAGACGGCGGCGCGCAGCACGTCGACGAGCGGCACGGACCCGGCGTGCTGCTGTCCGTGCTCGGCGCCGGCGAGGACGAGCAGGTTCTCGCTGTGGCGCCGCATGACGGTCGCGAAGTGGTCGAGCTTGAAGAGGGTGGCGAGCTGCTCGGGGTCCTGCTCGCGGTCCTCGAGGTTCTCGATGATGCCGAGCTGGCGCTCGACGAGGCCGAGGGTGCGCAGGGCGAGGTTGACGAAGGTGCCGTTGATGGAGTGCTTGGCCCGCTCCAACTGTTCGGTGGCGTCCGCCAGTTCCGCGCGGAGCTTGTCCCGGTCGTCCGCCATCCGCCGGCGCTCGCCCACGAGGTGCTTGCGGTCGGCCTCCAGCGTGCCCTGGCGCTCGTGGAGGGCGACGGCGTGCGCGTGGAGGGCGTTGACCGAGCGGACGACCTGGGCGAACTCGTTGTTGCGCCCCGTGTACTTGATGGGCTCCTCGGTGGCCGGTGCCCCGGCGAGCCGCGCCGATCCGATCCGGACCACCGCGAGCGGCCGCGTCAGCGAACGCGCCGCGCCCATCGCGAAGCCGAGCGCCGCGAGCAGGCAGACGCCGACGAGGGCGACCCGGATCTCCAGGTCGTTGACGTCGTCGTCGCGCAGCAGCTCCAGGCTCTTGACGCGCTGGTCCCCGAGCGCCGACTCGGCGCCCCGCATCGCGTCGATCCGGGCGGTGAGCGCGGCGTCGACGCTCTTGCTGTTGTAGCCCAGCTCGTCCTCGGACAGCGTCGGCGCGTCCGTCAGCCGGGCCAGGTACTTGTCGGCCTTCTCGATGTCGGCGCCGGTGACGGTGGAGTCGTACGCGGAGACGGACGCGGCCGGGGCGGAGTCCCGGAAGTCGTCGAGGGCGGCCTGTTCGCGGACGCGGGCCCGCTGGGCGGCGGCGCCGAGCTGGTCGCGCTGCTTGCTCTCGGGCGAGTCGGCGCTCTCGACGGTCTGCGGCAGCCCCGTGATCGGGTCGATGGTCGTCGTGGTGGAGGTGGACTCGGGGACGGCGTACGCGGCGAGCAGCAGCCCGCGGGCGGCGGAGGCCTGGTCGACGGCGCGGTCGAGGTCGGCGAGCGCGTGCGCGCCGGTGCCCGCGCGGGGCGGCATCGCATCGGCCAGCTCCTCGGCGAGCCGGTGCAGCTCCGTGATGGCCTTGGAGTAGGAGGTGTGGGCCGCCAGGGCGGTGCCCTTGCCGGTGAGGGCGGCGCGCCGGACGGCGGCGATGTCGTCGACGGTGCTCCGCAGGGGCCCCTCGGCGTCGGCCCGCAACTCCGCGACCTGCCGGTCGACCCGGGCGCTGCGCTGCTCGCTCAGCCCCTGCCCCTTGGGGCGCCCGGCGGCGATGAAGGCGCTGACCTCGTCCCGCTCGTCGGAGAGCGCGTGCGACAGGGCGACGGCCCGCTGCGTCCGCTCCGCGTCGTCCACGAGCCCCTGGGACTCCGATACCCGCCCGGAGGCGGCGACGAGGGCGGGCGCACCGGCGCCGACGACGGCGGCGGCCACGACGGCGACGGCGATGATCAGCCGGTTCCGCACCCGGGCCCGCTTGCCTTTGCCGACCGGCACGGGCTCGGCAGCCTTCGGGGTGGCCACCTTGGGGGTGGCGGTCGCGGGGCCGGGCTGCTGCCCGCCCGGACGTACCGATTCATCAGACGGCCGGCCCGACGCCGACGAGGCGTCCGCTGCCGTTACCGAGGGGACCGACGCTGCCGCCGAGGGGGCCGATGCCGCTGCCGAGGGGGCCGATGCGGCTACAGAAGGGGCCGATGCGGCTGTAGAAGGGGCCGATTCCAAGCCATCCGCACCTTCCGGCCCACCCGTCCCGCTGGCCACGTCACTGCCGGAGGTGTTCCGCACCTGGTGCTCGCATTCCTGACTCGTTCTACCCATGGGCGCAGGTGACGGTCCGACAACCCACGCGCCCCTCTGGCATGGCTCCCGACCATTCCAGTGCCCGTGAGCAGGGGGCGCACATCACCCTGCCCGCCACCCGAAGGAGTGAACATCGAGCGGGAGTTGGGGGGCAAGTTCCTCCGGCACCGTGTCGGCACGCCCGCGGTGCGCCGGTTGGACGTCTCACACAGGCTTTGAAAAGATGCCCCGCCACGCTCCGACGGATCCGATCATTCCGCCTCAAAACAGGCGCCCTACCTGGCAGTACGGCCCGATCGGCCCGACTAGGGCAGACCTCCGCGCCCCTCGTGCAGACTGGCTGAATGCGCATCGAACTGGCCACCGAACCCGGCACTCAGGACCGCCCGAACGAGGACTACGCGTCGGTCGCGGTTCCGGCCTCCGGGCAGGGCGGCACCCTGGTCGTCCTGGACGGTGTCACCCCTCCGACCGGCGACGACGGTTGTCTGCATTCCGTCCATTGGTTCACGGCGCGGCTGGGCGGCGCCCTCGCCGAACTGTCCGCTTCGCGCCTGGATATGACGTTGCGTGACATCCTCGCGGAGGCGCTCGCACGTACCGCCGACGCACACCGTGCGACCTGTGACCTTTCTCACCCGCGCACGCCTCAGGCAACCGTCGTGCTGGCCCGCTGGGACGCGGAGCGCGTCGCTTATCTGGTGCTGTCGGACTCCGCGTTGCTGGTCGAGGCGCCGGACGGCACGGTGACCGCGCTGCTCGACGACCGCCTCGACCGGGTACCGCGCGCGAACCTCGTCTCCGACGCGGTGGCCGACGCGACCGTGCGCAACAAGGAGGGCGGCTTCTTCACGGCCGCCGCCGACCCGACGGTCGCGACCCGCGCCGTCACCGGCACACTCCCCCGCCCCGAAGTCCGGGCGCTGGCGGCGATGACCGACGGGGTGACGCGCTGGGTGGAGAAGTTCGAGGCGGGCGACTGGCCCGACCTGTTCGCACTCATCCGCAAGGAGGGCGCGGAGGCGACGGTGGCCCGGGTCCGGGCGCTGGAGGACGCGGACGCGGAATCCCGTACGTACCTGCGCCGCGGCAAGCTCCACGACGACGCGACACTCGTCCACGCGGAGCTATAACCCTCAAGCCCCGCCAGCACAAGCCCCTCCGGCGCTTGAGGAGCGGGGTCCGGGGCGGAAGCCCCGCGACGACGCGCCCAGCACGGCCCCGCCCTACTCCGCCCCCGCGTTCAACTGGTGCAGCAGCCGGGCGAGTTCAGCCACCTCGACCCGGTCCCACCCGGCAAGCTGCCGCACGTACCGCATACGGCGCGCCTCACGGACCCGCCCGAAGTCGACGCGGCCGCGCTCGGTGAGGGAGATCAGCCAGGCCCGCCCATCGGCGGGGTCGGGCTCGCGGGAGACGAACCCCAGCTCCTCCAGGGCGCGCAGCTGCCGGCTCATCGTCGCCTTGCCGACCCCGATGTACGCGGCGAGTTCGGTGGCCCGCTGCGCCCCGCACTCCTCGAGCCGCACGAGCAGCCCGTACGCGGCCGGTTCCAGATCGGGATGGACCTCGCGGGCCATCTCACCGGAGGAGGCGCGGGCGCGGCGCAGGAAAACGGTGAGCTCCCGTTCGAGGGAGAGAAACTCCTGGTCCACACCGCGGTCCACACCACTTCGCACCGGCGCGGAATTGCCGCCCCGTTCAGCGGCGCGCCGCCTGCCGTTCCCGTCTTCGTGCACGTCAGCACCCATGGCCAGAGTTTCCCCGGGTTTCCCAGTTCTGAAAGTTTTCGCCAATCGCGGCAATCACCGCAGCTCCGTCAGTATTTCGCAGGAGTAGACCAACGGCGTCATCCGGACTCTCTTCCCTCCCCCGGGTCTACATGCGTAGCGTCATGCATGGCATGTCCACACCAGCGCGTCCACGCCAGTGACGTACACGTCAGTGACGTACACGGACGTACACGGTGCCATCCCCACCCGTGACATGCCGAGAGGTCGCACACCCGGCACAGGTCCCCGATCAGCGCCTCGCTGGTCTCCCACGGCCTTCATGGAGGCATGCAATGCCCGTGCACAGACCCGGAAACCGCAAGCGCAGAACCCTCGCCACCGGCGCCTTGTTCGCCGCGCTCTCCCTTCTCTTCGCCCTGCCCAGCGCCGCACAGGCCGCCGATGTACCCGCCCGCGGCACCGCCCACCTGGGCATGGGCGTCGCCGCGCACGACGGCGACACCGGCCAGGGCCCGATCGGCCGCGCCACGCAGACCGAGGGCGTCGACGTCAGCAGCCACCAGTCCAACGTGGCCTGGTCGACCCTGTGGAACAGCGGCGTGAAGTGGGCCTACACCAAGGCCAGCGAAGGCACCTACTACACGAACCCCTACTTCGCGCAGCAGTACAACGGCTCGTACAACGTGGGCATGATCCGCGGCGCGTACCACTTCGCGACGCCCGACACCACGAACGGCGCCACACAGGCCAACTACTTCGTGGACCACGGGGGCGGCTGGTCCAGGGACGGCAAGACGCTGCCCGGCGTGCTCGACATCGAGTGGAACCCGTACGGCGCCGCCTGCTACGGCAAGACGGCCGCCGGCATGGTGACGTGGATCCGCGACTTCGTGAACCAGTACAAGGCGCGCACCGGCCGTGACGCCGTGATCTACACGGCGACCAGCTGGTGGACCCAGTGCACCGGCAACTCCAGCGCGTTCGGCGCCACGAACCCGCTGTGGATCGCCCGGTACGCCTCCACGGTGGGCACGCTGCCCGCGGGCTGGAGCTTCCAGACGATCTGGCAGTACACGTCGAGCGGCCCGACGGTCGGCGACCACAACAAGTTCAACGGCGCGCTCGACCGCGTCCAGGCGCTCGCCAACGGCTGACACGGAGCACGACGCAGCGGGGGTACGCCCGGCTCGGGCGGGCCCCCGCTACTTGCTTGATCGCTGCTCCGTAGCGCTTCGGCAGCTCAGGAGCCGACGGCCGAAAGGCCCGGGTTCCTCGCGGAACCCGGGCCTCCGGCATCCGGTACGCGTCCGTCACGCCGCGACCGGAACCTCCAGGTCCGCCGAGGACGAGGCCGAGGCCGAGGCCGAAGCCGGAGCGAGCGCCAGCTCGAGGACCTGCCGCACATCCGTCACCGGGTGCACGTCCAGCTTCTCCAGGACCTCGGCCGGGACGTCGTCCAGGTCCGCCTCGTTCCGCTTGGGGATGATCACCGTGGTGATCCCGGCCCGGTGCGCGGCGAGCAGCTTCTGCTTCACGCCGCCGATGGGCAGGACCCGGCCGGTCAGCGAGACCTCACCGGTCATCGCCACGTCCGTACGGACCAGGCGTCCGCTGAGCAGGGAGGCGAGGGCGGTCGTCATGGTGACGCCCGCGCTCGGCCCGTCCTTGGGCACCGCGCCCGCCGGGAAGTGGATGTGCACGCCGCGCTCCTTCAGGTCGGCGACGGGCAGCTCCAGCTCGGCCCCGTGGGAGCGCAGGAACGACAGGGCGATCTGCGCGCTCTCCTTCATCACGTCACCGAGCTGACCGGTGAGGGTCAGACCCGCCGCACCCGTCTCCGGGTCGGCCAGCGACGCCTCTACGAAGAGGACGTCACCGCCCGCGCCGGTCACGGCGAGCCCGGTCGCGACACCCGGCACCGCCGTGCGCCGCTCGGCCGGGTCCTGGGCGGACTCGGGCACGTGGTGCGGGCGCCCGATGAGGCCGCGCAGCTCGGCGTCGGTCACCGTGAACGGCAGTTCGCGCTCGCCGAGTTCGTGCTGCGCCGCGACCTTGCGGAGCAGCCGGGACACGGCGCGCTCCAGGTTACGGACGCCGGCCTCGCGGGTGTACTCGCCCGCCAGCTTGCGCAGCGCGCTCTCGTCGAGAGTCACCTCGTCCTTCTCCAGACCGGCCCGCTCCAGCTGGCGCGGGAGCAGGTGGTCCCGGGCGATGACGACCTTCTCGTCCTCGGTGTAGCCGTCGAGCCGGACCAGCTCCATACGGTCGAGCAGCGCCTCCGGGATGGCTTCGAGCACATTCGCCGTGGCCAGGAACACCACGTCGCTCAGGTCGAGTTCGACCTCCAGGTAGTGGTCGCGGAACGTGTGGTTCTGCGCCGGGTCGAGGACTTCGAGCAGGGCCGCGGCGGGGTCGCCGCGGAAGTCGGAGCCGACCTTGTCGATCTCGTCGAGCAGGACCACCGGGTTCATCGACCCGGCCTCCTTGATGGCGCGCACGATGCGGCCCGGCAGTGCGCCCACGTACGTACGGCGGTGGCCGCGGATCTCCGCCTCGTCGCGGACGCCGCCGAGGGCGACGCGGACGAACTTGCGGCCCATCGCGTGTGCCACGGACTCGCCGAGCGAGGTCTTGCCGACGCCGGGCGGGCCGACGAGGGCGAGCACGGCGCCGCCGCGACGGCCGCCGACGACGCCGAGCCCGCGGTCGCCGCGCCGCTTGCGCACGGCCAGGTACTCGGTGATGCGCTCCTTCACGTCCTGGAGGCCCGCGTGCTCGGCGTCGAGGATCTCCTGCGCGCCCTTGATGTCGAAGGCGTCCTCGGTCCGCTCGGTCCACGGCAGTTCGAGGACGGTGTCGAGCCAGGTGCGGATCCAGGAGCCCTCGGGGGACTGGTCGCTGGAGCGCTCCAGCTTCTCGACCTCCTTGAGAGCGGCCTCGCGGACCTTCTCGGGCAGGTCGGCGGCCTCGACGCGGGCACGGTAGTCGTCGGACTCCTCGCCCTCCTTCTCGCCGTTCAGCTCGCGCAGCTCCTTGCGGACCGCGTCGAGCTGGCGCCGCAGCAGGAACTCGCGCTGCTGCTTGTCGACGCCTTCCTGTACGTCCTTGGCGATCGACTCGGCGACGTCCTGCTCGGCCAGGTGCTCGCGCAGCTGCTCGGTGGCGAGCCTGAGGCGGGCGACCGGGTCGGCGGTCTCCAGGAGTTCGATCTTCTGGTCGGTGGTGAGGAACGGCGAGTAGCCGGAGTTGTCGGCGAGGACGGACACGTCGTCGATCTGCTGAACGCGGTCCACGACCTGCCAGGCGCCCCGCTTCTTCAGCCAGTTCGTGGCGAGCGCCTTGTACTCCTTGACCAGCTCGGCGACGGCGCCGGGCAGCGGGTCCGGCACCTCTTCCTCGACGGTCAGTCCCTCCACCCACAGGGCGGCGCCGGGCCCGGTGGTGCCCGCGCCGATGCGCACGCGGCCGCGCCCGCGGATCAGGGCGCCGGGGTCGCCGTCGGCGAGCCGGCCCACCTGCTCGACGGTGCCGAGCACGCCGGTGTTGGCGTACGTGCCGTCGATCCGCGGAACAAGCAGCACCTTCGGCTTGCTGTCGCCATCGGAGCGCGCGGCGGCCTGTGCGGCCTCCACGGCGGCGCGTACGTCGGTGTCGTTCAGGTCCAGGGGCACGACCATGCCGGGCAGCACGACCTCGTCGTCGAGCGGCAGCACGGGCAAGGTGAGCGGTGTGGACGTCGAAGCCATGATCTCCCCTTCGGCATTCAAGTTGAGCTATGTGGACTCAATGCTTGGGTGCCTCCGAATGTTCCCGGGCATGCGTTCGCTCTCAGCGATCACCCCTGTCGCCAAGGAAAACGGCCTAAGTAAGGTGCAGGAGTCAAGAAGGACTATTACAAGGGGTAACGCATGACGACCGTGGATCACGTACGGGACTGGGTCGACGGCTGGGTCGTCAGCCGCGGCGCCTCCGCCCCGCTCGTCGAACCCTGGGGCTACACGGTCCATGTCGGCCTGACGGAGCAGCCGGGCCGGCACGTCCTGGGGGCCGTCAACGACGACGTGCGCGAGGACGACGTGCGCAAGGTCACCGATTCGGGTCACGCGCGCGCATGGCACCTCAAGGTCTTCGCCGATCCCGAGCGCGTCCTGCCGTGGCTCGGCCCCGCGTGGGAGCCGTACGGCTCGGGCGACTTCCTGATGACGACGGACCTCGCGCCCACCACGGCACCCGCCGCCCCCGCGGGCTACCGGCTGCACACCTGGAACCGTGGCGGCGTCACCCGCGCCCTGCTCACCGACGCGGACGGCGGGTTCGCCGCGCGCGGCCAGGTCGCCCCCGTCGGCGCGAGCGCGACTGTCGACCAGATCGAGACCTCGGAGCACCACCGCCGCAAGGGCCTCGGCAGCGTGATCATGGGCGTGCTGCACGCGGCGGCCCACGCCCAGGGCGCCACCCGCGCCGTCCTGGCCTGCACCCCCGAGGGCCGGCTCCTGTACGAGTCGGTGGGCTGGCGCATCGTCGCTCCGCTGACCAACGCCAAGCACCGGGGCGCGCCGGCCTGACCGCAAACTCTTTGCCGCGCGCGTCCGCGCCGCTCGATACTGCGGCGATGACCGCCGCCCCCGCGATCCCGCCCACGACCTCGCTGACCAGTGCCCAGGAAGCCGCCTTGCGCCATGTGCGCGCGGCAGGGAGTGCGGGCCGCGGCGCCGCGCTCGACCGGCTGCGGAGCCACGGCGTCCCGCCGGAGACGGCCGCCGCGCTGATCGCCACGATCCGCGCTCACGCGCGCGTGACGCTCAATTTCCACCCCGACCGGCTGCTCGCGGACGGGCGCACCACGGTCGCCGACCGGATCGCGGCCGACGGCCGCTACCGCGGCCAGTACGAGACGGGCCTGTCGAACGGCAGCCGCAGCGCGCACCCGGGCGGCCTGCGCGACGGCTGGGAGGAGACGCTGTTCGGCGGCGCGTACACGGGCGCCGCCGCCACCGAGCGCCCCAAGTACGGCGCGCTGAACCTGGCCCGCCACGCGGACGGGGCCGCGCCCCGCTTCGGCTCCTGCCATGTGCGGCTGCGCCCCGAGGTGAGCGCGCGGGCCACCTTCTGCTTCGGCGACAGCCACGTGGGCCCCGCGGACCTCGGCACCCGCGACGCGCTGCTCCCCGTACTCGCCGCCCTCGTGGCGGACGCGGCGGCGAGCGGGCAGTCGGTCGGGGTGGCGGGCGCGGACCCGGTGGCCGTGGTCCGCGGGCTGCCGTACCCGTCGGCGTCGCCGGAGGTCGGCCGGTCCCTGGACTTCTACGTGGAGGCGCAGGTGCACGGCGACGTGGACCTGCGCAGGGACGCGGAGGCGCTCGTCCTGGACCCGTCGTTCCGCGCCACCCGCACCGCCGGGCTCCTCACCGGGCTCGGGGTTCCCGTGGAGTGGCACGCCGGGTACGAGCTGCGCCCCGGGGGCCGGGACGACGACCTCGCGGATTTCCGCGGGCCCGCGCTGCCTGCGGTCACCGCGCGCGTGGCCGCCGAGTTCGGCGAGAACGGCGGCGTGGACGCGGCAGCCGTCGGCCGGGCCGCCGCGCACGCCGTCAGGTCACCGGACAGCTGGGGAGCGTACGGGGCGCCGGACGAGGTGCTGCAGTACCTCAAGCAGGTGTGGCACTGCGTCGTGCGGTTCGGGACGAGTCCGCCGGAAGGCCGGGCGCCCGGTTCCGGCGACGGCGCGGCAACGGCCAGGTAGCGACGCCGACAGCCAGGGCGAGGAGGTGGCCCCAGCTCGTCATCGGGTCGGCGAACGTGAGCAGGTCGCCGATCAGCATCGCGCCGAAGACGAGGAGCACGGCGTAGCGCGGCCAGGGTGTGAGCAGTCCGGCGAGCGCCCCGATGCTGGCGGCGAGGCCGAAGCTGACGCCGTAGTCGAGGCGGTGCAGGGAGGTGTCGGGGAGGTGGCCCACCATCACCGACAGGCCGACGGGGATCTCGGTGGCCAGGGTCGCGAGGACGTGGCCGAGCACGAAGACGGCGGCGGTGCGCCGGCCGCCCGTGCGCCGTTCGAGGGCGGTCAGCACGACCACGAACGCGATCATGAACGGCGACGCGACGCCGCCCACGATCCACAGCGCGCTGGCCGTCAGCACGAGTACCGGCGACTGAGCAAGATGAGTGACATCGGTACTGGAGGCCCGGAGCGCCCGGGCGACCGTGTCCGGGTCGGCGAACTCCGTGAAGAGGGACGTGCCGATGAGGATGAGCGCGTACGTGAAGGTGAACGGCGTGCCGGTCGGGGTGGGCAGCAGGCGCAGGAGCCGGCGGCGGCGCGCTCCGGGGCGCCGCGGCGCGGTCTCGGCGGCGGGCGGGCCTGGCTGTGCCGGGACGCCGATCAGCGCAGGCCGGGGCCTCGCCTCGGCGACGGGCGCCGCCCCGTCGTCGGCTGCCGCGCCCGATTTCACGCAAGACACCCTTAATGCACCTTTTTCGGTTCACCGCGGTCGCAAAATGTGACCCGTTCAACAGCAACCTCACGGACGCCGACCGCGTCCGCACCGCTCCCACCTTCCCTCTCCTGTCCCGGAACTCCCCCTCCATGCGTGCGGGCCCGCCAGAATGGCCGGATGTCCGACAGCATTCTCACCGAACAGCCCGTCGTCCTGGACCGCCGTACGGGCCCGCACGGCGAAGTCGTACTGCGCCGCCACGGCGACCTGCTGCAGATCATCGCCAACGGCACTTTCCTGATGGACACCTCCGACGGCCGCTCCGAGCGGCTCCTCGTCGACGCGGCGCTCGCCGGACTGCCCCCGGAGCGCCCCGCCCCGGGCCTGCTCGTCGGCGGGCTCGGCGTCGGGTTCTCCCTGGCCCACGCCGCGACAGAGCCGCGCTGGGGCCGGATCACCGTGGTCGAGCGCGAGCGGGCGATCATCGACTGGCACCGCGGAGGAGCGCTCCGGCACCTCTCCGCCGAGGCGCTCGCCGACCCCCGTACGGAGATCGTCGAGGCCGACCTCGTACGGCATCTGCACGAGACGTCCGCCACGTACGACGCGCTCTGCCTGGACATCGACAACGGCCCGGACTGGACCGTCACCGAGGACAACGACAGCCTCTACTCCCCCGCCGGGCTCGCCGCCTGCCACGCCCGCCTCAACCCCGGCGGCGTGCTCGCCGTCTGGTCCGCACAGCCGTCCGCAAATTTCGAAGGAACCTTGCGGAATGCCGGATTCCGGGCGGTCCGCACCGAAGAGATCCCCGTTGTCCGAGGCGTACCCGACGTGGTGCACCTCGCAGTACGGGCCGCGTAGCCGACCGGCGGTAACTCCCCGTACGCTGACGTCCGAAACCCAGATCATTCAAGCGTCAAGCGCGCCAGGACCGGTGCGCATTCAGGGGCGGGGCGATGGAGCAGACACACACCTCCCACAACGGCAGCACGGCGACCCCGGGCGCCCAGCGCCGGGTTCTGGTCGTCGAGGACGACCCCACGATCGTGGACGCCATCGCCGCCCGGCTACGGGCCGAGGGATTCCTCGTGCAAACCGCACAGGACGGTCCCTCGGCGGTCGACACGGCCGAGGCCTGGCAGCCCGACCTGCTGATCCTCGACATCATGCTGCCCGGCTTCGACGGGCTCGAGGTCTGCCGCCGCGTGCAGGCGCAGCGGCCGGTGCCGGTCATGATGCTGACCGCGCGCGACGACGAGACGGACATGCTCGTCGGGCTCGGCGTCGGTGCCGACGACTACATGACCAAGCCGTTCTCCATGCGGGAGCTGGCCGCGCGGGTCCACGTCCTGCTCCGCCGGGTCGAGCGGGCGGCCCTCGCCGCCGCGACCCCGCGCAGCGGCATCCTGCGCCTCGGCGAGCTGGAGATCGACCACGCCCAGCGCCGGGTCCGGGTCAGGAGCGAGGACGTGCACCTCACCCCGACCGAGTTCGACCTGCTCGTCTGCCTGGCGAACACCCCGCGCGCGGTCCTCTCCCGCGAGCAGCTGCTCGCCGAGGTCTGGGACTGGGCCGACGCCTCCGGCACCCGTACGGTCGACAGCCACATCAAGGCGCTGCGCCGCAAGATCGGTGCTGAGCGGATCCGCACCGTGCACGGTGTCGGCTACGCGCTGGAGACGCCGACGCCATGAGCGGCGGGGACCGGACACCGCATGCCCGCGCCGCGCGCCCGCACCCCATCGGCCCGCACTGGGCGACGGGCGGTCTGCGCCCCTTCTCGATCAAGGCGAAGCTCGGCACGCTCGTCGTCGTCTCCGTCTTCATCACCACGGGCCTGATCATGGTCGCGATGTACACGGCGACGGAGCTGCGCTTCATCACCGTGTTCTCGATCATCGCGACGCTGCTCATCACGCAGTTCGTGGCGCACAGCCTCACCGCGCCGCTCGACGAGATGAGCACGGTGGCCCGCTCCATCTCCAACGGCGACTACACGCGCCGCGTGCGCGGCGCGGACCGCCGCGACGAGCTGGGCGACCTCGCGGTGACCATCAACCGCATGGCCGACGAGCTGGCCGCGCAGGACCTCCAGCGCAAAGAGCTGGTCGCCAACGTCTCGCACGAGCTGCGCACCCCGATCGCGGGGCTCCGCGCGGTCCTGGAGAACGTGGTGGACGGCGTCATGGCCGCCGACCCCGAGACGATGCGCACCGCCCTGAAACAGACGGAGCGCCTCGGCCGCCTCGTGGAGACCCTCCTGGACCTGTCCCGTCTGGACAACGGCGTCGTGCCGCTCAAGGCGCGCCGCTTCGAGGTCTGGCCGTACCTGTCGGGTGTGCTCAAGGAGGCGAACATGGCGGTCTCGCAGCGCGCGGGCATCGCCTCCGGCTCCGGTACTCATACGCGTACGGACGTCCACCTGCATCTGGACGTCTCACCGCCGGAACTTACGGCCCACGCCGACCCGGAGCGCATCCACCAGGTCGTGGCGAACCTCATCGACAACGCGGTGAAGCACTCCCCGGCCCACGGCCGCGTCACCGTACGCGCGCGGCGCGGGCTGACCCCCGAGTCCCTGGAGCTGGAGGTGCTCGACGAGGGGCCCGGTATCCCCGAGTCGGAGTGGCACCGGGTGTTCGAGCGTTTCAACCGGGGCAACGCCGGACACTCGGCGAACGGCAAGGGTGACGGTGGCACGGGTCTCGGCCTCGCCATCGCCCGCTGGGCCGTGGACCTGCACGGCGGCAAGATCCGCGTGGCCGAATCGGCGCGCGGATGCCGGATCAAGGTCACTCTTCCGGGACAGGCCGGGACCGCAAAGTTGACGTAGGGTTTCGGTCAGGCGGAGGTCAAGCCGCGCCCAGTCGCGCCCAGTGCGCCGGGCGCGCGGTCGAACGTACGTAAACCCCGGTTGTTTCCCGCCATTTCGCGGCCCGAAACCCGATCTCCAGTGTGACTTACGCGACGGATCACCGGCCCGGTCTGCACGTCCCGCTCTTGGAGGCGTAGCCTTTATTCCCGCTGTCCATCACCTTGTGAGAAGCGGAAGAGGGCGGTTACCGCCGTGTCGCCACAGTCCCCCAGTAACCCGAGCATCTCGACCGAGACCGACCAAGCCGAGCAGGGCAAGAGCCCTGCCGCCGCCTTCGGTCCCAATGAGTGGCTCGTCGACGAGATCTATCAGCAGTACCTCCAGGACCCGAATTCGGTCGACCGAGCCTGGTGGGACTTCTTCGCCGACTACAAGCCCGGTGCCGCAGCCACGGGGGCTGCGCCGACTGAGCC
This sequence comes from Streptomyces sp. NPDC016845, assembly GCF_044332585.1. Taxonomy (NCBI): domain Bacteria; kingdom Bacillati; phylum Actinomycetota; class Actinomycetes; order Kitasatosporales; family Streptomycetaceae; genus Streptomyces; species Streptomyces sp. NPDC016845. The sequence continues at coordinate 491,502 of NZ_JBIRPI010000003.1, read as the reverse complement.
TGTGAAGACACCGGCCCAGAAGGCCGGGACCCAGGCCCCGGCTGCGCCCGCTCAGGCCGCTCCCGCCGCGCCGGCGCCCGCCAGGGCCGCCGAGCCCGCGAAGCCCGCCGCCGCGCCCGCTCAGTCGGCGCCCGCGAAGCCCGCTCAGTCGGCGCCCGCCGCCGCGAAGGCCGCCCCCGCTCCCGCCGCCCCCGCTCCGAAGAAGGCTGAACAAGTGACGACCGAGGCCCCCGCCGGCCCCGAGCTCGTGACGCTGCGCGGTCCCGCCGCCGCCGTCGCGAAGAACATGAACGCCTCCATCGAGGTCCCCACGGCCACGTCCGTGCGCGCCGTCCCGGTGAAGCTGCTGTTCGACAACCGCATCGTCATCAACAACCACCTCAAGCGCGCCCGCGGCGGGAAGATCTCCTTCACGCACCTCATCGGGTACGCCATGGTGCAGGCCATCAAGGCCATGCCGTCGATGAACTACTCCTTCGCGGTGAAGGACGGCAAGCCGACGCTGGTCAAGCCGGAGCACATCAACTTCGGCCTCGCGATCGACCTGGTGAAGCCCAACGGCGACCGTCAGCTGGTCGTCGCGGGCATCAAGAAGGCCGAGACGCTGAACTTCTTCGAGTTCTGGCAGGCCTACGAGGACATCGTCCGCCGCGCGCGCGACGGCAAGCTCGGCATGGACGACTTCACCGGCGTCACGGTCTCCCTGACCAACCCCGGCGGCCTCGGCACCGTGCACTCCGTGCCGCGTCTGATGCCCGGACAGTCGGTCATCATGGGCGTCGGCTCGATGGACTACCCGGCGGAGTTCCAGGGCACCTCCCAGGACACCCTGAACAAGCTCGGCATCTCGAAGGTCATGACGCTCACGTCGACCTACGACCACCGGGTCATCCAGGGCGCCGCCTCCGGCGAGTTCCTGCGCGTCGTCGCCAACCTGCTCCTCGGCGAGCAGGGCTTCTACGACGAGATCTTCAAGGCGCTGCGCATCCCCTACGAGCCGGTCCGCTGGCTCAAGGACATCGACGCGTCGCACGACGACGACGTCACGAAGGCCGCCCGCGTCTTCGAGCTGATCCACTCCTACCGGGTCCGCGGCCACGTCATGGCCGACACCGACCCGCTGGAGTACCAGCAGCGCAAGCACCCCGACCTGGACATCACCGAGCACGGCCTCACCCTGTGGGACCTGGAGCGCGAGTTCGCCGTCGGCGGCTTCGCCGGCAAGTCGATGATGAAGCTGCGCGACATCCTCGGCGTGCTGCGCGACTCGTACTGCCGCACCACAGGCGTCGAGTTCATGCACATCCAGGACCCCAAGCAGCGCAAGTGGATCCAGGACCGCATCGAGCGCGCGCACTCCAAGCCGGAGCGCGAGGAGCAGCTGCGCATCCTGCGCCGGCTGAACTCGGCCGAGGCGTTCGAGACGTTCCTGCAGACGAAGTACGTCGGCCAGAAGCGCTTCTCCCTGGAGGGCGGCGAGTCCGTCATCCCGCTGCTCGACGCGGTCATCGACTCCGCCGCCGAGGCCCGCCTCGACGAGGTCGTCATCGGCATGGCCCACCGCGGCCGCCTGAACGTGCTCGCGAACATCGTCGGCAAGTCGTACGCGCAGATCTTCCGCGAGTTCGAGGGCAACCTCGACCCGAAGTCGATGCACGGCTCCGGCGACGTCAAGTACCACCTGGGCGCCGAGGGCACCTTCACCGGCCTGGACGGCGAGCAGATCAAGGTCTCGCTCGCGGCCAACCCGTCCCACCTGGAGACGGTCGACCCGGTCATCGAGGGCATCGTCCGCGCCAAGCAGGACATCATCAACAAGGGCGGCACCGACTTCACCGTCCTGCCGGTCGCCCTGCACGGTGACGCGGCCTTCGCGGGCCAGGGTGTGGTCGCCGAGACGCTCAACATGTCGCAGCTGCGCGGCTACCGCACGGGCGGCACGGTCCACATCGTCATCAACAACCAGGTCGGCTTCACCGCCGCCCCGGAGTCCTCGCGCTCCTCCATGTACGCCACCGACGTGGCCCGCATGATCGAGGCGCCGATCTTCCACGTGAACGGTGACGACCCCGAGGCCGTCGTCCGCGTCGCCCGGCTCGCCTTCGAGTTCCGCCAGGCGTTCAACAAGGACGTCGTGATCGACCTCATCTGCTACCGCCGCCGCGGTCACAACGAGTCGGACAACCCGGCGTTCACGCAGCCGCTGATGTACGACCTGATCGACAAGAAGCGCTCGGTGCGCAAGCTCTACACCGAGTCCCTCATCGGTCGCGGCGACATCACCCTGGAAGAGGCCGAGCAGGCGCTCCAGGACTTCCAGGGCCAGCTCGAGAAGGTCTTCACCGAGGTCCGCGAGGCCGTCGCGCAGCCGGGCGAGGTCCAGATGCCCGAGCCGCAGGCCGAGTTCCCGGTGCCGGTGCAGACGGCGATCTCCCAGGAGGTCGTCAAGCGCATCGCCGAGTCCCAGGTCAACATCCCGGACAACGTCACGGTGCACCCTCGTCTGCTGCCGCAGCTGCAGCGCCGCGCCTCGATGATCGAGGACGGGACGATCGACTGGGGCATGGGCGAGACCCTCGCCGTCGGCTCCCTGCTCCTGGAGGGCACCCCGGTGCGCCTCTCGGGCCAGGACTCGCGCCGCGGCACCTTCGGCCAGCGCCACGCCGTCCTCATCGACCGGCAGACCGGCGAGGACTACACGCCGCTGCTGTACCTGTCGCCCGAGCAGGCCCGCTACAACGTCTACGACTCGCTGCTCTCCGAGTACGCGGTCATGGGCTTCGAGTACGGCTACTCGCTCGCGCGTCCCGAGTCCCTCGTGATGTGGGAAGCGCAGTTCGGTGACTTCGTCAACGGCGCGCAGACGGTCGTCGACGAGTACATCTCGGCCGCCGAGCAGAAGTGGGGCCAGACGAGCGGTGTGACGCTGCTCCTCCCCCACGGCTACGAGGGCCAGGGCCCGGACCACTCCTCGGCCCGTGTCGAGCGCTTCCTCCAGCTGTGCGCGCAGAACAACATGACGGTCGCCATGCCTACGCTGCCGTCGAACTACTTCCACCTCCTGCGGTGGCAGGTGCACAACCCGCACCACAAGCCGCTGGTGGTCTTCACCCCGAAGTCGATGCTGCGCCTCAAGGCCGCCGCGTCGAAGGTGGAGGAGTTCACGTCGGGCGGCTTCCGTCCGGTCATCGGCGACGAGTCGGTCGAGGCGAGCGCGGTCCGCAAGGTCGTCTTCGTCGCGGGCAAGCTGTACTACGACCTCGAGGCCGAGCGGAAGAAGAGCGGCATCACGGACACCGCGATCATCCGCGTCGAGCGCCTGTACCCGCTGCCGGGTGCCGAGCTCCAGGCGGAGATCGCCAAGTACCCGAACGCCGAGAAGTACCTGTGGGCGCAGGAGGAGCCGGCGAACCAGGGTGCCTGGCCGTTCATCGCGCTCAACCTGATCGACCACCTGGACCTGGCCGTCGGTGCCGACATCCCGGGCGCCGAGCGTCTGCGGCGCATCTCGCGCCCGCACGGCTCGTCCCCGGCGGTCGGCTCCGCCAAGCGCCACCAGGCCGAGCAGGAGCAGCTCGTGCGCGAGGTGTTCGAGGCGTAAGCGCTTCGCTCTCCGTACAGGGCCGCATCCCCGTCAGGGGGTGCGGCCCTGCCGCGTATCGGCCGCGCACCTGCCGCGTATCGGTCGCACACCTGCCGCATATCCTGGGGGTATGTACTTCACGGACCGTGGCATCGAAGAGCTGGAGAAGCGGCGCGGCGAGGAGGAGGTCACCTTCGAGTGGCTCGCCGAGCAGCTCCGTACGTTCGTCGATCTCAACCCGGACTTCGAGGTGCCGGTGGAGCGCCTGGCGACGTGGCTGGCGCGCCTGGACGACGACGAGGACGACGAGGAGTAGATCCTCAGGTTCTCCGGTTCGCTACGGGCTTCCGCGCGGCGTCAGTCGCGGCCCGCGCGCACCCTGTCGTACGCGAGTCCGAGCGCGCCGTGCACGAGCAGCAGGCCGCCCGCCGTGAGCCAGCCGCCGCTGCGCCGCCGTGCGCCGTACGCCGTGAGCGGTACCCCGGCCGCCAGCTGGGCGGCGGCCAGGCAGCGCCCTCTGGGGCCGCGCATCCAGGGGCCGATGCCGGTGGTCTCCACGACGTCCAGCTCGGCGTGGACGGCGTCGCGCCAGCCAGGCCACTCGATGCTCTGGGCGCCGCCCTGGGCGAGCGCGGCCTCGCGCAGCCGGTCGGCCGGTTCGCCGGGGGCGAGGCCCGGGGGCAGGGTCAGGCCGGTACGGGTGAGGATCGCGAGCAGGCCGCGCAGCCGGGCACGGGCGTCCGCCTCGGTGCCGGGCGTGGTCAGCACATCAAGGGACTGCATGTCGAGCACCGGGTCGAGGCCGAGGCGGGCGGCGAAGGTGCGCATGGCCTCCTCCTCGCCGACCGGCGTGCCGTTCGCGAGCCACTCGTAGCCGACGGGCCGGCGGAAGCCGGACGCGAGCGTGAAGCCGCTGCGCTCCGCGTCCCACCACAGGGCGAGCACCGGCCAGGGCGCGCCGACGGCGAGCGCGCCCGCCCAGCCGCCGAGGACCCGGTCCACGACCTCGCCGGATTCGCCGACGCCGTCCGTCGCGGCCCGCCACGGCTCTCCCTCGGGGACGAGCACGCTCCACTCCGTCCCGGCGCGGGTGAGCAGCATCCGCTGGCGGAGCAGGCGGGCGGCTGGGCCGACGACGTCGGGTTCGGCGCGGCAGAGCAGCAGGGCACCGGTGGCGGAGCGCGGGGACGGCATGGCTCCACGCTAAGACAATTCCGTCACTTACCGCCATAAATGCCGTAGTCACCACGTCCGCCGGTCGCGACAGTCTTGACTTCCCGTGCCCGCGATATATCGTGTTGAACAGAGGACGCGATATGGCGCGTTCGCTCCGGAGGAGGTCGCACCATGTCCGAGTGGTCCGTCGCGGAGCCGCAGAAACTCGTCTTCGACGAGCGGGTGACGGCTCTGCACGTGCGCGTCGTGAACGGCACGGTGAACGTGGTGGGCACGGAGGAGGACTCCGCCCGCCTCGAGGTCTCCGAGATCGAGGGGCCGCCGCTGCGCGTCACGCAGGAGGGCGGCACGCTCACCGTCGCCTATGACGACCTGCCCTGGAAGGGCTTCCTCAAGTGGCTCGACCGCAAGGGCTGGCACCGCAGCGCGGTCGTCTCGCTGGCCGTGCCGAGCGGCACGCGGGTCGAGGTCGGTGTGGTGGGCGCGGGCGCGGTCGTCTCCGGCGTCGACGGACGCACCGAGGTGAAGGGCGTCACCGGCGACACCACGCTCGTGGGCGTCACAGGGCCGGTGCGCACCAGCACGGTCTCCGGCAGCGTCGAGGCGCAGGCGGTCACCGGCGACCTGCGGTTCGGTTCGGTCTCGGGCGATCTGACGGTCGTCGAGGGCTCGGGCTCGTTCGTGAAGGCGGACACCGTCAGCGGATCGATGATCGTCGACCTGGACCCCTCGGGCCCCACGGACGTGGCCCTGACGAGCGTCTCCGGCGAGATAGCCATCCGCATCCCGCACCCGGCGGACACAAAGGTCGAGGCGAACACCGCGAGCGGAGCGGTGTCCAACGCCTTCGACGGGCTGCGCGTCTCCGGGCAGTGGGGCGCCCACAAGATCACCGGCCGTCTCGGCGCGGGCACCGGCACCCTGCGGGCGACCACGGTCTCCGGTTCGATCGCGCTGCTGCGCAGGCCGCCGGGCGAGGACGACGGCCCCGCGACTCCTGCCCCTGCCCCCGACGCCGACGCCCCTGCCCCCGACGCCGACGCCTCCGCTCCCGCCGACAAGAAGGTGCTCTGACATGCCTCCCGTCTTCGCCCACGGCCGCCTGCGCCTCTACCTCCTCAAGCTCCTCGACGAGGCCCCGCGCCACGGCTACGAGGTGATCCGCCTCTTGGAGGAGCGCTTCCAGGGGCTCTACGCGCCTTCGGCGGGCACGGTCTACCCGCGCCTGGCCAAGCTGGAGTCCGAGGGCCTCGTCACCCACACCACCGAGGGCGGCCGCAAGGTGTACGCGATCACCGACGCGGGCCGCGCCGAACTGGCCGACCGCAGCGGCGAACTGGCCGACCTGGAGCTGGAGATCCGCGAGTCGGTCGCCGAGCTGGCCGCCGAGATCCGGGACGACGTGCGCGGTGCGGCGGGCGATCTGCGCCGCGAGGTCCGCGCCGCCACCTCCCAGACGCGCGGCACCCGTGGCGGTCCGGCGCCGGACCTGAGCAGCCTCATGGACTTCACCGACAAGGAGTCCTGGCGCACCGCCAAGGAGGAGCTGCGCCGCGCGAAGCAGGAGTGGAAGGAGCAGGCTCGGCGCGCCAAGGACGAGAGCCGCCGGGCGCGCGAGGAGGCCCAGCGGGCGCGCCGCCAGGCCAAGGAGACGCAGGACAAGGTGCGGGCGCAGGCGCAGGACGAGTTCCAGCGGATGGCCCAGCGAGTGCAGGACCAGGTGCAGGACCACTTCGCGCGGGGCGACTGGCCGTCGGGCGTCCGGGAGGGTCTGTCCGAGCTGGCCAAGGAGTTCGGCGAGTTCGGCAGGAACTTCGGCAAGGACTTCGGGGCCCCGGCTTCCGCCCCGGCTTCGGCTGCGGAGAAGGAGCCGACGTACCGTCCGGCGTCGGAGAAGGTGGCGGCGGAGTACGTCCCGTCGTGGGCGAGAGAAGACTCCACCGGCGACCCGGCCCGCGACCTCGACCGCCTCCTCGACCGCTTCCGCGACGACATCCGCGACACGGCCCGCGACCAGGGAGTCTCCGAGGACCAGGTCCGCACGGCCCGGGACCATCTGTCGGAGGCGGCGGCACGGATCACGGGGGCGCTGCGGACACCGAAGGGGTGAGGCCAGCAGGGCCGGCCCTGGGGAGGCGGCCCGGGGTTCAGCCCGCCGCCGCCTCCCCGCGCCCGTAGAGCACCCGCTCCACCGCCGGCACCGTCACCCCGTGCCCGGCCAGGGTCTCGGAGGCGATACCGGGCCGGGCCGCCAGGGCGAGGAGGAGGTGTTCGTCGCCGATCGCGCGGTCGTGATGGGCCAGGGCCATGCGCAGGGACGACTCCAGAACGCCCTTGGCCTCCTTGGCGAAGGGGCGCCGCCCGAGGAGGCGACGGCCCCCGCTCAGCGCCCCGACACCGTGGGCCTCCTCGACCCGGGCGACGATCGCGTCCACGTCGATGCCGAGCCCGGAGAGGGCTTCGGCGTCGGCCTGGCTCAGTCCGGCGCGGCGGCGTGCGGTGAGCAGCGCCTCGCCGATCGCCGCCCGCTTGCCCTCGGCGTCCACACCGAGTGCGCCGAGAGCGAAGGAGCCCCGGGTGCCACGGGCGTCGAGAACCGCGAGGAGCAGGTGGCCCTCGTCGACGTGCGGTGCGCGTTCCCGCTCCGCGTGGGTGACGGCGCCCTTGACCACGTCCCTGGCGCCTTCGGTGAACCGCTCGAACATCATCGCCTCCCGTACTTCTTGTGCACGGCCTGCCTGCTGACCCCGAGCTCGCCCGCGATCTCCTGCCACGACCAGCCCTGATTGCGCGCGCTGCGCACCTGTACCGCTTCCAGTTGCTCGAGCAGCCGCCGCAGCGCGGCGACGGACCGCAGTCCGACGCGCGGGTCGGGGGCGCCTGCCTGCTCGGCGAGATTCGTGGCCTCGGTCATGGTGTCAATGTAGGTTGACACCCCTCCGACGTCAACCCGAGTTGACATCGACGCCGCGAAAAAGGGGCGCCTCGGCGCCCCTTCCCCGGCCCGTCGCCCGGCCCGTCGGTCAGGCGGCCAGTCGGTCAGACGGTCAGACGGTCAGTACGACCTTCCCGAACAGCTCCCCGCCCGCCATCTTCTGGAACCCGTCCCGCGCCCGGTCCAGCGGCAGCGTCTCGTCGATGACGGGCCGCACCCCGGTCGCCGCGCAGAAGGACAGCAGGTCCTCCAGCTCGTCCTTGGAGCCCATCGTCGAGCCGACGACCTTCAGCTCCAGGAAGAAGATGCGGTTCAGCTCGGCGGACTTCGGGCTCGGCCCGCTGGTCGCACCGGAGATGACCAGCGTGCCGCCCGGCTTGAGCGACTTGACGGAGTGCGACCAGGTCGCGGCGCCGACCGTCTCGATCACGGCGTCCACCCGCTGCGACAGCCGCGCCCCGGACTCGACGGCCTCGACGGCGCCGAGTTCAAGGGCGCGCTTGCGCTTGGCCTCGTCGCGGCTGGTGGCGAAGACCCGTAGACCGGCGGCCTTGCCGAGGACGATCGCGGCCGTGGCGACACCGCCGCCCGCGCCCTGCACGAGCACCGAATCGCCCGGCCGTACGCCCGCGTTGGTGAAGAGCATCCGGTACGCGGTCAGCCACGCCGTCGGCAGGCACGCGGCCTCCTCGAAGGAGAGCTCCTTGGGCTTCGGCAGCACGTTCCACTCAGGGACCGTGACCTGCTCGGCGAAGGTGCCCTGGTACTTCTCGGTGAGGATGGAGCGGCCCTCGCGGGGGCCGACGCCGTACCCGGTCTGCCCGATGACGGAGTGGAGCACGACCTCGTTGCCGTCGCGGTCGATGCCGGCGGCGTCGCAGCCCAGGATCATGGGCAGCGCCTCCTCGCCGAGCCCGACCCCGCGCAGGGACCAGAGGTCGTGGTGGTTGAGGGAGGCGGCCTTGACGTTCACGGTGGTCCAGCCGGGCCGGTCCTGGGGGGCGGGCCGCTCCCCCAACTCCAGTCCGTTCAGCGGCTGGTCACGGTCGATGCGGGCGGCATAGGCGGCGAACATGACCTTGACGATAGGCGTCGGACAGGGGCCGGGGAACCACCTCCGCCTGTGACACACGTCCTGTGGACACCGTGGCGGCGGGCAAGGGAAAGGCCCCGCCGTCGGCGGGGCCTTTTCGCGGAGCAGTGCTCAGCGTCGCGCGACGCCCTCGGCCCGGGCGGCCGCGGCCACGGCCGCCGTCACCGCCGGCGCCACCCGCTCGTCGAACGGCGACGGGATGACGTACTCGGCGGACAGGTCGTCGCCGACCACGGAGGCCAGCGCCTCGGCCGCGGCGATCTTCATCGTCTCGGTGATCCGCGAGGCCCGCACCTGCAGCGCGCCCGCGAAGATCCCCGGGAACGCGAGGACGTTGTTGATCTGGTTCGGGAAGTCCGAGCGCCCGGTCGCGACGACGGCCGCGTACTTGTGGGCGACGTCGGGGTGCACCTCGGGGTTCGGGTTGGCCATCGCGAAGACGAAGGCGCCCGGCGCCATCGAGGCGACCGCGGCCTCCGGGACCGTACCGCCGGAGACGCCGATGTAGACGTCGGCGCCCGCGAGGGCGTCCGCCAGGGAACCGGCGAGGCCGGCCTTGTTGGTGATCTCCGCCAGCTCGCGCTTGACCGCGGTGAGGTCCTCGCGGTCGCGGCTGACGATGCCCTTGCGGTCGGTGACCGCGACATCGCCGAGCCCCGCCTCCAGGAGGAACTTGGCGATGGCGACACCCGCCGCACCGGCGCCGGAGATCACGGCGCGCAGCTCGCCGAGCGTACGGCCGCTGAGCCGGGCCGCGTTCTTCAGCGCGGCCAGCGTGACGACGGCCGTGCCGTGCTGGTCGTCGTGGAAGACGGGGATGTCGAGCTTCTCCTGGAGCCTGCGCTCGATCTCGAAGCAGCGCGGCGCCGAGATGTCCTCCAGGTTGACGCCGCCGAAGGACGGGGCGAGCCGCACGACGGTGTCGACGATCTCGTCCACGTCGGTCGTCGCGAGCGCGAGCGGCACCGCGTCCACGCCGCCGAACTGCTTGAAGAGGATGGCCTTGCCCTCCATCACCGGGAGGGACGCCTCGGGGCCGATGTCGCCGAGGCCGAGCACGGCCGTGCCGTCGGTGACGACGGCCACGACGCTCGACTTCCACGTGTAGTCGTGGACGAGCTCCGGCTGCTCCGCGATCGCGCTGCACACCTTCGCGACGCCGGGCGTGTACGCCAGGGACAGGTCGTCCTTGTCGCGGACCGGCACGGTGGCCTGCACGGCCATCTTGCCGCCGCGGTGCAGGGCGAACGCAGGATCGAAGGGATCGGCGAGGTCGCTGCTGCCTTCGGTGCCGGTACCGCTGTCGCTGCGAGGATTGACGATCTCCGCTGCCACTTGTCTTACCCCTTAGGTTCTGAACATCAGGTGAGGGTGGATCCGCTCCTGGTTGAGGAGCGGGCGGGCACCGCGTACGCCCCACTCGGTTCCTGTTGGGGAACCGCTGCACAGGTGCGTACACGACGGGCGCGCCGCACGCGCGCCCTGAGCCCCGGATGAGGGGTGTAAAGAACCTTCTTACCCGACGGAACAGGGTGCGGACGACCCCATACGTGATCGATCACAGCCCGGTGACATGACTCATAGCCGAATATGTGGACAAGTCCTCAACTCGCGCTCGACGTCCGCCGGACAGCGGTTCAAATGGTGAGACGTCGGGCGATCCGCCGGAGATTTTCCCGCCGTCACGCGGCGGACCCGCAGATGATGCGGCCCCATGCACCGTGATGAGCCACCGCGTTGGCCGTCTTGGCGGACCTGTTATCCGATTTTGACATCACCGACCCCCAACGGCTGCCCGTCCGAATGGCAAGATGCCGTCATCGCACGTCGTCGCACGAGGTCGCGACACCCGAAGGTGTGTGCTCAGGCGACCGAACGCCAACTCCACCCATCCCGCCGGAGGACCCCACCATGACCGCAAGCACCACCCGTCGTACGACCGCGAATTCCGCGAAGTCCCGGATAGCCGCGGTCGGCGCGATCGCGGTCGCCGGCGCCCTGCTGCTGACCGGCTGCGGTGACCAGACGAAGTCGAAGGACGACGACTCGTCCTCCGCGTCGGGCTCGTCGAAGTCCGCGCCGCTCGCCGACAAGCTGCCCGCGCAGATCCGCGACAAGGGCGTCATCAACGTCGGCTCGGACATCGCCTACGCACCCGTCGAGTACAAGGACGACTCGGGCAAGGCGGTCGGTATCGACCCGGACATCGCCGCGGCGCTCGGCAAGCAGCTCGGCGTGGAGTTCAACTTCCAGAACGGCAAGTTCGCCGACCTCGTGGGCGGCCTCGCCTCCAAGCGCTACGACATCGCCATGTCGGCCATGACGGACACCAAGGACCGGCAGAACGGCATCGACAGCGACACCGGCAAGAAGGTCGGCAAGGGCGTCGACTTCGTCGACTACTTCACCGCGGGCGTCTCGCTCTACACCAACAAGGGCGACGACCAGGGGATCAAGACCTGGGACGACCTGTGCGGCAAGACGATCGCCGTGCAGACGGCGACCTTCTCCCAGGACCTCGCCAAGGACCAGGCGAAGAAGTGCGCCAAGGACGGCAAGAAGGCCCTGAAGGTCGAGGACTTCGCCACCAACCCGGAGGCCGAGACCCGGATGCGCTCCAAGGGCGCCGACGTCGTCTCCGCGGACTACCCGATCGCCGCGTACTCGGTGAAGAAGTCCGGCGGCGGCAAGTACTTCGAGATCGTCGGCGACCAGGTCGAGGCGGGCCCCTACGGCATCGCCGTCGCCAAGGACAACACGCAGCTGCGCGACGCCCTCCAGGCCGCCATGACCGAGATCATCAAGAGCGGCGAGTACAAGAAGATCATCGCGAAGTGGGGCGTCGACGACGGCGCCGTCACCGAGTCGAAGATCAACGGTGGTTCCTGACCCCTGTCACCCCTGCCCTTCCGGCGCTCCGACGGGCCCCTGCCCTTCTGACACTCCGACGGGCTTCTCCACTCTGACGGGATTTGAAAGGCACCACCCATGACTCCACCTCTCAGCAAGGCGAACGAGCCCGCGGACAGCGCGTCCGCGGGCGCCCCGCCGGAGGCCATCAAGGCCATCCCGGTGCGCCACCCGGGCCGCTACGTGTCCGCGGTCGTCGCCCTGGCGCTGCTCGGCGCCATCGTCTACGCCTTCTCCAAAGGCAAGATCGAGTGGGGCACGATCCCCGACTACTTCTTCGACGACCGGGTCCTCACCGGCGTCGGGAAGACGCTCGAACTGACCGTCCTCTCCATGCTCATCGGCATCGTCGGCGGCATCGTCCTCGCCGTGATGCGCATGTCGAAGAACCCGGTGACCAGCACCATCGCCTGGTTCTACATCTGGTTCTTCCGCGGCACGCCGGTCCTGGTCCAGCTGTTCATCTGGTTCAACCTGGGCCTGGTCTTCGAGTACATCAACCTCGGGCCGATCTACAAGGACTACTGGTCCTCGTTCATGACCCCGCTGCTGACCGCGCTCCTCGGGCTCGGACTCAACGAGGCCGCGTACATGGCGGAGATCTGCCGCTCGGGCCTGCTCGCCGTCGACGAGGGGCAGACCGAGGCCGCGCACGCGCTCGGCATGAGCCACTCCAAGACCCTGCGCCGCATCGTGATCCCGCAGGCCATGCGCGTGATCGTGCCGCCCACGGGCAACGAGGTCATCAACATGCTGAAGACGACCTCGCTCGTCTCGGCGGTGCAGTTCCTCGACCTGTTCAAGGTGGCCTCCGACATCGGCCAGTCGGCCGCCTCCACGGTGGAGATGTACTTCCTGGCCGCCGCCTGGTACCTGGTCCTCACCTCGATCTTCAGCGTCGGGCAGTACTACATCGAGCGGTACTACGCGCGCGGCACGTCCCGTTCGCTGCCCCCGACCCCGCTGCAGCGCCTGCGCACCGTCGTCGGCCGCCCGAACGGAGGCACGGCATGAACACCCCGGAGAAGGCGGCCGCCGCCGACGCCACCATGGTCAAGTCCGAAGGCGTCCACAAGTCCTTCGGCAGCGTCGAGGTCCTCAAGGGCATCGATCTGGAGGTCAAGCAGGGCGAGGTCTTCTGCCTCATCGGCCCCTCCGGCTCCGGCAAGTCGACGTTCCTGCGCTGCATCAACCACCTGGAGAAGATCAACTCCGGTCGTCTCTACGTGGATGGAGAGCTGGTCGGTTACCGCCAGAAGGGCGACAAGCTCTACGAGCTGCGCGACAGCGAGGTCGCCCTCAAGCGCCGGGACATCGGCATGGTCTTCCAGCGCTTCAACCTCTTCCCGCACATGACGGCCCTGGAGAACGTCATGGAGGCGCCGGTCCAGGTCAAGGGCGTCTCCCGGGCCCAGGCCCGCGAGCGGGCGGGTGAGCTCCTGGAGCGGGTCGGCCTCGCCGACCGGGCGAGGAACTACCCCTCGCAGCTCTCCGGCGGCCAGCAGCAGCGCGTGGCGATCGCCCGCGCGCTCGCGATGGACCCGAAGCTGATGCTCTTCGACGAGCCGACCTCGGCGCTCGACCCCGAGCTGGTCGGTGACGTCCTCGACGTCATGCGCGGCCTCGCCGAGTCCGGCATGACGATGGTCGTCGTCACGCACGAGATGGGCTTCGCCCGCGAGGTCGGGGACAGTCTCGTCTTCATGGACGAGGGCGTGGTGGTGGAATCAGGCCATCCTCGCGACGTCCTGACGAACCCGCAGCACGAGCGGACGCAGGGCTTCCTCTCGAAGGTCCTCTAGCCGTCCCGGCCCACCCGGGACAGGGGCGCTCCGGCTTCACGATCCCGGAGCGCCCCTTTCCCGGTGGGTGCGCGTTTTCCGGGTCATCTGGGTGCGTGCCCGAGCGCGGCTCTCGTCGTGGTTGCTCGCGCAGTTCCCCGCGCCCCCGAAATGCGCACTCCGCGCACCATGTCCGGGGGCGCGCGTACGTGCGGAGCGCCCCGTCGGGGAAGGCGCGGCGGAGCCGCAGGCCTTCAGCGGCCCAGGGAACTGCGCGACCAGCCAGAACGCATACGCACCCCGCAAGAAGACCCAAGCCCCGCAGACGCGACCGCGACCGTCACTTCAGCGCCAGCACCATCACATCGGACGGCGACGCCCACACCGCGCGGGCCTCCGAGAACCCCGCCCCGCGAAGCGCCTCCGCATGCCAGGCGGCAGACGGCGCATCCCCGTCCGCGTGCTCCCCATAGATCTCGAACCGCCGAGCCGTAGGCCCGGCCAGTACGGGATCCGCGGCGGCCAGCTCCCACCACGCGGCCCAGTCGAGCGCCCCTTCCCGCTTCGCCGACTCCATACCCGCGTGCCGAAGCGCCCGCTCCGCGGCGTTGATCCGCGGCGTCGACCGGTCGATCATGTGGTCCGCGTTCATGAGGACGCCGCCGTCCCGGACGAGTCCGGCGACCTGACCGTAGAGCGTCGCGAGGGGTTCGGAGTGCAGCCAGTGCAGGGCGGTGGCGGTGAGCACGGCGTCGTACGAGGTGTGCGGCAGCGCCTCCGTCCAGCGCGGGTCCTTGAGGTCGGCGGTGACGAAGCCGACGCGCGGGTCGCCCTCGAAGGTGCCGCGCGCGATGGCGAGCAGCGCCGGGTCGAGGTCGACCCCTACGCTGGTCGCCTCCGGGAACCGGGCGAGCAGCCGCGCGGTGATGCTGCCGGTGCCGCAGGCGAGGTCGAGGACGCGGGGCGCACGCCCGACACACGCCTCGACCATGTCGAGCATCACCCGGAACCGCTCCTCGCGGTCGGGCATGTACCACTCCTGCTGCCGGTCCCAGCTCCGCTGCCAGGCGTGCCAGTCGGTGCCTGTGGCGGTGTCCGTCATGAAGCCCTCCCGTGCGGGCATCGTGTGCGTGATGCCCTGTGCCATCCGTCGCGTGGCGCCGCACCCTCGCCTGCGTAATACCCTGAATACCGATACGAGCATTACAAGCGCCTCGCCCTGACCCTAGCCCGCCCCCGTAAGGACTACAAGTGGAACTGGCCTATTACTCGGACTACGCCGTGCGCCTCGTCAACACGGAGGAGCCGGTCCGCGGCAAGGACAGCCTGACCTCCGTGGACGCGGTGCGCGCACTGTTCGGCGCCAACCAGGAGGCGGCCCGTCGTGCGGCGGACGCCGACCTGACCCGGTTCAGGAGCGTCCGCGGCCGCCTGCGCGCGGTGTTCGAGGCGGCCGACGGCGGCGACGAGACGCTCGCGGTGAACCTGCTGAACTCACTCCTCCTGGAGTTCCCGGTGAGCCCGCAGATCTCCGGCCACGACCACCGCGACGACGACGGCCGCCCCCTGTGGCACATGCACCTGGCCGACCACCCGTCGAACGCGACGGCGGGCTACGCCGCGATCGCCGCCATGGGCCTCGCCTTCCACCTCACCGAGTACGGCGTGGACCGCCTCGGCCTGTGCGAGGCGGCCCCGTGCCGCAACGCCTACCTGGACACGTCCACCAACCGCTCCCGGCGCTACTGCTCCGACCGCTGCGCGACCCGCGCCAACGTCGCCGCCTACCGCGCCCGCAAGCGTCTGGAGGCCGAGCGGCCCGACCGGTCCGAGAACACCGGCCGCACCGCGCCGAGCGCCCAGGACACCACGGCCATCGCCGACCGCTGACCCTCGCCCTCCGCCCACGGCCTGCGCCGCCGCAGCCGCCCGCGCACCTTGGCGAGCACGAGGTCGTCCGGCACGACCCCGTACACCGTGCTGTCGCCGCCGGCGCCCGGGTTGTCGCCGAGCACCCACCAGCCGCCCTCGCGCCGCTCGGCGATCCGCTTCACCACCAACAGGTCCTGCTGGAAGGGGTGGCGCAAGACGATGACGTCCCCGGGCCGCACCCGGGCGCCGTACTGCACCAGCATCCAGTCACCGTGGTACAGCGTCGGCACCATCGACGGACCGTCCACCTCGATGATCTGAAACGGCACCTTCGTCCCGCGCCCTTCCCCGATCGTCTCGGGCATCTGCCGACCTCCCCGGTTTCCGTCCGCCGGTCCCATCCTCCACCTGTCCCAGTGTCACCCTGGACTTTTGGCCTAAGCCCCCGGGGGCACCCGAGAAAAGCCGTGCTCCACGGAGTAATGTCGCACCCGAGAAGACGATCACGAGGAAGGACAGCACATGCTTTCCCGCCTGTTCGCCCCCAAGGTGAAGGCCAGCGCTCACTGCGACCTCCCCTGCGGCGTGTACGACCCGGCCCAGGCCCGCATCGAGGCCGAGTCGGTCAAGGCCGTCCAGGAGAAGATGGCCGGCAACGACGACCCGCACTTCCAGGCGCGCGCCACCGTCATCAAGGAGCAGCGTGCCGAGCTCGCCAAGCACCACGTCTCGGTGCTGTGGAGCGACTACTTCAAGCCCCCGCACTTCGAGAAGTACCCGGAGCTGCACCAGCTGGTCAACGACACCCTGAAGGCCCTCTCGGCCGCCAAGGGCTCGACCGACCCGGCCACGGGCCAGAAGGCCCTGGACTACATCGCCCAGATCGACAAGATCTTCTGGGAGACCAAGAAGGCCTGATCAGGCCTGATCACGGTCTGAACCAGGGCTGCTGAACCACCGGTTCCGGTGACCGGCGGGCGGTGCACCCTCGCGGGCCCCGGACCATCCGAAGGGGCCCGGCCGACGAACTCGGCCGGGCCCCTTCGGCGTACCCCAGCGCCCCGAGCACCCCGAACGCCCCAGGTGTACCGAGTGAGTGCCCCGGGTGCCCCGCCGTCAGAAGACCGCCTGGTGCCCCGACGTCAGGAGACCGCCCCGTGCCCCGCCGCCCCCGCGTCCTCTACGTGACCGACCTGGCCTACCAGGCCCGTGGCCGCCGCTACTGCGACGAGGACATCTTCCTCACCTCGCGCCTGCGTTCCGCGTTCGACCTCGCCCTCTGCCACCCCTTGGACGCGACCGCGCTCATGGACGGCTTCGACGTGGTCGTGGTCCGCAACAGCGGCCCCGTCCTCGGCTACCAGGAGGCGTACGCGGCCTTCCGCGCCGAGGCCCTCGCCCGCGGCACGACCGTCTACAACCCGTTGACCGGCCGCGCCGACATGGCCGGCAAGCAGTACCTGCCGGACCTGACCCGGGCCGGCCATCCGGTGATCCCGACGGTCGAGAGCGCCGCCGACCTCGACCGCCTGCCCGAGGCCGGCGCGTACGTGGTGAAGCCGAAGCTGGGCGCGGACTCGATGGGCCTGCGCGTCGTGTCCCCGGCCGAACTCCACGACCTCCCGCCCAACCATGCCCTCCTGATCCAGCCCCACATCGACTTCACGTACGAGGTCTCCTTCTACTTCGTCGACCGCACCCTCCAGTACTCCCTGTACGCCCCCGACCCCGAGCGCCGCTGGGACCTGCGCCCGTACGAACCCACCACCGCCGACCGCGCGTTCGCCCGGCACTTCATCGACTGGAACGCCCTCCCGTACGGGATCCAGCGCGTCGACGCCTGCCGCACCCGCGAGGGCGCCCTGCTCCTCGTGGAGCTGGAGGACCTGAACCCGTACCTCTCGCTCGGCCTTCTCGACGAGGCGACGCGCGACGCGTTCGTGACGGCGATGACCGAGTCGGTCCGCGAGGCCGTCACCCCGCTGCCATGACCTCCCGCACGTTGCTGAGCAACCGGTCCCGGTCCGCGCGTACGGAGTCGAACTCGGCCTTATGCTCGACGAGTTCGCGGCGCTGGAGGCGTTCCGTGACCGCCCACCACACCCCCGCCGTGTTGTGTGCGCGCTTGCACTCGACGTCGGCGACGGCCGTACCGGTCTCCCGCCGCGTGTGCTTCGTGTTGCCGTCCTTCCCGCGCCGCCACGCCTTGTCGCTGGAGGCGGCCACGGGGTCGGTGTACCGCTTGAAGCCCTTGTCGACCACGCAGTCCGCCCAGGCCCGGTAGGCGCGGCGCAGACGCGGTTCCCGTTCGGCCCGCTCGCGGACGGTGTACTCGCGTTCGGTGACGTACGTCCACATGCGCTTGACGTCCCGCACTCCGCGCTGGATCCGCCGGTACGCCTCCCCCGAGCAGCCGCTGTACTCGGCCCGCCGGTCGCCGTAGTAGACCTCGGACTCCTCGCGCGTCATCATCCGTCCGGCGTGCCGACGCGGGCCGCTCGCCCTCGCCGGGTCCCAGCCGTACCCCCAGCGCCCGGCCTGCTCAGGATCGTAGGAGCCGACCGGTCCCGTGTTCACGGAGACAGCCGTCAACGTGACCGTGCCGGCCATGGTGAACGGCTTCGGATCCCGCGGGAAGCCGGCGAAGCCGTGCCGGACCATGCAGCGCTGGGCGAGCAGCCCGACCGCGGACTCCATGTCCCGGTGCGCATCCTCGCCGTGGTCGCCCCCGTCGAACTCGTATTTCCGCAACGGCAGATCGGGCATCTCGTCGTCCGTCCACACGACCGGTGTCCCGTCGGCCCAGGTCTGCGCGTGCCCGGCGCCCGCACCGGCACCACCGTCACCTCCCGCACAGCCGATCGCCACCACCGCGACCGCGACGCACACCGCCCCCCGGCGTCTCACTCCCCAGCCGCCCCGATCTTGCGGACCACCCGCGCGGGGTTGCCCACGGCGACCACGTCCGGCGGCAGGTCGCGGGTGACGACGGATCCGGCACCCACCACCGTGTTCGCGCCGATCGTGACGCCGGGGCAGACGATGACACCGCCGCCCAGCCACACGTTGTCGCCGATGGTGACGGGCTTCGCCGCCTCCCACTTGGCGCGGCGCGGCGCGGGGTCGACGGGGTGGGTGGGCGTGAGGAGCTGGACGTTCGGACCGATCTGCACGTCCTCGCCGATCCGGATGGGCGCCACGTCCAGGAAGACGGCCCCCCGGTTGACGGACGTGCGTGCGCCGATGCTGATGTACTGCCCGTAGTCGACGGCGAACGGCGGGCGCACCACGACGTCCTCACCGACCTCGCCGAGGAGTTCGCGCAGCAGCGCGCCTCGGGCCGGCAGATCGGTGACGCTGCTCGCGTTGTACCGCTCGGCCAGTTCGGCACCACGCAGCGCGTCGGCGGTGAGGACGGGGTCGTCGGCGAGGTAGAGGTCCCCGGCGAGCATGCGCTCCTTCTGGCTACGTTCCTGAGGACGCGGCCAGTCCCGTACCTCGGTCACCGCGCCGACCGCCAACGGCCCGTACAGGTGCGGGAACTCCTCGCCGCCCGGCACCCCGGGCTCCACGCGCACCGGCACGTCGAGCCGCTCGCGATCGATGACCAGGACGACGAGCTCCCCGGCCGCCCCGCCCTGCCCGGCGCCCTTCCCGGGGCCGTACAGCATGTCGGCGACGGCCCGGAGCTGGTGCGGGAACGAGCAGTGGATGAACCCGACCTCCTCGAGGGACTTGCCGCGGGTCGACATCGCGTACGCGCCGGTCGCCCGGGCGCTCTCCCACAGGGCGCGCTCGGTGAGGTGCAACAGTTCGATCGCCATGGGCCCAATCTATGGGCTTCTTCGGTCTGGCTGAGAGCTAACGGCGCCTGGTGTAGCGGCGGACGATCGCGCCTTTCGCGAAGGTGCGGGTCTCCGCGAGGTCGAACTCGGCGAGGGCGTAATTCCGGCCCGCGAACATGGGCATGCCACCGCCGAAGACCACCGGATAGGTCTTGATCACGAGCTCGTCGATCTCGTCCGCGAGCAGCCCGGCCAGCTGGGCGCCCCCACAGAGCCAGATCCCCAGCTCGCCGCTCTCCGCCTTGAGTTCCCGCACCTTGCCGACGACATCGTCATGGATCAGCTCCACGTGCGGGTGCGGGGACTCGGCGAGGCTGCGCGTCGCGACGTACTCGCGCAGATGCCCGTACGGGCTGAGCATCCCGGCGTCGATACCCACCTGGTAGCTGCGGCGGCCCTGGAGGACGGTGTCGTACTTCTTGTTCGCGACCCCGTCGAGGCCGAGGATGCGGCGGCCCTCCGACGAGATGGTCTCCGGATACTCCTCGACGAGGAACTGCCGGAACTCGTCGTCGACGTAGGACATGAACATCATTCCGTCACCGGACTCGTCACCGATGAAGCCGTCGACGGAGGCGGCGATGAAGTACGAGAGCTTGCGCAAACCGGTCTCTTCTCACTGGACGGCGATTCGGTTGGCCGGAGGACGCCTGCTGCAGGACGACCGCTCAGGACGACCGCTCAGAACGACCGCTCAACCACTGCAGTTATAGTACTTCGTGCGTAGTGGTTGCAAGGGGTACGAGAAAGAACCGGGAATGGAGTTCGGAAACATGGTGAAGAACCCGGAGCGCCGGGCCGTCCTCGTGGACGCGGCCGTCGAGGTGCTCGCGGCCGAGGGCGCGCGCGGCCTGACCTTCCGCGCGGTCGACACGGCGGCGGGCGTCCCCACGGGGACGTCGTCCAACTACTTCGCCAACCGCGACGACCTGCTCCACCAGATCGACGCCTGGCTGCACGAGCGGCTCGCGCCGGACCCGGAGGCCGTCGCGGAGCTGCTGAAACGGCCGAGGGACCGCGCCCTGGTCACGGCGTTCATGCACGACCTGATCGGCCGGGTCAAGGGCGACCGCACCGGCTTCCTCGCGATGATGGAGATGCGCCTGGAGGCGACGCGACGCCCCGCGCTCCGTACGTCCCTGATGACATCGCTCCGCGGCGACCTCGACTTCGGCATCGCGTTCAACGCCGAATCGGAGCTGCCCGGCGGCGCGGAGGAGATCACCCTGCTCTACCTGGGCATGCTCGGCCTCATCCTGGAGCACCTCACGATGCCGGGCATGCTGGACGGCGCGATCCCGGGCGTGAGCGTGCCGGACGGCATCGTGGAACGCCTGGTGGAACGAATCGTGCCGTCCACCTGAATCGTGTTCAGCCGCTCTGCGGCTCCCGCCACATGGGCCACAGCGACGGGCCGTCGGGCAGGTCGACGGCGGTCCCGGTGAACACGAAGCCGAGCCGCTCGTACAGGGCGCGGCTGCGGGCGTTGCTCGCCTCCAGGTAGGCGGGCAGCCCCTCGCGGTCGCACCGCTCGAGGACCGGAGCCATCAGCGCGGTCCCCAGGCCCTCGCCCTGCCGCTCCGGCCTGACGCCGATCATCCACAGATAGACGTGCGCGCGGCCCGTGGGATGCGCGGCCTCGGTCAGCCGGGCGATCTGCTCGACCCGCTCGTTGTCGGGATCGACGGCGGCCCGCACTTGCGCGGCCCCGTCCACGCCTTCCTCCTGGTCCTCGCCCGCCGCCTCGGGTACGTCCATCCACAGGGCGACGGCGGTGCCGTCCTCCGCGAGGTCTATATAGCCGTCGGCGAAGGTGGCGTCGGTGAACGCCCCCATCAGATACGCGTGCCGCGCCCGCCTGCGCTCCTCCTCGGGGAACACCCACCTGCTCACGGGATCGTCCATGAACGCCTCGTCGAGCAACCCCACGACGAAGTCCCGCTCACTCACCACCGCCCGCCGTATCCGCACACCCACGCCGATAGCCCCCTCGCCTCGCCTCGTCACCCACCAACCGGTGCTGCCCGCCCGGCGATTGGCACCCTAAGCGATCACATGGGGGGACGACTATGGGTCTCGGGGCCATGGACCGGGGGCGGCAGGTCCCGGAGCGGCGGGCCCGAAAGCGATGGGCCCGGGTGCGGCGGGTCCGGGTGCGGCAGACCTGGGCGCGGCAGACCCGGGCGCGGCGGGCCCGGGTGCGGCGGGCCTGGGTGCGGCGGGCCCGATGGCAGCGAGCGCCGGGGCGGCTGGCCCCGGGGCGGCGGGCCCGGGCGCGGCGGGCCCGGATGCGGCGGGCCCGACGGCAGCGAGCCCCGGGTGCGGCGGGCCGGACGGCAGCGAGCCCCGGGTGCGGCGGGCCGGACGGCAGCGAGCCCGGGGGCGACTGGTCCCCGAGCGGCGGTCTCGGGCGCGGCAGACCCGGGTGCGGCGAGCGCCGGGGCGGCTGGTCCCGGAGCGGCAGACCCGGATGCGGCAGACCCGGCGCCCGGTGGAACGGCCCCGCTCTCAGTACCCCCGCCGCGTCACGAACTCCGCCAGTGACAGCAATCCGCCCGCCGCCTCCGGCACCGGGACCGCCCGGGACAGTTCGTGCAGGGCGCGGGCCATCTCGTCCGCGGCTCGCGCCTGGGCCCAGTCGCGGCCGCCCGCGCGCTCGACGGCCAGCGCGATGGCCTCCAACTCGGCGGGGCCCTCCTTCTCGGGGCCCGGTGGCCCGTACAGCGCGGCCAGTTCCTCAGCCGCCGGACCGCCGGAGGCGAGCGCCGCGACGACGGGCAGGGACTTCTTGCGGACGGCGAGGTCGGCCCCGGCCGGCTTGCCGGTGCGGGCCGGGTCGCCCCAGATGCCGATCACGTCGTCGATGAGCTGGAAGGCGAGGCCCGCCGCCCGCCCGAACGCGTCGAGCGCCGCGGCCTCCTCCTCGCCCGCGCCCGCGTACAGCCCCCCGATGGCGCACGCACACCCGAGCAGTGCCCCCGTCTTGGCCTCCGCCATGACCAGGGTCTCCTCGAGCGACACCTCCCGGGGCCCGCGCCCCTCGAGGGCCACGTCCGTGGACTGCCCGGAACACAACTCCACGACGCACGCGGCAAGCCGCGCCGCCGCGGCCGGAGCCGCCGGGTGCGGGTCCTCCGCGATCATCCGCTGGGCCTGGGCCTGCAACGCGTCCCCCACCAGAATCGCGTCGGCGTCCCCGAACACGGTCCAGGCGGTCGGCCGGTGCCTGCGCGTCTCGTCCCGGTCCAGTACATCGTCGTGCAGCAAGGTGAAGTTGTGCGTCAGCTCCACGGCCGCCGCCGCCCGTACGGCCCGCTCGGCCCGCCCCCCGAGGGCGCGCGACGCGGCGAGCACGAGTGCGGGCCGCACCGCCTTGCCCGCGTTACCCGCCACGGGCGTGCCGTCCGCCTCCGCCCAGCCGAAGTGGTACAGGGCGACGCCGCGTATGGACCCCGGCAGCAGCTCGACGGCGCGTCGCAGCTCGGGCCCGACCGACGCCCTGGCCTGCGCCAGGATGATTTCCGCCTCCGCGGTCTCCCGCGCGGCCGGGCTCTGCTCCCCGCGCCCGGCCGCGCCCCCGTCGGGCACCGCGGGCGCGGGTACCGCCTTCGCCGCCTGTTTCCGACCCGCGTTCGCCTCGGCAGGCCCCGCTGTCCCTCGCGTCTCCGCCGTCTGCGTCATGAACTCACCCCGGGAAGGGCGCGGACGGTGGCGGGTCCGCTGGTGTCGGGCGCGTATCCCCTGGGTGTACCCGCCCTGCCGGGCGGGGACACGGCCGACCATGGACGGGCCGTCACTGCCACCGGCCGATCTCGACGTTCTCCAGCACCCCGAGCGCGTCCGGCACCAGGACCGCCGCCGAGTAGTACGTGGTCACCAGGTACGAGATGATCGCCTGCTCGCTGATGCCCATGAACCGCACCGACAGGCTCGGCTCGATCTCGTCCGGGATGCCGGTCTGCTGGAGCCCGATGACGCCCTGCTCCTCCTCCCCCGTACGCATGCAGATGATGGAGGTGGTCCGCGCGTCCGAGACCGGGATCTTGGCGCAGGGGTAGATCGGCACACCGCGCCAGGTCGGGATGCGGTGCCCGCCCATGTCGATGCTCTCGGGGACCAGGCCCCGCTTGTTGCACTCCCGGCCGAACGCGGCGATCGCCTTCGGGTGCGCCAGGAACAGCTTGGACCCGCGCCGCCTGCTGAGCAGCTCGTCCATGTCGTCGGGGGTCGGCGCACCGTTGTGCGGCTGGAGCCGCTGGTCGTACTCGCAGTTGTTGAGCAGCCCGAACTCGGCGTTGTTGACCAGCTCGTACTCCTGGCGCTCCTTCAGCGCCTCGACGGTGAGGCGGAGCTGGTGCTCCGTCTGGTTCATCGGGTGGTTGTAGAGGTCGGCCACGCGCGTGTGGACGCGCAGCACGGTCTGCGCGACGCTCAGCTCGTACTCGCGCGGCGCCGACTCGTAGTCGACGTACGTGCCGGGCAGCACGGCCTCGCCGACGTGGCCCGCGGAGAGGTCGATCTCCTTCTCGCCGAAGTCGTTGGCCCGCTGCTCCGGGATCGCCCGCAACTGCTGCAGGTGGTTGCCGAGCGCGTCGGACCGCTCCGCGATCTGCTCCAGGTCACGGCGCGGCAGCACGAGCACGGTGCACGCGGTGATCGCGCGGGCCGTGTACTCCCACATGCTGTCCGGGTCGAGGAGGGCCTGTTCGCCGAAGAACGCGCCGTCGGCGAGTACGCCGAGGCGCGCGTCGTCCCCGTAGGGTCCCGTCCCGATCTTCTCCACGCGGCCGTGCGCGAGCAGGTACGCCTCGTCGGCCTGGCTGCCGAAGGAGGCGAGCACGTCACCGGCGGCGAACTCCCGCTGCGTGCACCGCTGGGCCAGTTCGCCCAGGACGTCGGGGTCCTCGAAGCCGCGCAGCGCCGGCAGCTCTCCCAGCTCGGCCGGGACGACCCGCACCTGGTCCCCGGTCTTCACGAACGTGATCCGTCCGTCCCCGACCGTGTAACTCAGACGCCGGTTGACCCGGTACGTGCCGCCCTTCACGTTCACCCAGGGCAGCGCCCGCAGCAGCCAGCGGGAGCTGATCTCCTGCATCTGCGGCGCGGACTTGCTGGTGGTGGCCAGATTTCGCGCGGCGGATGTGCCGAGGCTCTTCTGTGACCCCGACTGCTCCGTGCGGACCTCTTCGCCTACCGACATGGAATGCCTCCTGATCAGGTACCGACCTGCGACGGCAAAGACTTTCAGCACTTTCTGTAAACGCGCCATTACACAAACGAGGGGGAATGGATCTCGCTCCGACGGGGCATTAGTCGCGTTTTGCGGAACTCCGCGGTCCACCGGCACGTTGATCGGACAACAACCACACCGGCAAGAGGAGACGACCATGGCGGGCTTCCTGGACCGTGCCAAGGAGCAGGCGCAGCGCGGTCTGACGCAGGGCAAGCAGAAGCTGGACGTCGTGCAGGCGCAGCGCGCCGGCGGCGATCTGCTGAAGAAGCTGGGTGCCGCGTACTACGAGGAGCGCAAGGGCACCGGCAGCCCGGACGCCACGCAGCAGGCGCTGCAGGCCCTGGAGGCCCACATCGCGGTGAACGGGGACGGCTTCCTGCGCGCCTGAGGCCCGTCCGCGCCGTGAGGGCGGGGGGAGCCGATGTCCGGAACGGCTCGCACGGAATACGAACGGCTGGTCCCCGGCGGGTAGTTGCGGGTAGAAGCAGCGTACGAGACGGTGCGCGACGGGCGGCCGTCGCGCCCGTGAGGAGACGGTCATGGCCTCACCCATGTCCGCGAACACCTTTCTCGCCGCTCTCAAGAACGAGGGACTGACGGTCGTCCAGGTCGGCGACTGGAAGCAGCACAACCGCAACAGCAAGGGAGCCTGGGGGCCGATGCACGGGGTGATGATCCATCACACCGTCACCAAGGGCAGCGAGGCCACGGTCCGCATCTGCCGCGAGGGCCATCCGAGCCTGCCCGGACCGCTCTGTCACGGCGTCATCACGAAGGACGGCCGCGTCCACCTGGTCGGGTACGGGCGGGCAAACCACGCGGGTCTCGGGGATGACGACGTCCTGCGCGCCGTCATCGCCGAGAAGGCGCTGCCGCACGACAACGAGGCGAACACCGACGGCAACCGCCACTTCTTCGGCTTCGAGTGCGAGAACATGGGCGACGGGCGGGACCCGTGGCCCGCGGTGCAGCTCGAGGCCATCGAGAAGGCGGCCGCGGCGGTCTGCCGCCACTACGGCTGGACGGAGCGCTCCGTCATCGGCCATCTGGAGTGGCAGCCCGGAAAGATCGACCCGAAGGGGTTCACGATGGCGTCGATGCGCAAGCGCATCGGTGACCGTCTCAAGTAACACGCTCCGCGCGATCTCGAGCACCGCACCGCGCGCGGTGCGGGCGCCCGGACAGATGTCCGATGTTCGACAATGTCCGGGTGCCCCGCCCGATCACCGGCGCCCTGCGCCCCCGGCTGCCGTCACCTCTCACCGAGGTCGGCGACGACCGTTTCGCGCGCCATGGCGTGCGCCTGCTGCTCAAGCGGGACGATCTGATCCACCCGGATCTGATCGGCAACAAGTGGCGCAAACTTGCCCCGAACCTGGCGGCGGCGCGCGGCCGTGCCCTCGTCACGTTCGGCGGCGCCTACTCGAACCATCTGCGGGCCACGGCCGCCGCCGGGCGTCTCCTGGGCGTGCCCACCCTCGGCATCGTGCGCGGCCAGGAGCTGGCGGAGCGGCCGCTCAACCCGTCCCTGGCGGCCTGCGCGGCCGACGGCATGCGCCTGCACTTCGTCGACAGGGCGACGTACCGGCGGAAGAACGACCCGGACGTCCTGGCCGCGCTCATGGACGCCACCGGAGCGACGGACGCCTACGTCGTCCCCGAGGGCGGCAGCAACGCCCGCGCGGTGGCGGGCTGCACGGAGCTCGGCCATGAACTGCGCGGCCGAGCCGACGTCGTCGCTGTCGCCTGCGGGACGGGCGGCACCCTCGCGGGCCTCGCCGCCGGGCTCGCCCCAGGGCAGCGCGCCCTGGGCGTCTCCGTCCTGAAGGGCGGCTTCCTGACGGCCGAGGTCCGCGCCCTCCAGGAGGCGGCGTTCGGCGGCCCCCGCGGCACCTGGCGCATCGAGGACCGTTTCCATTGCGGCGGCTACGCGCGCGTGCCCGCGTATCTGTCGGAGTTCGCGGACGACTTCGAGCGGCGCCATGGTGTCCCGGTCGAGCATCTCTATGTCGCCAAGATGCTGTATGCCCTTGTCACTCTCACGGAAGAGGGCCTGTTCGCCACCGGCACGACCCTCGCCGCCGTCGTCACCGGAGCCCCCTTCGAGGGCGCTCAGTCGTCGACCTCCCGGTAGGCGGCGGCCTCCTCCAGGTCGAGCTTGCGCAGCAGGGTGCGCATCATCTCGTCGTCGATCCGCCGCTCGTCCCGCATCCGTACGAAGACCTCGCGCTCGGCCGCGATGGCCTCGCGCGCGAGCCTGCGGTACGTGTCGTCGGCGGACTCCCCCGTCACCGGGTTGGGCTGGCCGAGCCGCTCCCAGACGGAGTTGCGGCGCCGCTCCAGAACGGTGTGCAGACGGTCCTGGAGCGGCTGTGGCAGGCAGTTCCGCTCGTCCTGCATCAAGGCGTCCACGCGCTCCTCCGCGGCGGTGGAGGCCACGTTCTGGGCCTGCGCCTCCGCGAGCGTCTCGCGCTGGACGTCGCGCCCCGGCAGCTTCAGGGCCTTGATCAGCGCCGGCAGGCTGAGCCCCTGCACCACGAGGGTGCCGATGACGGTGGTGAAGGTCAGGAAGAGCACCAGGTTGCGCGCGGGGAACTCCTCGCCGTCCTCCGTGACGAGCGGGATGGAGAACGCGATGGCCAGCGACACCACCCCGCGCATCCCCGCCCAGCTCACGACGAGCGGGCGTTTCCAGTCGGTGTCGTCCTCGCGCTCCCTGATCCGCGCCGACAGGAACATCGGCAGATAGGAGGCCGGGTACGACCACACGAAGCGGACCACGACCACCAGGACGAACACCCCTACCGCGTACCAGACGGCCTGCGCCACGCTGTACTCGCCGAGGCCCTTCAGGACGACGCGCAACTGCAGACCGATGAGCGCGAAGACCGACGACTCCAGGATGAACGAGACGACCTTCCACACCGCGGCCTCCTGGAGCCGCGTCTCGAAGTCGACCTGCCAGGAGTGGTGCCCGAGGTACAGGGCGACGGTGACGACCGCGAGGACCCCGGAGGCACCCACCTGCTCCGCCGCCGCGTATGCCACGAAGGGGATCAGCAGCGACAAGGTGTTCTGCAGGACCGCCTCGGTGAGGCGCTTGCGCAGCCAGTGCAGCGGCACCATGAGCAGCAGCCCGACCCCGACACCGCCGACGGCGGCCACCAGGAACTCACGGATGCCGCCCGCCCAGCTCGCCCCCTCCCCGACGGCAGCGGCCAGCGCCACCTTGTAGGCGGTGATCGCGGTCGCGTCGTTCACCAGGGACTCGCCCTGGAGGATCGTGGTGAGCCGCGCGGGGAGGCCCACCCGGCGCGCGATCGCCGTCGCGGCCACCGCGTCGGGCGGGGCGATCACCGCGCCGAGGACGAGCGCGGCGGTCAGCGGCAGGTCCGGGATCAGCTCGTACGCCAGCCAGCCCACGGCCACCGTGGCGAACAGGACGTAGCCCACGGAGAGCAGTGCGACGGGTCTGATGTTGGCCCGCAGGTCCAGGTAGGAGCTCTCCAGGGCGGCCGTGTGCAGCAGCGGCGGAAGGATCAGCGGCAGCACGATGTGCGGGTCGAGCGCGTACGCGGGGATCCAGGGCACGTAAGAGGCCACCAGGCCGGCCGCGACCAGCAGGAGCGGTGCCGGTATCGGTGTCCTGCGCGCCACTCCCGCCACCGCGGCACTCGCCGCGACCAACCCCACCAGTGGCAAAACGTCCATCCCCAGCCTTCCGCCGTCCTTCTCACGTCCCCCGTCGTAACCTGGCCATCATGAACGAGTGCCCGCACGTAGACGCGCTGCCGCACCCCGAGCCGGCGCCGCTCAGCGAGACCTGTCTGGAGTGTCTGGCCCTGGGCAGTCACCCTGTGCAACTACGACTGTGTCTGGTCTGCGGCCACGTCGGATGTTGCGACTCCTCGCCGTACCGGCACGCGACGGAGCACTTCAAGGAGACGGGCCATCCGGTGATGCGCACCTTCGAGCCTGGTGAGAGCTGGCGCTGGTGCTTCGTGGACACGTCTTTGGTCTGATGCGGACGATCCGCGGCCGTGTCGGGGTTCGACCGGTTGGCGCCTGGGTACGTCAATCCGGCGCCCGCTCTTTCCAATTGGGAGCGCACGCCCTCTAGCCACTGTCCGTACCCGTAGGCTTACTATGAGTGACAGCACTGGGCCGGGGGTCCCCGGGACAGGAAAGTCGGGCGCGCGGTAGCGTCACCGCAGATATATGTGGCGCGTCACCCGGGGGAGGACCTCCGGAGCCCGAAAGTGCTTGTACCACCTTGGAGGTGAGGGTGTCCCAGATCGCAGGAGAGCCCGGGAATCAGGACTTCGTGGAAGTCCGGCTGCCGGCTGCGGGTGCCTACCTGTCGGTGCTGCGGACGGCCACGGCCGGTCTCGCGGCGCGTTTGGACTTCACCCTCGACGAGATCGAGGACCTGCGCATCGCGGTCGACGAGGCCTGCGCGATCCTGCTCCAGCAGGCCGTCGCCGGCTCCGTGCTCAGCTGCGTGTTCCGGCTCGTCGACGACTCCCTGGAGGTGACGGTCTCCGCCCCGACCACAGACGGCCGGGCCCCGGAGCGCGACACCTTCGCCTGGACGGTGCTGTCGGCCCTCGCGGGCCAGGTCGACTCCTCGGTGGCCGAGGACAACACCGTCTCGATCAGCCTCTACAAGAAGCGCGGCGCGGGCCCTGGCCCGGCGTGAGGAACGGGGACGCTCCGGTGCGGGACGACAAGCGCGGCACACGGGATTTCCCGGCCGACGGCACGGCGGGGGTGCGGCGGATGGCCGCCGGCATCCCCGAGCAGCAGGCCAGGCCGCACCCGGAGGACCCGATGGCCGACGCGCCACAGCAGGCAGCGCCGGCTTCGGGGACCGGGCTTCGTGAGCGGCCAGGGGGATCGGACGCGCGACGGGCGGGATGGATGAGCGACCACGAGCGACACGGTGAGCAGCAGGGCCGACACGACCCGCGGGACCGCAGCAACGCGCGCGCGATGTTCATCGAGCTGCGCACACTGCCGTCCGGCAGCCCCGAGTACGCGGAGATGCGCAATCAGCTCGTGCGCATGCATCTGCCGCTCGTCGAGCACCTGGCACGCCGCTTCCGCAACCGCGGGGAACCGCTGGACGACCTCACCCAGGTCGCGACGATCGGCCTGATCAAGTCGGTCGACCGTTTCGACCCGGAGCGCGGCGTGGAGTTCTCCACGTACGCGACGCCGACGGTCGTCGGTGAGATCAAGCGGCACTTCCGCGACAAGGGCTGGGCCGTGCGCGTCCCGCGCCGCCTCCAGGAGCTGCGCCTCTCCCTGACGACGGCGACGGCCGAGCTGTCCCAGACGCACGGCCGCTCCCCCACGGTCCACGAGCTGGCCGAGAAGCTGGCCATTTCCGAGGAGGAGGTCCTGGAGGGCCTGGAGTCGGCCAACGCGTACTCCACGCTGTCCCTGGACGTCCCGGACACGGACGACGAGTCCCCGGCGGTCGCCGACACCCTCGGCGCGGAGGACGAGGCGCTTGAAGGCGTCGAGTACCGCGAGTCCCTGAAGCCGCTCCTGGAGGATCTGCCGCCGCGCGAGAAGCGCATTCTCCTGCTGCGCTTCTTCGGGAACATGACGCAGTCGCAGATCGCGCAGGAGGTGGGCATCTCCCAGATGCACGTCTCGCGCCTGCTGGCCCGCACGCTCGCCCAACTGCGGGAGAAGCTCCTCGTCGAGGAGTGACCCGTCGAGGAGTCGGCGGTGGCGGCCACGCCTCACTTCTGCTGGTGCGCGCTCCCCGGAGTGCGGATGCCCAGCGCGCGCGTGGTCGCCGGATTGACCAGCAGGACCAGCGCGGCGATCGCCACGGCGGCGAGCGCGATCCCGCCGGGGATGGCCATGCTGTCGGCCTGCAGCAGCGTGTAGGCGACCGGCAGCGCCATGATCTGCGTGATGATCGCCGGGCCCCGGCTCCAGCCCTTGCGGGCGAGGAGCCCGCGCGCCGCGAGCAGCGGCAGCAGCGCGAGCACGAGGAGGGTCACCCCGCCGGTGACGGCCTGCTCAGGGTTGTCGGGGCTCCCGGAGACCCCGGCGACCAGCATGTAGCCACCGCCCACGACGAGCGCGGCTCCCTCGAGTCCGGACAGGGCCGCGGCGGCGGTCAGCCGGCCGGGTCGCGGGCCGTCTTCTTCGAGGGTCTCGGGGGCGGGATTCTGCTCAGAGGTCACCTTTGCAGGGTAGCCCCCGGCCAAGCGTTCCCCGCAGGGCGCTGGGTACCCTGCTTCGCATGCGTGCACTTCTTGTGGTCAATCCGGCGGCTACCACCACCAGTGCGCGCACGCGCGACGTCCTGATCCACGCGCTCGCGAGCGAGATGAAGCTC
This sequence comes from Streptomyces sp. NPDC016845, assembly GCF_044332585.1. Lineage (NCBI taxonomy): Bacteria > Bacillati > Actinomycetota > Actinomycetes > Kitasatosporales > Streptomycetaceae > Streptomyces > Streptomyces sp. NPDC016845. Next base: position 460,713 of record NZ_JBIRPI010000003.1, on the reverse strand, counting down.
GACGCCGTCACCACCGAGTACCGCGGGCACGCGCGCGACCTTGGCCGGCAGGCTGCGGAGAGCAAGGACATCGAGCTGGTCGTCGCGCTCGGTGGCGACGGCACGGTCAACGAGGTCGTGAACGGGCTGCTGCACCACGGCCCGGACCCCGACCGGCTGCCGCGCCTGGCCGTCGTCCCCGGCGGCTCCACGAACGTCTTCGCGCGCGCCCTGGGCCTGCCGAACGAGCCCGTCGAGGCCACCGGACAGCTCCTGGACGCCCTGCGCGAGGGCCGCGAGCGCACGGTCGGCCTGGGCCTCACCGCGGGCACCCCGGGCACGGAGGACGAGGCGGTCCCGTCGCGCTGGTTCACGTTCAGCGCGGGCGTCGGCTTCGACGCCGGCGTGGTGGGCCGCGTGGAGCAGCAGCGGGAACGCGGCAAGCGTTCGACGCATGCCCTGTACGTGCGACAGGTCGTCCGGCAGTTCCTCGGGGAGCCGGACCGCAGACACGGCACCATCACGCTCGAACGGCCGGGCGAGGACCCGATCACGGATCTGGTCGTCTCCATAGTCAGCAACACCTCCCCGTGGTCGTTCCTGGGCAACCGGCCGCTCTATCCGACACCCAAGGCGTCCTTCGACACCGGCCTTGACGTGCTCGGACTCAAGAAACTGTCGACTCCCGCGGTGGCCCGTTACGGCACCCAGCTGCTGACGTCGTCGCCCGAGCGCGGACCACACGGTAAGAACGCGGTCACGCTCCATGACCTCACGGACTTCACCTTGCATTCGAAGGCGCCCCTGCCCCTTCAGATGGACGGTGACCACCTGGGACTGCGTACCAGCGTGACGTTCACAGGCGTACGCCGTGCACTGCGTGTGATTGTGTGAGTGGAAGGGCCCAAAGTCCTTTATCTCGAACGTTTGGGCCAGGTCCCACCCCATGGAATGACGGCTGTGACCTAGTCGACACCGAGGAATCAAAAAAAACTTTCCGGAAGGGGTTGTATCCGCCGCCGAGGTTTGCGAATCTCTACATGGCGCTCGGGACGGCCCGCAACATCGGCCCCACAGAGAGCCCGAATCCCCTCCTCAAAGCAACGGACACCCGTCGCGTATGTGACGTTCGTCCCTTCACTTGTTGAGGGATTCGTGAAAGCGTTCACATTCACAAGCAACCCGCATGTAATACCAAGGAGAGGTAGCAGCCATGGACTGGCGTCACAACGCCGTTTGCCGCGAGGAAGACCCCGAGCTGTTCTTCCCCATCGGCAACACCGGTCCCGCGCTGCTGCAGATCGAGGAAGCCAAGGCCGTCTGCCGTCGCTGCCCCGTCATGGAGCAGTGCCTGCAGTGGGCGCTCGAGTCCGGCCAGGACTCCGGCGTCTGGGGTGGCCTCAGCGAGGATGAGCGCCGCGCGATGAAGCGCCGCGCCGCTCGCAACCGGGCCCGTCAGGCCTCCGCCTGATTCCCCACCCCGTTCGAGCCTGAGCCCGGCGGCGCGTACAGCGAGTACGCATCCCCCCGCCCCCGAGCCGCAGCGCGCAGTACCCCCGATGCTCCCCCAGGCTCAGCCCGGGACAAGACCCGAGCAACGCGAGCAGAGAGCCCCGGAACCGTTCGACGGTCCGGGGCTCTCTGCTGTCCACGTATATGCGCCGCAGGCTACTTGGTCGAGCGCACCGGGATGTCGAGGACGACCTGGGTGCCGCGCTCGGGTGCGGGCACCATGTCGAACGATCCGCCCAACTCGCCCTCCACCAAGGTGCGTACGATCTGCAGCCCCAGGTTGCCGGCGCGCTGCGGGTCGAAGCCCTCGGGCAGTCCGACGCCGTCGTCCTGGACGGTGATGAGCAACCGGGCGTCCTTGCTGGTGCCGCCGCGCACCGCGGAGACCTCGACGGTGCCGGTGTCGCCCTGCCGGTAACCGTGCTCCAGGGCGTTCTGCAGTACTTCGGTGAGGACCATCGACAGGGGCGTGGCCACCTCCGCGTCCAGGATGCCGAAGCGGCCGGTGCGCCGGCCCGTCACCTGGCCCGGGGAGATCTCGGCGACCATGGCGAGGACCCGGTCGGCGATCTCGTCGAACTCCACGCGCTCGTCCAGGTTCTGGGACAGCGTCTCGTGCACGATGGCGATCGAGCCGACGCGCCGGACCGCCTCTTCGAGCGCCTCGCGCCCCCGGTCCGACTCGATGCGCCGGGCCTGGAGGCGAAGAAGTGCGGCCACGGTCTGCAGGTTGTTCTTCACCCGGTGGTGGATCTCCCGGATGGTGGCGTCTTTGGTGATCAACTCCCGCTCGCGCCGCCGCAGTTCGGTGACGTCGCGCAGCAGGACCAGTGAGCCGATGCGCGTGCCCTTGGGCTTGAGCGGGATCGCGCGCAGCTGGATCGACCCTTCCTCACCCTCGATCTCGAACTCGCGCGGCGCCCATCCGCTGGCCACCTTGGCGAGCGCCTCGTCCACCGGGCCGCGCGAGGGCGCGAGTTCGGCCGTGGTCCTGCCGAGATCGTGGCCGACCAGATCCGCCGAGAAGCCGAGCCGGTGGTACGCGGAGAGCGCGTTCGGGGACGCGTACTGGACGACCCCGTCGGCGTCGAGCCGGATCAGCCCGTCGCCCACGCGCGGGGAGGCGTCCATGTCCACCTGCTGGCCGGGGAACGGGAACGAGCCGGCCGCGATCATCTGCGCCAGGTCGGACGCCGACTGCAGATAGGTCAGCTCCAGGCGGGACGGCGTACGGACGGTCAGCAGGTTGGTGTTGCGCGCGATGACGCCGAGGACCCGGCCCTCCCGGCGTACGGGGATGGACTCGACCCGCACGGGGACTTCCTCGCGCCACTCGGGGTCGCCCTCGCGCACGATGCGGCCCTCGTCGAGCGCGGCGTCGAGCATGGGGCGGCGGCCGCGCGGCACCAGATGCCCGACCATGTCGTCCTGGTAGGACGTCGGACCGGTGTTCGGGCGCATCTGCGCCACGGAGACGTACCGGGTGCCGTCGCGCGTGGGGACCCACAGGACGAGGTCGGCGAAGGAGAGGTCGGAGAGCAGCTGCCACTCCGAGACCAGCAGGTGGAGCCACTCGAGGTCGGAGTCGCCGAGGGCGGTGTGCTGGCGTACGAGATCGTTCATGGAGGGCACCAGGCGAGCGTACCCGCCGACCTGCGCGGCCTCGAAAAGACCGACGGGCCGCGGCGCCGGGGGGAGGGACCCTCGACCCTTTCCCAGGCACCGCAGCCCTTCAGGTGCATCGGCTGCCAGGTGTGCGGTTCCCGGCTGCCGATCGAGGAGCCGCCGCAGTCAGGGCAGAGAGCGGGGTTCCTCTGTCCGTCCTCCTGTGCGGGGAGGACGGAGGCCTTTCGTACGCATTGTGGACTAGACCATTCGCCGATGTCTATGCGTCGGCGCGGCTTTATTGTCGTCTCTTCCTCCGAGTGCGGGGGCCCTTTCGACCGTGACGTCCGCCTCTATCCACGGGCGTCGGCGCGCGCCGGTTCACCCGCGGGCCAGGCGGCCATGGCGTGATCGGCGATCGCCTCCAGGTCAGCCCTGGTCGCGCCGTCCCGCGACTGCTGCGACATGCCCTGGAAGACGGCGCCGACGAAGCGGGCGAAGGCCGCGGCGTCCGTGTTCTTCGGCAGCTCCCCCGCGGCCACGCCCTGGCGCAGCCGGTCCTCGATCGCGGCGAGGCCGGCGCCGCGCTGGTCGCGCAGGGACTGCTCTACCTCGGGTGTCGTGCAGTTGGTCGCGGCATGGATGACGAGGCAGCCGTGCGGGTGACCGGGGGCGGTGAACTCGTCGGCCGCCTCCCGCAGCAGGCGCTCGACGGCACCTCGGGCGGTGGACTCCTCGGCCAGGGCGCGGCCGGGTCCGGCGCCGTGGGTGGTGCCGTAGACCCGGACGACCTCCTCGAACAGCGAACGCTTGTCGCCGAAGGCGGCGTAGAGGCTGGGGGCGCCGATGCCCATCTCGCGAGTCAGCTCGGAGACCGAGGTCCCCTCGTAGCCGTTCTCCCAGAAGGCCCGCATGGCCTTCTCCAGGGCGGTCTCCCGGTCGAAGGAGCGGGGTCGCCCGCGCTGTTTCGTCGCCATGGGGTGAATTCTATAGCGGCCACTAGCGAAAGGTGACGGGCGTGCGCTACGGTCATTTCCATAACGACCGCTACAGATTTCACCGCTACAAGTTTCACGGCTACAGACTTCACGGCTACGGAGATGGGGAGGGCTGCGACATGAGCGGCACGGGTGGTGGCGCGGGTGGCACGGGCGTACTCGCAGGTAAGACGGCGCTGGTCACGGGCGCGAGCCGGGGCATCGGGCGGGGCATCGCCGAGCGGCTCGGCCGGGACGGCGCGCGGGTCGCGGTGCACTACGGGACCAATCACGCCGCCGCGAAGGAGACGATGGCGGCGATCGAGGCGGCGGGCGGTTCGGCGTTCGCTCTCGGGGCCGAGCTCGGTTCTCCGGGTGCCGCGCGGGAGCTGTGGGAGAAGTTCGACGCACGGGCCGACGGCGTGGACATCCTGGTGAACAACGCGGGGATCGGCACGTCCAGCGCCTTCGCGGACATCGAGGAGGCCGAGTTCGACCGCCTCTTCACGGTCAACGCCAAGTCACCGTTCTTCCTCGCCCAGCTCGCCGCGCCGAGGATGCGCGACGGCGGCCGCGTCATCAACATCTCCTCCGGCGCCGCGCGCACGGCGATGCTCCCCGACCTCATGCCGTACGCGATGACGAAGGGCGCGCTCGACGTGCTGACGCACTACCTCGCCAAGGTGCTGGGGCCGCGCGGCATCACGGCGAACACGGTGGCGCCCGGCATCGTCGACACGGACGTCAACACGGAGTGGCTCCGCGCGAGCGACGAGGCGTGGGACGGCGCGGCCGCGCTCTCGGCCCTGGGCAAGGTCGGGACACCGGCGGAGATAGCCGACGTGGTGGCGTTCCTGGCGTCACCGGACGGCCGGTGGGTGACGGGGCAGTGGGTGGACGCGACCGGGGGTTCACTGCTCGGCCGCTGAACCGGGCCCGCGCCACTCGCCCCGCTACTCCACCCCAGTGCGACTCCAACACTCCTGCCCGCCCCCGGCATGTTCGCCACCGCCCGCCCTCGACATGCCAAGGCCACCCGATGCGCTGAGCATGGACGGAACGGGGCCGTGGAGGGCCTGACCGGCAGGGGCTCGCTCTGCTAGATTGGTCTCGATTGGTCTATACCACATACTCCCCAGTCTCCTCTGACCAGAACGGCAGGCCCAGCGTGGAAGTTGTGATCGTTCCGGACGCCAAGGCAGGTGGCGAACTGATCGCCGAGGCCATGGCCCAGCTGCTGCGGCGCAAGCCCGACGCGCTGCTCGGCGTGGCCACCGGCTCGACGCCGCTGCCCATCTACGAGGCGCTGACGGCCAAGGTGCGCGCCGGTGACGTCGACGCGTCGAGGGCCCGTATCGCCCAGCTCGACGAGTATGTGGGGCTGCCGACGGGGCACCCCGAGTCCTACCGGGCGACAGTGCTGCGTGAGGTCGTGGAGCCGCTCGGGCTCGGCGAGGCGGCGTTCATGGGGCCCGACGGCAGCGCCGACGACGTGCAGGCGGCGTGCGAGGCGTACGACAAGGCGCTGGCCGAGGCGGGCGGGGTCGATCTGCAGTTGCTCGGGATCGGGACCGACGGGCACATCGGGTTCAACGAGCCGTGCTCGTCGATCGCCTCGCGGACCAGGATCAAGACGCTGACCGAGCAGACGATCACGGACAACGCGCGGTTCTTCGACGGTGACCTGAGCCAGGTCCCGCGGCACGTCATCACGCAGGGCATCGGCACGATCCTGGAGGCCCGGCACCTGGTGCTGCTCGCCACCGGTGAGGGCAAGGCGGACGCCGTGGCGGCGACAGTGGAGGGGCCCGTCGCTTCGGTGGTCCCGGCGTCGGCGCTGCAGCTGCACCCGCACGCGACGGTCGTCGTGGACGAGGCCGCCGCGTCGAAGCTGAAGCTCGCGGACTACTTCCGGCACACGTACGCCAACAAGCCGGAGTGGCAGGGACTGTAAGCCCCGGGCACAGCCTGCCCCGGGCCCGAATCCCTCGCACCCGGGGCCTGCGAGCCCGCGAACACGAGGGCCCGCGAAGACGAGGGCCGACGAACACGAGGACCCGCGAGCGCGCGGGCCCACGAGCACGAGGGCCCGCGAAGACGAGGGCCCGCGAACACGAGGGCCGGCGAACACGAGGGCCGGCGAACACGAGGGTCCGCGAGCGCGAGAACCCGCGAACACGAGGGCTCACGAGCACCACGGCTCACGAGCGCGAGGGCCGGCCCAAGCAAGCCCCGCCCGCCCCGCCCGCCCCGCGTCGGCCTCGAACCACGACACACTGCAAAAGGGGCCGGTCACCCCGCTCGGGATGATCGGCCCCTCTGTCTGTGGCGCGGCGGTGAGCGGCAGCCCGCGTGCCGCCTACCCCGCGACGATGACCTCAGCGGCAGCGACCCCGCACACCCGCGCCGCTCCGTGCGTCGCGATGTGCAGGGCACCGCGCGGGGCCGCCCCCGGGACGCCCATCTCGACGACGACCGTGTCCGGGCGGGCGGCGAGGAGGGTGGTGAGGGCGTCGGACATCCAGGCGTGGCGGTGCTCGTCGCGGACCACGGCCACGATGCGCTGGTCGCCCGCGGCGGCCAGGGCGGCGGCGCCCGCGTCGGCACCCGAGTAGGAGCCGGTGGTGGTGCCGGGGAGGAGGCGTTCGAGTTCGGCGCCGACGCCCCAGGGGGTCTCGTCACCGACCGCGATGTTGGCGAGCGGGGAGAACGCGGCGACGTGCACCGGGCCGGAGACCGGCGGGGCGTACTCGCCGCGCGTGACGGTGACCGCGCGGCGCGCCGCGACCAGGCCGATCTCGGGGTCGGAGACGGCGCCCGGGCCCGCGCCCGCCGTCGCCGTCCACTCGGCGAGCGAGCGCACCCGGGCGGCGGCGTCCGCGAGGCGTTCCTCGGGGAGGTCGCCGGAGCGGACGGCGGCGACCAGGGCGTCGCGCAGGCGGGTGACCGTGCCCTCGTCGTTGAGGCCGCCGCCGACGCAGATCGCGTCGGCGCCCGCGGCGATGGCGAGGACGCTGCCGCGCTCGATCCCGTAGGCGGAGGAGATGGCGCTCATCTCGATGCCGTCGGTGACGATGAGGCCGTCGTAGCCGAGTTCCTCGCGGAGCAGGCCGGTGAGGATGCGGCGGGAGAGGGTCGCCGGACGGTCCGCGTCGAGGGCCGGGACCAGGATGTGGGCGCTCATGACGGCGCGGCTGCCCGCCGCGATCGCCGCGCGGAAGGGCGCGAGGTCGCGGGCGTTCAGGACGTCGAGGCCCACGTCGATGAGCGGCATGTCGTGGTGCGAGTCGACGCCGGTGTCGCCGTGGCCGGGGAAGTGCTTGGTGCAGGCCGCGACACCGGCCGCCTGCATGCCTTCCACGTAGGCGGCGGTGTGGCGGGCGACGAGCGCGGTGTCGGCGCCGAAGGAGCGGACGCCGATGACCGGGTTGTCGGGGTTGGCGTTGACGTCGGCGGACGGCGCCCAGTTGAGGTTGACACCGCACTCGGCGAGGCGGCGGCCGAGCTCGAAGGCGACGCCCTTCGTCAGCTCCACGTCGTCGACCTTGCCGAGCGCGTGGTTGCCGGGGAACGAGGAGCCCGTACGGACCTCGAGGCGGGTGACGTCGCCGCTCTCCTCGTCGATGGCGACGAGGAGGTCGTCGCGCTCGGCCTTCAACTGAGCGGTGAGCGCGGCGACTTGATCGGGGGTCTGGATGTTGCGGCCGAACAGACCGACGGAGGCGAGCCCCTCGCCGAGGCGGCGCAGCACCCAGTCCGGGGCGGTGGTGCCGGCGAAGCCGGGCTGCAGGACGGCGAGCGCGTCGCGCGTGAGCGTGTCGGTGGCGCTGGTGACAGTGGTCATCGGTGGCGTTATCCCTTCACGGCGCCGGAGGTGAGGCCGCTGACGGCCTTGCGCTGCAGGAAGACGAAGACGATGAGGATCGGGATGGCGAAGAGGGAGGCCGCGGCCATGGTGGCACCCCAGTCGTCCCCGAACTGGCTCTGGAACTGCGACAACCAGAGCGGGAGGGTCTTCGATCCCGGTTCCTTGTTGAGGATCAGCACCAGCGGGAACTCGTTCCACGCCGTGACGAAGCCGAAGAGCGAGGTGGCCATCAGGCCGGGCGCGAGCAGCGGCAGGATGACCTTGACGAAGGCCTGCGGGCGGCTGCACCCGTCGACCATCGCGGACTCCTCCAGCTCCTTGGGCACCGCGGCCACGTAGCCGCGCAGCGTCAGGACGGTGAAGGGCAGCACCATCACCATGTAGAAGAGGGTCAGCGGGAGGAGGCTGTTCAGCATGTCGGCGTCGCGCACGATCATGTAGATCGCGATGACCATGACTTCCCAGGGCGCCATCTGCGCGACCATGAAGACCAGGATCATGCCCTTGCGCCCCTTGAACCGCATGCGCGCGAGGGCGAACGACGCGAACAGCGCGATGACGAGCGAGAGCAGTACCGCGCAGACCGTGACGGTGATCGAGTTGGTCACCAGCTGCCAGAAGTCGGGCGCGTCGACAGCCGTCTTGAAGTGTTCGAAGGTGACGTCGGTCGGGAACCAGACCGGGTTGTCCGTGACGATGTCCGCGGTCGGCTTGAAGGCCGTCGTGAACATCCAGTACACGGGGAAGACCATCATCACGAACAGCACGATCGCCGTGGCGTTGGGCCAGATGCGGCCGAGCAGGGAGCGCTTCACAGCTCGTCCTCCTCTTGCTTGAGAACGATGCGGAGGTAGTACGCGGTGAGGACCAGCATGACCACGATGGTCAGCATCGCGATCGCGGCGCCCATGCCGTAGTGCTGGTTGCCGACGCCTTCGACGAACGCGTAGATCGGCAGCGTCTCGGTGAGCCGGTCGGGTCCGCCCTCGGTGATCGTGAAGCCCTGGGCGAACGCCTTGAAGACCCAGATGACCTCGAGGAAGGTCGTGGCGTAGAGGAAGGGGCGCAGGAAGGGGAAGGTCACCGAGGTGAACTGCTTCCACACGCCGGCCCCGTCCAGGGCCGCGGCCTCGTACAGCTCGCGCGGGATGGTGGTCGTGGCGGCGTACAGGTTGATCGCGACGAACGGGATGGAGCCCCAGACGATCAGCAGGCCGATCACGAAGAACGCGGAGATCTGCGAGCCGGTCCAGTTGTAGTCGGCCATGGAGTGCCATCCGAGCTTGTCGAGCACCCAGTTGACGACGCCGAAGCGGGACGCGAACAGCCACTGGTAGACGGTGGACGACGCGACGATCGGCATCGCCCACGCCAGGACGAGGCCGAGCATGAGCGTCAGCCGCATCTTCTTGCCGAGGCGTGCGAGCAGCAGCCCGACGAGCGTGCCCACCACCATGATCACGACGACGTTGATCGCCGTGAAGATCGTGGAGCGCAGCGTGACGCGCCAGAAGTCCTCGCCGCCGAGGACCTCCTTGTAGTTCTCTACGCCGTTCCACTCGGTGACGTGCTGGATGAGCTGACCCATGTTGAGGTTCTGGAACGACAGCAAGCCGTCCTTCACCAGGGGCCAGCCGAGGAAGATCACTGTCACCACGAGGGCGGGGAACAGCAGCAGGTACGGGACGACGTTCGCCCCGCCCTTCCGCTTCTCCCCCCGCGGCCCGGGTGCGCGACCGCTGCGCTGCCCGTCGGGCGCGACCTTGTCGACCGCGTCCGCCGGGTTGGTCTGCACTGCCATGCTCGCCATCTCTTCCAAAGCCGTGACTGGACGATGCGTCGGGCCGGGGCGGCGGCCCGGGTCGAAACCCGTTCCGCCGCCCCGGCCCGGGCGACTACTGCTGCTGGCTCAGCCGCTTGTTGAGCTCGCCCTCGACCTGCTTGGCGGCGGCGGCGGGGGACTTACCGTTCAGGACCGCGGTCATGTAGGTCTTGATCGGGTTCGGCGGGTTCTCCACCGGCGCCCACTCCGGGATCAGCGGCGTGGTGCCACCGGACTTGGCGGCGGCGGGGGCACCGGCCTGCGCGGCCGGCTGCTCCTTGGCGTAGGACTCCAGGGCCGGGGACTTCGGGGTCCAGCCGACCTCCTTGATCAGCTGGCCGTCGTTCTCGACGGAGAGCGCGATCTTCAGGAACTCCTTGGCGAGGTCCTGCTTCTTGGAGCCCGCGGCGACCGCGAGGTTGGAGCCGCCGAGGAAGACGCCCTCGGGCTTGTCGGCCGTCTCACCGGGGATGGTGAAGAAGCCGATGTCCTCCGCCTTGAGCTTCTTGGCCTGCAGCGCGGTGCCGGCCTCGTAGCCCATGGCGATGATCGCGCCGGTGTCGCCCTTGCCGAAGACGGTGGCCTGCTGCGGCGTGGCCTCGTCCTTGTCCTTGGGCGCCTTGGAGAACGCCTGGTACTGCTTGTAGACGTCCATCGCCTTGGCGACCTTCGGGTCACCGAGGTTGGAGACCCACTTGTCGCCGTCCTTCTTCACGGGCTCGACGCCCTGGCCGACCAGGAGGCCGTCGAAGAAGTACCAGTTCTGGCCCGGCAGGTAGAGCGGCTCGGCCTTGGTCTTCTCACCGATCTTCTTGAAGTCGGCGAAGAGCTCGGCGCGGGTCTTCGGCGTCTCCGTGATGCCGGCCTGCTTCCAGATCTTCTTGTTGTACATGACCGTGCGGTTGCCGAAGTACCACGGCAGCGCGTACTGCTTGCCGTCGAAGACGGCCGGCTTGTTGACCGCGTCGGCCCAGTCCTTGCCGATCTCGCTCTTGAGGTCGGACAGCTCGGCGAGACCGCCGGTCTTGGCGTACGCAGGGGTCTGCGTGTTGCCGATCTCCAGAACGTCCGGCGGGTTCGACTCCGAGAGGGCCGTGGTGACCTTCTGCTGGATGCCGTTCCACTCCTGGACCTGGATGTCCAGCTTGGCCTTCGTCTTCTTCTCGAACTCGGCGGTGACCTTCTTGGTCCACTCCGGCGGGTTGGAGCCGGACATGGTCCAGACGGTCAGCGTCTGCCCCTTGTACCCGTCCGCTCCGGCCTTGCTGCCGTTGTCGTTGTCGTCGTCACTGCCACAGGCCGCGATCGAGACCAACATGCCCGCCACGCCGATGGCCGCAATGAGCTTGCGCTTCACGTCACCCTCCTCAGGGATGCCAGCAACCCCCCACCCACAGCGACGCAATACGACAAGCAGTGCTTCGTGGGACTGGGACCCGGTCTCCGTTTAATGGTGTAGACCAGTACGGGGAGCTTGGCCCAGACCAATAGAGGTGTCAAGGGTGGCTGAGAAAGACCTGTGCGTCCGTTATCGGAACGACACCCGCCTGTCGTGACAAGGGCGTTGGGCGGTTCGGGGGACCGCTCCCATCCCTGGGTGCGTGGACTAGACCAGGGAGTCAGCGGGCGGTATAAGGAGGGATCACGGAGCGTACGGGGAGTCCCCCGGAGCGAGCCGTGCCACGATGTGAGCCGTGGCCGACGGGGACGTCGGCCACGTCGGCACCGGAGCCGGGAAGGCGGAGCATGAGCACCGACGTGAGCAGTGCGGAGAACGAGAGCGGGGCGCCCGTCCGTACCGCGCGCGTGCCCAAGTACTACCGCCTGAAGAAGCATCTGCTCGACATGACGGAGACCCTGCCGCCGGGCACGCCGGTGCCGCCGGAGCGCACGCTCGCCGCCGAGTTCGACACCTCCCGCACCACCGTCCGCCAGGCCCTTCAGGAGCTGGTCGTCGAGGGCCGCCTGGAACGCATCCAGGGCAAGGGCACCTTCGTCGCCAAGCCCAAGGTCTCCCAGGCGCTGCAACTCACCTCCTACACCGAGGACATGCGGGCCCAGGGCCTGGAACCGACCTCGCAGCTGCTCGACATCGGCTACGTCACCGCGGACGACACCCTCGCCGGGCTGCTCGACATCTCCGCCGGCGGCCGCGTCCTGCGCATCGAACGGCTCCGTCTGGCCAGCGGCGAGCCCATGGCCATCGAGACGACGCACCTCTCCGCCAAGCGCTTCCCCGCGCTGCGCAGGTCGCTCGTCAAGTACACCTCTCTCTACACGGCGCTCGCCGAGGTCTACGACGTCCATCTCGCCGAGGCCGAGGAGACCATCGAGACGTCGCTCGCCACCCCGCGCGAGGCCGGTCTGCTCGGCACCGATGTCGGTCTGCCGATGCTGATGCTCTCCCGCCACTCGATCGACGGCTCGGCGCAGCCGGTGGAGTGGGTGCGCTCGGTCTACCGGGGCGACCGGTACAAGTTCGTGGCGCGCCTGAAGCGCCCGATGGACTGACCCGCACATACGCGCCCGATTCCTTACATAACCGCAGGCCCGGGACCGGAAGGGTCTCGTCCGTTATCCGGACAGGGGTTCCAAAGAGCAAGACTCTCGCATTAGATTTCCCGCACGTTAAACGTGAGATAAGTGGGATCAGCGAGGGGACGGAGCCCAAGATGTCCGATGCGCCGGAAGTGGCGGAACAAGCAGGGAGACCGGTGGTGACACCGGTCCGCGTGGTCATCGGGCTGTGCCTGGTCGCACCGTTCGTGGCGATGCTCTGGGTCAGCTCCTACTCGAAGATCGACCCGACCTTCATCGGCATCCCGTTCTTCTACTGGTACCAGATGCTCTGGGTGATCATCTCGACCGGGCTCACGATGATCGCGTACAAGCTGTGGCAGCGTGACCAGCGCGGCCGCAAGACGTCGGCCTCGGCCTCCGCGGGAGGCCCGCGATGAACGGCGGCGTCAACGGTGTCGCGCTCACCGTCTTCATCATCTTCTTCGTGGCCGTCACGGTCATGGGCTTCCTCGCCGCGCGCTGGCGCCGCTCCGAGACGGACTCGCTCGACGAGTGGGGCCTCGGCGGCCGCTCGTTCGGCACCTGGATCACCTGGTTCCTGCTCGGCGGCGACCTCTACACGGCGTACACCTTCGTCGCCGTCCCCGCGGCGATCTACGCGGCGGGCGCGTCCGGCTTCTTCGCCGTGCCCTACACGATCCTGGTCTACCCGCTGATCTTCACGTTCCTGCCGCGCCTGTGGTCGGTCTCGCACAAGCACGGATACGTGACGACGTCGGACTTCGTGCGCGGCCGCTTCGGCTCCAAGGGCCTCTCGCTCGCCGTCGCGGTCACCGGCATCCTCGCCACGATGCCGTACATCGCGCTCCAGCTCGTCGGCATCCAGGCCGTGCTCGACGTCATGGGCGTCGGCGGCGGCGAGAACACCAACTGGTTCATCAAGGACCTGCCGCTCCTCATCGCCTTCGGCGTGCTCGCGGCGTACACGTACTCCTCGGGCCTGCGCGCCCCGGCGCTGATCGCGTTCGTCAAGGACGGTCTGATCTACATCGTCATCGCGGTCGCCATCATCTACATCCCGATCAAGCTGGGCGGCTTCGACGACATCTTCGCCGCGGCCGGCAAGAAGTTCGAGCAGATAAATCCGGCGACAGGCAAACCCACCGGGGCGCTCGCGCCAGGTGAGGCGGGCCACTGGACGTACGCGACGCTCGCGCTCGGCTCGGCGCTCGCGCTGTTCATGTATCCGCACTCGATCACCGCGACGCTCTCCTCCAAGAGCCGCGACGTGATCCGCCGCAACACCACGATCCTGCCGCTGTACTCGCTCATGCTGGGCCTGCTCGCGCTGCTCGGGTTCATGGCGATCGCGGCCGGGATCAAGGTGCAGAACGGGCAGTTGGCGATCCCGCAGCTGTTCGAGGACATGTTCCCCGACTGGTTCACGGGTGTCGCGTTCGCCGCCATCGGCATCGGCGCGCTCGTCCCCGCGGCCATCATGTCCATCGCCGCGGCGAACCTCTTCACGCGCAACATCTACAAGGACTTCATCAAGCCCGACGCGACCCCGGCGCAGGAGACCAAGGTCTCCAAGCTGGTGTCGCTGCTCGTGAAGGTCGGCGCCCTCGTCTTCGTCCTCACCATGGACAAGACCGTCGCCATCAACTTCCAGCTGCTCGGCGGCATCTGGATCCTGCAGACCATGCCCGCACTGGTCGGCGGCCTGTTCACCCGCTGGTTCCACCGCTGGGCGCTGCTCGCCGGCTGGGCGGTCGGCATGGTGTACGGCACGCTCGCCGCGTACGGGGTGGCGTCGCCGACGCAGGCGCACTTCGGCGGGTCCTCGAAGGAGATCCCCGGCATCGGGGAGATCGGGTACATCGGTCTGACGGCGTTCGTGATGAACGTGGTCGTGACCGTCGTCCTGACCTTCGTCCTGAAGGCCGCGAAGGCGCCCGAGGGAATCGACGAGACGTCGCCCGGCGACTACACCGCCGACGCCGGTGACAAGGGCGTGCAGACGGACCTGCCGGTCGTCGGAGCGGGCTCCGGCCACTAGCGCGGTCGTACGTTCCTCAGGACGGGCCCCTCTGCTCGCGGAGGGGCCCGTCGTCATGAGGCACCATCGCCATACGCACCCGCGCGACACAAGATATGGGCCCGTCACCAACGCCCGGCACAACATGTATGCTCGCTCTCGCTGCAGCCGCAGGGGAATCCGGTGCAAATCCGGAACTGTCCCGCAACGGTGAACGTAAGCATCCATAAGGCCGCTTACGTGAGTCCGACGACCTGCCGCAGCCCACCCGAGCCGTCCGGCGCGGGTGGTGACGACGTCCGGGTCTCGCGGAATGGGCCGGTGACGAAGGCGCCCCCTTGCGTGCGTGCCCGAGCCACTCCTCCCCGCAGGCCCCGAGCCGAGCGAGGGAGAGCCCCACGTGACCATCGCGCCGCCCGCCGAACCGGTCTCAGCCACAGGACAGCAGGACGCACCGGCAGACGCCCCCGGCACCGCCCTGCTGCGCACCCTGACCGAGCTGACCGCCGACCTGCCCGGCGCCGACCCCGGCCGGGTCGCCGCCGCAGCGCTGCGCGGCCGCAGCGCCCGCGCCGACGAGGCCGAGCTGCGCGAGCTCGCCACCGAGGGCGCGGCCGGGCTGATCTCCGAGGACCCGGTCTACTCCCGGCTCGCCGCCCGCCTGCTCACGCTCACCATCGCCGCCGAGGCCGCGACGCAGGGCGTCACCTCCTTCACCGGGTCGATCGCGGTGGGGCACCGCGAGGGCCTGATCGCCGACCGCACCGCCGAGTTCGCCCGTGTCCACGCGGAGAAGCTCGACGCGCTCATCGACACCGACGCCGACGACCGCTTCGGCTACTTCGGTCTGCGCACCCTGCACAGCCGCTACCTGCTGCGCCACCCGATCACCCGCCAGGTGATCGAGACGCCGCAGTACTTCATGTTGCGCGTAGCCGCCGGCCTGGCCGAGGACGACTCCGTACGCGCCCTGGGCGAGGTCGCCGACCTCTACGGCCTGATGAGCCGCCTGGACTACCTGCCGTCCTCCCCCACCCTCTTCAACTCCGGCACCCGCCACCCGCAGATGTCCAGCTGCTACCTGCTCGACTCCCCGCTCGACGAGCTGGACTCGATCTACGACCGCTACCACCAGGTGGCCCGCCTCTCCAAGCACGCGGGCGGCATCGGGCTCTCGTACTCCCGCATCCGCAGCCGGGGTTCGCTGATCCGGGGCACCAACGGGCACTCCAACGGCATCGTGCCGTTCCTGAAGACGCTGGACGCGTCGGTCGCCGCCGTGAACCAGGGCGGGCGCCGCAAGGGCGCCGCCGCCGTCTACCTGGAGACCTGGCACGCCGACATCGAGGAGTTCCTGGAGCTGCGCGACAACACCGGCGAGGACGCGCGCCGCACCCACAACCTCAACCTGGCGCACTGGATCCCCGACGAGTTCATGCGCCGGGTCGCCGACGACGGGCAGTGGTCGCTGTTCTCCCCCGCCGACGTACCCGACCTCGTAGACCTCTGGGGCGCGGAGTTCGACGCCGCGTACCGCAAGGCCGAGGCCGAGGGGAAGGCGCAGAAGACCCTCCCCGCGCGCGAGCTGTACGGCCGCATGATGCGCACCCTCGCGCAGACCGGCAACGGCTGGCTGACCTTCAAGGACGCCGCCAACCGCACCGCCAACCAGACGGCGGAGCCCGGCCACACCGTCCACTCCTCGAACCTGTGCACGGAGATCCTGGAGGTGACGGACGACGGCGAGACGGCCGTCTGCAACCTGGGCTCCGTCAACCTCGGCGCGTTCGTGGTGGACGGCGGCATCGACTGGGAGCGGCTCGACGAGACCGTCCGCACCGCCGTCACCTTCCTCGACCGCGTCGTCGACATCAACTTCTACCCGACCGAGCAGGCGGGCCGCTCCAACGCCCGCTGGCGCCCGGTCGGCCTCGGCGCGATGGGCCTCCAGGACGTCTTCTTCAAACTGCGCCTGCCCTTCGACTCGCCGCAGGCGAACGCTCTTTCGACGCGCCTTGCCGAGCGCATCATGCTCGCCGCGTACGAGGCGTCCGCCGACCTCGCCGAGCGCAATGGCCCGCTGCCCGCCTGGGAGAAGACCCGCACCGCGCGCGGTGTCCTGCACCCCGACCACTACCCCGACGCGCAGGTGACCTGGCCGGAGCGGTGGACCGCGCTGCGGGAACGTATCGCCGCCGCCGGCATGCGCAACTCGCTCCTTCTCGCCATCGCGCCGACCGCGACGATCGCCTCCATCGCGGGCGTCTACGAGTGCATCGAGCCGCAGGTCTCCAACCTGTTCAAACGCGAGACGCTCTCCGGCGAGTTCCTCCAGGTCAACTCCTACCTGGTCGACGAGCTCAAGCGGCTCGGCGTCTGGGACGCGCAGACCCGCGAGGCGCTGCGCGAGTCGAACGGCTCGGTGCAGGGCTTCACCTGGGTGCCCGAGGAGGTCCGCGCCCTGTACCGCACGGCGTGGGAGCTGCCGCAGCGCGGGCTCATCGACATGGCGGCGGCCCGCACCCCGTTCCTCGACCAGGCCCAGTCCCTCAACCTGTTCCTGGAGACGCCGACCATCGGCAAGCTCTCCTCGATGTACGCGTACGCCTGGAAGTCGGGCCTGAAGACCACGTACTACCTGCGCTCGCGCCCCGCGACGCGCATCGCACGGGCCGCGGCCCGGGTCCCGGTCCAGATGGCCGAGCCCGACGCCGTCGCCTGCTCCCTGGAAAACCCCGAGTCCTGCGAGGCCTGCCAGTGATGACCACTCCCGCCACCGAGAAGAACCTGCTCGACCCGGGCTTCGAACTGACCCTGCGCCCCATGCGCTACCCGGACTTCTACGAGCGCTACCGCGACGCGATCAAGAACACCTGGACCGTCGAGGAGGTCGACCTCCACTCCGACGTCGCCGACCTCGCGAAGCTGTCGCCGGGCGAGCAGCACATGATCGGCCGCCTGGTCGCGTTCTTCGCGACGGGCGACTCGATCGTCGCGAACAACCTCGTCCTCACCCTCTACAAGCACATCAACTCCCCGGAGGCGCGGCTCTATCTCTCGCGCCAGCTGTTCGAGGAGGCCGTGCACGTCCAGTTCTATCTGACGCTGCTCGACACCTACCTGCCCGATCCCGAGGACCGGACGGCCGCGTTCGCCGCGGTGGAGAACATCCCGTCCATCAGGGAGAAGGCCGAGTTCTGCTTCAAGTGGATGGACTCGGTCGAGTCCATCGACCGCCTGGAGACCAAGGCGGACCGCCGCCGCTTCCTGCTCAACCTGATCTGCTTCGCGGCGTGCATCGAGGGCCTGTTCTTCTACGGTGCCTTCGCCTACGTGTACTGGTTCCGCTCGCGGGGCCTGCTGCACGGCCTGGCCACCGGCACCAACTGGGTCTTCCGCGACGAGACGATGCACATGAGCTTCGCCTTCGACGTCGTCGACACGGTGCGCAAGGAGGAGCCGGACCTTTTCGACGACGCGCTGCGGGAGCAGGTCACCGACATGCTGCGGGAGGCGGTCGACGCCGAGCTGCAGTTCGGCCGTGACCTGTGCGGAGAGGGGCTGCCGGGGATGAACACCGACTCGATGCGGCAGTACCTGGAGTGCGTGGCCGACCAGCGCCTTCAGCGGCTCGGCTTCGCGCCGGTCTACGGCTCGGAGAACCCGTTCTCCTTCATGGAGCTGCAGGGTGTCCAGGAGCTGACGAACTTCTTCGAGCGCCGGCCCTCGGCGTACCAGGTGGCGGTCGAGGGCTCGGTCGGCTTCGACGAGGACTTCTAGGCGGACTTCCGGGCGCTTCTGAGCGGGTTCGGCCTCACGCGACCTTCGCGTACTCGGGGTTGCGGGCCAGGAGTTCCTTCTCCTGTGCCTGCCGGGCCCGCCGGATCTCCCGGTCGATCCGGCGGTCGTGCGCGGCGCCCCACAGGGACGGGGCGGCGAGGAGGAGGAAGACGAAGAGGACGGTGAGGTAGTTCGTCGCTGTGTTCATGTCCTCTACTCTCCCGCCGCCCGGCCCCGCGCGGCAGTGGCAGTCCTGTCACTGACCCTCGAATTACTGCCAGCTCTGCGGCACACTGGCAGACATGCTGAAGAACGTGGCCGCAGTAGTGCTCGACGGTGTGCACCCCTTCGAACTCGGCGTGGTGTGCGAGGTGTTCGGCCTCGACCGCAGCGACTCCGGGCTGCCCGCGTACGACTTCGCGGTCGCCTCCGTCGAGGGGCCCTCGCTCACCACCCACGTACCGGGAATGACGGTCTCCACCCCGTACGGCCTTGAGCGCCTGGAGGAGGCCGACCTCATCGCCATCCCCTCCGCGGGGCGGCGCTTCGACCAGTACCCGCCGGTGCTGCTCGAAGCGCTGCGCCGGGCGGTCGACCGGGGCGCGCGCGTACTCAGCCTGTGCGCGGGGGTGTTCGTGCTCGGCGAGGCCGGACTGCTGGACGGCCGCCGGACCGCGGTCCACTGGCGGTACGCGCATGATCTCGCCGTCAGGTATCCGCGCACCCGGGTCGACCCCGACGTCCTGTACGTGGACGAGGGCTCGGTGATCACCAGCGCGGGCACGGCGGCCGGGATCGACGCGTGCCTGCACATCGTGCGCACCGAGCACGGCGCCGAGGTGGCCAACGCGATCGCGCGCCGCATGGTCGTACCGCCGCACCGCGACGGCGGCCAGGCCCAGTACGTGGAGCGGCCGCTGCCGGCGACGCGCTGCGACACCGTCGGCGAGGTGCTCTCCTGGATGGAGCGGCACCTGGACGAGCCGGTGACCGTGGAGGAGCTCGCGGCACGGGCGCTCATGTCACCGCGCACCTTCGCGCGCCGCTTCCAGCAGGAGACGGGCACGACGCCGTACCGCTGGCTCCTTCGCCAACGGGTCCTCTTCGCGCAGGAGCTGCTGGAGCGGACGGACGAGACGGTGGACGCCATCGCCGCGCGCACCGGGTTCGGCAACGCGGCGGCGATGCGCCACCAGTTCATGAAGGCGCTGGGCACGACACCCAACGCCTTCCGGAGAACCTTTCGGGTACGCCTGGCCGGCTAGTTCCGGGCCTCCACCCGCAGCACGGCCCGCTTCGGCTGGAGCGTGATCCCGATACGGGCCGAGCCGTCCGTCTCGGAGGTCGGCACAAGCCGCCAGCGGGAGACGACCGTGCCCAGGATCAGCGACAGTTCGGCCATGCTGAAGTGGTCGCCGGGGCACTTGCGGTTGCCGACGCTGAAGGGGGCGTGCGCCGCGGGTGTGACGTCCGCGGCGCGCTCGGGCAGCCACCGGTCGGGGTCGAAGGCCAGGTGGTCGGTGAACGCGCGGGGGTCGCGCTGCATGGCCAGCGGGCTGTACACGATGTCCGCCCCGGCGGGAAGCGAAAAGCCGCCGAGCGTCGTGTCGACGGCGGCGAGCCGCGTCAGAATCCAGACAGCGGGCCGAATCCGCATCGACTCGGTGAGCAGATTCCGCATATATGCGAGCTCTTTGATGTCACCGAAAGCGACCGGCCCGCCACCCGTCACGGATTCAACCTCCGCGTACAACCGCTTTTCCGCGTCGGGGTGTTCGGCGAGAAGCTGGAACACCCACGTCAGGGTCTTCGCGACATTCTCGGCACCGGCCACCACGAGGGAGACGACTTGGTCGTGCACCTCTTGCTCGTTGACGGTTTCACCATTCTCGTCGCGGTCGTCGAGCAGAGCCGCGAGAAGGTCACCCGGATTGCTGCCCGACGCCCTTCGTTCGGCCACGATCTCATCGACCAGGCGATGCAAATCGGCCAGCGCGTTCTCGAATCGCCGGTTGGCCGGGGTCGGCAGCCGGTACAGCGGTCCGAAGGAAAGGACCATCCTGCGGTACAGGCCCTCGAACACGGTGTGCAGCGCCGTGGACAGCCGGTCGGCGCGCGCGTCGACGGACTCGATGTGGAGCACGGAGCGGGCCACGATCCGGGTCGCCGTGCGGAACACTTCGGCCGTGATGTCGACGCTCTGCCCGTCGCTCCACCGCGCGGCCATCGCCCGCGCCTCCTCCTCCATCACGGCCGCGTACTCGTGGATCCGGTCCATCCGGAACGCGGGCTGGATGGCGCGGCGCTGGCGCCGGTGCAGCGGCCCGTTGCTGGTCGCCACGCCCTTGCCGAGCAGAACGCCCATGGTCTCCCAGAGCGGGCCTCCGACCAGGAAGTCCGGGCTCTTGAGCAGCGTGGCGACCAGCTCGGGGTCGCACACCGCGTAGGCCGTCCTCGGCCCCAGCTTGAGCTGGACGACGTCGCCGCCGTCGCGCAGCCGCGTCAGGAAGCCGAGCGGGTCGCGCAGCAGGTTCCAGGCGTGGCCGAGCAGCGGCGCGCCACCCGGGGCGAGTGGGGGGCGCCCCGGCTCCGCGCCGGGCGACGAGGGCGCCGGCAGGGTCGACTCGACGGTCATGCGCACTCTCCCACTTGGTCCGTCTGTTCGGTCGGTTCGACGTCGGTGACGTAGGGCGGGGTCGCCCGGTCGTCCCAGCTGTCGACCGCGTAGCGCCCGGATTCGTGGTGGAACCAGTACACGGAGCTGAACCAGTTCCGCATATTGCCCACGCACGACCGTAAAGCCTTCGCGAGGTCCTTCCCATGGGCGCCGATATTCTCCGTGGCGACCGCGAGCTGCTCCACCTCCGCCTCCGCGGCGATGAAATCATCGATGGTCCCCTCGACTCTGCGGCGCACTTCCTCTATCGCCTGCCGAAGAGAAAGCCCCTCGTGTTTGATGAGGCTTATCCCGAGGTTGTGCAATTCCTCGCCCGCGAGTTCCTTGGGCAATGAGCACAAATCGTTGTACCAGGCTGCGAAATCCTGGCAGGCGAGCGCCGCGCGGTGATACGCCTCATTCTTCCGCACCCATGCGGGGAGTTCGTACTGGGCGCTCAGCTCGAGCAGGTCGAGCCAGATCCAGTGCGCGAACGTATTGCGGCGCAGCGCGATGTATTCGTCGACGGACGGGACGGTGCCCGTCATTCGGTTGTGGAACTCCTGGTCGTACGCGTCGATCACCACGTGGAAGTGGCGGGCGAACCGGGCGTTCCACGTCCGGCCCAGCGAGCCGTAGAGCCGGCCGACGCTCTCGGCGAACCCCGCGACCACGGGGTCCATGTGGTCCAGATGCAGCTCTGGGGCCTCGGTGGCCGCGTGCAGCTCGACCGCGAGCCGCCGCCAGTTCGCCGTCCGGCCGTGGATCACGTCGCGGTCGTGGCGGTCGTCCCAGACGAAGAACCACGCGCTGTAGTCGCATATGGCGGCCAGCACGTCATCGGGAGCGTCGGTGTAGTAGCCCGCCATCAAGTCCGTGTAGCACAGACCGTCGGCATATTTCTCCACCTTGTCGGCGGACATCAGACGCTTTTCGAGCAGCCAGGCCCGTGTTGTCTCCTGGAGCTTCGGCCAATAGGGGTGCAGATTGCGAGGAAACGCGTCCTCGATCACCGGTAGCGCCAGCGCCGGTGGGACCGCTGTCTCTGGATAAGCAGGCACGAACAAACCCCTCTCTGCCGCCTGATGGCGTGCGCCCCTCCCGCGGTGCCGGGCGCGCGCCGTTGCGTATCCCCGCGCTTTCTATTCAGCACTACAAGTGACCGTTCTGGGAATGGATTTGCTCCCCTCACTACCCCCAGTCGCCGGAATCGTCCCCTTACATGTCTGAATATGGGTCACGATCGGCCGGTCCTGTTCGCACACCCGGGCGTACGAATGTGAGCACGGGTGCACACAAGAGCGGCGCCCGGCTCGGAAACATCCGTACCGGGCGCCGCTCGGCGCTCAACTGACCTGTTGTGTCTCAGCTGTTGGGGACCACAGGGTAGCGCGGGGTCCCCTCCTCCATCTGCTTCAGAGCGTTCTTGCGCTCCCGCTTCGACAGGCGGTCGATGTAGAGGTAGCCGTACAGGTGATCCGTCTCGTGCTGGAGGCAGCGCGCGAAGTATCCGGTGCCGCGCACCGTGATGGGGTTGCCCTTCTCGTCCTGCCCCGTCACCACCGCGTAGTCGGGGCGCGCGAGCTCGGCGTACGCCGTCGGCACGGACAGGCATCCCTCGTTGGAGTCGTCGAGCCGGCGCTGGTCCGCGGGCAGCTCACGCAGGACCGGGTTGCAGACGACGCCGGTGTGGCGCACACCCTCGTCGTCCGGGCAGTCGTAGACGAAGACCTTGCGGTCGACCCCGATCTGGTTGGCGGCGAGACCGACGCCCTCGGCGGTGCGCTGGCTGGCGAACATGTCGTCGACCAGAGCGGCAAGCTCGGCGTCGAACTCGGTCACGTCCTTGCACTCCTTGTGCAGGACGGGGTTGCCGACGACGGTGATCGGCCGCGACGTCCCCCGCTCCCGGTAGGCCGCCTCGCGCGCCTCGCACTCCTCGGTGTCGATGACGAAGCCCTCGTCGTCCACGGGGAGCACGCCCGCGCGCTGCTGATCGGTGTCCTGCTGGGCCATGACCGAGGTAAGCCTTCCTGGGAAACTGGGTGTACTCACAACAGGGTACGGGGAAGGAGCGCCCCGCCAGGGGCACGGGGACGGCGCGACCAGCCACGACGAACCGGCACCCGGCAACGCGCCCTAACAGACCTCTTCGAGGTCCCGCCAGTCACGCGAGTCGGGCGAGTCCGCGACCCACCCGTCCAGCAACCCCCGGACCAGTGAAGCCGGCGCAGCCACCCCGCATTCGCGCTCGGGCACCCACAACTGCCCGTCCGTCCGATGCCCCAGCGGCCCGGGATGCCCCGGCTCACTGTGGTCGTGCGGATCGAGATGCTGCCCGTCGCCCTCGTCGGACGGCATCCGCGACTCGGAGCACATCCGGCACAGCAGCCGCACCGACGACGACCAGTCCTCCGCCGCGAACCCGGCGTCGGCCGCGAGCCGCTCGAGCGCGTCCCGGTCGGACTCGGTGGCGGCCTCCAGGAGCACGACCCAGGTCGGCACCGGCGAGGGCGCCCACAGCTCGATCTCGTCGAAGACGGGGTACGAGTGCCCGGCCGCGGTGGTCCGCTCCCCGTGCGGCACGCCGTCGTGGAGCACGACCTCGCCCCAGCGCCGCCCGGAGGAGGGCAGCGGAATGGAGAGCACCTCGATCCGCGCGGGGTCGAGCCTGCGCCCCCACACGACCTCGGCCTCACCCTCGGGCGAGAGCCGGACGGCGGCGCTGCCCAGGTCCATCCCGGTCGGCTCACCCGCGGCGGCGGCGCCCCCGGGCACCTTGAGCCCGTACGCCTGCCAGGCCCGCCGGGCCAGCGGCCAGTCCTGGAGGGCGGTCGCGGCGATGCCCACGTTCCACCAGTCGGGGGCGCCGCTCTCGCGCTCGAGCAGGGCGACGGCGCGCAGGCCGGTCGTGCGTGCCTGCTCCCAGTCGTGCCGGAACTTGTGCAGCAGCGCGAGGTTGAACCAGGACTCGGACAGCCAGGGCTCCAGATCGGCGGCGCGCGTCAGGAGCGCCCCCGCGTCCTCGTACCGACCGTCGCCGATCAGCGTGAACGCACGATCTGTGGCCTGCCGCCATGAGGCGGAGGGCCGGTGTCGTCCCTTGCCGAAGATCCTCACGATTCCCGCCTGCCGATATTCGAGGCCCGTGCCCCCGGACACCCTCTTCTTCGCATCCAACCACGTACGGTCGGACGCTCGCTCATTACCCATGGGTTACCCAGCCGACCCCCGACTCAGACCGGAGTGCGCCACCACCCTGGCCAGCGCCTCCACGACCTCGGACGAGTAGTCCCGGCCCGTGCCGAGACGCAGCCGCTCCAGGGCCGCGAGCGGACCTTGGGGGCCCTCTTCCCTGGCCATCTCGTCGTACGCGTTCGCTGTCCGCACAATCCGTGCGGTCAGCGGCTGTTCACGGTACGGGTCGGCCTGCCGCTCCACCACCACGGCGACCTGGGCGTCCACGCCCGTCTGCCGTACGACGGCGCCGCCGAGCAGGGCGATGCGCCGCTGCTGGGCGCCGGGCAGCGCCGCTGTCGCCCCCTGCGCGACCGGGTCGAGGAGCGAGAGCTGTCCGATGTCGTGCATCAGGGCCGCGTACTCCAGAACGGTCAGGTCCGGCTCGGAGAGCCCCAGCTCTCGCCCGACGGACCGGCTGAGCGCGGCGACCCGGAGGGCGTGCCCGTGCGGGGTGTACCCGGCGATCTCGGTGGCGCGGGCGAGGGAGGCGATGGTCTGCCGGTACGTGGCCCGCACGGCGGCGTAGCGCCGGAACGCCAGCTGGGTGAGGAGCAGCGGAAGGCTGATGACGGGCAGCGCCCACAGTCCGGCCACGGCGACGGCGAGCGCCATGACGGCCCCGGTCGCGCAGACGGCGGAGCCGATGCCGAGCATGGCCCGCAGTTCGTCGCGGAGCAGCGGTCCGAACGGCCAGCGCGTGCGCGCGTGCGCGATGGCGGCGGCGAGCACGGCGTCGCACAGCGCGGTGAGCGCCAGCAGCCCGGCGACGAGCACCGCGTAGTACGCCCCGCCGCCGACCCACCGCTGGACGACCCCTTCGTTGTAGAGCGGCTGGAAGCACACGGCGGCGAAAGCGACGCTCAGCACGCGCCGCGCCATGTGGTCGAGCGAGGGCCCCTGCCCCCTGGCGACGTGCGGAACGCAGCCGAGCAGCGTGCCCGCGACGGTGATGGCGACGACCTGCGCCACCCCGTGCTGGGAGGGCTGCCCGCCCGCCTGTCCGAGCAGCGCGTACGCGAGCGCCCCGGCGGTGCCCAGCGGCGCGGGCTCCCGGTCCCCGCCCCCGCCCCACCGCGCCAGTTCCCCAACGACGATGAGCAGCCCGAAGGCGAGCGCGACCCCGGGCCGGTCGAGCCCGTGCCGGGCGGTCGCCCCGAGGGCGAGCAGCGTGACAAGGCCCGCGGCCACGTAGAGGCCGGCCACCATGGGCGGACGCGCGGGGCCGGTCCCCCTCACCGGGAGGCCGCCCCCGGCGCGGCCACGCCCTCGCGGCGGGCGGCGGGGACCGTGCCCTCGTCGGCGGTGACCACGGGGTGCCAGCCTTCCCTCCCCAGCACATCGGCCAGCGCCCGCACCATCACCGGATCGAACTGCGACCCGGCGCATCGTTCCAGCTCCGCCAGCGCGACCGCGACGGGCCGCGCCCGCGAGTACGTACGCGTGGAGGTCATGGCGTCGAAGGCGTCGGCCACCGCCACCACGCGCGCGAACTCGGGGATCTGCGCCCCGGCGAGCCCGTACGGGTACCCGCTGCCGTCGAGCCGCTCGTGGTGGTGGAGGATCGCGGCGCGCGCCTCCCCCAGGAACCCGATGCCGCGCACGATCTCGTGCCCGTACTCGGGATGCAGCTGGATGATCTCCCGCTCCTCGGGCGTGAGGGGCCCGTCCTTCCTCAGCAGCCGGGTCGGCACCCCGAGCTTGCCCACGTCGTGCAGGATCCCGGCGAACCGCAGGATCTCCACGCGCTCGTCGGCCATCCCCAGCTCGCGGGCGATCATCATGGACGCCTGCCCGACGCGTTCGCTGTGCCCGCGCGTGTAGCCGTCCTTGATGTCGACGGCTTGGACGAGCGCCCGGATGGTGGCCTGGTGGGCGGCGCTCTCACGCTGGTACTGGGCCAGCACCCAGCAGGAGATGTACATGGGCAACAGCACGAGCAGCGCGGCCACGGCCCCGTACGGGCTGGCCCACAGGACGGCCATGAGCAGCCCGGCGAGCCCATGCACGCCGACGGGCGCGAGGGACCGCAGAAAGAGCCCACGCCAGGCGGCCGACACGGGGACGCGCTCGGCAAGGGCGAGGACGGCGCCGTCGAGCACAGTAAGTACTGCGCAGAAAACGAGAACACCGGCGGCGGCGGGCCCGAGCGCGTACGCGAGACGCCCCCCGGAGACGGCGTCCGGCCCACCGAGAACCCCGAACACCCGAGCGGCCGCCCAGATGCCGAGCACGAGCTGCGATCCCCGCCACAGTCGCCGCAGGGCGACGGGCCGCTGGTCGACGCGGGCGAGGAGGGCCCCGGGCACGACGACGAGGGCGGCAGCCGACGCAGGCAGCAGAAACGCTCCTGCGAGGAGCACGGGAAAGAAGGTCCCCATACCTCTGGGAGCCCGCCGCCCGAGAACCCGGCACCGCCCGATCTGCTCACAGCCCGCGAAGACGCACGCGAGCAGCGCGACAACGCCCCAAGCGGTGCCATGGATGTCATGGAGGAGAACGGTCGAGACGCACCCGAGAGCCCCACCACCGGCCGCCAGCACGAACACACGGGCCACCGGCGGTACCGACCGCATGCCCACCCCTCCCCGTGTGAAGACCGATTCAGGGAGGATAGGACGCGCGCGGGACCGTCAGAGCGGCTCAGGGGCCGGGATTAGCACGTTCGAGTGAATGAAGTGACGCATGAACCGAACTCCCGCGCAAAGCACGGGAGTTCACGCCACTCGGGCACGGGAGTTCACGCCGCTCGGTCACGGGAGCGGTCGCCATGGGGCACGCGCCACGGGGCACGCCTCAACCGAGCGAGGTGCCCTCTTCGGAAGCGGGCCGCGCAGCGGGCTGCCCGGACCGGATGAGGTCGATGCGCCCCATGACCTTGGCCCGCAGGTCGGCGGGGACGTCGTCATGCCCGCAGCACCGCTTGACCAGCTTCTTCACGGCCTGCTCCAAGCCGTACTTCTCCAGGCAGGGGGAGCACTCCTCGAAGTGCACCTCGAACTTGGTGCAGTCGGAGTCCGGCATCTCTCGGTCAAGAAACTCATAGAGATGGTCGAGGACCTCACTGCAGTCCGTCTCGTGCGGCTCTCCGCAGCTCATGAGCCCGAGCCTTTCGCTTCGTTCGACTCTCCGGCGCCGGCCGGGACGAGCCCGCGGTCACGGGCGTAGTCCTCGAGCATGCCGCGCAGCTGGCGACGCCCCCTGTGCAGCCGAGACATCACCGTACCGATGGGTGTTCCCATGATGTCCGCGATCTCCTTGTACGCAAAGCCCTCTACGTCGGCGAGATAGACCGCGATGCGGAATTCCTCGGGGATCGCCTGCAGGGCCCGCTTCACATCGGAGTCGGGCAGGTGATCGAGCGCCTGCGACTCGGCCGAGCGCAGACCGGTGGACATGTGCGACTCGGCACGCGCCAGCTGCCAGTCCTCGATCTCCTCAGCGGCGCTGCGCTGGGGCTCGCGCTGCTTCTTGCGGTACGAGTTGATGAAGGTGTTCGTCAGGATCCGGTACAGCCAGGCCTTGAGGTTGGTCCCCTCGCGGAACTGGTGGAAGGACGCGTACGCCTTGGCGTACGTCTCCTGCACCAGGTCCTCGGCGTCCGCCGGATTGCGCGTCATGCGCAGCGCGGCCGAGTACATCTGGTCGAGGAACTCCAGAGCGTCCCGCTCGAAGCGAGCGCTGCGCTCGGCGGCGCTCTCCGCGGGCTCCGGGCGCTCGTCCGCCTGGCCGTGCTCGGTCCCTGCGTCGGTCCCTGTGACCGGACCCACCTCCTCCGAAGACTTGGCGAGACCCGGGAAGGTCCCACCCGAATCGGAGGATAGACGACGATCCGGTCCGCCCGCCGCCCGAATAGGAGCGGTCTTCGCCGCACTCAGCACGCTCCACTCCAGCTCAGGAGTGGTGGCGCGGCCCGGGCAGATGGTCGAACCCATGCGGCGGACTTCCTCTCGTACGCAGTGTCACCGACGTTCCCGACAACACGCGCCCCGCACGGGACATTCCCGCGCTACAGAAGTGACGGAACCCACGCGACGACACCACCGGTGATGACGGACAAGGTCTCCGTCTCCCCGACCGGCGCCCGCTTGGGAACGGCGAACCCATGATCGGCGCAGGGAACTTCGACCAGCCGGAACCCGCCCGCCGCCGGGAACTCCCCGGGCCTGCCGAACGGATCATTACCCCCCTGGACGACCAGCGTGGGCACCCCGGCCCCCAGCAGCTCGTCGGCCCGGGACTTCTCGGGCCTGCCGGGCGGATGCAACGGAAAACTCAACGCGAGCACAGCGACGGCCCCCAGCTCACCCGCGGTCCGGCAGGCGACCCGGGCCCCGGCGCTCCTGCCCCCGGCGATCACCGCAAGTCCGTCCTTGGCGAGCGCGGGCCAGAGGTCACGCCACCCCGCATCAAGCGTCTTGGGAGCGGGAGCGACTTTCTTCCCGGCGACCCGCCAGGGCTGCTCGACCAGAGCGACGCTGACACCGTGCCCTGGCAGCACCCGCGCCAGTGCCTGCAAGTCCCGCGCCTCGATGCCACCTCCGGCCCCATGACCGACGGCCAGCACGAACTCGGGGTCCTCCGCCTCGTGCCAAGTGACACGAGCATCACCCACACCAGTGGAAACGGTCTCCGTACGATTCACGCCTTCATGGTGACTCAGAAGCCCCACCCTCCCGCACACGCACGACAACGGGAGGGGACGTGTCGGTGTGCCCCCGCAGGACTCTCCTGGAACCCGGCACCGGACGCCGCGCCTATGGCGCGCAGCGGGCCGGGAAGCCCCATCCGGCCGAGGAGGTACACCGGCACGGCCCCGCCCCACGTGAACACGGGGCGTCAGAACAGAGTGACTTCCTCGGGCCTGTCGATCTCCTTCACCAGCTCGGCCCCGTTGTTACGCACATTGCTGACAGCGGTGGACACCGGGTAGGCCCGCATGAGCCCTTCCGGCGGCGGAGCGAGCAGCGCCCGCACGCCCTCCACATCACTCGCCCCGGGATCCAGCCACGCGCCCCACCGGTCAGGCGTGAGCATCAACGGCATACGCGGATGAATGTCGGCCAGCGACCGCGGCCCGCCCTCCGGAGCGACCCCGAGCGGAGCGACCTCCGCCTCGGTGGTGATCACCGAGCACGTGACCCGCCACGCCAGCGGATGCTCATCCGGCAGCGTCCGGTCCCGCCAGAACTCGTACAGCCCGGCCATGGCGAAGACACCCCCATCGGCGGGCGTCACGAAGTACGGCTGCTTGCGAGGCCGCTTCCGCTTCCCCTCGACCTCGAGCTCCCGCTCCTGCTCCCCGGTGACCCACTCGTAATACCCGTCGGCGGGAAGAATGCAGCGCCGAGCAGCGAAGGCCCGCCGGTACGACGGCTTCTCGTGCACCGTCTCGGCCCGCGCGTTGATCATCCGGGCGGCACCCTCGGGCGTCCTGGCCCAGGACGGCACAAGACCCCACCTCAGTTTGCGCAGCTGGCGAACCGGACGCGGATCGTCGGCGTCTTTCACGGGGCGGTCGAGAACGGCGTAGACCTCCTTGGTGGGCGCCACGTTGTAGTCGGGCTCATAGCCCTCCTCCGGCTCCCACTTCTCGATCTCGAAGATTGCTGCGAGATCCTCGGGCCCACGACTCGACGCATACCGTCCGCACATACGTGCCACAGTGCCAGAGCACTGCGCGCAGCCGCCAGAAGTCACCGAACGGGAGCCGAACCCTCGATGGACACCACCCTCTGGAACCGCCTCACCGGTACCCAGCCCGACCCCGACCAGTGGGTGGTCATAGCCACCGGCGTCATCGCGCTGGCCGCGGTGACCCCGCACGCCGTCTGGCGCCTCTCCCGCAACGCCATCACCATCGCCCACGAGGGCGGCCACGGCCTCATCGCCCTTCTGATGGGCCGCAGGCTGGACGGTATCCGCCTGCACTCGGACACCAGCGGCCTGACGGTGAGCCGAGGCAAGCCGACCGGCCTGGGCATGATCCTGACGGCGGCGGCCGGCTACACGGCCCCGCCCCTCCTGGGCCTGGGCGGCGCGGCCCTCCTGGCGACGGGCCGCATCACCCTCCTCCTGTGGCTGGCGACAGCGCTGCTCCTCGCGATGCTGCTGATGATCAGAAACGCGTACGGCGCACTGACGGTCGTGCTGACCGGCGGCGCCTTCCTCCTGATCTCATGGCTGACCGGCCCCCAGATGCAGGCGGCGTTCGCCTACGCGGCGGCCTGGTTCCTGCTCCTGGGCGGCGTCCGCCCCGCGTTCGAACTGCAGAGCAAGCGCCGCAGGGGCGGCGCGGGCGACTCGGACGCGGATCAGCTCTCCCGCCTCACGCACGTCCCCGCGGGAATGTGGCTCTTTTTCTTCCACGCCGTAGCACTGTGCTCACTGCTCGGCGGAGGCCGCTGGCTGCTCAACCTCTGAACAGGTGACCCGGTCCGGGCCCACTAAAGTGGGGGCATGACCACGCACCCCGCGCCCACCGCCCTCTGGCCCGCCCCCGTCGCGAGCGGAGCCGTCGACGCGACCGTCGCGGTGCCGGGGTCGAAATCCGTCACCAACCGTGCCCTCGTCCTGGCCGCGCTCGCCGCCGAGCCGGGCTGGCTGCGCCGCCCGCTGCGCTCGCGCGACACCCTGCTGATGGCGGGCGCCCTGCGCGAGATGGGCGTCGGCATCGAGGAGGGCGTGGGTCCGGACGGTTCGGGCGAGGCGTGGCGCGTCATCCCGTCGGGCCTGCACGGCCCGGCCACGGTCGACGTGGGCAACGCGGGCACGGTCATGCGCTTCCTGCCGCCGGTCGCGGCGCTCGCCGACGGCCCGATCCGGTTCGACGGCGATGCCCGTTCGTACGAGCGTCCGCTGCACGGCGTGATCGACGCGCTGCGCACGCTCGGCGCCCGCATCGACGACGACAACCGCGGCGCGCTCCCCCTGACGGTGCACGGCGGCGGGGCGCTCGACGGCGGCCCGGTGGAGATCGACGCGTCGTCGTCGTCCCAGTTCGTGTCCGCGCTGCTGCTGTCGGCGCCGCGCTTCAACCAGGGTGTGGAGGTCCGCCACACCGGCTCCACGCTCCCCTCGATGCCACACATCCGGATGACGGTCGACATGCTGCGGGCGGTCGGCGCGCAGGTCGACACCCCGGAGTCGGGCGGCGAGCCGAATGTCTGGCGGGTCACGCCGGGCGCGCTGCTCGGCCGGGACATCGTCATCGAGCCGGACCTGTCGAACGCGCAGCCGTTCCTGGCGGCGGCCCTGGTCACGGGTGGCCGGGTGACGATCCCGGACTGGCCGGCACAGACCACGCAGCCCGGCGACGCGCTGCGCGAGATCTTCACGCGGATGGGCGGTTCCTGCGAACTGACCGAACGAGGTCTGGTCTTCACGGGCTCGGGCTCGGTCCACGGCATCGACGTGAACCTCGGCGAGGTCGGCGAGCTGACCCCGGGTATCGCGGCGGTCGCGGCCCTGGCCGACAGCCCGTCCACGCTCAGCGGCGTGGCGCACCTGCGCCTGCACGAGACGGACCGCCTGGCCGCGCTCACCAAGGAGATCAACGAGTTGGGCGGTGACGTCACCGAGACGGCCGACGGCCTGCACATCCGCCCGCGCCGCCTGCACGGCGGGATCTTCCACACGTACGACGACCACCGCATGGCGACGGCGGGCACGATCATCGGCCTGGCGGTGGACGGCGTACAGATCGAGAACGTGGCGACGACGGCGAAGACGCTGCCGGACTTCCCCGCCATGTGGACCGGAATGCTCGGGGTGCCCGGGACATCCGGGACGTCCGAGGCGGACCGGCCGTAGGGAACGCGGAACGATGCGCCGCTACGGCAAGAACACCGACGAGGACGACATCCGCCAGCGCCCCAACCGCAAGGGGAACAGGCCGCGGACGAACATCAGGCCGAAGCACGAGGACGCGGCGGAGGGCATGATCCTCACCGTCGACCGGGGCCGCCTCACCGTCCTCATCGACGACCGTCCGGTCCACGCGATGAAAGCCCGCGAACTGGGCCGCAAGGCGGCGGTCGTCGGCGACCAGGTGGCCGTCGTCGGCGACCTGTCCGGCAAGAAGGACACACTCGCCCGCATCGTCCGGATCGAGCCCCGCTCGTCGGTCCTGCGCCGTACGGCGGACGACGACGACCCGTACGAGCGGGTGGTCGTCGCCAACGCCGACCAGCTCGCCGTCGTCACGGCCCTGGCCGACCCCGAGCCGCGCCCGCGCATGATCGACCGCTGCCTGGTCGCGGCGTTCGACGGCGGCCTCACCCCGCTCCTCGTGCTGACCAAGTCGGACCTTGCGTCGCCGGACAAGCTCCTGGAGCTGTACGGGGACCTCGACATCCCCTACGTGGTGACCAGCCGCGAGGAGCTGGAGAACGGCTCGGCGGTGGCGCGGGTGCGCGAGCAGCTCGACGGCAAGATCACCGCGTTCGTCGGCCACTCGGGCGTCGGCAAGACGACGCTGGTGAACGCCCTGGTGGCGCAGGACCAGCGGCGTACGACGGGCCATGTCAACGCGGTCACCGGGCGCGGCCGGCACACCACCACGTCGGCGCGGGCCCTGCCGCTGCCGGGCGAGGCCGGCTGGGTGGTCGACACCCCGGGCGTACGCTCGTTCGGCCTGCACCACGTGGACCCGTCGCGGGTCATCCACGCCTTCCCCGACCTGGAGCCGGGCACGGAGAACTGCCCGCGCGCGTGCAGCCACGACGAGCCGGACTGCGCCCTGGACGCCTGGGTGGCGGAGGGCCACGCGGATCCGGCGCGCCTGTACTCGCTGCGCCGTCTGCTGGCCACCCGCGAGCGGCGCGAGGGCGACTGACCTCTGTCTTGTTTGCTGCCCCCAAGCCTTGGTGAAGGCATAATCACACCAAGCCGGACGCAAGATCGAAACCGTACGTATTTCAGTCGGGATCATCGGGATCAGCGGAGCACGGGAGGCACATCACATGGCGTGGCTGCTGGTCATCGTCGCGGGCTTTCTGGAGACGGGGTTCGCCGTCTGTCTGAAGCTCTCGCACGGCTTCACCCGGCTGTGGCCGACGATCGCCTTCGCATCCTTCGCGCTCGGCAGCTTCGGCCTGCTCACGCTGTCCCTGAAGAAGCTCGACGTGGGTCCGGCGTACGCGGTGTGGACGGGTATCGGCGCGGCGGGCACCGCGATCTACGGAATGATCTTCCTGGGCGACGTGGTCTCCACGCTCAAGATCGTCTCGATCAGCCTGGTGATCGCGGGCGTGATCGGCCTGCAGCTGTCGGGCTCGGCGCAGTGATCCTCACGGGCCGTCAGGCGTGCGCGCGCCCCTGACGGATCGTCTCCCGCACAAGCCGCGTGACCCCGCCCTCCCCCGGCGGCACCATGACGCACGACAGGGCGAGCCGCACCGCCAGTTCGCAGTCGCGCGCGAGCGCCTCCCCCTCCGCCTTGGCGGCGCCCGCCGAGCCCAGCGCGGCGAGCGTCCGGTCCCGTACGAGGCCGAGGAGATCTGCGGGGGCGGGCAGCGGCCCGTCCGCGCGGCGCTGCGCGGGCACGGCCGACGAGGACGGCACCGCGGACAGGGTCGGCGAGGGCAGCCGCTCGCTCCAGCAGCCGGTGAGCGCGGCGCGCACCAGCGGATTGCGCCGGGCGCTCGCCACCGTCCACTCGGCGACCGTGTCGAGGCCGCCCTCCTTCAGGGCCCGGTCGACGCCCGCGAGATAGGCGTCGGCCTCGCGCCGCACGAGGGCGCGGGCGAGCCCCTCCTTGCTGCCGAACTCGTTGTAGAGGGTCTGCCGGGAGACCCCGGCGACCGCCGCCACGTCCACCATGCGCACCCCGGACCACGGGCGGCGCGCGAGGGCCGTGTACGCCGCGTCCAACAGGGATTCCCGTGCTGCAGGCATCGTCGCCTCCCCGGGCCGCCGTCGTCAGAACGGCTTGTTCCGCCAGAGTTGACGGGTCCGACCGCCCTGTCAATAGCGTGCACGCGGACCCGTACGCGCCCTCGTACACGCCCCTGCCGCGCCCCACGCGGGCGGAGGCCGTGTGGCTCTCGGGCGACCTCGATCGATACTGTGCAGTCATGCCCGACTACCACGATGATCTGCGTCTCGCCCACGTCCTCGCGGACGCCGCCGACGCCGCGACGATGGACCGGTTCAAGGCCCTCGACCTGAAGGTGGAGACCAAGCCGGACATGACGCCGGTCAGCGAGGCCGACAAGTCCGCCGAGGAGCTGATCCGGGGTCACCTCAAGCGCGGCAGGCCGCGGGACGCGATCCTCGGCGAGGAGTACGGCGTCGAGGGCACCGGGCCGCGCCGCTGGGTCATCGACCCGATCGACGGCACCAAGAACTACGTGCGCGGCGTCCCCGTATGGGCGACGCTCATCTCGCTGATGGAGGCGGGCGAGGGCGGCTACCAGCCGGTCGTCGGCGTGGTCTCCGCGCCCGCGCTCGGCCGGCGCTGGTGGGCGGCGAAGGGCGCGGGCGCGTACACCGGCCGCAGCCTGACCTCCGCGACCCGGCTGCACGTGTCCAAGGTGGGCCGGATGGCCGACGCCTCCTTCGCGTACTCCTCGCTGACGGGCTGGGAGGAGCAGGGCCGCCTGCCCGGGTTCCTGGACCTGACCCGGACGGTGTGGCGCACGCGCGGGTACGGCGACTTCTGGCCCTACATGATGGTGGCCGAGGGCTCGGTCGACCTGTGCGCGGAGCCGGAGCTGTCGCTGTGGGACATGGCGGCGCCCGCGATCGTGGTGACCGAGGCGGGCGGCACGTTCACCGGCCTGGACGGGCGTCCGGGACCGCACAGCGGCAACGCGGCGGCGTCGAACGGGCTGCTGCACGACGAGATGCTGAGCTATCTGACCGGGCGCTGAGCGCGCCCCTCAACTCGCCTCGCGCGCCCTCTTGTTGGCACTCCCTTTACCTGTAACTCTGAGAGTCCCCCCACTTGTGAACTTGTGAATCGTTTCTCGTACCCGGCCGTGACCGGGGCGGTGCGGGTCCACAGGTGCCTCCAAGGAAGGTGGCTCCATCCATGCTCGTCCGCGACGCCATGAGCACGATGGTCCTCACCATCGGTCCCAACCACACCCTGCGCCAGGCGGCCCGGCTGATGTCGGCGCGCCGCGTCGGCGCGGCCGTCGTCCTCGACCCCGACGGCTCCGGCATCGGCATCCTGACCGAGCGCGACATCCTCAACTCGCTGGCCACCAACCAGGACCCGGACCGTGAGACGGCCGGCACCCACACCACCACCGACGTCGTCTTCGCCACCCCGGGGTGGACCCTGGAGCAGGCGGCGGACGCGATGACGCACGGCGGCTTCCGCCACCTCATCGTGCTCGACGGCGGTGAGCCCGTCGGTATCGTCTCGGTCCGCGACATCACGCGTTGCTGGACACCGGCGAGGCGGAAGGCGCCGACGCTGGCGGTGTAGTGCGAGAAGGGCCGGCTCCCCTCGGGGAACCGGCCCTTGTTCCTACGGGGTCGGGTCAGACCAGGTCGAACCGGTCCAGGTCCATGACCTTGCTCCACGCCGCGACGAAGTCCCGCGCGAACTTCTCCTTGGCGTCGTCGCTCGCGTAGACCTCGGCCACCGCGCGCAGCTCGGAGTTGGAGCCGAAGACGAGGTCGGCACGGGTGCCGGTCCACTTGACGGCACCGCTCGCGTCCCGGCCCTCGAACTCGTCCTGCGCCGAGGACGTCGACTTCCACGTCGTGCCCATGTCGAGCAGGTTGACGTAGTAGTCGTTGCTCAGGATGCCCGGCCGCTCGGTGAGCACGCCGTGCTTCGACTTGCCGGTGTTGGCGCCGAGGACGCGCAGGCCGCCGACGAGGACGGTCATCTCGGGGGTGGACAGCGTCAGCAGGTTCGCCTTGTCGAGCAGCAGGTACTCGGCCGGGAGACGGTTGCCCTTGCCGACGTGGTTGCGGAAGCCGTCGGCGGCCGGTTCGAGCGCGGCGAACGACTCGATGTCCGTCTGCTCCTGCGTGGCGTCCACGCGGCCCGGCGAGAAGGGCACCTCGATGTCGAAGCCGCCGTCCTTGGCCGCCTTCTCGACGGCCGCGGAGCCCGCGAGCACGATGAGGTCGGCGAGGGAGACCTGGCGGCCGCCCTTGGCGTTGAAGGACTCCTGGACGCCTTCGAGCGTACGGAGCACCTGCGCCAGGTCGTCCGGGTTGTTGACCGCCCAATTGCGCTGCGGCTCCAGGCGGACGCGACCGCCGTTGGCGCCACCGCGCTTGTCGCTGCCGCGGAAGGAGGAGGCGGACGCCCAGGCGGCCGAGACCAGCTGCGCGACCGTCAGGTCCGAGGCGAGGACCTGCTCCTTGAGGGCGGCGATGTCCGCGGCGTCGATGACCTCACCGGTGCGCGCGGGCAGCGGGTCCTGCCAGAGCAGCTCCTCGGCGGGGACCTCCGGGCCGAGGTAGCGCACGACCGGGCCCATGTCGCGGTGGGTCAGCTTGTACCAGGCGCGGGCGAAGGCGTCCGCGAACTCCTCGGGGTTCTCGTGGAAGCGGCGCGAGATCGGCTCGTAGATCGGGTCGAAGCGCAGCGACAGGTCGGTCGTCAGCATCGTCGGAAGCTGCTTCTGCGACGCGTCGTGCGCGAGCGGCACGGTCGCCTCGGCGTCCTTCGCGACCCACTGGTTGGCACCGGCGGGGCTCTGGGTCAGCTCCCATTCGAAGCCGAAGAGGTAGTCGAAGAACTCGTTGTCCCACCTGGTCGGGTTGCTGGTCCAGGTCACTTCGAGGCCACTGGTGATGGCGTCGCCGCCCTTGCCGGTGCCGTGGCTGCTGGCCCAGCCGAGGCCCTGCGCCTCGATCGGGGCGGCCTCGGGGTCGGGCCCGACAGCATCCGCGGGTCCGTTGCCGTGCGTCTTGCCGAAGGTGTGGCCACCGGCGATGAGCGCGACGGTCTCCTCGTCGTTCATCGCCATCCGGCGGAACGTCTCACGGATGTCGCGGGCTGCGGCGATCGGGTCCGGGTTGCCGTTGGGGCCCTCCGGGTTCACGTAGATGAGGCCCATCTGCACCGCGCCGAGCGGGCTCTCCAGCTCACGGTCGCCGGTGTAGCGCTCGTCACCGAGCCAGGTGGTCTCGGGGCCCCAGTAGACGTCCTCCTCGGACTCCCACACGTCGGGGCGGCCGCCGGCGAAGCCGAAGGTCTTGAGGCCCATCGTCTCCAGGGCCACGTTGCCGGTGAGGATCAGCAGGTCGGCCCAGGAGATGGACTGGCCGTACTTCTGCTTGACCGGCCACAGCAGCCGGCGGGCCTTGTCCAGGTTGCCGTTGTCGGGCCAGCTGTTGAGCGGCGCGAACCGCTGCTGACCGGCGCCCGCGCCACCGCGGCCGTCGCTGATCCGGTACGTGCCGGCGCTGTGCCAGGCCATCCGGATCATGAGCGGGCCGTAGTTGCCGAAGTCGGCGGGCCACCAGTCCTGCGAGGTGGTCAGCACCTCGGCGATGTCACGCTTGACGGCCTGGAGGTCCAGGGCGTTGAACGCCGCCGTGTAGTCGAAGTCCGCGCCGAGCGGATTCGCCACCGCCGGGTTCTTGGCGAGGATCTTCAGATTGAGGCGCTCGGGCCACCACTGCGTGTTGCCGCCGCCCTGGGTCGGGTGCTTGGCACGGCCGTGCGCGACCGGGCAGCCACCCGTCTCCTCCGTTTTCGCGTCCGTGACGATTGCTTCGTGATTCTCGGTCATGCGAAACCTTCCGGAGTGTCCTGTCGCTTGGCCTCAGCCAATCAGTGATCCTACAATGGACACTGTCTAAGTCAAGGAAAGCTCCAAAGTCACATTCATTCGGGATCTTGTCCCCTTGCTGTTAGGCTGGTTGTCATGAGTGACCTCCTGGAACGACTGCGCGGGCGCGGCTGGCGCATGACCGCGCAGCGACGTGTCGTGGCCGAGGTCCTCGAAGGAGAGCACGTCCATCTGACCGCCGACGAGGTCCATGCCCGCGCGGTCGCGAAGCTCCCCGAGATCTCCCGGGCCACGGTCTACAACACGCTGGGCGAGATGGTCTCCCTCGGTGAGGTCATCGAGGTGGCCACCGACAAGCGGGCGAAGCGGTACGACCCGAACGCGCACCGTCCGCACCAGCACCTGGTCTGCGCCCAGTGCGGCCAGATCCGCGACGTCCACCCGACGGGCAACCCCCTGACGGCCCTTCCCGACTCGGAGCGCTTCGGCTTCACGATCTCGGACGTAGAGGTCACGTACCGGGGCGTCTGCCCGAACTGCGCGTCGTAGTCGGCACAGAACGCGAGAGGGCCCGCATCGACTGATGCGGGCCTTTTGCGTGCGGCTGTCCGTAGCGCCTCAGGAAACGACTCGGAAAACGCCTCAGGGCCGGAATCCTTGGATTCCGGCCCTGAGACCTTGAGTAGCGGGGACAGGATTTGAACCTGCGACCTCTGGGTTATGAGCCCAGCGAGCTACCGAGCTGCTCCACCCCGCGCCGTTGAATGCAACTCTACGGTACGCCCCCGACCAGCGCAAATCCGTTCCGCCATCCCCCGCGCGGCTACGCCGACAGCTCCTGGCGCAACGCGTCCCGCAGCCGCCCGGCCCGCTCGGCGACCTCCGCCGGGCCCAGCTCCACCGCCCGGGTGGCCCACTTCTGTCCCTCCACGAGGTCGCCGCGGCGCGCGCGCAGCAGGGCGAGCCGGAGCGCGGCCCGGCCGTGCCCGGCGTCGGCGGCCCGTGTCCACCACAGGGCGGCCTCCGGCTCGCTGCCCTCGCGGGCGAGCAGCAGGCCGAGGTTGAACGCGCCGTTGCGCGAGCCCGCCTCCGCGGCCTGCCGGTACCAACGGGCCGCCTCGACCACGTCACCGCGCACGGCGGCGAGCATGCCGACGCGCACCTGGGCGCGCCGGTGCCCGTGCTCGGCGGCCCGCTCGTACCACTCCTCGCACTCGCTCTTCTCGGTGACCGGCTCGCCCAGCTCGTGCCGGGGGGCGGGCGGGCGGCGCACGTCGAGCAGCTGGGCGAGCCGGTAGGCGGCCTCGGGGCTGCCGCCGCCCGCGGCGCACCGCAGGTGCCGTTCGGCGCTCGGCTCGTCGCCCTCGCGCAGGCGCGCGATGCCGGCCTGGAGCGCGGCCTCGGTGTGGCCGCCGGCGGCGGCGCGCTCGTACCAGCGCAGGGCCTGCTGGTCGGCGTCCGGCTCGTCCCGGCCCGCGTACAGGATGCCGAGGTTGAAGGCGGCGTCGACGCTGCCCGCCTCGGCCGCCTTGGAGAACCAGGGCTCGGCGCCGACCGCGTCACCGTTCTGCAGGAGCAGCACGGCCAGCGCGTTGGCCGCCTCGCGGTGGCCCGCGTAGGCGGCACGGCGGTACCAGCTCTCGGCCTGTGCGGTGCGCTTCTGCTCGGCGCAGAGCAGGCCGAGGTTGTACGCGCCGTTGTTGTCGCCCGCGTCCATCGCGGCGCGGTACCAGCGCTCGGCGGTCTGGGTCTCGCCACGCTGGGCGTGCAGGGCGCCCAGCGCGTTCGCCGCGTTGCCGTCGCCGTCCTGGGCCGCGCGCAGCCACCACACGGCGGCGCTCTCCTCGTCCCCGGCGTCGCGCAGCAGGAAGGCGAGGGCGCACGCGGCGCGCGGCTCGCCGTCCTTGGCGGACGTCAGGTACCAGCGGCCCGCCTCCTTCAGCTCGCCGCGCTTCTCCAGGATCGAGCCGAGGTGCAGCGCGGCGCGGCGGTGCCCTTTGGCGGCGGCCTGCCGGTACCACTGCTCGGCCTCGGCGGCGGGCTGCTTGTTCTCGTCGGTGACCAGGACGTCCTCGGGGCCGAGCCGGGCGGCCTGCCGGTCGAGGGCGCGGGCGAGGCGGTACGCGGCCTCGCGGTGCCCGCGCTGGGCGGCGACCCGCATCCAGCGCTCGGCGCCGACGTCGCTGCGGTGCTCCAGGAGGTCGGCGAGGGCGTAGGCGCCGAGCGTGTGGCCCTGCTCGGCGGACTGGCGCAGCCAGTACTCGGCGCCGGGCTCGTCGCCGCGCTCGCGGAAGTGGCGGCCGAGCGCGTGCGCGGCGGCGGCCGAACCGGCGACGGCGGCGACCCGCCACCATCCCGCCGCCTCGTCCGGGTAGCCGCGCTGGTGCAGCAGGACGCCCAGGTTGTTGGCGGCGGCGCGGTCGCCCTCGCCCGTGGCGCCGCGCAGCAGGGGCTCGGCTCCGTCGAGATCACCGCGGCGCAGCAGCATGGCGCCGAGGACGCTCATCGCCTCGGCGTCGCCGGCCTCCGCGGCCGGCCGCCGGCGTGCTTCTTCCGCCGCCTCGCCGGATTCGTCCCGGTCGGAAGGCTGCACAAACCGCCCTGTATCCAACAGAGTTGCCTTGTCCCCCATAACGTCCATCGTCGCACCACCCGCAACCCGGGTACACCTGGTATACCGCAGCCATTGAGGTCACTTCAGCGTTTTGTCGACATGCCCACAGGGCGACAAGTGAAACACAATTCGCCGAACTGTCCCCGGGCGGAGCAGTGTTCGTATCGTCTTGATACAGAGTCCGCACATGCCTGTGGCTCGTGACGCCCGGGGCCTCGACGCACCGAAGGCCCGGAAGCTGATGCTTCCGAGCCTTCGATCATCAGTAGCGGGGACAGGATTTGAACCTGCGACCTCTGGGTTATGAGCCCAGCGAGCTACCGAGCTGCTCCACCCCGCGCCGTTGTGTTCAAACCGTACCACGGCGCGGGGGCGGCAACAGAATCAGCCACTGCCACCGGTCTTCCCGGTGTCCTTGTCGCTGTCGGCCTTGTCGCCCGCCTTGGAGTCGTCGGCCTTGGAACCGTCGGCCTTGGCGTCCTTGTCGGCCTGCGTCTGCGCCTTGTCAGCGCGCTGCAGAGCCTCCTGGAGCTTCTCCTGGGCCTCGCCGTACGCGGCCCAGTCGTTCTCCTTGAGCGCCTTCTGGCCGTCCTCGAAGGCCTTCCCGGCGTCGGCGAGTGCTTCCTTGACGGTGGAGTTCGCCGGTGGCTTGGTCGTGTCCCCACCGGGTTTCTCCGGCTCCGCCGGTTGCGCCCCGTCCACCTCGAAGGCCTGGTTGAGCGCCTCCGGCAGGGAGTCGGCGAAGCCCATCCGGTCGCCGTAGGAGACCGCGACCTTGCGCATCAGCGGGTACTCGGCGTTACGGCCTTGTGCGTAGATGGGCTCGACATAGAGGAAGCCCTTGTCGAGCGGCACTGTCAGCAGATTGCCGTACAGGACCGTCGAGTCGGCGCCCTTCATGTCGCGCACCCAGTTCGCCACGGGGTTCGAGGAGTTGAGCTTGTTCTGCACCTGCTCAGGTCCGTAGACCTTGTCCTCGGTGACTCTCAGGAGCCTTATGGTCCCGTAGTCCTTACTGGTGGCGTCGGCGTCGACCGCCATGAAGGCCCGCAGGTTCGGCCGCCCGCTGGGCGTGAACGTCGTCGTCAGCGAGAACTGCTGGCTGGTCTGGCCCGGCATCTTCATGGACAGGTAGTACGGCGGGACCGCGCTGTTGTCCTTCTTCGTCGGGTCGTTGGGGACCTGCCAGGCGTCGGACGC
Source organism: Streptomyces sp. NPDC016845 (assembly GCF_044332585.1). Lineage (NCBI taxonomy): Bacteria > Bacillati > Actinomycetota > Actinomycetes > Kitasatosporales > Streptomycetaceae > Streptomyces > Streptomyces sp. NPDC016845. The sequence goes on along the minus strand of NZ_JBIRPI010000003.1, from coordinate 419,196 downwards.
GTTGTAGAACTGCGCCGGGTTGGTCACGTGGTACAGGCTGAGCAGCTCGCGCTGGACCTTGAACATGTCCTGCGGGTAGCGCAGGTGCTCCTTCAGGTCCGCCGGGATGGCGCTCTTCGCCTCGACCGTGCCGGGGAACGCCTTCTTCCAGGTCTTCAGGACCGGGTCGTCGTCGTCCCACGTGTAGAGCTTGACCTCGCCCGTGTACGCGTCGACGGTCGCCTTCACCGAGTTGCGGATGTAGTTGACCTGGTTCTGCTGGGCGACCACCGCGCGCTGGTTGTCCCCCTCGTTGAGGGAGTCGGCGGTCGTGTCGCCGAGCGTCGTCCGGGACGCGTACGGATAGCCGTTCGACGTCGTGTAGGCGTCGACGATCCACTTGATCTTCCCGTCGACGACGGTCGGATAGGCGTCGCCGTCGATGGTCAGCCACGGCGCGACGGCCTCGACCCGCTCCTTGGGCGTGCGGTTGTACAGGATGCGCGAACCCTCGCCGATGGCGCCCGAGTAGAGGATCTGCGGCTCGCTGAAGGCCACCGCGTACGCCGCGCGGTTGATCGGGTTGGAGAGGTTGATGCCGCTCTTGCCCGTGTAGCTCGTGGTCTTCTGCGTGCCGTCGTCCTGCTCGTAGTCCAGCTCCTTCTGCGGCCCGCCGACGATCGAGTACTGCGTCGTCTTCTCGCCGTAGTAGATGCGCTGGTTGTAGTCGCCCAGGTCACCGGTGGTCGGCAGGCCCGACTCGGTGAACTGCGGGGCGCCCTGGGCCGTCGACGTGCCCTTCGCGGTCACGGCGCCGTAGCCGTGGGTGTACACGAAGTGGTCGTTGATCCAGTTGCGCTTGTCGAGCTTGCCGAGGTTCAGCTCGCGCAGGCCGACGACCGTGTCCACGCCGTTGTACCGGTCCACGTCCAGGGTGGTCGGGAACTGGTAGTACTTCCGCTGCTGTTCGAGCTGCTGGAAGGTGGGCGACACGATGTTCGGGTCGTTCAGGCGGTAGCTGGCGGCCGAGTCGGAGTCCGTGCGCTGCTGCTTGCTGTCGGTCCCGCTCTTGCCGCTGTAGTCGACCGGGTCCGCCTTGTCGATCCCGTACGCCTTGCGGGTCGCCTCGATGTTCTTCTCGATGTACGGGGCTTCCTTGGACTGCTCGTTCGGCTGGACCTGGAACTTCTGGACGATGGCCGGGTACAGGCCGCCGATCAGGATCGCCGAGAGCACCATCAGGCCGAAGCCGATGACCGGCAGCTGCCAGGTACGGCGCCACAAGGTCGCGAAGAAGAGCACCGCGCAGATGACGGCGATGCAGAACAGGATCGTCTTCGCCGGCAGGTACGCGTTCGCGTCGACGTAGCGCAGGCCCGTCCAGTTGTTGGTCGCCTTGAAGTCGCTGGACTTCACGGTGAGCCCGTACCGGTCGAGCCAGTACGCGACGGCCTTCAAGGTCACGAACACACCGAGCAGGACGGAGAGATGCCCCGTCGCGGCGGCGGTGGCGCGCGCGCCCGGGCTGGTCACGCGCAGCCCGCCGTACAGGTAGTGCGTCAGCGCGGCGGCGACCAGGCCGATGACGGTGGCCGCGAAGCCGAAGCCGAGGAGGAAGCGGTACCAGGGCAGGTCGAACGCGTAGAAGGACACGTCCAGGTGGAACTGGGGGTCCTTCTGGTGGAACGGCACCCCGTTGACGAACATCAGCCATGTGCGCCACTGGCCCGCGGCCGAGGCGCCCGCGATGAGGCCCACCAGGGCCGTGATGCCGAGCAGCAGCCACTTCTTGAAGGGCGCGATGCCCATGCGGTAGCGGTCGAGGCTCTGCTGCTCCATCGACATGGCGCTCAGCGGCGGGCGCAGCCGGTGCGCCAGCCAGATGTTCACGCCGACGGCCAGCGCCATGAGCAGACCGAAGACGAAGAAGAGTCCGATCTTCGTCCACAGCGTCGTCGTGAAGACGGACGAGTAGTTGACCGATCGGTACCAGAGCCAGTCCGTCCAGAATCCGGCGAACATGACGAAGGCCATGCCGAGCACGGCCAGGACGCCCAGCGTCAGCAGCAGCGTCCGGGCCCGCCGCGACGGGCGGCCCATTCTGATCCGCGGCCCCGTCGGGCCTCCGCCGCGGTCCGGCATCTGGAAAGCCAAGGTGCGCACCTCGAAGTTGAGTAATCGATCGGCCGGGCCCCCGAGATCGAGAACCCATCACCTATGCAACTTACTCACGCTTTACTCAGTTCCCGGTTCGGGGGAGGAACGAGGCAGGATTGTGACCATGTCCAACACTCCCATGGCAGCGAGCCCCCTCACCCGGGCCGTACTCGAGATCGACGAGTACGCCTCCGGCCTCGGCTGGGACCAGCCCGCTCGCCTCTTCGCCCTTGTCGACACCGGTGCCCTGCGCGCCCAGGAACCCGCTCTCGCCTCCCAGCTCGGTCTGGACGGCGAACAGGAGAGCACCGGCTACACCCCCATCGAGCAGGACGAGATCCCCGCGGGCAAGGCGCTGGACGAGTTCCTGGGCACCATCGCCTGGCCGGACGCCGTCGTGGGCTGCGCCCTGACGGTGGAGCGCCTCATGCTGCCGCCGTCGGCGGAGGCAGGCGTCCCGGAGGGCCTGAGCGAGAAGAAGCTGGCCGCCTGGGTCGCCGAGCACCCGGACCGCCAGGAGGTCCGTATGACGGTCGGCGTGCTGCGGGACGGCACCCGCGACTCCGCGCTGCGGCTGCGCGGGAAGGACTCCGCGACCGAGGTCCTGACCGGCTCGCGGCTGGTGCCGGGGCTCGCGGAGGCACTGTCGGCGACGTTCGCGGACTGAGGTCCGAGGTTCGCGGACCGAGGTTCTGAAATGCAGACGTTCGCGGACTGCGCGGACTGAGGTTCAGGGGCGCGCCGGAGATTCCGGCGCGCCCCTGACGTACTGACGCGTCGCTCTGGTCAGCTCTTCGTCGTGCACTTCGGCAGGGCGGCGGTGTTCCCGCTGCGGATGTCCTTCAGTGCGTCCATGGCGTCGTCGATGGTGTCCACCTTGACGAGCGTCAGGCCGTCCGGGGTGTCCTTCGCGGCGGTGGCGCAGTTGTCCTTCGGCGTCAGGAAGTACTGCGCGCCCTTCTGCCGGGCGCCGACGACCTTCATGCCGATGCCGCCGATGGGACCGACCTTGCCGTCGTCGTCGATGGTGCCGGTGCCGGCCACGAACTTTCCGCCGGTCAGGTCGGTCGGTGAGAGCTTGTCGACGATGCCGAGGGAGAACATCAGGCCCGCGCTGGGCCCGCCCACGTCGGCGAGCTTGATGTCGATCTGGAACGGGAAGGTGTGGTCGGTCCCGGCCTGGATGCCGACGATGGCGCGGTCGTCCTCGGCCTTGGCCGTCTTGATGGTGACCTTCTCCGTGCGGGTCGCCTCCTTGCCCTCCTTCTCGGCGGCGGCGGCCTCCTTGGCGGGCACGACGGTGAAGACGACGTTCTCGCCGGCCTTGTGCTTGGTGACCAGCTTCGCGACGTCGGCGGGCTTGGTGACCTTGGTGCCGTCGACCGCCTTGACGACGTCACCGGCGTGCAGCCTGCCCTGCGCGGGGCTGTCCTTGACGACCGTGGAGACGATCACCCAGGACTTCACGGGGATCATCAGCTCGTTCAGGGCGGCGACCTTGGCGCTCTCCTGGGACTGGCTGAACTCCTCGGCGTTCTCCTGCGAGGACTGCTCCTCGGTCTGGCCGTCCGGGTAGAGCGTGTCGTGCGGGACGACGATGTTGTCGTGCGCCAGCCAGCCGTAGACGGCCGAGACGAGGTTCATGTTGAAGTCGGCGCTGGTGACGCGGACCGTCGTCATGTTCAGATGGCCGCTGGCCTCGTACGTCTTGTGCCCGGAGATCTGGATCACCGGTTCGCCCTCGTGGTCCCCGAGGGTGTTCACCGTCGGACCCGGCGACATCTCCGCGTAGGGCACTTTGATGAGCACACCCGCGCAGAGCAGCGCGATCAGCAGCAGAGTCGAGGCGAGCATCGTCGCGGTGCGGCGTGGCATGGAACGACAGTACGGGACGTGTCTGTCGGCGCACCTGTGGGGCCGGAGCGTGCGGGGTCGGAGCGTGCGGGGCCGACCGTACGGGACCCGTGCATCGTCGGACCCGGGTGTCGGTCTCAGGCCCCGGAGTCGGATCTCTCCAGGGCGTCGGCCCGCTCGATGGCCTCTCGCTTCTCCATCGCCTCGCGGAAGCGCGCGTAGCCGTCGAGCTCGCTGTGGTCACCGGTCTGCGTGCGGCGCCGGCCCGCCCAGGAGCCCCACAGAGCGGCTCCGACCCCGGCGATGACCGGAATAAGCAGCCACATGAGCGCCCCCATGCCGACCTCCCGATCCCGTGTGCGACCGCAATTGACTGATCAGCAGACTAACCGCCCTGGGTGTCAACCGTCACAGCAGGGGTGCCGTTTCGCAACCGGAATTACACGGAGGGCACAACGGGCGTCAGCAGGCTCCGACCCACTCCTCGGTCCCGTCGGAGAGCGTCTGGTGCTTCCAGATGGGCACCTCGTGCTTCAGGTCGTCGATGAGTTTGCGGCACGCCTCGAAGGCCTCTCCGCGGTGCGGGCACGAGACGGCGACGACGACGGCCAGATCGCCCACGGTCAGGTCGCCGATCCGGTGGACGGCCGCGAGGGCGCGCACGGGGTACTCGGCGACGACCTTCTCCGCGACGCGCCGCATCTCCGCCTCGGCCGTCGGGTGGCACGAGTAGCCGAGCCGGTCCACGTCGGCCCCGCCGTCGTGGTTGCGCACCGTCCCCACGAAGAGCGCGGTGCCGCCCGCCGCGTCGTCCCCGACGGCCCGGAAGACCTCGTCGAGGGAGAGCGGCGTCTCCCGGACGGCGCACAACCTGATCGGGTCCTGTGCCGCCTGCTCGCCTGGGTGGTCGTGCTGGGTGGGTGCCATGCGCTCATCGTGCCGTACGCCGCCGACAACCGTGAATAGCGCTTTCACCCGGCACGCGCGCGTGGCGCATTGGAGCCTTCTACAGTCCCACGTGAGCCTTTCTTGGTGCCGCGTGAGCCTTCCGCGGTGCCCGTGTCCCGGGTAAACCTTTTGCGGTGCCGCGTGGGCCTTCCGCGGTGCCCGTGTCCCGGGTAAACCTTTTGCGGTGCCGCGTGGGCCTTCCGCGGTGTCGGGTAGGCCTTCCCGCGGTCCCGTGTGCGGCCGCGCGGGTCTCAGATGCGCCGCCGCGCCTTGCGCACCCGCCGGACCACCGCCGCCGTACCGAGGAGCGCCACCGTCGCGCCCGCGGCCCCCGCCGCCGTCGCGTCCTTGCGGCCGAGGCGGCGGCCCGCGACCGTGCGCCGCCCCGCGACCTCCTCGAGGAGTTCGGCGAGGACCTCCTCGTTGGTCCACCGGGGACGCCACCCGGCGTCGTGCAGCCTGCTGCCGCTGACGACCCAGGGGTACATCGTGTAGGCCAGGTCGCCGGCCGGGGAGGGCGTGAGGCCGATGCGGTGCAGTCGCGCGGCGGCGCCGAGCGCGACGGCCGACGGCAGCTCCATGCGCCGGATGCCGCTGAGCTCCTCGACCTCCTCCTGTTCCAGCCAGCCGTCGCAGCCGACCGCGAGCTCACCGTCGACCTTCTCCAGGACCGCGTGCTCCAGGGCGCTGCACAGGTCCTCCACGTGGCAGAACTGCCAGGCGGGCCGCGACCCGGCCACCACGAGGAGGCGCGGCGACTCGAAGTAACGCGTCAGGGCCGTGTCGGTACCGCCGCCCACGAGCACGGCGGGGCGCACCACGGTCACGTTGAGCCCGGGGTGGGCGCGCGGGGCGCGCCGGGCGAGCCGCTCGATCTCCAGGAGGTCGCCGACGCCGGTGGCCTCCGCCGTGGCGCGCAGCTCGGCGTCCTCGGACAGCGGCAGCTCATTGTCGTCGAGCGCGCCGTAGACCATCGCCGAGGTGCACAGCACGACGCGGTGCACCCCGGCCGCGGCGGCCGCGGTCAGCACGGTCTGGGTGCCGCGCACGTTGTACGCGGTGCGGGCCGCCGGGTCCGACTCCAGGTCGAGGTCGAGCGCCAGGTGGACGACGACGTCCGCGCCCCGCAGCTTCTCGGCGATGGCCGGATCCCGTACATCCAGGACGTGCCAGGTCGCGGAGGCGCACTCGCCGCGCCGCTCGTCGATCGCGAGTACCTGTTTGACGGCGTCGGAGGCGGCGAGCCGCTCGGTGAGCTGGGCACCGACGCCGGACGCGGCGCCGGTGACCGCGACGACGGGGCCGCGTGTGCCGTGACTGGTCGAGGGGTTTCGCGCTGCGCGAACCTGCGGATCTGGGGAACTCACCCGGCGTCTCCAGCGGTTGTCTTCAGTAAGTACGCGTATGACACGTACGTACCAGGAGGCATCCATCCTGCCGCAGGACATCAGTCGGCGAAGCACCGAGGCCCGATCCCGTCACGGTGTCTACGCTGGGTGTGTGTAGTCGGGCAGTCGCCGCCGGGACAGAACCGGTGGCCTTAACAGCCGAGGAATCCCGTGAGTGACACCCCATTTGGTTTCGGCCTTCCGCCGGAGGAGCCGGAGGACGGCGACGAGGGCAAGAAGAAGGGCCAGCAGGGCGGTGGCGGTCAGGGACCTGCCAACCCGCTCGGATTCGGTTTTCCGGGCCTGCCGGGCGCCGGCGGGCCGGGCGGCGCGGGCGGGGACAACCCGTTCGCGGCGATGTTCGGTTCGATGAACCCGAACGATCTGGGGGCGGCGTTCCAGCAGCTCGGCCAGATGCTCTCGTACGAGGGCGGCCCGGTGAACTGGGACATGGCCAAGGACATCGCCCGCCAGACCGTCTCCCAGGGCACGCAGGACGGTGTGAAGGACGCGAGTGTCGGCGCCGCCGACCGCACCGCGGTCCAGGAGGCGGTGCGCCTGGCCGACCTGTGGCTGGACGACGCCACGTCGCTGCCGTCGGGCGCCGGTTCCGCCGTGGCGTGGAGCCGCGCCGAGTGGGTCGAGGCGACCCTGCCGGTGTGGCGCGAGCTCGTCGACCCGGTCGCCGAGCGCGTCGGCCTGGCCATGGGCGACGTCCTGCCCGAGGAGATGCAGGCCATGGCGGGCCCGCTGATCGGCATGATGCGCTCCATGGGCGGCGCCATGTTCGGCTCGCAGATCGGGCAGGCCCTCGGCGTGCTCGCGGGCGAGGTCGTGGGCTCCACCGACATCGGCCTGCCGCTGGCCCCGGCCGGCAAGGCGGCGCTGCTGCCGCTGAACATCGAGTCGTTCGGCAAGGATCTCGGCATCCCCAAGGAGGAGGTCCGCCTCTACCTGGCGCTGCGCGAGGCCGCCCACCAGCGGCTCTTCACGCACGTGCCGTGGCTGCGCTCGCATCTGTTCGGCGCGGTCGACGGGTACGCGCGCGGGATCAAGGTCGACACTTCGAAGCTGGAGGACGTGGTCGGCCAGTTCGACCCGCAGAACCCGGAGCAGCTCCAGGACGCACTTCAGCAGGGCATGTTCCAGCCGGAGGACACCCCGGAGCAGAAGGCCGCCCTGGCGCGCCTGGAGACCGCTCTCGCGCTCGTGGAGGGCTGGGTCGACGCCGTGGTGCACGCGGCCGCCAAGCCGCGCCTGTCGTCCGCCGACGCGCTGCGCGAGACGCTGCGCCGCCGCCGCGCCTCCGGCGGCCCGGCCGAGCAGACGTTCGCGACACTGATCGGTCTGGAGCTGCGCCCGCGCCGCCTGCGGGACGCCTCGCGCCTGTGGGCCTCGCTCACGGACGCGCGCGGGGTGGACGGCCGGGACGGTCTGTGGGAGCACCCGGACATGCTGCCGACCGCCTCCGACCTGGACGACCCGGACGGCTTCGTCCACCGCGAGCAGCTGGACTTCTCGGAGCTGGACAAGATGCTCGGCGAGGCGGCCGGCGGCTCGTCCGCGGCGAAGTCGCCCGAGCGCCCGGCCGACACGGACGGCACCGACCGTTCGGGCGACAAGGACGGCAAGGACGGCAAGGGCGGCACGGACGACACCGGCAGCGAGGACGGAACGGACAGCACCGACGGCAAGGACGACACCGACAAGTGAGCCTGTACGACGACGCGGTCCTCGTGCTGAAGAGCTACGAGGACCAGCCGGAGCTGCGCCAGGCCTACCTGGACCACCTCGCCGCCCACGGTGACGCCGCGATGTGGAAACCCTGCACCGCGGGCCATCTGACGGCGAGCGCGCTGGTGATCGACCCCGAGCGCGGGCGCGTCCTGCTCACGCTGCACAAGAAGCTGCAGATGTGGCTCCAGATGGGCGGGCACTGCGAGCCGGGCGATCCGACGCTGGCCGCCGCGGCGCTGCGGGAGGCGACCGAGGAGTCCGGCATCGCGGGGCTCACGCTCCTTCCGGGCGGCCCGGTCCGCCTCGACCGGCACCCCATCCCGGGGCCCTGCACGCAGCACCTGGACACGCAGTACGCGGCCCTTGCCCCGGCCGGCGCCACGGAGGCCATCAGCGACGAGTCCCTGGACCTGCGCTGGTTCCCGTACGACGAGGTCGCGGGGGTGGCCGACGCGTCGGTGGTGCGGCTGGTGGAGGCGACGAGGGCGCGCCTCTAGCATCCCGCTCACGTGTGGCGTCACGATCACACGATCATGCGTAAGGGGCGGGCACCCATGGTGTCCGCCCCTTACGCGTGCCCTTACGCGTGCCCTTACGCGGCCCTTACGCGTGCCCTTACGCGTGCCCTTGCGGGGCGTCAGCTCCAGACGTTGCCCTGGTTCTGACCGCGGGCGCCCTGCTGCCCCATGCCGTACTGGGCCGCGATCCCCTGCCCGACGGCCGCGTTCTGCGGCGGCAGCAGCTCGCTGGGCTGGACGAGCGCGTAGCCGTGCCCCATGAAGCTGAGCTCCCAGCCCTCGCCGGTGTTGCCGCGCCGCCGCCAGACGCCCGAGGAGTGCGTCTGGGCCTGCATCTGCACCCGTAGCCCGGTCGACCAGGCGACGACGGCGTCCGCGTCGGCGTTGACGTACTTGTCGGGCGTGACCTGGAGCATCAGCGGCTGGCCCGACGTCATCAGGGCGACCTTGCCGCGCCCGGTGATGTTGAGCTGGTACTTGCCGGAGCCGGAGATGCCGAACTGGCTGTCCACGGCGATCACCTCGTGGTGCAGCGTCGAGTCCATCGCGAGGACGTAAGCGCTGTCGACGGTCAGGCCGTCCTGTTCGACATCGACCACATGGATGTACTGGGCGAGGTTCGCGAGGTAGACGGTGCCCTGCCCGTGGCACCGCATCAGGTCGAGTCCTTCGCCTGTGTACGCGCGCGAACTGCGCTGCCCGGACGTCTGGACCTCACCGTCGAACTCCATCAGGCCCTGGTAGGCGACCATGGAGCCCTTGCGGGCGAGGATGTCGTCGTGGCCGTCCAGGGCGACCCGCAGCATCTGCGGGTTCTGCACCGTGTAGCGCTCGTGGGTCTGCTGCTCGTTGTACGCGAAAAGCGGGCTCTGCATGGTGTGTTCGCTCCCCCTCAGCCCCGTGCTCGGAGACGGTCGGTGCTGTCCTCACTGGGCTGTACGACGACGATGCCCTCCCCGGAGAAGCCCATCTGGTAGGCCTCGCCGCTGCCGCGCCCGATGAGCGAGCCGGCTCGGAAGCTGCGCTTGCCCTTCACCTTCAGCGTCGGTGACCAGGCGATGAGCGCGTCGGGGTCGACGTACGTCTCGTCCTCGCCGCGCCCGCAGTCGACGACGATGGGGGTGCCGCGCGAGGTCAGGGCGACGTGCCCCTGCCCGCTGACCTTGATGTTCCACAGGCCCTGCCCCGCGAACTTGGCGAGGCCCTTCACGCGCTCGACGCCCCACTGCAGGTGCGCGTCGAAGGCGAGCAGGTTGGTGCCGTTGACGGAGATCGATTCGCCGCCGAGGTTGATGACGACGACGTCCGCCCCGTAGTCGGCGAGGTACAGCAGACCGTCACCGGAGCACTTCATGAGGGGCGCGCCCTCGCCGGTGATCCAGTCGCGCGCGATCTGGCGCACGGCGGGCGGGTTGGGCTCGTACTGGACGAAGCCTTCGTAGGCGACCATCGAGCCCACGCGCGCGTAGAGGTCGTTTCCGGTCTGCATGGCGACCTTCAGCATGTTGCTGCCGTGGTTCTCCATGCGGGCGGCTGCCGGGGTCGGGGCGAAGCCCGCGAGTGGCTGGTTCATGACGGGCTCCCTCAGACCTCGTACGGCTGGACGACGATGAAGTTGCCGGGTGCGCCCCGGAACTGGAGGTTGACGCTCTCCCCGCTGTCCCCGGGATAGGCGTTGCGGCGCATCCGCACCTGGCTGGAGACGATCGCCTGGGCGGCGGCGGACCAGGCGACGACCGCGTTGCAGTCGGCGAAGGTCGTCGGCGTCACCGGCAGCACGACGGGCGTTCCGTGCGTCTTCACGACGACGGTCCCCGTGCCCTGGAACTGCAGCACGAACAGGGCGCCGCCGGGGATGCCGTGCCCCTCGATCCTGCGCACCTCGTGCTGGAGGCTCTCGTCGAAGGCGAGGACGTTCTCGGCGGAGACGCAGATCGCGTCGCCCTGCAGCTCGATGGGGTGCAGGTAGGTGGCCTCCTCGGCGAGGAAGACCTGGCCGCGTCCGGTGCAGCGCATCAGCTGCATCTCCTGGCCGGTGGCGTTGCCGACAATGCGGCCCGCGAAACCCGCGCCCTTGTAGCTGAACTCGACCTTGCCCTGGTAGAGCACCATGCTGCCCTGCCGGGCGAGCACGGGCTGGTCCCCGCCGGCCCCGAGGTCGACGCGGACCAGCTTCTTGTTCTGCGGCGTCCAGCGCTGCCCGGTGGGCGCCTCGCGGTACTTCTCGAAAGCGGCCGCCACACCCGGCGTCCCGGTCTGCTGCGGGATGCCCTGGGGGGCGCCGTACGGGGATGGAGCGGCGGGCGGCTGTGCGTAGCCGGGCGGCGCGGACGGCGCCTGTGGCGGCTGCCCGTAGCCGGGCGGCAGGCCGGCGCCGCCCTGCCCCGGGACCTGGCCGTACGAGGGCTGTTGCGGTGGCTGCTGACCGTACGGGGCCGGGGCCGGGGGCGGCGGCACCGCGCCCGGCGGTGTGGTCAGCGGCGCGACGACGGTCGGCGCCGCGTGGACGGGGGGCGCGACCGGAGCCGGGGCGGGCGGCGGCGTCTGGGGCTGCGGGCTCTGAGGCGGCGCGGGCGCGGGCGGGGCCGACGGGGCTCCGAAGGCGGGCGGCGCGGGGGCCGGCGCCGGAGCGGGTGCCGTCGGCACGCCGAAGGCGGGCGGCGCGAAACCGGGCGCCTCCGCGGACTGCTGCGGCGCGGCGGGCTCCTCCTCGGCGACCTCTCCGCCGAAGTTCTTCAGCAGGGCGTCCAGACCACCGTCGAAGCCCTGTCCGACGGCGGCGAACCGCCACACGTCCTTCAGGTAGAAGTCGCCCAGCATCACCGCGCGCTCGGTGGAGAACTCGCCCCCGTGGAAGGAGTACCGGGCGACCTCCTCACCACCGGCGACGATGCGGATGTACCCGGGCGCCACCTGCGACATCTGCCCCGCACCGTCGATGGTCGCGGTGAACGACAGCTTGTGGACGGTCGCCGGGATCTTGTCGAGCGTGACGCGGAACGACTCCGTGTCACCGGCCTGCGCGCCGAGCAGCTGGACGGACTCCTCGGGCGTCTTGGGCTGGTTGAAGAAGACGAAGTACCGGTCGTCCGACAGCCGTTCCTCGGCGTCGAGCCCGAAGCAACTGATGTCGAAGGTCAGTCCGGGGCCGGTGATCTGCACGCCGACGTACAGATCCGTACCCGCGGTGAGGTCGCTGATCTTGGCCTTGTGGCCGCGTTGGAATTCCCTGGCCATGCGTAACGACCGTCCCCCATCCCGATGGTGATTGCGTCGCGTCAGGCTAACTGCAAACGCCAGGGGCGGAAGAAGTCGGTACAGCCCTGGTACAGAACCGGGCCAGTGGGACCGTCACTCGCCGCGCGCGGGCGGCAGGTGCGGAAGGCGGTCCGCCGCGACCACTCCTTCGAGGTACCCGCGCGCCCGCTCGGTCCGCGGATACGCCTCCAGGAGCCGCCAGAACCGCGGGCCGTGACCAGGCACGAGGAGATGCGCGAGTTCATGGACGAGCACGTAGTCGACAACGTACTCCGGCATGCCCTGCAACCGGTGCGAAAGACGGATGCTGCCCTCAGCCGGAGTGCACGAACCCCATCGGGTGTTCTGGTTGGTGACCCAGCGCACCGAGGCCGGGCGGGCCTTGCCGTCGAGGTACTGCCCGGAGAGGCGCTGGGCGCGCTCGACGAGTTCGGTGTCGCCGAGGACCCGCTTGCTCTCCTGCGCCGCGAGTTTGTCGAGCATGACGGTCACCCAGCGCTGCTCCTCGGCCTCCGACATCCGGGCGGGGATGAGCACCACGGTGCGGTCGCCCTCGCGGTAGGCGGAGACCGTCCTGCGGCGCCGGGCGCTCCTGCGGACCTCGACCGCGCTCACTCCGGGGCCGCCCGGCGGCGGACTGGTCGTGCTGCGCTGCGGTTTCTTGGCACGGTGCAGAGGGTCGGCGGCCACGCCCCGACGTTACCGGTTGCGCGGTGCGTAAGTCCCGTCTCCGGAACGGTTCGGTGCGCTGCCACGCTGCTCTGTGCGCCGCCTTGGCGCCACCGTTCAACTAGTACGACTATCACCCTCTGCCTGTGGACAACCTTCGGCACGGTTCTCGCCGGGCGAGCATGCTGGCCTTCGACCGGCAGATGATCGACAGACGGCTCGGCACGGGGGACACAGTCATGCATCCGATCTTGAAGCCTGCGTTGCGGCGCGGCTGGCACGACCTGAACACGGTGCAGTTCGGGCTCACCCCGGCGCATGCCGTGGTGCTCGGCCCGGTCGACACGGCCACGGGCAGCTTCCTGACCCTGCTCGACGGGACGCGCGGTGTGCCGCTGCTGCGGGAGGAGGCTCAGCGCATGGGCCTTCTCGACGGCCATGTGGACGCGCTCCTGGAGCGGCTCAGCGGGGCCGGACTGCTCGACGACGCCACGGGTGGTGGCCCGGACGCCGAAGCGCTGCGAAAACGGACAGAGGTGATGGACCGGCTCCGCCCCGATCACGCCGCGCTCACGGTGACCACCGCCGGGCCCGCCGAGGCGGCACAGAAGCTCGCGGCCCGGCACCGCATGCGGGTGCAGGTGCGGGGCGCCGGGCGCGTGGGGGCTCTGGTGGCGTCCGTCCTCGCCGCCGCGGGCGTGGGCCATGTCGATGTGCGGGACGGCGGCTGCGTCGAGCCGTGGGACGTGGCGCCGGGCGGGCAGCCTGCGGAGGCGGTCGGCGAGCGCCGGGACGTGTCGGCACGCCAGGTGGTGCGCGCCTTGGCACCTGCGCGGTCCCCGCGCCCCGACCGGCGCAGGACGCAGGACCTACGGGTGAGCCGGGAGCAGGAGGAGTCCGCGCTCTCCCTCGTGATCATCGCGCCGCGCGACGAACTCGCGGTCCACTCCCCCGCCCCCACGGCCGCCGAGGATCTGATCGCGGCGGGCATCCCTCATCTGTACGCGGGTGTGGTCGAGGCCACCGGGGTCGTCGGGCCCCTCGTCCTGCCCGGCGGCACCGGCTGCGCGCACTGTCTGCTGCTCGGCCGCACGGAGCGCGATCCAACCTGGCCCCGCCTGCTCGCGCAGTGGGGCTCGGGGCAGGCGGGCCGCCAGATCCAGGCGTGTGACCTGGGGCTCGCCACCGCCGTCGCGGGACTCGCCGCGGCTCATGGGCTCGCCTTCCTGGACGGGGAGCTGCCGTCGTCGACCGGGGCGCGCTGGGAGGCGGCCGCACCGGGTCTCGACTGGCACGCCCGGCCGGTCTGGCCACATCCGCAGTGCCCGTGCGGTGCGGGTGAGGGAGGTAACGGGAAGGAGACCTCCGTGGAGCGAGGGCCGCACGACACAATGGCGGTGTAAGCAACGGCTGACGGCGTCATGACGCCTGGGCATGCGCGGCACGGCTGTCCGGTACTTGGAGGGGTGTATGTCTGATCTTCCCCGGAAGGCGGTTACCCGTACCGCCAAGCTGGCCGCACTACCGATCGGCTTCGCCGGCCGCGCGACCTGGGGCATCGGCAAACGCATCGGCGGCAAGTCCGCCGAGATCGTGGGCCGCGAGCTGCAGCAGCGCACGGCCGACCAGCTGTTCAAGGTCCTCGGCGAGCTCAAGGGCGGGGCCATGAAGTTCGGGCAGGCGATGTCCGTCTTCGAGTCCGCACTGCCGGAGGAGGTCGCCGGTCCGTACCGGGCCGCGCTGACGAAGCTCCAGGAGGCCGCGCCGCCGATGCCGACGCGCACCGTACACGCGGTGCTCGAGGAGCGCCTCGGCGCAACGTGGCAGGAGATGTTCCTGGAGTTCGAGGACAAGCCGTCGGCCGCCGCGTCCATAGGCCAGGTGCACCATGCCGTGTGGCACGACGGGCGCGAGGTCGCCGTGAAGGTGCAGTACCCGGGCGCCGGCGACGCACTGCTCTCGGACCTCACGCAACTGAGCCGCTTCGCACGCCTGTTGGGCCCGCTGATACCCGGCATGGACATCAAGCCGCTGATCGCCGAGTTGCGCGACCGGGTGACCGAGGAGCTGGACTACGAACTGGAGGCGCGGGCCCAGCGCGCGCACGCCGAGGAGTTCGCCGACGACCCCGACGTCGTGGTGCCGGACGTCGTGCATCAGAGCGAGCAGGTCCTGGTCACGGAGTGGATCGACGGGACACCGCTCGCCGAGGTCATCAACGACGGGGACAGGGAACAGCGGGACCGCGCGGGCCAGTTGCTGGCGCGGTTCCTCTTCTCCGGCCCGGCGCGCACGGGCCTCCTGCACGCGGATCCGCACCCGGGGAACTTCCGGCTGCTCCCGGACGGCGAGGGCGGCTGGCGGCTGGGCGTCCTGGACTTCGGCACCGTGGACCGGCTGCCGGGCGGACTGCCCGCCACGATCGGCCGCGCCCTGCGGATGACGCTCGACGGCGAGGCGCTCGCGGTCTACGGGATGCTGCGGGAGGAGGGCTTCGTCAGGGAGTCGATCGAGCTCGAACCGGATGCGGTCCTCGACTACTTGCTGCCGATCATCGAGCCCGCGCAGGTCGAGGCGTTCACGTTCACCCGCTCCTGGATGCGCACCCAGGCGGCGCGGATCGCCGATCCCCGTTCCCCCGCTCACCAGTTGGGCAAGCAACTCAACCTGCCCCCGTCGTACCTGCTGATCCATCGTGTGACGCTCAGCACGATCGGGGTGCTTTGCCAGCTCGGCGCCACGGTGCGGCTGCGGGACGAACTGGAGGCGTGGGTACCCGGGTTCGTGGCCGGGGCGGAGGAGGAGCCCGAGCAGGAGTCGGCCGCGGAGGCCTGAGCACCGGCGACGGGCCGGTCACCACCAGTCGGAGTCCAGCCGGGTCTCGATGGCCCTGATGTGCTCACGGGCACAGGAGTCGCACACGTGTCGGCCCACCCCGTCCTCCACGGAGTACGACCAGGTGAGCGGCGTACCCTGCGCGCTCGTGCCGCACCGGGCGCACACCACGTACTGCTGGTGGTTCGGCTGCGCGGAGTCCCCGCCAGGAAGAGACGTCACTCCGCGACGATAACTCCATGGACCGATGATCGTCCGGTACAACGCACCGCGGGGACCGGCCCTTTCGGACCGGTCCCCGCGGTGCTGTGCCGGGTTTCACTGCATGACGGCCTGGGCCAGGGCCCGCCGGGCGCGCAGGGAGGCGCGCTCGGCGCGCCGCTGCATCCGGCGGGCGACCACCAGGCGCAGGGCCTGGCGCTCGGCATGGGCGTCCCGCAGCTGCTCGTGCATATGCGCACGGGCCAGGGCTTCTGGGATGAGTTGCATCTGACGGGTCCTGTTCTGGCGCGAGTCGTTCGCGTCGGACGTGGGAAAGTCTGGGATCGCGGAGCCGGCGGGCTCGCTCGTGGACGGCTTCATCGGGGCCTGCTTCTTGGGGTCGTGCGTCAGGGGGCGGTCGATCGTTCCTCGGGTGTTCATGCCGCGACCGGGTTCTTGCGCGGGCGGCCACGCGGCCGCTTCCGGGCGACGACGACGCCCTGGACGAACAGTTCGCCACCCCAGACGCCCCACGGCTCACGCCGCTCCTTGGCGCCGGCGAGGCAGGCCTCCATCAGCGGGCAGGTACGGCAGAGCGACTTGGCGTACTCGACGTCCGCCGGCGACTCCGCGAAGAAGACCTCGGGGTCGTAGGCACGGCAGGGGACGGGCACGCCGAGGTTCTCGATGGCGTCGTCGAGCGCGGTGAGCGCAGTCAGCGGGTTCAAGGTGGAGTCCTCCGTGGGGACGGGCGGGGGAAGAGGGTCCGAAGGCGGTACGGACGGGGCGTGCGCTTCGAGTTGCACGGTGTTGTCTTCCTCGTCTGGTCGTTCCGGCGGGTGTGCCGGGTGGCGGTGGTGCCGGGTTTTTTTGTTGTCCCGAGGCCCCTTCGAGCTGGCTCCTCGGAAGATCGCTGGTTCTTCCGGGAAAACAGAAGGGCCGCGGATCCCGGGTGGGGTTCCGCGGCCCTGAAGGCGCCGGCCTGATCGTCGATCAGGCTGGATCACTCCAGGGTTCGAGCCCACGGAAGGCCCACATCGTGTGGTGCTGCGTCGTCTGCTTCCGGAATCCGGCACCGGCCGCCGCGAAGGCATAGGCCTGAGCCTCTGCCGCCGCTACTGCTTCCGGTGCCTTGGTCGGTCGCTCATTGCCCTCGCGAATGGGAAGACCCGCGAGAGACAGGCCGGACTCCGGACGCATGGCGCTGACGCCAGACAGACCGGTGCCCAGGTTCGAGAAGCCGAGCAGGCAGGAAGCGACCACCGAGCGATCGGTCATTTTCACGGTGGTGATGGGGCTGGTGTTGATGCTGATCACTGGAATCGCCTCCTCTCGGCGTCTTGGGGACCGGGATGAACCGGTCCGACGGCTTGTAAGTACAGCACGAAACCAGTGCCTCCGAGAAGGCCGCTGCTTTCGTGCTTAAGAACCTATGGGGATCGCTGGGGCATGCGCAAACTATTTTTTCGACGAGTTTGCATCAGTCCCTCTCACCGGCCTCCGCCTCCTCGCCCTCCAGTATCTGACCTGCACAAATGGCCAGCACGTCAGATCCATGGGCCCGAAACTTCCGCACGCCGACGCCCGGGATGCGGGACAGCCCGGCCTCGTCCTCCGGTGCCGCCTCGGCGATCGCGATCAGCGTCTTGTCGGTGAAGACGCAGAACGCCGGCTGGCCGAGAGCTGCCGCCGTGCGGGCACGCCACTCCACGAGCCGCTCGTACACCCCCTCGTCCATGTCCGAGGGGCAGTCCTCGCAGCGCATCAGTTTCATCTCGACCGCTTCGAGCGTGCGCCCGCAGACCCGGCAGCGCGCCACCTTCCGGGCGCCTCTGCGGCGCACCGCGCCCAGCGGCTCGGCAGTGGCCGGCCGCGTCCCGTGCTCGACGCCACCGCGCCCTCCGCCACCGCTCCGGCCGACCGAGCCGGTGGAACCGGGCCGCAGCCCGTCGAGGAAGCGGCTGGCCCTGCGGGTGGGGCGGCCGCCGGGCGAGCGGGACAGCGCCCACGACAGGCTCAGATGGTGGCGGGCGCGGGTCACGCCGACGTACAGCAGCCGGCGCTCCTCCTCGATCTGCTCCTCCGTCTTGGCGTAGGTGATCGGCATCATGCCCTCGGCGAGACCTACGAGGAACACGACGTCCCACTCGAGGCCCTTCGCCGCGTGCAGCGACGCGAGCGTGACGCCCTCGACGGTCGGGGCGTGCTGGGTGGCGGCCCGCTCGTCCAGCTCGGTGACGAAGTCGGCCAGGCCGGCCGCGGGCTCGGCGCGCGCATACTCCTCTGCCAGCCGGGCGAGCGCCGCGAGGGACTCCCAGCGGTCGCGCACGACGCCCGAACCGGCAGGGGGCTCGGTCGTCCAGCCCTCGCCGGAGAGGACCGCTCTGACCTGGGAGGGCAGGTCCACAGCGTCGTCGAGTTCCGTGTCGTTCTTCCCGAAGCGCGCGGCTGCCCGCAGCCTTCGGTGCGCCTTGCGGACCTCGTCCCGCTCGAAGAACCGCTCCGCCCCGCGCAGCTGGTAGGGCACTCCGGCGTCGGCGAGCGCCTGCTCGTAGATGCCCGACTGGCTGTTCGTGCGGAACAGGACCGCGATCTCGCCCGCGGAGACTCCGGAGGCGATCAGCTCGCGGATGCGGCGGGCCGCGCCTTCGGCCTCGGTGGGCTCGTCGGCGTACTCGACGTAGGCCGGCTCGGGTCCGCTCTCGCGCTGCGAGATCAGCTCCAGGCGGTGCTCGGCGGCGCGGCCCCCGGCGCGTGCCAGGACTCCGTTGGCGAGGTGGACGACCTGGGGCGAGGAGCGGTAGTCGCGGACGAGTTTGACGACGGTGGCGTCCGGGTGGCGGGTGCGGAAGTTGAGCAGGTGGTCGGGGGTGGCGCCGGTGAAGGAATAGATCGTCTGGCTGGCGTCACCGACGACGCAGAGGCTGTCCCGGTCGCCGAGCCACAGGTCGAGCAGGCGCTGCTGGAGGGGGCTGACGTCCTGGTACTCGTCGACGACGAAGTGCTGGTACTGAGCCCTGACCTGGTCGGCGATGTCGTGCCGGTCCTGGAGGATGCCGACGGTGAGGAGCAGGACGTCCTCGAAGTCGATGACGGTACGGTCCCGCTTCAGGGTTTCGTAGTTCGCGTAGATCTGGGCGATCTCGGCCGGGTGGCGGACGGTCTCCCGCCCCGCCTTGTGCGCCGCGGCAGCGTAGTCCGTGGGGACGGTCTGGGTGACCTTGGACCACTCGATCTCCCCGGTCACGTCCCGCAGCTCACCGCGGTCGAGACGTACTCCACAGGCGGCCGCCGCGTCGGAGACGAACTGGATCTTGCGGTCGAGGAGCCGGGGCAGCTCGCCGCCGACGGCCTTGGGCCAGAAGAACTGGAGCTGGCGCAGGGCGGCGGAGTGGAAGGTACGGGCCTGGACCCCGCCCGCGCCCAGCTGGCGGAGGCGACCGCGCATCTCGCCCGCGGCGCGGTTGGTGAAGGTGACGGCGAGCACGCTGGCGGGCTGCAGGATCCCGGCGCGCACCCCGTAGGCGATGCGGTGGGTGAGCGCCCGTGTCTTTCCCGTCCCCGCGCCCGCGAGCACGCACACCGGGCCGTGCAGGGCCGTCGCCACGGCGCGCTGCTCGGGGTCGAGCCCGTCGAGCACCTCGTCGGCCGTCTGCGGAACCTGTGGGAACAGGGTGGAGTGCGTTGCTGCTGTCACCCCGCCATGCTGCCAGGTCGGCGGGGACGGATGCGTCGCGTTGTCCACAGGCGGCCGGGGTTAGTCGTACTAATGCGGAGGACGGGCGGGAATGGCGGGCCCGTCGCTTGCGTTCGTCTGATTGCGAACACGCACCCCAGCCCCTAAGGAGCGCGACGAACATGCCGGGCACTGTGACGATGTACAGCACCACCTGGTGCGGCTACTGCCAGCGACTGAAGAAGCAGATGGCGCGCGAGGGCATCGAGTACACCGAGATCAACATCGAGCAGGACCCGGAGTCCGCGGCCTTCGTCGAGAAGGCGAACGGCGGGAACCAGACGGTCCCCACCGTTCTCTTCGACGACGGCTCGACGCTCACCAACCCCTCGCTGGCGCAGGTCAAGCAGAAGATCGGCGTCTGAGGCCCTTACCGGCGAACGTACCGGCGGGCGCTCACAGCGCGTCGCTGGGCTTCGGCAGGGGCTCGCCGTACCAGAGCTCGATCAAGCGGGCCGCAATCGAGATGCCGTAGGGAGGCATGACCTCCCCGGTCTCGAAGGCGGCCCGCAGGTCGTCGCGGGAGAACCAGCGCGCCTCGTGGATCTCGTCACCGTCGACGTTGATCTCCGTCGAGGTGGCGTGGGCCATGAAGCCGAGCATGAGGCTGGAGGGGAACGGCCAGGGCTGGCTGGCCACGTAGGAGACGTCCCCGACGAGGACGCCCGCCTCCTCGAAGACCTCGCGGCGCACCGACTGCTCGATGGACTCCCCGGGCTCCACGAACCCGGCGAGCGTCGAGAAGCGGCCCTCGGGCCAGTGCACCTGGCGGCCGAGGAGGATGCGGTCCTGCTCGTCCATGACCGCCATGATCACCGCGGGGTCGGTGCGCGGGTAGTGCTCCGCCCCGCAGGCCGGGCAGCGGCGGATGTGGCCCGCGGCGGCGATGACGGTGCGTTCGCCGCAGCGGGAGCAGAAGCGGTGCAGACGCTGCCAGTTCTCCAGGGCGACGGCGTGCACCATGAGGCCGGCGTCGCGCTGCGACAGCAGGAGGCCCGCCTCGCGCAGCCCGGCGGGGCGCGCGGACTGGTCCATGCGCCCGGGAAGGCTGTCCTTCTGGAGCGCGAAGTAGCTCACGCCGTCCTCGTCGGTGCCCAGGAAGTAACGGTGGGCCTCGGTGAGGGGCGCTTCGAAGGCCGGGGTCATGACCAGTTCCGTCGCGCCGTCCGGCGTCTCGTCGATGAGCACCTGACCACCGGAGACCACGAAGACGCGGGTCGAGGGGTGGCTCCAGGCCGCGGCGAGCCAGGCCTCGTCGAGGCGGTGGTGTGCGGCGCGGTCGATCCCGCTCGGCGCGGCGAGCGTCAGCGGGCGGCCTGCGGCGAGGTCGGCGGTGCGGTCGGTCCAGGTGGTCACAGGTGCTTCCAACTCCCCCGGTCGTGAAAAGGGTGGTTCGGCGGGCGGTTCGACGGGTCGTGCGGCGGGGGCGGGGCTTCGTTCAGTGCGCATCCGTCCAGTTCTCCGCGAGGTCGCCCCACAGGTAGGCGGTGGTCTCGACACCCTTCATGAGGAGGTCGAGCTCGACCTTCTCGTTCGGGGCGTGCCAGCCGTCGGAGGGGACGGAGATGCCCAGGAAGAGCACGGGGGCGTCCAGGACGTCCTGGAGGTCGGCCGCCGGGCCCGAGCCGCCTTCGCGCGTGTAGCGGATCTTCTGCTCGAAGGCGCGGCCCATCGCCCGTACGACGGACTGCAGGGCCGGATGGTCGAGTGGGGTCAGACACGGCCGGGTGGCGGCCCCGAAGGTGATCGTGTGGCTGATTCCGGCGGGCAGCTGCTCGGCGACCCAGGCGGTGATCGCCTTCTCGACATGGTCGGGGTCCTGCCCGGCGACCAGCCGGAACGACAGCTTCAGCATGGCGGAGGACGGCACGATGGTCTTGCCGCCGGGGCCTTGGTAGCCGCCCCCGATCCCGTTGACCTCCGCGGTGGGCCGGGCCCAGATGCGCTCCAGGGTGCTGTGTCCGGCCTCGCCGTGGGTGGCGTGGGACTTGGCCGTGCGCAGCCACTGGCCCTCGTCGAAGGGCAGCTCCGCGAAGAGCGCGCGCTCGCGGTCGGTGAGCTCCTGGACACCGTCGTAGAAGCCGGGCACGGCCACGCGCGCGTCCTCGTCGTGGAGCGCGGCGACGAGGCGGGCGGCGGCGGTCGCCGGGTTCGGGACGGCGCCGCCGAACGATCCGGAGTGGATGTCCTGGTCGGGGCCGCGCAGTTCGATCTCGCAGTCGGCGAGGCCACGCATCCCGGTGCACACCGTGGGGGTGTCCTCGGACCACATGCCGGTGTCGGAGACGATCACGGCGTCGGCGGCCAGGCGCTGCGCGTGACGCTCGACAAGGGCGCGGAAGTTCGGCGAGCCCGACTCCTCCTCGCCCTCGACGAGCAGCTTGAGGTTGACGGCGGGGGCGGTCCGCCCGGTCACGGCGAGGTGGGCGCGCACTCCGAGTGTGTGGAAGAACACCTGCCCCTTGTCGTCGGCGGCACCGCGCGCGTGGAGCCGATCACCGATGACGACGGGTTCGAAGGGGTCGGTGTCCCAGCCGTCCTCGCGGGCGGCGGGCTGTACGTCGTGGTGTCCGTAGACGAGCACCGTGGGCGCCTCCGGGTCGCCCGAGGGCCACTCGGCGAAGACGGCGGGGGCGCCGGCCGTCTCCCACACCTCGGTGGTCGGGAAGCCGGTCGCGGCCAGTTGCGCGGCGAGCCAGTCGGCGCTGCGCCGCACGTCAGGAGCGTGGGCGGGCTGGGCGGAGACGGAGGGGATCCGCAGCCAGACCGCGAGGTCGTCGAGGAACGCCGCTCGGTTGTTCTCGATGTACGCACGGACCGTGCTGACCACACTGTCAGCGTTCTCGACGGGCTTGCTCATGGTCACGAGCCTAGTCCCCCACCGGAGCGTGCTCGGTCGGCGGCTCCTCGACGGGCTCCTCCGCCGTCCCCGCGTCCTGGGTGAGGAGTCGCTCCAGCTCGGCGCGGCCTGGCAGCCGCCTCGGCCGGACCGTCTCCCCGCTGCGTACGTAGACGAAGGCGGCGCTGACCGACTCCAGGGGGATGCCTTGCCGCTCGGCCCAGGCGAGCCGGTAGACGGCGAGCTGGAGGGGGTCGCCGTTCTGCTGGTGGCCGGTCTTCCAGTCGATGATCTCGTACGTCGCCGCGTCGCCGTCGCCCTGCTTGTAGACGGCGTCGATGCGGCCGCGCACGACGCGGTCCGCGACGGCCAGCTGGAAGGGCAGCTCGATCCGGTAGGGAGTGCGGTGCGCGTACGGGGTGCGCTCGAAGGCTTCCTTGAGCGTCTCCAGGTCCTGCTCGTCGGCGACCTCCGCGTCGCTGCCGGGCAGCTCCTCCGGGTCGAGCATGGGCAGGCGCAGCTCTTCGAAGCGGGCCTCGATCCAGGCGTGGAAGCGGGTGCCGCGACGGGCCGCCGGCTGGGGCGGGCGCGGCATGGGGCGCGCCAGCTCCTGCGCGAACCCGTCGGGGTCGGCGGCCAGGCGCAGTACCTGGGACGCCGTGAGCGAATGCGGCACGGGCACCTCGCGCACCCCGGCGCGAGCGCGCAGCAGCTCACCCGTGAGGGCGTCGAGGTCGCGGTCCCAGGAGGCGATGGTGCGGGCTTCCTCGGCGGTGAGCGTGGGCTCCGGGGCGGGATGCGGAACAGCGGGCAGGGCGGGCTCGTCCGGCGGCTCCGGCACGCGCGCGTGGGAGGGCGGTTCCGGCGTCGGGTGCGGGAGGGCGGGCCGCTCGGTGGGCAGGGCGTCCCAGTCGCCGGGGAGCTCCTCGGCCGACGTCTCGTCCGCGAAGGGCGGTTCCTCGTCGTCGGGCGGGGGCGGCCAGTCCGGATCCTCGAACGGGGGCTCGGTGTGCGCGGCGGGATGTGTCTGCGTGTGCGCGCGGCCTTCCGCCGGATCGGTGGCGCGCTCCGCATACGCGAGCACCGTGTCGGCCGCCGCGCGGCGGCGTGCGAAGGACGCCTCGTCGAGCGGCAGCGGCCAGGCGTGCTCGGCCGACGCCTCCTGGAGGGCCGGGTTCTCCGCGTCCTTTGCGGGTTCGTCCGCCCATGCCTCGATCTCGCCGTACCCGGCGGCGCAGTGCTCGTACAGCGCCTGGAGGAAGTCGGACGGGCCGCGCGGCTTCTTCTGGGACGGTCCCCACCAGTGGCCGGAGCCGAGCAGCAGAGTGCGGGGGCGCGTGAAGGTGACGTAGCCGAGGCGCAGCTCCTCGGTGTGCTGGTGGTCCTTCATGTCGGCGTGGAACGCCTTCATGCTCCGCGAGTCCCACGCCTCTATGCCGGGCAGGGTGGCGGCGTCGCCGCGCAGTTCGTGCGGCAGCACCTTGCCCTGCGCGGTCCACTTCTCGCGGCCCTGGCTGCTCGGGAAGGTGCCGTTGACGAGACCGGGGACGGCGACGACGTCCCATTCGAGGCCCTTGGACTTGTGGGCGGTGAGCACCTTCACCGTGTTCTCGCCGCCAGGCAGCGCGTTGTCGAGGCCCTTCTCGTACTGGGCGGCGGTGCGCAGGAAGCCGAGGAAGGCGAGCAGGGACGCGGAGCCGTCGTTGGCCGCGAAGGAAGCGGCGACATCGAGGAAGTTGGACAGGGTCTCGCGGCGGCGGGCGGCCAGCGCGTGCGGGGACGCGGAGAGTTCCACCTCCAGGCCGGTGACGGCGAGGACGCGGTGCAGGACGTCCATGAGCGGGTCGGACAGGGAGCGGCGCAGCTCGCGCAGTTCGGTGGCGAGCCGGGCGAAGCGCACGCGCGCGTCCGAGGAGAACGGCAGCCCGTCGTCGTCCCCGTCGGCCTCCACAGAGGTCTCCAGGAAGGTGTCGAGCGCGTCCGCCAGCGATATGACCTCGGACGGGTCGACGCCTTCGACGGCCTCGGCCAGGCGCCGGTCGGGGTCCTCCTCGTCGCCCCCGCGCGCGTGGGAGACCAGCAGGCGGGCCCTGCGCCCGAGGAGGGCGAGGTCGCGGGGGCCGATGCGCCAGCGCGGGCCGGTCAGCAACCGCACCAGTGACGCGTTGGCACCCGGGTCCTGGAGCACCTCGCACACGGCGACGAGATCGGCGACCTCGGGAAGGTGCAGCAGTCCCGACAGACCGACCACTTCGACCGGGATGTCGCGGGCGACGAGGGCGCCCTGGATCTCGGCGAAGTCGGTCGCGGTGCGGCACAGGACGGCGATCTCGCCGGGCTCCTTGCCGGTCCGCACGAGATGGGCGATGGAGTCGGCGAGCCAGGCGATCTCCTCGCTGTGGGTGGCAAGGAGTGCGCAGCGCACGATGCCGTCGCGTTCGGCTCCGGGGGCGGGCCGCAGGGCCTCCACGCCCGCGTGCATCGCGCGCAGCGGCTCGGCAAGGCCGTTGGCCAGGTCCAGGAGGCGGCCGCCGCTGCGCCGGTTCTCGCTGAGCGCGAAGCGGGTGGCCGGGCGGCCGTCGGCGTACGAGAAGTGGTGCGGGAAGTCGTCGAGGTTGGCGACCGAGGCGCCGCGCCATCCGTAGATCGCCTGGCAGGGGTCGCCGACGGCGGTCACGGCATGGCCGGTGTCGCCGCCGAACAGGCCCGCGAGGAGGATGCGCTGGGCCACCGAGGTGTCCTGGTACTCGTCGAGCAGGACGACGCGGAACTCGTCCCGCAGGATCTCGCCGACCTCGGGGCGGGTGCTGGCCAGGGTGGCCGACAGGGCGATCTGGTCGCCGAAGTCGAGGACGTCCCGCGCCCGCTTGGCCTCCCGGTAGCGGTCCACGAGTCCGGTCAGTTCGAGGCGTGCGGCGGCGGCTTCGGGGACCTTGCGCAGGTCCGCGTTGCTGAGCTTGACGCCTTCGAGGGAGCGCAGCAGCTCGTGGTCGTACGCCCGGAGGCGGTCGGGCCGTACGAGGTGCTCGGCCAGCTCGGAGTCGAGGGCGAGGAGGTCGCTGACGAGGTCGGCGAAGGAGCGGGTCAGGGCCGGGTAGGGTCCCGGTGCCTCGCGCAGCACGCGCGCGGCGAGCTGGAAGCGGGTGGCGTCGGCGAGCAGCCGCGTCGTCGGTTCGAGGCCGATGCGCAGCCCGTGATCGGTCAGGAGCCGCCCGGCGAAGGCGTGGTACGTGGAGATCAGGGGCTCGCCGGGAGGGTGGTCCGGATCGATGGTGTCGGGGTCGGTGACGCCCGCCTTGATCAGGGCCTTGCGGACGCGCTCGGCCAGCTCGCCCGCCGCCTTGTTGGTGAACGTGAGGCCGAGGACCTGCTCGGGCGCGACCTGCCCGGTGCCCACCAGCCAGACCACGCGCGCCGCCATCACCGTCGTCTTGCCGGATCCGGCTCCGGCCACGATCACCTGCGGGGCGGGCGGCGCGATGATGCAGGCCGTCTGCTCCGGGGTGAACGGGATGCCGAGGAGCTCCTTGAGCTGCTCGCAATCGGTGAGGCGGGTGGTCACCTCAACGAGGCTAACCGGCACCACTGACAGCGCCGGTCCGTTTCGACCCTGCGGAGGCGTACGTCACTCCACGACGTGCTGTCCCTCGGAGCGCGCGCTGCACGAGGCGCGGAAGGCGCAGTGCGTGCAGTGCTGGCCGGTGGTGGGGGTGAAGCGCTCGTCCAGGACCTTTCCGGCGGCGGTGGCCAGGAGATCGCCGACCCACTCCCCTTCGAGCGGCTCCTGCGCCTGCACCTTGGGGAACGTCTCGCCGCCGGCCTTCTGCGGGGCGCCCTGGCGCAGCTGCACCAGTTCGGCGCCGCCGGGGTGCGGCCTGGCTCCGTCGAAGGGCTCGTCAACGGCGCCCTCGCGCACGGCGAGCTGGTAGACGGCGAGCTGCGGGTGGCGGGCCACCTCGGCGGCGCTGGGCGCCTGCTTGCCGGTCTTGAAGTCGACGACGTAGGCGCGGCCCTCGGTGTCGCGCTCGACGCGGTCCATGGAGCCGCGGATGCGCACTTCGTAGGAGCCGGCCTCCAGGGTCACGTCGAAGGCGTGCTCGCTGGCGACCGGGGTGCGCCCGGAGCGGTCCATGACGTGCCACTGGAGGAAGCGTTCGAGCGCCACGCGCGCGTGCTCCTTCTCCTGCGCCGACTTCCAGGGCGCGTCGAAGGCGAGCGCGTCCCAGACGGAGTCGAGGCGCTCCATGAGGACGGCGAGGTCGGCCGGGGTGCGTCCGGAGGCGACCTCGTCGGCCAGGACGTGGACGACGTTGCCGAAGCCCTGGGCGGCGGTGGCGGGCGCGTCGGCCTTCACCTCACGGCCGAGGAACCATTGCAGCGAGCAGGTGTTGGCGAGCTGGTCGAGGGCGCTGCCCGAGAGCACGACGGGCTTGTCCCGGTCGCGCAGGGGGACCTTGCTCTCGGTGGGCTCGTACATGCCCCACCAGCGGTACGGATGGGCGGAGGGCACGAGCGGCCGGCCGTCGTCGTCGCTGAGCGCGGCGAGACGGGCGAGGCGCCGCGCGGCGGCCTCCCGCAGGGCGTCGGAGACGCGCGGGTCGACCGTGGTGGCCCGCAACTCGGCGACCAGGGCGGCCACGGACAGCGGGCGACGCGGGCGCCCGGTGACGTCCTTGGGCTCGACGCCGAGTTCGGTCAGGAAGCGGGAGGGCTGGTCGCCGTCGTCCGCGGGCGCCTTCACCGCGGTGACGACGAGTCGCTCCCGCGCGCGCGTGGCCGCCACGTAGAACAACCGCCGCTCCTCGGCGAGCAGCGCGCCCGGGGTGAGCGGCTCGGCGAGGCCGTCGCGGCCGATGCGGTCGGCCTCCAGGAGGGAGCCCCGGCGGCGCAGGTCCGGCCACAGTCCCTCCTGGACGCCCGCGACGACGACGAGCCGCCACTCCAGGCCCTTGGAGCGGTGCGCGGTCATCAGCCGTACGGCGTCGGGGCGCACGGCGCGTCCCGCCAGGGTGTCGGCGGCGATGTCCTGCGCCTCCAGCTCCTCCAGGAAGTTGCGGGCGCCGCGACCGCCGGTGCGCTCCTCCGCGCGGGCGGCGATCGCGAACAAGGCGCACACGGCGTCGAGGTCACGGTCCGCATTGCGCCCTGCCGCGCCGCCGCGACGGGCGGCGCGCTCCAGGCGATGGGGCCACGGTGTGCCGTTCCACAGCTCCCAGAGGGCTTCTTCCGCGCTGCCCCCGTCGGCGAGCTTCCGGCGGGCCGTGGCGAGGAGTGCGCCGAGACGCTGCGCACCGCGCGCGTAGGCGGGATCGTGCAGGGCGAGGCGCTCGGGTTCGGCGAGGGCGCGGGCGAGCAGTTCGTCGGAGGGCGGTGGCACGGGGTTGCCCGCGGTGCGCTCCTCCTCGCGCAGGGCGCGTCCCAGGCGGCGCAGGTCCGCGGCGTCCATACTCGCCAGCGGCGAGGTCAGCAGGGTGAGAGCCGTCTCGACGTCGAGACGGAAGGCGGTGTCGTCCGCGTCTCCTTCGGACGGGTTCTGTGCGACCGCCTTCAACGCGGTGAGCAGCGGCGCGACAGCCGGCTCGTGGCGCAACGGCAGGTCGTCGCCGTCGATGTCCAGGGGGACACCCGCCGCGGTGAGCGCGCGGCGTACCGACGGGATGCTGCGCGCCCCCGCGCGCACCAGGACGGCCATGTCGCTCCACGGAACCCCGTCCTCCAGGTGGGCCCGGCGCAGGATGTCCGCGATGTTGTCGAGTTCGGTGCCGGCCGTCGGATACGTGTAGACCTCGGTCCCGCCGCCCTCGCGCACCGGCGTGAGCGCGCGGTGGGCGCGCACCTTCTCGGCGGGCAGGCGGGTCAGTGGCATGCGCTGGGTGACGCGCCGGGTGGCCTCCAGGAGGCTGCTTCCGGAACGCCGGGACGTGGTGAGGACCTCGACCGGCGCGGGCATGCCGCCCGCGCGCGGGAAGGCGTCCGGGAAGTCCAGGATGCCGTTCACGTCGGCGCCGCGGAACGTGTAGATCGACTGGTCGGGGTCACCGAACGCGACCAGGGTGCGTCCGCCGCCCGCGAGCGCGTGCAACAGCCTGACCTGGGACGGATCGGTGTCCTGGTACTCGTCGACGAACACGGCGTCGTACTGCGCGGCCAGGTTTCCGGCGACCTCGGGCCGGTGGGCGAGGAGCACGGCGCGGTGCACGAGCTCCGCGTAGTCGACGACACCCTGCATGTCGAGGACGTCCAGGTACTCGGCGAGGAACGTGGCGGCGGCCCGCCAGTCCGGGCGGCCTATGCGGCGCGCGAACGCGTCCAGGGCAGCAGGCCCCAGGCCCAGCTCGCGACTGCGGGCGAGGACCGCGCGTACTTCGTCGGCGAACCCGCGCGTGGTGAGACAGGCGCGCAGTTCGTCGGGCCAGCGGACGTGCGCGAGCCCGCTCTGCTCCAGGCCGATCTGGCCGGCGAGCAACTCGCGCACGGCGACGTCCTGCTCGGGTCCCGACAGCAGGCGCAGGGGTTCGACGAAGAGGTCCGTGTCCTGGTGGGCACGGACGAGCGCGTAACAGAAGGAGTGGAACGTCGTCGCCTGCGGGGCGCGCGCCGCCCCTATGCGCAGCGCCATCCGGTCGCGCAGTTCGACCGCCGCCTTGCGGCTGAACGTGAGCACAAGGATGCGTGCGGGCTCCGTGCCCTTGGCGATGCGCGCCGCCACCGCTTCCACCAGCGTCGTGGTCTTGCCCGTGCCGGGCCCGGCCAGAACGAGCAGGGGGCCGTGGTCGTGGTCAACCACAGCCCGCTGAGGTGCGTCCAGACGAGGGGGGGCCGCGGGGGCCGGCGGGGTGCGCACCAGTCGATAAGCACCCGGGATCCCCTGTCGGACCGGGTGGTGCGACAGCTGCCTGGTGGACGAAGTGGAGCTCACGTGGATCGCTGGTCCTGGTGGGTGTGCGGGTGGTCGAAGCGCCGTCCGTGCGAAACGGTGGCTGTGGGGCGAAGGAGGTGTCTGCCATCGACGGTGCCGTCGACGCTACGCCGTCGAGTGTGGCGGAAGCCGCGCTTCCGACGTCTTCCTCACGCCACTCCGGGCACAGATGTGCCCAGTCTCACGAACGGACACGGTCGTGGCGAAGTGCCCCGAACGCGCCGTTTCCCCCGTACGGGCCATCGGCACCCCACCCGCGCGCGGGATGGCCGAAGCTGTCAATCGTGAGCTTCCGTACGTGTCCGGCCGTCCCATCGGGCCCGCTTCATGTCCAGACGCGGCAGGTGGCCGTCGGCGGAGCGGGAGGCGCCTCGCAGGGGGGTGCTCTCGTCCCGGTAGTGGCCGAGCGCTCTCAGTTCGTGGCCCGGGAGCAGGGCCCCGTCGGCGCGCACCACGCGCCACCACGGCACGCCGCCGCCGTAGAGGGCCATCACCCGCCCCACTTGGCGCGGGCCGCCCTCCCCGAGCCACTCGGCGACGTCCCCGTACGTCATGACCCTGCCGGACGGAATCAGTTCGGCGACCTCAAGGACCCGCTCCGCGTACTCCGGGTGGGCGGGCGGTCCACCCGCCGGTTCGCTCTCCTCGCTCATCCGGTCCATCCTGCCCCACGCCACCGACAACGCGGAGCCTCGTACGAAATGCACCCTGATGCCTTCCTGCGGCGGCGGGACATGCCACCATCGTGCGGGCGGTGATCGGTGATACGAGATCAACAAGAGACGACGGAGCAGCAGAGCGTGCACCCCGACAAGGCGGAGGGCACCTCTGTGACACCGGCGCGCCCTGACGACGCGGCCGGGGAGGCCGCCGAGACCAAGCACGAGCAGCCCCTGCACGACCCCGACTGTGCCGACACGGACACGCACGCGGAGCGGGTCGAGGGCGACGAACCGTTGCTCCCCGCGCGCGTGCACCGCCCTTCGGACCTGATGCGGCTGCTCGTGGGCGTGCTCGCGGTCGCCGTCCTGCTGGCCATCGCCGCGTTCGCGCACGCCACGACATCGGGCTTCGCCCAGGACATCAACAAGGGCACCGGCCAGGCGCCCGACCTGCTGACCAAGTTCGCCGGGCTCGCCTCCAGCATCGCCATCCTGCTCGTCCCGGTCGCCTTCGCCATCGAGCGGCTCATCAAGCGCGACGGACTGCGGATCGCCGACGGAGTGCTCGCGGCCGTCCTCGCGCACGGTGTGACGCTCGCGACCGATCTGTGGGTCGCCAAGGCCTCGCCGCAGTCCATCCAGGACGCGCTCACCAAGGTGTCTCCGGGCGACATCCACGCGCTCACCGACCCGGTGCACGGCTATCTCGCGCCCGTCATCGCGTACATGACCGCCGTCGGGATGTCCCGGCGACCACGATGGCGCGTGGTGCTGTGGGTGGTGCTGCTGCTCGACGCCTTCGCCATGCTCGTCACCGGCTACACCACGCCCTTCTCGATCATCCTGACGATCCTGATCGGCTGGACCGTCGCCTACGGGACGCTGTACGCGGTCGGCTCGCCCAATGTGCGCCCCACCGGGCAGACGCTCCTCGCCGGCCTGCGCCACGTCGGCTTCCACCCCGTCAGCGCCTCCCGCGAGGAGGTGCACGAAGGCGCCACGGAGAACGGCGACAGGGGGCGGCGCTACTTCGTCACCCTGGAGGACGGGCCACCCCTCGACGTCACCGTCGTCGACCGCGAACAGCAGGCGCAGGGCTTCTTCTACCGCGTGTGGCGCCGTCTGACGCTGCGCGGCATCACCCAGCGCCGCAGCCTGCAGTCGCTGCGCCAGGCCCTGGAGCAGGAGGCGCTGCTGGCCTACGCGGCGATCTCGGCCGGGGCGAACGCGCCCAAGCTGATCGCCACCTCCGAGCTCGGCCCCGACGCCGTGATCCTCGTGTACGAGCACATCGGCGGCCGGTCCCTGGACTCGATGCCGGACGAGGAGATCACCGACGACCTGCTGCGCGACACCTGGCACCAGGTGCAGGCGCTGCAGTCCCGGCGGATCGCCCACCGGCGGCTCGCGGGCGACGCGCTTCTGGTGGATCGTTCCGGCACGGTGTTCCTCACGGATCTGCGCGGCGGGGAGATCGCCGCGGGCGAGCTGGTCCTGCGCATGGACATCGCGCAGATGCTCACCACCCTCGGCCTGCGCGTCGGCGCCGAACGCGCGGTCGCGTCCGCCGTCGGCGTCCTGGGCCCCGACACCGTCGCCGACTGTCTCCCGCTGCTGCAGCCGATCGCGCTCACCCGCTCCACCAGGGCGACACTGCGCAGGCTCGGCCGGGAACGTGCCCAGCGCGAGCGCGAGGCCGTCCTGGAGGCGTCCAGCAAGGCCAAACAGGCCCGCCTGGAAGAGTCCTCCGCCGTCGATGGCGCGCAGTCCGTACGCGCCGAGAAGAAGTCGGAGAAGAAGTCCGAGAAGGCCGAACGGCAGGCCGAGAAGCGCGCCATAGACGTCGCCCTGGACGAGGCGCGCGAGGAGGACCTGCTCACCCAGATCCGCCACCAGGTGCTGCGCATCCGGCCGCAGGCGCCGGTCGAACCGGCCCGCCTGGAGCGCATCCGGCCGCGCACCCTGATCAGTTTCATCGCGGGCGCGATCGGCGCGTACTTCCTGTTGTCGCAGCTCACGCACATCGACTTCGGCGCGATCGTCGGCGAGGCCGAGTGGGGCTGGGTCGGCCTCGCGGTGGTGTTCTCCGCGCTCAGCTACGTGGCGGCGGCGATGAGCCTGCTGGGCTTCGTGCCCGAGCGGGTGCCCTTCATGCGGACCGTGGCGGCGCAGGTCGCCGGGTCGTTCGTGAAGATCGTGGCACCCGCGGCCGTCGGCGGTGTGGCGCTCAACACGCGCTTCCTGCAGCGCGCGGGCGTCCGCCCAGGACTCGCGGTCGCCAGTGTCGGCGCCTCGCAACTGTTCGGCATGGGCAGCCACATCCTTCTGCTGCTGACCTTCGGCTATCTGACGGGGACGGAGAAAACCCCGTCCTTGTCGCCGTCCCGCACCGTCATCGCGGGTCTGCTGACCGTCGCCGTGCTCGTCCTTGTCGTCACATCGATCCCCTTCTTGCGGAAGTTCGTCGTCACGCGCGTGAGGTCGCTCTTCGCCGGTGTCGTCCCGCGCATGCTGGACGTGCTGCAGCGGCCCCGCAAGCTGCTCACCGGCATCGGCGGCATGCTGCTCCTCACCGCCTGCTTCGTGATGTGCCTGGACGCATCCATCCGTGCCTTCGGCGACAACACGACGCACCTGAGCCTGGCCAGCGTCGCGGTCGTCTTCCTCGCGGGCAACGCGCTCGGCTCCGCCGCACCGACCCCCGGCGGTGTGGGCGCCGTCGAGGCGACGCTGACGGTGGGTCTGATCGCCGTCGGCCTGCCCAAGGAAGTGGCCGCCCCCGCGGTCCTGCTCTACCGCCTGCTTACCCTGTGGCTGCCCGTGCTTCCCGGCTGGCTGTTCTTCAACCACCTGACGCGCAAGGGCGCCCTGTAACGCGCGCGTGCCTCCCGGGGACGCCCGCGGCGACCTCACTCGCACAGCCCGCAGCCCGAGCGCACCGCACAGCGTCGCCGCAGGATGGACGCATGCCCACTCCGTCCCGGCCCCGCGCCGCCGCTCTGGCCGTCACCGCCGCTCTGCTGTCCACCTCGCTCGCGGCGTGCGGCGGGTCCGAGGACGATGTGGACCTGCCGTCGCAGAAGCTGAGCTGGAAGGACTGCCCCGCGCCCGCCGACTCGCAAGGCGGCGGTGACGCCCCGTCCCCCTTGCCCGGCGGCGCCCAGTGGCAGTGCGCCACGATGAAGGCGCCGCTCGATTGGGGCGACCCGAAGGGCCGGACGATCGACCTCGCACTCATCCGCGCCAAGGCGAGCGGCGACAAGGACAAGCGCATCGGCTCGCTGCTCTTCAACTTCGGCGGCCCCGGCGGCTCGGGCGTCACCAGCCTGCCCGCGTTCGCCACCGACTACGCGAAGCTGCGCACCCGCTACGACCTGGTGAGTTTCGACCCGCGCGGGGTCGGTCGCAGCGCCGGCGTCGAGTGCGAGAGCGACAAGGAGCTCGACGAGTACTTCCAGCAGGACTCCACGCCGGACGACACGGCGGAGCGGACGAGACTCGCCGCCACCATCAAGTCGTTCAACAACACCTGCGAGAAGAACTCCGGCAAGACCCTCCCCCACGTCCGCACCACCGACGCGGCCCGCGACATGGACCTGATGCGCCAGGCCCTCGGCGACGACAAGTTGCACTATTTCGGTATCTCGTACGGGACCGAACTCGGAGGCGTCTACGCGCACTTGTTCCCCCGGCACGTGGGCCGCGCCGTGTTCGACGGCGTCGTCGACCCCACACAGAACTCGGAACAGGGCTCGCTGGGTCAGGCCGAGGGGTTCCAGCTCGCACTCGACAACTACGCGAAGGACTGCACGTCCAAGGACGAGGGCTGCCCGGTCGGCGACACCCCCGAGGAGGTCAAGGAGAAGATCGCCAAGCTGCTCGAGGAGCTGGAGGACGAGCCGATCCCGGGCATCTTCCCCCGCGATCTGACCCAGACCGCCGCCACCAACGGCATCGCCCAATCCCTCTACTCGCAGGACTTCTGGGAGTACCTCACCGAGGGGCTGCAACAGGCGTACGACGGCGACGGCAAAGTCCTCATGATGCTGTCCGACTCGATGAACGGACGCAACGAGGACGGCACGTACAGCAACACCCAGGCCGCCAACGTCGCCATCAACTGCGCCGACGACAAGTCCCGCTACACGGCTGAGGACGTGGAGGCGAAACTGCCCGAGTTCCGTGCCGCCTCCTCGCTGTTCGGCGACTATCTGGCCTGGGGCATGCTCGGCTGCACCGGATGGGCCGTCGACGGCGCCGCCGACCACCCGGACGTCAGCGCCTCAGGGTCCGCGCCGATCGTCGTCGTCGGCAACACCGGCGATCCGGCGACCCCGTACGAGGGCGCGCGGAAGATGGTCGAGGCGCTGGGCGACGGCGTGGGGGTCGAGGTGACGTACAAGGGCCAGGGGCACGGGGCGTACGACAGCGGGAACAAGTGCGTGCATGCCGCGGTGGACAGCTACCTCCTGGACGGGAAGGTCCCGAAAGAGGGAACGGTCTGCTCGTGATCATGGAGTTGTCCACAGGCTGAAGCGGATGTCGGCACCGCCTCCTACGATGGCCTGACTGTTCCTCGAACCGGGGCAGTTCAGGGGGGAGGTGCCATGGCACCAGGACATGCACGTGCCTGCGCGGGCACACGCACACGGGCGGTCACAGGGGTCCGCGCACTCGCGCTGGCAGCGGTGGTCGTGCTGACCACCGGTCTGGCGACAGGCTGCAGCGGCACGGACGGAAGCGGTTCGGGCAGCGGCGGGGACGATCCGAAACCGTCGAAGAGCTCCGCCTCTTCTCCCGCCGCCGCGACCACGCCTCGCGCGGCCCAACCGCCCCCACTCCCCTCCTCCCTCACGGCTCAGCGCCTCGGCTGGGGCCGCTGCGGAGCCACGGAGGGCGCGCCCGCGCCCGGTTCCGACTGGCAGTGCGCGACGCTCGAGGCCCTGCTGGATTACGCGAAGCCGGACGGGCCCACGATCGGCATCGCACTCATCCGGGCCAAGGCCCAGGGCGACCGGGACGACCGGATCGGCTCACTGCTGTTCAACTTCGGCGGTCCGGGCGGCTCCGGTGTCGAGCGCATGCCGGCCTTCGCCCCACAGTACGAGGAACTGCGCGAGCGCTACGACCTGGTCAGCTTCGACCCGCGCGGGGTCGCGGCCAGCGAAGGCGTGCGGTGCCGCGGCGACAAGGACAGGCAAGCCGCCGAATCCGTCGACGCGACGCCCGACAGCCCTGCGGAGGAGGCCGCCTTCCTCAAGGACGCCGCCGACCTCGGCAAGGGCTGCGCGAAGGCCGGAGATCTGCTCCGCCACGTGTCGACCACCGAGGCGGCACGCGACATGGACCTGATGCGACGAATCCTCGGGGACGACGAACTGCACTACATGGGCGTCTCCTACGGCACCGAACTCGGCGGCGTCTACGCCCACTTGTTCCCCGACAAGGTCGGCCGACTCGCCCTGGACGCCGTCATGGACCCGACGGCGGGACGCATCGGGGAGGCCGAGAACCAGGCGCGCGGATTCCAGCGCGCCCTCGACAACTACTTCAGGTCGCGCGGCAAGGATCCGAAACAGGGGTCGCGCGAGATCACGGCGCTCCTGAAGCGGCTCGACTCTCGTCCGCTGCCCACGGCCGGCGCTCGCGAACTGAACGAATCGCTTGCTCTCACCGGCATGGCGGTCACCCTCTACAACAAGGACAGCTGGCCCGCCCTCACACGAGGCCTGCAGGACGCGGAGAGGGGCGACGGCACGACACTGCTCTCCCTGGCCGACGCCTACAACGACCGGGCCGAGAGCGGGCACTACGGCACCGCGAGCTACTCGCAGCGCATGATCTCCTGCCTCGACGACAAGGCACGGCCGACCGTGGCGCAGACGAAGGCCCGGCTCGACCGCTTCCGTGCGCTCTCGCCCGTCTTCGGCCCGTACATGGGCTGGGACACCACGGGCTGGTGCCACGGCTGGCCCGTGCCGGGGCACTGGGACGACATGGACGTGAGCGCGCCGGGTGCGGCGCCGGTGCTCGTCGTCGGCAACACCGGCGACCCGGCCACCCCGTACGAGGGCGCGCGCCGTATGGCCGACGAGCTCGGCAAGGGCGTCGGTATCGAGCTGACCTGGAAGGGCCAGGGGCACGGGGCCTACGGCCGCGGCAGCTCCTGCGTCGACTCGACGGTGGACGCGTATCTGCTGGAGGGCCGAATACCGCGCGACGGCAAGGTGTGCTCCTGACCGCGGAGGCGACCGGCGCGCGGCGGGCTCCGGACACGCCGGACGGGCCCCGCGCGCAGTGCGCGAGGCCCGTCCTGGTGAGTCACGACCGGGCGGTGGCCCGGCGGTCCGGCTAGTAGACCGGCTTGCCGGGCTCGATCTGGTTGACCCAGCCGATGACACCGCCGCCGACGTGCACGGCGTCCGCGAAGCCCGCGGACTTCAGCACGGCGAGGACTTCCGCACTGCGGACACCCGTCTTGCAATGCAAGACGATCTTCTTGTCCTGCGGGAGACCCTCGAGGGCGGTGCCCATCAGGAACTCGTTCTTCGGGATCAGCTTGGCGCCCGGGATGGAGACGATCTCGTACTCGTTCGGCTCGCGGACGTCGATGATCTCGATGCTCTCGCCGTCGTCGATCCACTCCTTGAGCTGCTTGGGAGTGATCGTCGAACCGGCCGCCGCCTCCTGCGCCTCTTCGGACACGACGCCGCAGAAGGCCTCGTAGTCGATGAGCTCGGTGACGGTCGGATTCTCGCCGCAGACCGCGCAGTCGGGGTCCTTGCGGACCTTGACCTGGCGGTACTGCATCTCCAGGGCGTCGTAGATCATGAGGCGGCCGACCAGCGGGTCACCCACACCGGCCAGGACCTTGATCGCCTCAGTGACCTGGATGGAGCCGATGGACGCGCACAGCACGCCCAGGACGCCGCCCTCGGCGCAGGAGGGGACCATGCCGGGGGGCGGGGGCTCCGGGTAGAGGCAGCGGTAGCACGGACCGTGCTCGGACCAGAAGACCGAGGCCTGGCCGTCGAAGCGGTAGATCGAACCCCATACGTACGGCTTGTTGAGCAGCACGCACGCGTCGTTGACCAGGTAGCGCGTCGCGAAGTTGTCCGTGCCGTCGACGATCAGGTCGTACTGGCCGAAGATGTCCATCACGTTGTCGGCCTCGAGCCGCTCTTCGTGCAGGATCACGTTCACGTACGGGTTGATGCCGAGGACCGAGTCCTTCGCGGACTCCGCCTTGGAGCGGCCGATGTCGGCCTGGCTGTGAATGATCTGGCGCTGCAGGTTCGACTCGTCGACCTCGTCGAACTCCACGATGCCGAGCGTGCCCACGCCGGCCGCGGCCAGGTACATCAGGGCCGGCGACCCCAGGCCGCCGGCGCCCACACAGAGCACCTTGGCGTTCTTCAGCCGCTTCTGCCCGTCCATCCCGACATCCGGGATGATCAGGTGGCGGGAGTACCTGCGGACCTCGTCTACGGTGAGCTCAGCAGCTGGCTCGACCAGGGGTGGCAGCGACACGGGGACTCCGTTGGTCGGTATCTACGTACGGTTGTTCTGTCTGCAACACTGCCACGCCCTCCTTCATTCCGAGACACCCGGTCCGACACGCGAGACGATCTCGTCCCAGTAGCCGGGCATCGATTCCCAGGGGTCGCTCAGTCCCCCACGGTCCGTGTGGTCGGTGAACCAGATCGTGCCCGCGCCCTGCCAGCGCGCGATGCGCAGCGCCTCGTCGAGATGGCCGCGGGGCGTGCCGTGGACGAAGTGGCAGAACCGCTCGGGCGGATGGTCGGCGGTCCACTCCGCCACCTGCGACCAGCGGTAGTCGCTCCAGGGGCCGGAGAACGTCACCAACTGGTCGGCGGTCTCGGCGTATCCGGGGTAGGGGTGGGTGCCGTGGCCGAGCACGATGTGGGCGTCGTCGACGAGCGCGCGCAGCGTCGCCACGGTGCGCCGGACCTCGGGCAGCGCGACCCGATCGGTGGGGCAGCGGTCGAGGCTGAACCCGTCGACCCGGTACCAGTCGAGGAAGCGGTGGGCGTCGGAGACGAGCTCGCCGAAGGAGCGGGCGCCGTAGGTCATGTCGAGGTGACCGAGGACACGGATGCCCGCGTTGCGCAGGCGGCCGGCCGCTTCCAGGCAGTGCGGGTCGGGCCGGGCGCCGGGGCCGCGGGCGACATTGAGGACGACCCAGTGCAAGGGGGTGCTCGGGCGGGTCAGTTCGGCCCACTCGGCGGGCGCGACGAGGGGGTGCGCGAAGCCGGGGATGCCGAAGCCGAGGCGTACGTCGGTGCTCGACAGGCCGGTCGCGGTAGGGGTCAGATACGGCATGCCGCCTCCATCCAGATGTCGGCGAGGGACTCTTCGAGGTTGATGCGGGGACGCCAGCCGAGCCGGTCGCGGGCCGTGCGCACGTCGGCCTGCTGCCAGCTGCCGCAGCCGTCCGGGTACGGGTACGCGGCGGGCGGCGGCCCCTGCGTCCCGTGGTCTGATTCGGAGCGGGGGTGGATGACGGATTGCCGCATCGGGCCCGGAGGCGCGTCGAGCTCGTGGAGGGCGCCGCCGAATCCGGCGACCCGGGCGAGGACCGCGGCGGCGTCGCGCAGGCGTACGGCGCGGCCCGAGCCGATGTTGATGACGCCCTGCGCGGCGGAGAGCGACGCGGCGTGCACGGCGCGCGCGACATCGCGTACGTCGATGAAGTCGCGCTGCGCGCCGAGGCCGCCGAGTTTCAGCTCACCGTCCCCGGCCTGCATCGCGCGGCGCATGGCCTCGGCGAGCCGGCCGAGCGGGGAGCCGGCGGGGGTGGCGGGCCCCGCGGGTGAGAAGACGCGCAGGACGACGGCGTCGAGGCCGGAGCCGAGGACGAGTTCCGTGGCGGCGAGTTTGCTGACGCCGTACGGGCCGCCGGGGCGGGGCACGGCGTCCTCGGCGGTGGACGAGCCGGGCTGCGAGGGGCCGTACTCGGCGCCGCAGCCGATCTGCACGAGGCGGGCGCCGCAGCTGCTGCGGCGCAGGGCCTCACAGATGGTGGCGACGGCGACTGTGTTGTGCCGGGTGAGGTCGCGGGCGCCGCCGCGGGTGGCGCCCGCGCAGTTGACAACCACTCCCGGATGGACGGCGTCCAGGAAACGGGTGAGCGCGCCCGGACTGCCGGTGGCCAGGTCGAAGCGGACGTCGGCGTCGTCGCCCCGGCCGAGCGCGGTGAGTTGCACGGCGGGGTCCGCCAGGAGTCTGTCGGCGACGAAGCGGCCGAGATATCCGTTGGCTCCGATCAGCAGGACCCTCATCGGACGCCTCCCGGAGTGCGCGCTCCGTGGGTGTAGCGCGGCCCGCGAGGTCCGGAGTATCCGGCATATCCGGCGCCTCCGGGGGGAGGGGTGGTCATCTGGCGTTCTCCTTATGCGTTGTGCCGTGAGTCAGCGGGGGAGCCCGCGGTGTCGGCCCCGCGGGAAAGGGGTGTGCCTGACTGGAAGGCAGATGGCGCGGCGCGCTCGGTGCGGCGCGCCGCGGTGGTCAGGGAGCGCCCCCCGCTGCGGCGCTGTCCGCGCTCGCGTGGGCGGAGGCTCGGGTCAGCGTGCGCATGGCGTGCACGAGCAGCGCCAGGGCGGCTCCGCCGCAGGCCACACCGGGTACGACACCCGCGCCCAGGGCGTCGACGGCTGTCTCGACGGGTGCGCCCAGAGCGTCGCAGCCGGGCAGGCGCGCGGCGAAGACGGAGGCGACGGCCAGGATCTCGACGGCCGCGGCGGCGCCGAGCACGACGGCGGGGGCGTGCGTGCGCCCGTGCGCGATGAGGAGTCGGGCGAGCAACAGCAGTACGCCGAGCGAGCCCGCACCGAGGTAGTCGATGTCCTGGTCGAGCAGGGCTCCGGACAGGCCGAGCAGGACGGTCAGGGCGAGCGCGCTCAGAGTGATCACGGAGAGGAGCAGCGGCCTCGCGGAGGCGGCGAACTCGGCGAGTCCACGGCTGCTGGCGAGACGGCGGCGGGCTCCGGCCGAGTAGAGCCCGGCGCACCAGGCGGCGGGCGCCACGGCCACGGTCAACGCGAGGAGCGGGGCGGTCGCCGGGGGCCAGGTGTCGTCGGGGCCGCCGGACAGGGCGACGATCAGCAGGTCGTCGCCGAGCAGGGCGTAGGCGAGGAGCCAGCAGCTCCAGAGGCGGGTCGCGAGGGTGGTCACCCGGATCGTGGCGCGCAGCGGTCCGTGCCGCAGGGCCGTACGCAGGGCGACCGCGCCGGCCAGCGCGCCGACGACACCGGTGGCCACTCGCGCGGTGCCGGAGGTGTGCGCGAGCGCGAGCAGAGTCAGTGCGCAGACCGCGCCGGGGACCAGCGCGAGCAGGGCCCATGCGCCGCGCACGCCAGTGGTGGGCGTGGGTGCGGCCGCGATCGGCTCGTCCTGCTCGCCGTTGCGCGGCACGCGCGCGTACATCTCCTCGGCGAGCGCGAACACGTCCTTGTGCCGGTAGCGGGCCGCGGCCCGGTCGGTCACGCCGTGCGCCTCGAGCCCGGCGGCGATCTCCAGCGGGTCGATGGCCCGCTCACAGAGTTCACGATGCCGGCGCATCAGGGCTTTGACGGGATCGGCGTTGGCGCGGCGGTGGAGGCTACGGGGACTCGCCGCCTGGGCCGGGACGGGGTGAGGGCGGAGAGGTGGGAGCGGGGTCGGTGTGCGGGAGGTCGCTTGCTGAGATCGGCCCGGTTCGGCGCGCCGGTTCTGACGGGCGCCGAGGGCCCAGTTCTGATCACCGCCCGGGTCCGGGTCGCCGCTGAGGTCCTCGCGCGGGTCCGGGTCGCCGCTGAGGTCCTCGCGCGGGTCCGGGTCGCCGCTGAGGTCCTCGCGCGGGTCCGGGTCGCCGCTGAGGTCCTCGCGGGGGTAGGCCTCGCCAGGACCCGGCTCGACGCCGATGTCCGCCCCGGTGGCCCGGTCCTGACCGGCGTCCGGACTCGGCTCCGCACGCCGGTCCCGATCAGCGACCGAGGTCAACTCACCGCCAGGGACCACACCCGGACAACTCGGCTCTGCGTGCTGGTCGGCCTCGCCAGGACCCGGCTCGACGCCGGCGTCCGCCCCCGCGGCCCGCTCCTGACTGGCATCCGGACTCGGCTCGGCACGCCGGTCCCGATCAGCGACCGAGGCCAACTCACCGCCAGGGACCACACCCGGACGACCCGGCTTGCCGTGCCGGTCGGCGCCGCTGGAGTTCGGCTCAGCTCCCCGGCCGTCCCGCCCCGCGGCGAGCGATTGTGCCAGGGCCTGGGCCGAAGCCGTTCCCCAAGCGGCGGCGCCCGTGGGCACGCGCGGCGTGTCCGTTTCGATGCGGCTGCCGATGCCGCTGTTCACGTCACCGTGTGCTGTGTGCGGACGCCCTCTCATGCCTTGCCCTCTCCGCCGCTCCGGCCCACTCCTGCCAAGTGCTCGCGCTCGCCACCCCCGGCACCGCCCGGGGCCCAACTGGGGACGCGGGCGGTGCCCGAGGTCCGTGCGGTCCAGTGGCCCGGGACGTGGGCCTCGGCCGGGTGGGAGAACGGGAGGGGGGCGCCTGCGTCGTCCATAGCGTCTCGGCGGACCGGGCAGTGCGAGACGATGTCGAGGTAAATGCTGTGAAATGCCGTGATGTTCTGTTCGACGGTGAAGAGCTCGAGAGCCCGCGCGCGGGCCGCGGCTCCGAGGCGTTCACGGCGCCCGGAATCGCGCAGCAGGGCCACGCACGCCTCGGCGAGCGCTCGCGGATTGCGGGGCGGGACGACGAGCCCGGTGCCGCCGATGACCTCGACGACCGCGCCCACGTCGGTCGACACGGTCGCGCGTCCGCAGAGCATGGCCTCGACCAGGCTGACCGGGAAGCCCTCGACGACGCTGGAGAGGACGACGACGCTGCCCGCGCCGTAGACCTCGGCGAGGTCGGACGTCTCGGGCTCGCCGAACTCCTCGAAGGAGACCGGGTTCTCGCCGACGGCGTGGATCCCCGTGGCCTCGTCGGGGAAGAGCTGCGCCGCCAGCGCCTTGCAGTGCCCGAGATAAAGCTCGGCCTCACGGCCCGCCTCGCTGTCCGTCGGGCCGCTCGCCGGGCTGCTCGCCGGGCCGGCCACCGGCATCGCCCCGACGATCCGCAGCCGCGCCTTCGGTTCCTCCTTGCGGATCTCCGCGAACGCGTGCAGGAGGGAAATGAGATCCTTGGCCGGTTCGACGCGTCCGACCCAGACGAGGGTGTCCGGCTCTCCCGGCTCCTCGCGCTCCCCGACCTCGGCGAAGCGGGACGCGTCCATCCCGGGGTGGACGGTGCGCATCTTGGCGCGGTCGGCTCCGCACCGCTCCTGCCAGCGGCGGGCGTGCGCGTTGCCCGGGGTGATCACGGTGGCCTGCCGATAGACCTCGGCGGCGAGCAGCCCGTGGAAGGAGGCGAGCAGCGCCCGCACCGGCGCGCTCAGTTCGGCGTCCCCCGCGGCGATGTACTGGGCCCTGAGCCGCACCCCGTACTCGGTGACGAGCAGCGGCACGCCGAAGAACTGTTTGGCGATCAGGCCGGGCAGGGCGGCGGCCCCGCCCGAGGTGGCGTGACACAGGTCGACCGAGCCGAGCCTGTCCCCCCGGGCCCCGGTCGCGTCATCCTCATGACGATCGAAAGGACGGTCGACGTACCAGTCGAGCGAAAGAGGGCGCAGGGCGCGCTCGATGTGCCCGGCGCAGGCGAGCAGATCGGGCACGCGCGCCGTACGGGTGGCGCGCAGGGCACCGGGCGCGCGGCAGGCGCGCTCCAGGATGCGTACGGCCGCCTCGGAGCGGAGCGCCACATGGAGGGAGCCCTCGTCGCGGGCGAGTTCGGCGAGCCCGTACAGAGCTGTGGCGAAACGGTCCGCCTCCTGTGGCGAACCCCCCGACACGCCCGTACCGTCCCCGCCACCTACGCCACCTACGCCACCTGGGCCGCCTACGCCACCTGTGCCACCCGCGCCGCCCGACTCGGGCCCCGTGCCGCGGACGACCGCCGCCGCCAGCTCCTCGTACAGCGCAGCGAACCGGCGCCGCGCGCGCCGCCCGAGTGGGCCGCCGCGCACCCCGCCCCCGCCCGCCGCGCTCCCCGTGCCGTTCGTCCACAGGCGTGCGGTCCGCACCTGGCTTACCTGCGGCGGCAGTTCGAGCAGGCCCGCCTCCTCCTGCTCCTGGCAGCGGCTGAGCGCGTAGAGGTCGAATTCGTGCTGCGCGAGCCCGCGCACGAGCCGGTCGCACCAGAGTCCGGTCTCACCACCCACATACGGGTAGCCACCTTCTGTCAGCAGTCCGATGCGCACGAGCACACCCCCGATCTCCCGTCTGGGGAGCCGCCGTTGACCGGCGGCTCACAGCGGGACGAACGTATGCGGACATGCCGGTGGTGCGATGGACGGTTGTCCATCGCACCACCAGAAGGGGTGAACGGCCGTGACTTTCCCGCGCGCGTGACGTTCAGTCGCGCTAGGGGGTTGAACCGCTACAGACAGCTACACTCTGTCAATCCTTGGGAAAGACCCAGGGGTTCGGCTTGCACGTGATGCCGTCGAGGCTGAGGAACTTGGTCTGCTGCTGCATGACCGGCGCGAGCGCGCCGTTCCGCGAGCAGGACACGTGGTTGTGGCCGAGCCGGTGGCCGACCTCGTGGTTGATGAGCATCTGCCGGTAGGGGTAGATGGCTTCGTCGTGCAGCACGTCGTCGTACGTCTTCGAACCCTGGGCCCACCGATAGGCGTTGATCATGACGCGGTCGGTGGCGGCGGAGTCGCACGACACGTTGTCCTCGGTCGTGTCGAGGCCGGACTTGGCGCACCAGGTGGCCGTGGTCCCGGGGCTGGCGAGGGTGATCACGAAGCGCGGCTCGCCCTTGGAGACGCGCTCGAAGGTGCGGGCTCCGTCGTGGGCCCAGCTCCGGTCGTCGTTCAGGGTCTTCTGGACCGCCTGCGCGAACAGCTTGCCGTCGAGCCCGAGGCCCTTCTCGACGTCGACGCGGTAAAGAACCTTGTCCGCTCCGGGCTTGGGAGCCTTGTCGGTGCCGGTGATCGTCTCGAAGTCCCCCGAGCCCTTCATGTTCGCGGCCAGCGGGTACTTCTCGCTCATCTTCTGCGCGTACGTCGCCGGGGCGGCCCGCGCCGTCTGCGACGGGGTCGCCCGGTCGTCGGAGCGCGAGGCCGAATCGGTGTGGGAGCGGGGGCCGTCGGCGGCCTGTGCCTGCGCGTCGCCCGCGGCGGCGCCGTGCTTGTCGGTGACCTGTCCGGCGACGACGACCGCGAGCACGGTGGTGACGGCCGCGGCGGCGATGCCGGTATAGGTGAGGCCCCG
Source organism: Streptomyces sp. NPDC016845 (assembly GCF_044332585.1). NCBI lineage: Bacteria > Bacillati > Actinomycetota > Actinomycetes > Kitasatosporales > Streptomycetaceae > Streptomyces > Streptomyces sp. NPDC016845. The sequence continues at coordinate 375,168 of NZ_JBIRPI010000003.1, read as the reverse complement.
GCCGCGCTTCTCACGCTCGCCGCCGCCGTCCGGATCGGCCTGCGGATCCGGGGCCGTCCCCGGATCCGCCGCGCCCACGCCCGATCCCGCTCCGGAGCCCGCTCCCGAAGACGAGGGCGAGGAGGAGGACGAGGGCGAGGGCGAGGAGGAGGGCGCCGCCGCCTCTTCGTCCCAGTCGGTGACGGACGCGTACGGATCCCTCGACGACGAACCCCTAGGATTCGCGGGATTCGCGGGATTCGCGGGATTCGCGGGATTCGCGGGATTCGCGGGATTCGCGGGATTCGCGGGATTCGCGGGATTCGCGGGACTCGCGGGACTCGCGGGGCTCGTGCGGGATTTCGGAACCTTGGGAGTCTGCCGAGTCTGCTTGTCGAAGGCGTCGACGTACTCCTGGCGAGGCCGCTGCCGAGGCAGGACCGGCGACCCGGCCGGCGCCCGGAAGCCGCGCCCGCCGCCCTCACGACCGGGCGTGCCCCAGCCGCCGCCCGGCTCCCGCTGCTCGGGGTGGCCGCCGCGGCCGCGCGGCACCTCGGTCCCCGCGGACGTGTGCGACGGGGCCGAGGACTCCCCGGGCGGCGGCCCCGCGGGCGCCTTGCGCCGCCGCCCGGTGCCCGGACGCGCCGGGCCGGGTACGCCGGAGTCGCGGGGCTCCCCCGTCCGCACGGCCGCTGCCGGTGCTTCAGGTATGTCGACGCTCTCGGCGCCGTCTGCCGGTCCTCGGCGGCTGTGCCGTCCCACTGGCCGCCTCAGCTCCCCTGCTCCGTAGTACTGCCTGTATCTCCGGCACGGCTCGCGTGCCCCGTACTCACTGTATTTCCGTTCGCGACGCCGGCCGACCGGGCCGGAAGGTCACGCTCCCCCTTCAACGCCTCGGCGTCCGCGACAAGTTCCCGGAACGCCGTCGCGACCCTCTCGGGGTACTCCATCATGGCGACATGCCCCGCGTCCGGGAGCGTGAGAAGGCGTGAGTCGCGGAACGTGCGCGCCGCGCGCGCCGCCATCCGGTACGAGACGAGCTGGTCGCGCCCCCCGTAGATGAGGAGGGTCGGCGCGAGCACCCGCTCGGCCTGGCGCCAGAGCCCGTGCTGACCGCCGAGCGTGTAGGCGTCCACCACCCCGCGCGCGGAGCGGGCCATCGCGTCCCAGAAGTACGGGAGTTGAAGCCGTCGTTCCATCTCCTCCACGGCGGCCCGGAAGCCCTCCGGGGAGACCCGGCCGGGGTCGCCGTAGCAAAGGGCGGTGACGCCGCGTACGCGCTGCTCCGCCGTCCATTCCTTCGTCAGGCGCGTGAAGAGCGCGGCCACGCCGGGGACGGCGAGAAGCCCGGTCGGCAGGGCGGTGCGCTGCACCCGGAGTTCGGGCAGGGCCGGCGACACAAGGGTCAGCGTCCGTACGAGGTCGGGGCGGACGGCGGCGACGCGCGTCGTGATGGCGCCGCCGAGCGAGTTCCCGAAGAGGTGGACCGGGCCGCGCCCTTGCGCGTCGAGGTAGCGGATGACCGCGCGCGCGTGCCCGGTCACCGAGTAGTTGCCGTCGTCCGGCGGCGGGGAGTCGCCGAAGCCGGGGAGGTCGAGTGCCTCGCCGTCCACGCCGTCCTCGAGCAGCGGCATGAGCGCCGACCAGTTCTGCGAGGAGCCGCCGAGACCGTGCACGTACAGGGCGGGCGGCAGCCCCTCGCGCGTGCCCGGCCGGGACCGGACCGAGAGCGTGAGCCCCGGCAGAGCGACCGAGCGGAGCCGCTCCCCCTCCGCGACCTTGACGGTGCCCGGTCTGGGTACCGCTGCGGCGATGACGGGAGGCACGCGCGGCGAATCGGTCGAAGACATGCGGCATATGTTACGAGACGATCACGCAGGGGATCGTGTGTTCGCTGTCACAGACAGCTCATAGTTCTAGCCAAAGCTCAGCCGCTGCTCTATTCGCATCGCATCGCGCCGCATCAGGGTGTCTCCTACGCTCGAATCAGGGCACCCGCCCACTCAAGGAATCAAGTGAGGAAGGGAGCCGTTCATGACAGTCGACCCCGATGAGCCCGAGACCTTCGCGGCTGACGAGCCCCAGGAGATCGATGTGGAGGCGCCGGAGGCGGACATCGCCGAGCAACTCACGGAGGTCTCGCCCGGCGAGGACGACGCACCGCGGGCGACGGCCGCCCCGGACACCGCCGACGAAGGAGACCGGGCGGAGCAGGCGCGGGTCGTGGCTCTGGACGAGGACGACTATCGCTAGCGACCGAGGACGAGATCGGCGGCCATGAGGGCAACTATCGCTAGCGAGCGAGGACGCGATCGGCTGCCATCGAGGGCGACGATCGGTAGCGATCGTTGGAGGCCGGTCGGCGGTTTGCGCCGCTTTGCGTGTGTAGCGTCCCCGTTCGTTGCCTGTGCGTGGGACACACACGGCTTTCACAGTCGTCCGGTCCATGAAATTCTGCGCTCGCACCGCGCACATCCTGGTTACCCAAAAGTACGATGACGGCGCGGCGCACACCGCGCACGGACGATTTTGGGAGGCGGCGTGACAGCCATCGAGCAGACGGAGGCAGCGCGCCCCAAGGGCACGCGCCTGCCGCGCCGAGCCCGACGCAACCAGCTCCTGGGCGCGGCCCAGGAGGTTTTTGTCGCACAGGGGTACCACGCGGCCGCGATGGACGACATCGCCGAACGGGCCGGGGTCAGCAAGCCCGTGCTCTACCAGCACTTCCCCGGCAAGCTGGACCTTTATCTGGCCCTGCTCGACCAGCACTGCGAGTCGCTGCTCCAGTCGGTCCGCACGGCCCTGGCCTCGACGACGGACAACAAGCAGCGCGTCGCGGCGACCATGGACGCGTATTTCGCGTACGTCCAGGACGACGGCGGGGCGTTCCGCCTCGTCTTCGAGTCGGACCTGACCAACGAGCCGGCCGTGCGCGAACGCGTCGACCGGGTCAGCCTGCAGTGCGCCGAGGCCATCTCGGACGTGATCGCCGAGGACACGGGCCTGTCCAAGGACGAGTCGATGCTCCTCGCCGTGGGCCTGGGCGGTGTCTCCCAGGTCGTCGCGCGCTACTGGCTGTCCAGCGCGAGCCCTGTCGAGCGTGAGAAGGCCGTTCAGCTGCTGACGTCACTGGCCTGGCGCGGTATCGCCGGGTTCCCGCTGCACGGCGCGGACCAGCACACGGACCAGCACACGGACCAGCACTAGAGCGGCCCTGAGAACGGGTTCACACCCGCCCCGCGCTTTGTTCCCGTATCGCTGTTCGCTCTTGGCGTGCAGCCGCGGCGTCAGGTGTCTCGCCTCACCGGGCTAATGTTTGCTGCGTACGGCGCGCGGTCGTCCGCGCACATCACGGATCGTCGGAGGGACAAGGCCGTGGAGGTCAAGATCGGCGTGCTGCACACGCCCCGCGAGATCGTTCTGGAGAGCGGCCAGCCCGCCGAGGAGGTCGAGAGCGCGGTGGCCGAGGCGTTGTCCGGCAAGGCGCAGCTGCTCTCCCTGACGGATGAGAAGGGCCGCAAGGTGCTGGTACCGGCCGAGCGCCTCGCCTATGTGGAGATCGGCGAGCCGTCGGTGCGCAAGGTGGGCTTCGGCCCCCTGTAGCGCGCGGCAAGCAGTACAAGGCAAGAACAAGGCAAGTACGAGGAAGGGCCCGGCGGCATCGCGCCGCCGGGCCCTTCCTCGTTTTCACGTACGCACGTATGCACGTATACGCGTGTTCACAGGACACACACAGAGAGGGCGCGGAGGAGGATTGCGTTCCGGGTGCCAGGGGTAGACCGGGTAGGACCGATTTGCACCAACTGGCAGCGCGGGAGGGACCCTCACCATGCTTCTCGAAGCTCTCGGCTCCGCACTGCTCGGCCTGGCCCTCGCATGGGCCGCGGGCCTGCGGATGCCCCACCGCCTCCCGTCGCGCGCGCTCGTGCTCGCGACCGGGATCACCGGCGCCCTGTTCGGGGCGTTCATCACGCACAACGCGCTGGGCGCGGGCCACGTGCTCGCCACGCTCGTCGGCGCGCTCGTCCTGTCGGCGGCCCTGCTGTCGCTGCTGCTCCGCCCCACCCGGGGCAGAACTCATCAGCTGAGCCCGAACCCGTAGCGGTAGCGGTCCCTGAGAGTTACGCGGCGAGGCCCAGGGCCGCCATCCGCTTGGTGTGCGCCTCGGTGATCCGCGAGAACATCCTGCCGACCTCGGCGAGGTCGAAGCCGTCGGCCACGCCTCCGACCAGCATCGTCGACAGGGCGTCGCGGTCGGCGACCACCCGCTGCGACTGGGACAGGGCCTCCCCCATCAGCCTCCGGGCCCACAGGGCGAGGCGCCCGCCCACGCGCGGGTCCTTCTCGATCGCGGCCCGCACCTTCTCCACGGCGAACGAGGCGTGCCCCGTGTCGTCGAGCACGGCGAGCACGAGGGAGCGGGTGTCCGAGTCGAGCCGGGCCGCGACCTCCCGGTAGAAGTCACTGGCGATCGAGTCGCCGACGTACGCCTTGACCAGGCCCTCCAGCCAGTCCGACGGGGCGGTCTGGCGGTGGAAGCCGTCGAGGGCGCTGACGAACGGGTCCATCGCGTCGGTCGGCTCGACACCGATCGCCGACAGGCGGTTGCGCAACTGCTCGAAGTGGTGGAACTCGGCGGACGCCATCTTCGCGAGCTCCGCCTTGTCGGCAAGGGTCGGCGCCAGCTTCGCGTCCTCCGCGAGCCGCTCGAACGCCGCCAGCTCCCCGTACGCGAGCGCGCCAAGGAGGTCGACGACGGCGGCGCGGTAGTTCTCGTCCGCGGCCGCGGTGGCCCAGTCCTGGGCGGCGATCCCGGTCACGGCGGGGGTCGCTTCAGCGGACGGCTTGGCGTTGTCAGGCGTCTCCATGAAGCGCACAATAGCCCGCTCCACGCCCCCGGTAAGTCCCTGGTCAAAGAGTGTGACGACGGCTACGTGACCAATTCGGCCATCGCGCATGCGTGTTTCCGGGGTATGGTGGTAAAGAGCCCGCCGCGTGCAAGTCCGATTCCTGGCGCTTGCGCGTACTCGCGACGGGCCGCACGAATGAGGATGCCCGGTCGGAGGCCCGATCGGCTCCGACCCGACAGCCCTCCGGCTCGTCCGTCACACGACGTACGGCACGAGGAGGGGCCCTCAGCGGCACGAGCGCTCGAGCGTCGGCAGTGGTCCCGCGTCAACCGGTCCACCCGCACAGTGCACCCGCACCGTGCGGACCGAGGCCGGCGTACCACCGGCACGGTCACGACCCCCGCGTTCGCCTCGCACCGCACCTCACAGAAGAGGCAGCACCCTGACTACGCAGACTTCCACGTTCCGACAACTCGGCATCCTGTCCGAGACCGCCGAAGCCCTTGAGGCCGTCGGCATTGTCAATGCTTTCCCCATCCAGGAGATGACCCTCCCCGTCGCCCTTTCGGGCTCGGACGTCATCGGCCAGGCCAAGACCGGCACGGGCAAGACGCTCGGCTTCGGCCTGCCGCTCCTGGAGCGCGTCACCGTCCCCGCGGACGTCGAGGCGGGCCGGGCCAAGCCCGAGCAGCTGACCGACGCACCGCAGGCGCTCGTCGTCGTCCCCACGCGCGAGCTGTGCACGCAGGTCACCAACGACCTCCTCACCGCCGGCAAGGTGCGCAACGTGCGCGTCCTCGCCATATATGGCGGTCGCGCCTACGAGCCCCAGGTCGAGGCCCTGAAGAAGGGCGTCGACGTGATCGTCGGCACCCCGGGCCGCCTTCTCGACCTCGCCGGGCAGAAGAAGCTCAACCTCTCGCACGTCAAGGCGCTCGTGCTCGACGAGGCCGACGAGATGCTCGACCTGGGCTTCCTGCCCGACGTCGAGAAGATCATCAACCACCTTCCGGCCAAGCGCCAGACGATGCTGTTCTCGGCGACCATGCCGGGCGCCGTCATCGGCCTCGCCCGCCGCTACATGTCGCAGCCGACGCACATCAACGCCACCTCGCCGGACGACGAGGGCGCGACCGTGCGCAACACCGCGCAGCACGTGTACCGCGCGCACAACATGGACAAGCCCGAGATGGTCGCCCGCATCCTGCAGGCCGAGGGCCGCGGGCTGACGATGATCTTCTGCCGCACCAAGCGGACCGCCGCCGACATCGCCGAGCAGCTGCAGAAGCGCGGCTTCGCCTCCGGCGCCGTCCACGGCGACCTCGGGCAGGGCGCGCGCGAGCAGGCGCTGCGCGCGTTCCGCAACGGCAAGGTGGACGTGCTCGTCTGCACCGACGTCGCCGCGCGCGGTATCGACGTCGAAGGTGTGACGCATGTCATCAACTACCAGTCGCCGGAGGACGAGAAGACGTACCTCCACCGCATCGGCCGCACCGGCCGCGCGGGCCGCAAGGGCATCGCGATCACGCTGGTCGACTGGGACGACATCCCGCGCTGGCAGCTGATCAACAAGGCGCTCGACCTGAAGTTCAACGATCCGGTCGAGACGTACTCCTCCTCGCCGCACCTCTTCGAGGAGCTGAGCATCCCGGTCGGCACCAAGGGTGTCCTGCCGCGCTCGGAGCGCACACGCGCGGGGCTCGGCGCCGAGGAGATCGAGGACCTCGGCGAGACCGGCGGGCGGGGCGCGTCGCCGCGCGGCGGCCGTGGCGGGCGCTCGGGCGACCGTGACCGTGACCGTGGCCGCGACCGGGACAACGGTCGTGACCGCGACCGGGATCACGGCCGTGATCGTGACCGTGACCGTGACCAGGAGCGTTCCACCCGTACGCCGCGGCGTCGGCGCCGGACGCGCAATGGCGAGCCCGTTGCCGCGACCCCGGAGACGACCGCGACCGCCTCGGCGCCCGCCGAAGCCGCTGCCGGTGCGCCGGTGACGCCTGTCGCGCAGGACGCGACGGAGCCCCGTACGCCGCGTCGCCGTCGCCGCACGCGCGGTGGCGCGCAGACCTCCGTCGCTTCGGCTGCCCCGGTCGCTTCAGCTGCCCCGGTCGCAGCGGCTGCCCCGGTCGCTACGGTGGCTCCGGTGGCGGAGCCCGAGTCGGTCGTCGAGGCCGAGGCCCCGGTTGCGCCGCGTCGTCGTACGCGCAAGAAGGCGGAGACCGTCGTCGAGCAGGCCTCCGCGCCGGCCGTCGAGACCATCGAGGCCGTCGAGGCGGAGGCCGCCCCGGCCAAGCCGCGTCGTACGCGCAAGAAGGCGGAGGCCGCTGTCGACACGGCGGAGGCCGTCGAGACGAAGCCGACCCGTACGCGGAAGAAGGCCGTCGCCGCGGCTCCGGTCGAGGAGGCGGTCGCCGAGACCGCCGAGGCCAAGCCGAAGCGCACCCGCAAGAAGGCCGTCGCCGCCGCCCCGGTCGAAGAGACCGTCGCGGAGGTCACCGCACCCAAGCGCACGCGCAAGAAGGCGGTTGCCGCCGCCCCGGTCGAAGAGGCGGTCGCCGAGACCGCCGAGGCCAAGCCGAAGCGCACCCGCAAGAAGGCCGTCGCCGCCGCCCCGGTCGAGGAGACCGTCGCGGAGGTCACCGCACCTAAGCGCACGCGCAAGAAGGCGGTTGCCGCGGCTCCGGTCGAAGAGACGGTCGCCGAGACCGCCGAGGCCAAGCCGAAGCGGACCCGCAAGAAGGCCGTGGCCAGCGCACCGGTCGAGGAGGCTGTCGCCGAGACCGCCGAGGCCAAGCCGAAGCGGACCCGCAAGAAGGCCGTCGCCGCCGCCCCGGCGGAGGAGGCCGCGCCGAAGCGGACCCGCAAGAAGGCCGTGGCAGCCGCCCCGGCCGAGGAGGCCGCACCGCCCAAGCGGACCCGTAAGAAGGCCGTCGCGAAAGCCCCCGAGGCCTGATCGGTAGCGCTGTACCGCTGTACGGGCTGAAAGCCCGGCCCCCGCATTCGCCGGGGGCCGGGCTTTCGTCATACCCCCTACGCGCCCGCGAGCCCCGCACCGCGTACCCTCACCGGCATGAGCAGGCCCCCGACCTTCACGCCGCCGCCGGGTACGCGCGCCCACACCCTGCGCACCGCCCGCGGTGACTTCGCCGCGCTCATCGGTGAGCCGGCGTCCGGTGCGGTGCGGGGCACCGCGCTGCTGCTGCCGGGCTTCACCGGCAGCAAGGAGGACTTCATCGCGCTGAACGAGCCGTTGTGCGCGGCGGGGTACCGCACGGTGGCGGTGGACGGCCGGGGCCAGTACCAGACCCCGGGCCCCACCGACGACGAACGCCCGTACGCGCCGGCCGAGTTGGCGCGGGACGTGCTCGCGCAGGCCGCGACGCTCGGCCCGGCGAAGGTGCATCTCCTCGGGCACTCGCTCGGCGGCCTGATCGCCCGCGCCGCGGTCATCGCCGACGCGGCCCCGTTCGCGTCGCTGACGCTGATGTCGTCGGGCCCGGCGGCGGTCGCCGAGGCGCAGCGGCAGCGGATCGGGCTGCTCCGGGACGCGCTCGCCGCCCTCGGCATGGCCCAGGTGTGGGAAGCCATGCGGGCGCTCGACGCGGCCGAGGACGTCGTGGACGTACGGGGCGACGAAGACGCCCTGCGCCAGCGCTGGCTGAGCAACAGCCCGGCGCAACTCATCGCCACGGGGCGGCAGTTGCGTACCGAACCGGACCGGGTGGCGGAGCTGGCCGCGGTCGCGCCGCCGGTGCACGTGCTGTCCGGTGAGCGGGACGACGCCTGGCCGGTGCCGCTGCTCGACGAGATGGCGCGGCACCTCAAGGCGAAGCGCACCGTGATCCCCGGCGCCGAGCACTCGCCCAACACCGATCGCCCCGCCGAGACGGCAGCGGCGCTCGCGGCCTTCTGGCACCACCACCCGGCCGCCTGACCGGCACACCCGGCCGCCCGGCCGCCCGGCCGCCCGGCCAGCACACCCGGCCGCCCGACCAGCACACCCGGCCACCCGACCGGCACATCCGGCCGCATACTCGGCCCGCACGCCCGTCACGCGCCGCATCCGCACCCTCACGCTACCGCCAGGTAATTAGGCGCCCGAAAATTTTCTTTAGCGTAGGGAATGTTTGTTGGAGGCAACTCGTTGGCACCTACAGAACGCGGGGCACTCTAGCCCCGCAATCCACTCTTAACGGCCAGGCAACCGCCTGGCCGTACGGCAGGGCGAGGCTGTTGTCCTACGCCCTGCACCAGTAGTTCTCCTTCAGGAGGATCACCAGACGAAGGGAGAAGCCCTTGCGCTTCGAAATCATGCGACTCGACGACGTCGACGGCACCGCCGTGGACACCACCGTCGTGGACGCCGCCTCCGTCAACCGGATCGTTCAGCAGGCCGCCGCCATAGGGCAGCGCCTCTACATCCGCCCGGCCGAGTCGTCCGCCTCGTAACGGCGTAGCGACACCACACTCCGAAGCCCCCGTACGCACACGGCGTACGGGGGCTTCGTGCTGCGCGGCCCGCCGACGGGGCTCAGCTGTTCTGGATCACCTGCGTCACACCGTTGATGATCTGCTGCACGGCGATCGCCGAGAGCATCATGCCCGCGAGCCGGGTCACCAGGACCACGCCGCCGTCCTTGATGATGCGGATGATCACCAACGAGTAGCGCATGACGAGCCACAGGACGACGTGGATGGCGATGATCGCCGTCCAGACGGAGAGCTGCGTCGTGACCGAGTGGGCCTTCTGGACGGCGAGGATCACGGAGACGATCGCGCCGGGCCCGGCGAGCAACGGCATACCGAGCGGAACGAGGGCGACGTTCACGTCCTTCGTCTGCTGGGGCTCGTCGGTCTTGCCGGTGAGCAGGTCGAGCGCGATCAGCAGAAGCAGCAGACCGCCCGCGATCATCAGAGCCGGGACCGAGACGTGCAGGTAGTCGAGGATCTGGTGGCCCAGGACGCCGAAGACGGCGATGACGCCGAAGGCGACGCAGACCGCCTGGAAGGCCATTCGCTTCTGGACCTTGGCGGGGCGGCCCGCGGTGAGGGCGAGGAAGATCGGGGTGATTCCGGGGGGATCCATAATGACGAAAAGGGTGAGAAAGAGGGATCCGAAGACGGCGACGTCGAACACAGTGGGGGCTTGCCTTGCGGAGTTGAGCGCGGCTGGAGGGCGCGCGCGAGCTGAGCGGAAGGGGAGAAGACCGGGCGTACCCGGAGAGAGGGTCAGGCGCGGGGTCCGCCGGCGCCCGGGACCGGGAAGGCCCCCGTGGCGCGGCGCGTGATCTCCCCGTAGACCTCGGGGTCGGTCGTGTACTCGCCGAGCACACAGGTCTTGCGGCTGCCGTGGTAGTCGGAGGAGCCGGTGGTGAGCAGGCCGGTGTCGGCGGCGAGGCCGCGCAGCCGGTCGCGGGTGGCGGCGTCGTGGTCCATGTGGTCGACCTCGATGCCGTCGAGGCCGGCCGCGGCCAGCTCGGCGATGGCCGACTCGGGGACCGTCCTGCCGCGCTTGGCGGCGCCCGGGTGCGCGAACACGGTGACCCCGCCCGCGGCCTTGACCAGGCGGATCGCCTCGAAGGGGTCCGTCTCGTGCTTCTCGGCGTAGGCGCGGCCGCCGTCGGCCAGCCACCGGGGCGTGAAGGCGTCGGAGACCGTGTCCACCACGCCGAGTTCGACGAGCGCGGTGGCGATGTGCGGGCGGCCGACCGAGCCGCCCGCGGCGATCCGGGCGACCTGGTCCCAGGTGACGGGGGCGCCGAGCTCGTTCAGCCTGGCGATCATCTTCTTGGCGCGGGGGACGCGGTCGTCGCGGACCAGCTCGCGCTCGGCGAGGAGGCCGGGCTCCTCGGGGTCGAAGAGGTACGCCAGCATGTGCATGCCCACACCGTCGAGACGGCAGGAGAGCTCGGCGCCGGTGACCAGGGTCAGCCCCTCAGGGAGCGCGGCGATCGCCTCGGCGTGGCCACGCGTGGAGTCGTGGTCGGTGAGCGCCACGACGTCCAGACCGGCCGCCGCCGCGTTCCGCACCAGCTCGGCCGGGGTGTCCGTACCGTCGGAGGCGGTGGAGTGGGTGTGCAGGTCGATGCGCACGGCTGCGTACTCCTCCGGACTCGGACGGGGCTGGGTTCCAGTACCCCGCTCAGGCGGAGGGGGACGCTCCAGGGTAACGGGGATTTCGAACAACCCCGCCCTCCCCGCGTACGGCCCGGCCCCTCACTCCTCCCCCACCTGCTGCAGGATGCGCGGCGACAGCGCCCCGCACGGCAGCAGGTCCACCTCCGCGCCCGCGTCCCGCAGGTCGGTGAGCACCAGCTCGTCGTACATCAGCAGACCGGAACTTTCCGGCCAGACGACGGCCCACAGCCACAGTCCGAGCGCCTCGCCCGCGAAGACGGCGCGGTCGTCGGGGGTTCCGGAGACGTGCCACATGGGGGTGGGCCGCCCCGCCGCGAGGAGCTTGGCCTGCGGCGGGCCCGAGACGTCCATGTACGGGCCGGGGTCCGGGCCGTCGACGCCCGCGTAGCGCGCGCCCAGCCCGACGCCCAGTTCCTCGGCGACGAGCACCAGTTCACCCATGCCGCCGAGCGGTCCGGGTCCCGAGCAGGCGACGGCGGTGGCGCGGCCGCCGGTGCGGTCGTCCCCCGCGTTGGCGACCCCGGTGAACAGCCAGCCGACCGGGAGCGGCCACGGCATCCAGACGGGTACCCGGGCGCGGCGCACCACGACGCCGAGGGCCTCGACGCTGGGCGGGATCACGGGCTGCAGCGGGTGCACCGCCCCGTGCGCGTCGCACTGCCAGGAGTCGGCGAAGAGGCCGGGAGCCCTGACCCGGCCACCACACTTCGGGCAACTGGGTTCGCCCCTCATAAAGCCCCACGGTCCTCTCCGTCCCGCGTCGCGTCAAGGACGATCACCCGTCCGGAGGGCGCCGCGCGGAGGTGTTCCGCCGGGTGGCCGGAACCGATATAAATGCAGCTGCCATTAATTAGCTCAGCTAACTTATTTTTGGTCGAGCGGCACGGACCTGCGTAGCGGATCGCGCAGGTCCGTGCCGCCGTTCAGCCACTTCTCCTGGAGCGCCGCGGCGCCGTGCACCCGCTTCCACGCCGCCTCGTTCTGCGTCATCGGCAGCAGCGGCAGGAACCGTACGGGGTCGAGCGGCCCGTCCAGGGCGAGGTCCTCGACCAGGCCGCCCGGCTCCGCCACCAGGACCGAGGTGAACGGGGCCCCGGGCCACAGCGCCTCGCCCACGTCGAGCGACGCGCCCGGCGCCACGACGACGCCCTCGACCTGCGGAGAGGCGGCCAGCACCGCGAGCGGGCGCAGCACCTTGTCGGTCTCGGCGAGACCGGCGCGGACCGTGAGGACCAGCTCGGCGCGCGGTCCCTTCACCGGGTCGGCGAGGGCCGCGGTGGGGTCGGACATCGGGGACGCCGACATGCCGAGGGTCGCGTACCGCACGAGGCCCTGTTCGGCGTCGGTGAAGCGGAGCACTTCGATCCGGTCCGTGCCGAGGAACGTGACCGCCGCGCGCGCGTCCGGTTCGCCCAGGGCCGTGGTCAGCCGGGCCTCGACCAGCGCAAGAACTTCTGCCATCCCGCGAGCATAGAACTCGCATGCAATGGGTAAAGAGCGGGATCGCTCTCTTCAGGCGGCTGATAGTCTTGGCCGCCGGTCGGAATGGTGCGCGGTGCGCATCCGCCGGGGGCTCTCGGAGCCCTCGAAGAACCGACCCACACATGTCCCCCACGGGGGACCGGCCGGAGGAGGTGGGGCTGTCATGGATCGAAGTCGACCGTGCAGTACCACCCGTTCTTCCGGCCGCTAGGCCCGCACGCCCCCTTCGCAGTCAGCAGCACGACCGCTCCACCGTCTGCTTCCCGGGCTGCCCGCGTACGCCGGAAGAGCGCTTCGACACCGCCTGATCCCAGAGATCTCCCGATCTTGATCTGCATCAGTAAGCGAAGCCGCCCAGCGTCGGTGCGGTGCTCCCCGCTTTGTGGACGTGCAGCGTTTCCGGTTGCCAGGACGTCCTCATTCCGGGTAGTTCCACCCGCCGCGGCGCGGCTCCCGCCCGCGAAGGAGCCTGCCCATGTCGATGATCCGCGACCTGCGTGCCGCCGTCCGCCCCTCGCTGCGCAAGAGCGTGGCCCCCTACGGCAACGAAGCACGTAACACGTACGACGCCACCCGCGACCCCTCGGCCGTCTCCGCGGTCGTCGACTGCGCGGTCTACCGGGACGGCGCCCGCGCCGCGTCCCCCGCCGGGCTCACCCCGCGCGAGGCCCGCCTCCAGGTGCGCCGCGACGGCGGCTTCGCCTGGATCGGCCTGCACGAGCCCACCGAGGCCGAATTCGCCGGTATCGCCGCCGAGTTCGGGCTGCACCCGCTCGCCGTCGAGGACGCCGTCCACGCCCACCAGCGGCCCAAGCTGGAGCGGTACGACGACACGCTGTTCACCGTCTTCAAGACCATCCACTACGTCGAGCACGCCGAACTCACCGCCACCAGCGAGGTCGTGGAGAGCGGCGAGGTCATGTGCTTCACCGGGCGGGACTTCTTCATCACCGTCCGGCACGGCGGCCAGGGCTCGCTGCGGGCGCTGCGCCACCGCCTCCAGGAAGACCCCGAGCTGCTCGCCAAGGGGCCGAGCGCCGTGCTGCACACCATCGCCGACCACGTCGTCGACGGCTACCTCGCCGTCGCCGACGCCATGCAGGACGACATCGACGAGGTCGAGACCGCCGTCTTCTCACAGACCGGCAAGGGCTCCCCGCGCGGCTCCGACGCGGGCAGCATCTACCAGCTCAAGCGCGAGGTCCTGGAGTTCAAGCGCGCCGTCGCACCGCTGCGCCGCCCGCTGCAGCTCCTGAGCGAACGGCCGATGCGGCTCATCGACCCGGACATCCAGAAGTACTTCCGCGACGTCGCCGACCACCTGGAGCGCGTGCAGGAGCAGGTCATCGGCTTCGACGAACTGCTCAACTCGATCCTCCAGGCCAATCTCGCGCAGGCCTCCGTCGCCCAGAACGAGGACATGCGCAAGATCACCTCGTGGGCCGCGATCGTCGCCGTACCGACCATGGTGTGCGGTGTGTACGGCATGAACTTCGAGCACATGCCCGAACTGCACTGGCGCTACGGGTATCCGCTCGTCCTCACCGTCACGGTCGCCGCCTGTTTCGCGATCCACCGCACCCTCAAGCGCAACGGCTGGCTGTAGCTACGCTGACCCGTATGACGACTGAACTGCTCGATGCCGCCCTCGTCGAGGAGGCCACGAAGAAGTCCGGGCTCATCTGGGTCAGCGGCGCCGAAGGACCCGAGCGGGCGCTGTGGCACGTGTGGCACGAGGGCGCGGCGCTCGTCGTCGGCGACGGGCCCGGCGAGCAGCCGCTGCCCGGACTCGTCGACGGGGGCTCGGCCACCGTCACCGTACGCAGCAAGGACAAGGGCGGGCGGCTCGTCGGCTGGCAGGCGGCAGTTCTTGAGCTCGCGCCCGGAAGTGAGGCGTGGGAGGCCGCCGTGGCTGAGCTGAAGGGTAAGCGGCTCAATGCTCCTGATGCGGAGACCATGACTCTGCGATGGGGGCGGGAGTGCCGGGTCGTGCGGCTCGAACCGGTTCAGGGGGCTGAGCTCGTGGCGGCCTCCGACGCTTCGTTGGCCGCTGCTCCTGTGCCGTCTTCCGCTGTCACCCGCAATGCGGTGCCTGCGGGGCTGCCTCGTCTTATCGGCCGGCGGCGTAAGCGTTGAGGTCGCGGGGCCCCTGCCCCGGGCCCCGGGCCCCGGTCCTCGGTCGCCGGACGGGCTCAGTTCGTCGGAAGGGCCTGGCCGTAGTCCACCGTTTCCGTCTCCTCCGGTTCCGTCAGGGCGAAGTCGCGGCCCCACTCCGTCAGTTGAAGCGTGCCCGCGTCTCCCGCCCGTTCCAGGCGGAGGGGGTACGCCGTGCCCTCCAGGGAGACGTCCAGGGTGCCGCCGGCGCCGTCGTCGCCGGTGAGCTGGATGGTGCGGGTGGAGCCGGAGGTGGAGCGGTCGCCCTTGTCGAGGGTGCCGTGGAGGGTGAGGAGGCCGTCGAGCAGGACGTCCTTGTCCGTGAAGGTGCTGAGCCGCTTGTACGCGGGGTCGCCCGTCGGCACCTTCACATACTTGCCGTCGAGCTTCTCCGCCGCCGCGGCGTCCCCGGACGAGCCCTGCGCGTCGTCCGCGCCGCTCGAATGTGTCCAGAACTCGGCGCCCGCCTTGAGGTAGAGGTGCTCGCCGACGCGGAGCAGCCGGAACGTGCTGCCGCCCGTCGTCACCGAGCCCGTGCCGCCGTCGTCCTTGAGCCGCATGTCGAGCTTGTAGGTGCGGCCGCCGCTGACCACCGTGCCCGCGAGATGGACCGTGGCCGCCGCCTGCGCCGCCTTCACCGTACGGTTCTGGATCTTGGCGGGGTCGAGTCTGCCGACCCCGTTGGTGCCCGCGTCGGGGTCGTCGCCGCCGCATCCCGCGAGTCCGGCCGCGAGCCCCGTGCACAGCGCGCCCGCCACGAGCGTCCTGCGGGTGCGGCGGTGCGGGGGACGTGCGGTCACGGGCGGGACCACCTCTCGTACGGCATCGGGCTCCACGGCAGTACGGCAGCGTACCTGTGTCATCTGCGGTTACTCGTACGGGACCGCACGGGATGGCGCGGGGCCGCACGGGACCAGGGAGCGGCGGACACAAAGGCGTTTTCGGCGGTCAGCGGATAGCCTGACCCCCGGATTGCGCGGATAGCAGGATGGATCAGCACGAAAGGGTGGTACGAGGAGACATGGCAGCAGTGGCTCCACGGATCTTTGTCTCCCATCTCTCCGGTATCGCCGTCTTCGATCCGAACGGGGACCAGGTCGGACGTGTGCGCGACCTCGTCGTGATACTGCGTCCCGACCGGCGGCCGCCACGGCTGCTCGGGCTCGTCGTCGAGCTGTCCACGCGCCGCCGCATCTTCCTGCCCATGACCCGGGTGACCGGCGTCGAGTCGGGCCAGGTCATCACGACCGGGGTGCTCAACGTCCGGCGCTTCGAGCAGCGCCCCACCGAGCGGCTGATCCTCGGCGAGATGCTCGACCGGCGCGTCCGGCTCGTGGAGAGCGGCGAGGACGTCACCGTGCGCGACATCTCCATCCAGCAGCTGCCCGCCCGCCGCGACTGGGAGATCGACAAGGTCTACGTGCGCAAGGGCAAGGGCGGCACGTTCCGGCGCAAGGGCGAGGCGCTGACCGTCGACTGGGCCGCCGTCGACGGCTTCGCGCGCGAGGAGGAGGGGCAGGGCGCGGAGAACCTGCTCGCCACCTTCGAACAGCTGCGCCCCGCCGACCTCGCCAACGTCCTGCACCACCTCTCCCCCAAGCGCCGCGCCGAGGTCGCCGCCGCCCTCACCAACGAGCGCCTCGCCGACGTCCTCGAAGAACTCCCCGAGGACGACCAGATCGAGATCCTCGGCAAGCTCCAGGAGGAGCGCGCCGCCGACGTCCTGGAGGAGATGGACCCGGACGACGCCGCCGACCTGCTCGGCGAGCTGCCCGAGGCCGACAAGGAGCGCCTGCTCGCCCTCATGCGGCCCGGCGACGCGGCCGACGTGCGGCGCCTCATGGCGTACGAGGACAAGACCGCCGGCGGTCTGATGACGACCGAGCCGATCGTGCTGCGCCCGGACGCGACCGTCGCCGACGCGCTCGCCCGCGTCCGCAACCCCGACCTGTCCCCCGCGCTCGCCGCGCAGGTCTACGTCTGCCGCCCGCCGGACGAGACGCCGACCGGCAAGTACCTCGGCACCATCCACTTCCAGCGGCTGCTGCGCGACCCCCCGTTCACCATGGTCGGCTCGATCCTCGACGAGGACTTGCAGGCCCTGTCACCGGGGGCCCAGCTGCCGGAGATCGCCGGGTTCTTCGCCACGTACGACATGGTGGCGGCGCCCGTCGTCGACGAGAGCGGGGCGCTGCTCGGCGCCGTGACCGTCGACGACGTACTGGACCACATGCTGCCCGACGACTGGCGCGAGCAGGAATTTCATCTCTCGGGGGACGTGAACCATGGGGACTGACGAGCGCGAGCGCGACACGCGGCCCCGCATCCGGCTCGACCAGCCGCGGCCGGCGCGCCGCAAGCTGCTGCCCGACTACGACCCCGAGGCCTTCGGACGGCTGTCCGAACGCATCGCGCGCTTCCTCGGCACGGGCCGGTTCATCGTCTGGATGACGGTGCTCATCATCGCGTGGGTCGCCTGGAACATCTTCGCGCCGTCCTCGCTGCGCTTCGACACCTACCCGTTCATCTTCCTGACACTGATGCTGTCCCTCCAGGCGTCGTACGCCGCTCCGCTCATCCTGCTCGCCCAGAACCGGCAGGACGACCGCGACCGCGTCAACCTCGAACAGGACCGCAAGCAGAACGAGCGATCGATCGCCGACACGGAGTACCTGAGCCGCGAGGTGGCGGCCCTGCGCATCGGTCTGGGCGAGGTCGCCACGCGCGACTGGATCCGCTCCGAACTGCAGGACCTGCTCAAAGAGCTGGAGGAGCAGCAGCGGACCGCCGTATTCCCGGCCGACAGCGAGCGCCGACGTGATGTAGACGACCGCTGACGGGCCTTTCCGTGCCCCGGTTACCGCGCCGTACTATCGGGAGCATGGCTACGGAAGACGCGGTGCGCGAGGCGCTCGCGACAGTGAACGACCCCGAGATCCAGCGACCCATCACCGAACTGGGGATGGTCAAATCGGTGGACATCGGTGCGGACGGAGCCGTCGCGGTCACCGTGTACCTGACCGTCTCCGGCTGCCCGATGCGCTCCACGATCGAGAACAACGTGAAGGAGGCCGTCGGCCGCGTCGACGGCGTCACGCGCGTGGACGTCACCCTCGACGTGATGAGTGACGAGCAGCGCAAGGAGCTGGCCGCGGCGCTGCGCGGCGGCACCGCCGAGCGCGAGGTCCCCTTCGCCAAGCCCGGCTCGCTGACCCGTGTCTACGCGGTCGCCTCCGGCAAGGGCGGCGTCGGCAAGTCCTCCGTGACCGTGAACCTGGCGGCGGCGCTCGCCGCCGACGGCCTGAAGGTCGGCGTCGTCGACGCGGACATCTACGGGCACAGCGTCCCGCGCATGCTCGGCGCCGACGGCAAGCCCACCCAGGTCGAGAACATGATCATGCCGCCGTCGGCGAACGGCGTGAAGGTCATCTCCATCGGCATGTTCACGCCTGGCAACGCGCCGGTGGTGTGGCGCGGCCCGATGCTCCACCGCGCCCTCCAGCAGTTCCTCGCGGACGTCTTCTGGGGCGACCTCGACGTGCTCCTGCTCGACCTGCCGCCGGGCACCGGCGACATCGCGATCTCGGTGGCCCAGCTGGTCCCGAACGCCGAGATCCTCGTCGTGACGACCCCGCAGCAGGCCGCAGCGGAGGTCGCCGAGCGGGCCGGTTCCATCGCCGTACAGACGCACCAGAAGATCGTCGGCGTCGTCGAGAACATGTCGGGCCTGCCCTGCCCGCACTGCGGCGAGATGGTCGACGTCTTCGGCACCGGCGGCGGCCAGATGGTCGCCGAGGGCCTGACGAAGACGACCGGGACGAACGTGCCGGTCCTCGGCGCCATCCCGATCGACGTCCGCCTGCGCGAGGGCGGCGACAACGGCAAGCCGGTGGTCCTCAGCGACCCCGACTCCCCGGCCGGTTCGGCGCTGCGCGCCATCGCGACCAAGCTCGGCGGCCGTGAGCGCGGCCTCGCGGGCATGTCCCTGGGGATCACGCCGCGCAACAAGTTCTGAGCGTACGAGGAAGGGCGGGCCGCACCTGAACCGGTACGGCCCGCCCTTTCCCGTATCCGCGCTCGTCAGGCGAGTGCGGCGACGTCCTTGATCACGGAGAAGGCGAGCCCGTACGCGCTCATGCCCCGGCCGTACGCGCCCAGGTGCTCCCCCGCCCGCGTGGAACCCGCGAGCACCCATCCGTACTCGGACTCGCGGTAGTGGAACGGCGTCGGCACGCCGTCCACCGGCAGCGACAGCGTCGCCCAGTCCTCGGAGTCCAGGTCGTCCGCGAGGACCCAGGCCGTCTCGGTCTGCTGCTCCAGCCAGTCGTCGCGCAGGGTGTGGTCCATCTGCGTCGGCCACGTGTACGAGAGCAGCCCGACCCCGGCGAGCCAGGCCGCGGACGAGACGGACGTGGCGTCCAGGGTGCCCGTGCCGTCGGCGCTGCGCCGCGTCGGATGCGCCGCGACGGTCACGACGACCGCGAACCGCTCGGTGTCCTCCGTGCTCTCGCTGCGGACCGAGGGCTCCTCACCGTGCCCGATCGAACCGTGCTCGACGGACCCGTCCGCCGTCGTGCCGACCTGCATCAGCCAGCGCGGTCCCGTGAAGGCCTCGTCCAGGCCGTACCAGGGAAAGGGCGCCAGCAGGTAGCCGTCGACCGTACGCCGGGCCGCGGGGGCGTCCTCGGCCCCCTCGGTGTCCGGCGCCTGCGCGCCCACCCGACTCGTCGTCTCCATGTACCCGGCCGCCTCCTCGCTCACGTACGGACCGGAGCGGACCGCCCCCCTCGGGCGTTCTCACGTCCAGCCCGCGCAACCAACAAGGCAGGATGCCACACCGGACCCAGGGGGCCCGGCTTCGACCGGTGTGGTTCAGGTCGCGTCGGCGTCGAACGGCGGATGATCGTCGGCGGCCGGCTTCGCGGGCCGCTTCTCCAGGTCGGGGCCCTTGCGCATGTCCACGCGGGACCCGTTCGACGCGGAGGTGGTGGTGGCGGAGGTGGTGGCGGAGTCGTCCAGCTCACCCACGGTGTGGACCGCGTCGGTGACCTCGGCCATCTCCTTCTTCAGGTCGAACCCGTTACGGATCTCCTTGAGACCCAGCTCGTCGCTGTCCAGCTGCTTGCGGATGAAGGTCTTCGGGTTCAGGTCCTCGAACTCGAAGTCCTTGAACTCCGGGCCCAGTTCACTGCGGATGTCTTCCTTCGCGCTGTCCGAGAACTCGCGGATCTTGCGTATGGTGCGCGAGACGTCCTGGATGAGCTTCGGGAGCTTGTCGGGGCCGAAGACGAGCACGGCCAGCACGACGAGCGTCACGACCTCCAGTGGGCCAATGTCGTTGAACACCTTGCACTCCTAGCGTGTCCTCGGCCCGCGGTCGGTCTTCAGCAGCAGGTCTTCGGCTGGTCCGGCATCGAACGGACCGGGTCCACGGTACCCGGCGATGCTGTCCGTCCGGTAGCCACAGGGCGACGTACGGGATCACGCGGGGCCCGTGGGGTCGGTCAGTCCCCGTCCGCCGAGCCGAGGACCAGGGTGACCTTCCGCTCCTTGCCGTCCCGTTCGACCGTCAGGTCCAGCTCGTCCTCGGGCCGGTGCGCCCGGATCTTGACGATCAGCTCCTCGCCGGTGTGCACCCGGACCCCGTCGACCTCGGTGATCACGTCGCCCGGCTCGATGCCCGCCTTGGCGCCGGGGCCGCCGGGGCTGACGGCGGAGCCGCCGTCGTTGCCCTTGGTGCCCACGCGGGCGCCGTCGCCGGAGTAGTCCATGTCGAGGGTGACGCCGATCACCGGGTGGGTGGCCTTGCCCGTGTTGATGAGTTCTTCGGCTACGCGCTTCGCCTGGTTGATCGGGATGGCGAAGCCGAGGCCGATGGAGCCGGACTGGCCGCCGTCGAGTTCGGAGCCGCTGTCGGCGGAGCGGATGGCGCTGTTGATGCCGATGACGCGGGCCTTGGAGTCGACGAGCGGGCCGCCGGAGTTGCCCGGGTTTATGGGCGCGTCCGTCTGCAGGGCATCGACGTAGCTCACATCGGTCCCGTCCCCCTTCTCACCGCCCGCCGTGATGGGGCGGTCCTTGGCGCTGATGATGCCCGAGGTGACCGTGTTGGCGAGGTCGAAGGGGGCGCCTATGGCCACGACGGGGTCGCCGACCTGCACGTTCTCCGAGTTGCCGAGGGACAGCGGCTTGAGGCCGCGGACGCCGGACACCTTGATGACGGCGAGGTCGTACCCGCTGTCGTGCCCGACGACGTCCGCGTCCGCGCTCTCGCCTCCGGCAAAAGTGACCGATATCCGACCGCTGGAGCCCGCCGGCTGGACGACGTGGTTGTTGGTCAGGATGTGGCCCCGCCCGTCCAGCACGAACCCGGTGCCGGTGCCCTCCTCCGACGAGCCCTTCGTGTGGATGGTGACGACGCCGGGCAGCGCGCTGGCGGCGATCCCGGCGACGCTGCCGGGGTCACGGTGCGCGGACTCGGCACCGGCCTGCGGCAGCTTCACATCGGCCCCGCCGTTGCGCTCCAGGTAGGACCCGAGCGCCCCTCCGACGACCCCGGACACGACGGCGATCAACACGGCCCCGATCACCACCGCCCGCCGAGGCCGCCGAGGCCGCTCCCCGACAAGCCCCCCACCCCCCGACAGCCCGACGGGCCCGGCCCAGGGGTCATACCTCTGCCACGGCCCTCCGGGGGCGGGGGCGGCATGGCTGTACGGGTCTTGGGGGCCGGGGTAGGGGTGGTCGGGCGCCGAGTGCGGGGGCGCTTCGCTCGCGTAGGGCTGCTCGGGCGCGGGTTGCGGAACCGAGTACGGGTACGACTGCTCGGGCGCGGGCTGCTGAGCACCGGTGGGGTACGACTGCTCGGGCGCGGGCTGCTGGCCACCGGTGGGGTACGACTGCTCGGGCATCGGCTGAGGGGCCGCCACGCTCGGGTACGGCGGCTCGGGCGCGGGCTGCGGGACCACGCTCGGGTACGGCTGCTCGGGCATCGGCTGAGGGGCCGCCACGCTCGGGTACGGCTGCTCGGGCGCGGGCTGCGGAGCACCGGTGGGGTACGGCTGCTCGGGCGCGGGCTCCAGGGTCTCGCCCGGGGTGACCGGGTAAGTCCCGTGCTGCGCGGCGAACGGTGAGGCCGTTCCATGCGGCGGGGTGGTCGCCGGGTGCTGCACGGGCGGCGCGGGCGCCCACGGCCCGGGCTCACCGTAGGGCGGCGTGCTGTAGGGATCCGGGTCGTGGAGCGGGCGGGGGGCGTCATGGACCGGGGCCGCCGGAGAGGTCGCCTCCTGCGGGGCCTCGGGGGCCATCGGGGCGACGGGGGTTGCCGGGGTCGTCCCGGACGCCGCGTCAGCCGCCCGAGCTGTCGGCTCGGTCCCGGATGCCGAGGCGGCCGGAGCCGCTCCGGGCGCCGGTTCGGTCGGGCTCGGCGGGGCCAATTCGTACGTGGCCGGTGTGGCGTCGGGCACGTCGGCACTCCGCGCCGGATCCTCGGGCACGCCGTCACCATGGCCGACCACCGTGTCCGGCGTCGCAGCGGGCGGCACCTCACGGTCCGGCCCCCCGGCGTCCGCCGCGTCCGCAGGCCGCACCCCACGCGCCCCGGGCTCCTCCACACCGGTCGGCTGCGGAGCAGGTAGGTGCCAGTCGCCGTCGTCCGTCGGGCCGCCCGAGTTCGGTCGGGGGCGGCTCCACCACTTGGCCTTCGTGGGCTTGCCCTCGTCCATGTCCCGCCGATCTTCCCAGCACCTGGCCCGTGGCACGACGCCACGGGCTCCTCACGTGGATTCAACCAGGTTCCGCGGCCCGGGCGCAGGGGGCGTCAGCGGACCGTGGACGAGCGGGAGGACAGGGTGGGCGAGGAGGCCGCGGCCGTGGCCGAGCCGGTCGGGACCGGGCGTGGCTCCAGGGCGACCGCCACCGGGGGCGACGGCGCGGGGGCGGCCGGGCGTATGAGGGGCGACATACGGGCCGCACCCGACAACAGCGGCGTCGCGAACGGGTAGCTCGCGCTGTTCACCCGGCCCCCGGGCAACAGCGGCGCACTGACCCGGGTCGGCGCGACCGGCGCCGGGAGCGCGCCCCCGCTCTGCCCGAGCAGCGGCGCCATCGACCTGCGGCGCTGCGCCTCGGACACGGACGAGGAACCGGACGCCTGGCTGCGCAGCGGCGTGACATTGCTGTTGGAGCCGCCTCCGCGGGTGTCGGAGCTGTCGAGCGGGGCGCCGGCGGTGACTCCCCCGAGCGCGATCGCGGCCAGCGACACCGCTCCGGCCGCCGCGAACGCGAAGCGGCGCCCGCGCGAGGCCCGCTCGCTGTCGTGCCGGTCCACGCGGCCCACTTCGTGGATGCGGAAGCCGCGCTGGGCGGACGAGGGGAGGACGGCGGCGTGTCCGGCGAACGACTCCGGGGCTACGGCGAAGACGCCGCCCCCGAGCCCGAGTCCGGGTCCACTGCCGAAGGCCCGCCCGGTGGCGAAGCCTCCTCCCCCGAACGGTGGTGCCCCACCGTCGCTGTCACCTCCGGCGGGAAGCCCCTGGAGGCGGGCGAGGAAACTCTCGGACGGCGGCGGCGGGGCCACCTCGGCGAAGACGCTCTTGAGGCGGCGCTGTGCGTCGGCCTCGGCCTTGCACCTGGGACAGGTCGCCAGGTGCGCGAGGACGCGCTCACGGGCGTCATGGTCCAGTTCACCGTCGACCAGCGCGGCAAGCCGGTCGCCCAGATGCTGGTCGGCCGCGGTCTGCCGCTCGGCAGGGTTGAGACGTGATCCACTCACGCGGTCGCGCCCCCTGTTCCTAGGACGGGGATCCCTCCCGTGGTCGCGAGCGTGCGGCGCTCGGCGCGAGCCTCGGGCGAACGGTGCTGCAGCGCCTTGCGCAGCTGCGAGCGGCCGCGGTGGATGCGGGAGCGGACCGTGCCCAGCTTCACACCCAGGGTCGCGGCGATCTCCTCGTAGGAAAGGCCCTCGATGTCACAGAGGACGACGGCGGCGCGGAACTCGGGCGCTAGCGTGTCCAGCGCCTGCTGGACGTCGGCGTCGAAGTGCGCGTCGTTGAAGACCTGCTGCGGCGACGGCTCACGGCTGGGCAGCCGCTCGGCGGCGTCGTCCCCGAGCGCGTCGAAGCGGATGCGCTGCTTGCGGCGGACCATGTCCAGGAACAGGTTGGTCGTGATGCGGTGCAGCCAGCCCTCGAACGTGCCCGGCGTGTACGTCGAGAGGGAGCGGAAGACGCGGACGAAGACCTCCTGCGTGAGGTCCTCGGCATCGTGCTGATTACCGGTCAGGCGGTACGCGAGGCGGTACACGCGGCCGCTGTGCGTGCTGACGATCTCCTCCCAGGTGGGCGGAGTCCACGCCTGCGATTCCGCGTCAGCGGCAAAGGTCGCGGTCTGCGCGGAGTCAGTGGTGCGGGATCGGTCAGCGGTGTCGGTCACGGATTTCGGCTCACCCGCCGACCTGAGAAAGCGCCGCAGCACTCCTCCCCGATCCACAGGCGCAGCCGCACCTCCCCTGTCAGCTCTGGTGGTGTCCAGTGGAGCCCCTACCATAGCCACCTCGCCCGTTAGCTCCGGATAAGCGTTTTTACTCAGATTTGCCGGTCGACTCTCGGCCGCCCGTTCCGTTCCCCACACCCGCGCCTGCCCCCCGCTTCACCCCGCTCTTTCCCCCTGCCCTTCCAAACGCCCGGTCCCATCTGCGAGTTCCCGGCGCCAACGGATAAAGTCACGCGCAGGCAAGCACGGGTGAGCACGGACAAGCACAGCCATGCAGGGGACAACGGGGACAGGGAGAGGGCCATTACCGGCAACCGGCAGACGGGCTGGGCGTTCGCCGACGCCTACGTCGCCGAGGACGACGCTCTGCGCTGGGCCCGGGACCGGGCCCACGAGGCAGGTCTTCGCTCGGTGTCCCCCGGCGCGGGTGCCGCGCTGCGGATGCTCGCCGCCACGGTGGAGGCGAAGGCCGTCGCCGAGATCGGGACGGGCATGGGGGTGTCCGGAATCCATCTGTTGCACGGGATGCGCCCCGACGGCGTCCTGACCACGGTCGATCCGGAGCCGGAGCAGCAGCAGTTCGCCCGGCAGGCGTTCCGTGCGGCAGGTTTCGCCGCCAACCGGGCCCGGTTCATCCCCGGGCGCGCCCTCGACGTCCTGCCGCGCCTCGCGGACAGCGGGTACGACCTGGTCTTCTGCGACGGCGACCGCATGGAGAGCCTGGACTATCTCGCTGAATCGTTGCGTCTGCTGCGCCCCGGCGGCCTGGTCTGTTTCGAGGGTGTCTTCGCGGACGGGCGGACCGTGGACTCGGGCCCGCAGCCGGTGGAAGTGGTGCGGCTGCGAGAGCTGCTTCGCGCGGTGCGCGAGAGCCCCGAGCTGATCTCGTCCCTGCTGCCGGTCGGGGACGGGCTGCTCTGCGCGGTCAAGCGCTGAAACCCGTACACACCGCCTGAGATCCGGGCATACGACTGCCCCGGCACCGAATGTGTGCCGGGGCAGCCGAAAAGGTATGGTCGCTTCCGCGTCAGCCGACGACCTTCTTCAGGGCGTCGCCGAGGGCATCGGCCTCGTCCGGCGTCAGCTCGACCACGAGCCGACCGCCGCCTTCGAGCGGAACGCGCATGACGATGCCCCGCCCCTCCTTTGTCACCTCGAGCGGGCCGTCACCCGTCCGCGGCTTCATGGCCGCCATGCTCGTTCCCCTTCCTGAAACCAGCTCATCGTCAGCCGACGGCCCTCTGGACGGGCACACGTCACCGGCATCGAACACATTGCTTCCTGTCATTATCCCGCATCGCGGAGCCCGATGACCAACATCAGTCGGCATCGCTTGCGCAACGCGCTTGAGCAAAACCACTCATTTCGGCGATGTGGCTGCGATACTGCGCCGCTTACGTGGTTCTGCTGTGAGGAATTTGTTTGACGCAGGTCACATACCGGGGCCGTTCCGCATGCCGAGATCTCCGTCATGCTGAGCACGGACACCTAAGCAACCGCATAGCGGACCGCACTGCAGGAGGAGCGTCATGGCCGACACCGTGCTCTACGAGGTGAGCGACGGGCTCGCGACGATCACGCTGAACCGCCCCGAGGCGATGAACGCGATGAACACCGAGGCCAAGGTCGCCCTCCGCGAGGCGGTTCAGGCGGCCGCCGCGGACGACGCCGTGCGGGCCGTGCTGCTCACGGCGGCCGGGGACCGCGCGTTCTGCGTCGGGCAGGACCTGAAGGAGCACGTGACCACCCTGGTCGAGGACCGCAAGGCCGGCTCGGGGCAGACCATGAGCACCGTGCGGGAGCACTACAACCCCATCGTGCGGGCGCTGACCGGCATGGCGAAGCCGGTGGTGGCCGCGGTGAACGGCGTGGCGGCCGGCGCGGGCTTCGGCTTCGCCCTCTGCGCGGACTACCGGATCGTGGCGGACACGGCGTCGTTCAACACCTCGTTCGCCGGTGTCGCCCTGACCGCGGACTCCGGCGTCTCCTGGACGTTGCCGCGGCTCGTCGGTCCCGGCCGCGCGATGGATCTGCTGCTGTTCCCGCGCACGATCTCCGCGCAGGAGGCCTTCGAGATCGGGGCCGTGCACAAGATCGTGCCCGCCGGCGAACTGGTGGAGACCGCGCGCAAGCTGGCCCTCATGCTCGCCGCCGGGCCGACCGTCGCGTACGCGGCGCTCAAGGAGTCGGTGGCCTTCGCCGCCGACCACTCCCTGGACGAGGCCCTGGAGAAGGAGGACGAGCTCCAGACGCGGGCCGGGGAGTCCGAGGACCACACCATCGCCGTCCAGGCGTTCATCGCCAAGGAGAAGCCGAACTACCTCGGGCGCTGAGGCTCCTCTCCGGAGGAACTCACGCGGGCGTGCGGGCGACGCAGTCCGCCAGGTGGTCGTCGACCAGGCCGCACGCCTGCATGAGCGCGTACGCCGTCGTCGGGCCGACGAAGCGCAGGCCGCGCTTCTTGAGCGCCTTGGACAGCGCAGTGGACTCGTCAGTGATCGCCGGTACGTCGGTCAGCGCCCGGGGCGCCGGGCGTGTGGCCGGGTCCGGGGCGTGGGACCAGATCAGCTCGTCCAGTTCGCCGGGCGCCCAGTCGGCGAGCACGCGCGCGTTGGCGAGCGTCGCGTCGACCTTGGCCCGGTTGCGGATGATGCCGGGGTCGGCGAGCAGGCGCTCGCGGTCGGCTTCGGTGAAGGCCGCCACCTCCGCGATCTTGAAGTGGGCGAAGGCGGCACGGAAGGTCTCGCGGCGGCGCAGGATCGTGATCCAGGACAGGCCCGACTGGAACGCCTCCAGGGACAGCCGCTCGAAGAGCGCGTCGTCGCCGTGGACCGGGCGGCCCCACTCCTCGTCGTGGTACGTGACGTAGTCCGGCGTCGACAGGCCCCAGGGGCAGCGCGGAGCGCCGTCGGGCCCGGGGACCGCGCCGCTCGTCGGCTCGCTCACTGCAGGCCCTCCCCGGCCCCGCCCTGGTGGCCCTGGTAGCCGCCGGGTGGCGCGAAGCCCGAGCCGGGGCCCCGGTCGACCGGCCGCCGCGCCTGCGCGTGGGCGGTGGCGAGGGCGGACTCCAGCTCGGAGATACGGGCGTCGCGCTCGGCCAGCTCCGCCCCGAGGCGGTTCAGCGCGTCGTCGACCTCCGCCATGCGGTAGCCGCGCACGGCCGTGGGCAGCCGCAGCTCCTCGACGTCCGCGCGGGCCAGCGGGCGGTCCTGGGGCAGCGGGTCCGCGTAGAACTGGGGCGGCTCCTCGGGCAGGGCGCCGCCGTCGCCCCCGCCGAGGACCGCGAGCGTCACCGCCGCGACCACCACGACGAGCGCGGCGACCAGAAACAAGAACATGACCATCGCTGCCGTCCCCTGGGCTCGACCGGGCCGGTGTGCGCACACGGCCCGGAACCAACAGGCTCCGATCGTGCCATGCCGCGCCGACGGTTAAGGTCGCAGGCGACCGTAGAAGCATGATCCAGAGGAGAGTCACAGGGATGCTCAGGCTTGGCGGGCGCGAGTTCGACGCGCACGAGCCGGTGATCATGGCGATCGTGAACCGTACCCCGGACTCCTTCTACGACCAGGGCGCCACGTTCCAGGACGAGCCCGCGCTGGCCCGCGTCGAGCAGGCGGTGGCCGAGGGCGCCGCGATCGTCGACATCGGCGGGGTGAAGGCGGGCCCCGGCGAGGAGGTCGACGCCGAGGAGGAGGCGCGGCGCACGGTCGGTTTCGTCGCCGAGGTGCGGCGCCGGTTCCCCTCGGTGATCATCAGCGTGGACACCTGGCGCCACGAGGTCGGCGAGGCCGTGTGCGAGGCGGGCGCGGACCTGCTCAACGACGCGTGGGGCGGGGTCGACCCGAAGCTCGCCGAGGTCGCGGCCCGCTACGAGGTGGGCATCGTCTGCACGCACGCGGGCGGCGCCGAGCCCCGTACGCGACCGCACCGTGCCACGTACGACGACGTGATGGCGGACATCCTGGACGTGACGGTCGGCTACGCCGAGCGGGCCGTCGCGCTCGGGGTCCCCCGCGAGTCCGTCCTGATCGACCCGGGGCACGACTTCGGCAAGAACACGCGGCACTCCCTGGAGGCGACGCGGCGGCTGCCGGAGATGGTGGAGACCGGGTGGCCGGTGCTCGTCTCGCTGTCCAACAAGGACTTCGTCGGCGAGACGCTCGACAAGCCCGTCAAGGAGCGCGTCATCGGGACGCTGGCGACGACGGCGGTGTCCGCGTGGCTCGGGGCCCAGGTCTACCGCGTGCACGAGGTGGCGGAGACCCGGCAGGTGCTCGACATGGTGGCGTCGATCGCGGGGCACAGGCCCCCGGCGGTGGCCCGCCGGGGGCTGGCGTGACAGGTACTGCCTGAGGGCTGCGGCCCCTAGTTGCCGGTCTCCTTGGTGACCAGGGTGATCGCTTCCTGCACGTCGTCCGTGACGTGGAAGAGAAGCAGGTCCGCCTCGCTCGCCTTGCCCTGGGCGATCACCGTGTTCTTCAGCCACTCGACGAGGCCGCTCCAGTACTGCGTACCGAAGAGGACGATCGGGAAGCGCGTCACCTTCGTCGTCTGGACGAGGGTGAGCGCTTCGAACAGCTCGTCCAGGGTGCCGAGTCCGCCCGGCAGCACGACGAACCCTTGCGCGTACTTCACGAACATCGTCTTCCGCACGAAGAAGTAGCGGAAGTTCAGGCCCAGGTCGACGTACGGGTTGAGGCCCTGTTCGAAGGGCAGCTCGATGCCGAGCCCGACCGAGGTGCCGTTGGCCTCCACGGCGCCCTGGTTCGCGGCCTGCATGGCGCCCGGCCCGCCGCCCGTGATGACCGCGAAACCGGCCTCCACCAGCGCCTTGCCGATCGCGACGCCCGCCGCGTACTCCGGTGAGTCCACCGGGGTGCGCGCCGAGCCGAAGACACTGATCGCGGGCGGCAGTTCGGCCAGGGTGCCGAAGCCCTCGATGAACTCCGACTGGATGCGCAGGACCCTCCAGGGGTCCGTGTGCACCCAGCCCGAGGGTCCTTCCGAATCGAGCAGACGCTGGTCACTCGTCCCGGGCTGCACCTGGTCGCGCCGGCGGACCACCGGTCCTGTCCGCTGCTCCGTGGGATGCCGCTTGCCCTCCGGGTTGCTCATGTCCGCTCCCTCCATGCGCAGGTATCACGCGCTCACGTAGAGCAAGGGTAGGTCTACGCGGGTTACATACGAGGGACCTCGGAGTGTCAGGCGTCAGTCGGTGAGCCAGGCGGCCAGGCGCCTCTCCGCCTCCAGGACGAGCGCCGTGTCGACGTGCTCGTCGATCTTGTGCGCGTACATCGGGTCCCCGGGGCCGTAGTTGACGGCGGGGACGCCGAGCGCGCTGAAGCGGGAGACGTCCGTCCAGCCGAACTTGGGGCGCGGCTCGCCGCCCACGGCGGCCAGGAAGGCGGCGGCAGCGGGGTGGGTGAGGCCGGGCCGGGCGCCGCCGGTGTGGTCGTCGACGACGAACTCCTCGATCGGGCAGCCGTCGAAGAAGTCGCGGACGAACTGTTCGGCCTCGGCCATCGTCCGGTCGGGCGCGTAGCGGAAGTTGACCGTGACGGCGCAGGCGTCCGGGATGACGTTCGTGGCGACGAAGCCCTCGATCCGTACGGCGTTGAGGCCCTCGTGGAACCGCAGGCCGTCGACGACCGGCCTGCGCGGCTCGTAGGCGGCGAGGCGCTCCAGGATCGGGGCGGCCGCGTGGATGGCGTTGTGGCCCATCCACGCGCGCGCGGAGTGGGCCCGTTCGCCCTTGACCTTGAGGATGACGCGCAGGGTGCCCTGGCAGCCGCCCTCGACCAGGCCCTCGGTGGGCTCCAGGAGGATCGCGAAGTCGCCCTCCAGCCAGTCGGGGTGGGCGTCGGCGACGTGCCCGAGCCCGTTGAGGTGGGCGGCGACCTCCTCGTTGTCGTAGAAGACGAACGTGAGGTCGCGGTTGGGCTCGACGACCGTCTGAGCGATACGGAGCTGGACCGCGACGCCCGCCTTCATGTCGCTCGTGCCGCAGCCCCAGAGGATGCCGTCCGCGTCGAGGCGCGAGGGCACGTTGCCGGCGATCGGGACCGTGTCGATGTGGCCCGCGAGGACGACCCGCTCGGCGCGGCCGAGATTCGTGCGCGCCACCACGTTGTTGCCGTACCGGTCGACCGTGAGGTGCGGCAGGGGGCGCAGGGCCGCCTCGACGGCGTCGGCGAGCTCCTTCTCGCTGCCGCTGGGCGAGGGGAGGTCGACCAGCTGGGCGGTGAGGAGGGCGGCGTCCTGCGTGAGGTCGAGTGAGGTGCGGTCCATGGAGTTGACCTTATCGCCCGGCCATGCGGCGTACGGAGCGACTTCAGGTGTCCGAATCATCCCTGGTCATCTGTGCGAGCGGCCACTCGGCCGAGTTACACCCGGCATGCTCCGCGCCCGTGCGGCGAAACGCTCGGGGCGCGGCGCGGGCCGTCTCGCGATTTCCGTGCGTGTACAGGGGCGTAAGGGTTCTGCAGCGCTTCGGGCACGCTGTGGGACACACGACTTTTGCCCGTTTTTATCCGCAGCCGATTATGCGACGCATTACCAACCCTTTGCGTTGCCGACCCGCAACCTTCCGGGGCCCTGGGGCTGTTGTCACGGCGTCCGACCGCCGCATGGCAGCCGGTCACACCATCTTCTCTCCCGTCTAAGGAGCACCATGTCCCTCCCCCTGACCCGCCGCATCGCCCGCGTCGCGCTGCTCGTAGCGGCCGGAGCGGCGCCCGTGGTCGGTGCGGCCGGCTCCGCAAGCGCTGCCGAACTCCCGGCCACGCCCGACCTCGGCGGTGTGACCGCGCTGGACGGCGCCAACCTGGGCAACACCGTCGACGGCGCGAGCCGGCAAGTCAGCGGTCTCGCGGGCCACGCGGGCGGCGAGGCCGTGCAGACGGCCGTGCCCGCCGCGGGCAAGTCGGTCGGCAAGGCCGCCAAGACCACCACGCCGGTCGCGCAGAAGGCCGCGGGCGACCTGGCCGGCAGCGCCGGTGACACGGTCGGCAAGACGGCCGGTTCGGTGACGGACGGCGGGCTGCCCACCGACTCGGTCACCAAGGGCGGCCTCCCGCTCTCCGGCGGGCTGCCCACCGACCAGCTGCCGGTCGGCCAGCTGCCGCTGGGCTGATCACCGCGAGTCGTCGGTGACGACGGGGGTGGGGGGGGGGGGGCGGGGGGGCCCCCCCCCCCGGCCGGGGAGCCCCGCCCGCCCCGGGGGGGGGCGGGGGAGCCGCCCCGGCCGGCCCCCCCCCCACCCGCGCCGGGGCGCCCGGGGCCGGGGGGGCGCAACCCCGCTTGCGGGCGGTCCCGCGGGGGGGGCGCGGCGCGCACCGCCCCCCCCACCCCCGTTCTCGTTCTCCCGGCAGAAGGCCGGGTAAGGGCCGGATCAGCCGAGGCGCGCGACCGCCGCCCGGATCCGCTCGTCCGACGCGGTCAGGGCGACGCGCACGAACTGCTCGCCGGCCTCGCCGTAGAAGTCGCCGGGGGCGACCAGGATGCCGAGGTCCGCGAGGTGCGCGACGGTGTCCCAGCAGGACTCGTCGCGGGTCGCCCACAGGTACAGGCTCGCCTCGCTGTGCTCGATGCGGAAGCCGTGCGCGAGGAGCGCCTCGCGCAGCAGTTCGCGGCGGGCGGCGTACCGGGCGCGCTGCTCGTGGACGTGGGCCTCGTCACCGAGCGCGGCGACGACCGCCGCCTGGGTCGGCGCCGAGGTCATCATGCCGCCGTGCTTGCGGATCTGGAGCAGGTCGCCCAGGACGGCTGCGTCACCGGCGAGGAACGCGGCCCGGTATCCGGCCAGGTTCGAGCGCTTGGAGAGCGAGTGGACCGTGACCAGGCCGTCGAGCGAGCCGCCGTTGACCTCCGGGTCCAGGATCGAGACCGGGTCGGCCTCCCAGCCCAGCTCGATGTAGCACTCGTCCGAGAAGACGAGGATCGAGTGCTCGCGGGCCCAGGCCACGATGCGGGTCAGCTCGTCCTTGGAGAGGACCCGGCCCGTCGGGTTCGACGGGGAGTTGAGCCAGAGCAGCTGGAGGCCCGTGGGGTCCAGCTCGGTCGGGTCGTCGTAGGCGACGTGGCCGGCGCGGGCCAGCCGGGCGCCCACCTCGTACGTGGGGTAGGCGAGGCGCGGGTAGGCGACCTTGTCGCCCGGACCGATCCCCAGCTGCGTCGGCAGCCAGGCCACCAGCTCCTTGGAGCCGACGACCGGCAGCACGTTCGTGTGGCCGAGACCGCGGGCGCCCAGGCGCCGTTCGCACCAGGAGACGAGCGCGTCGCGCAGCTCCGGGGTGCCCCACACCGTCGGATAGCCCGGCGAGTCGGCCGCGTCGGTCAGCGCCTTCTGGATCAGCTCGGGCACCGGGTCGACGGGCGTGCCGACCGAGAGGTCCACCAGGCCGTCCGGGTGCGCCGCGGCCGTCTTCTTGTACGGCTCCAGCTTGTCCCAGGGGAAGGTGGGGAGGCGGTCGACAGGGGCGGGGACTGCGGACACCTGGTCAGCTCACTTCTCTCGCGTAGGGCGGCCCTGGGCGGGCGGGTCGGCCACATGCCTCGGTCCCGTACGGCAGTCGAGCCGTACGGGACCTGGGCAGCGCCTGTGTGTACCGCTGGACGCGGGTACTGGTTCTGCTACTGGTTCTGCGGCGGCAGAGCGGCGATGAACGGGTGGTCCTTCTCGATGAGACCCATCTTCGAGGCACCACCGGGCGAACCGAGCTCGTCGAAGAACTCGACGTTCGCCTTGTAGTAGTCCTTCCACTCCTCCGGAGTGTCGTCCTCGTAGAAGATCGCCTCGACCGGGCAGACCGGCTCACAGGCACCACAGTCGACGCATTCGTCCGGGTGGATGTACAAGGACCGGGAGCCCTCGTAGATGCAGTCGACCGGGCACTCCTCGATGCACGCCTTGTCCTTGACGTCGACACAAGGCTGCGCGATGACGTAGGTCACGCTGTCGTTCCTCCTCGATAGGGCGCTGGCGGGCCTCCACAGGCTCCGCCGCCTGGCGCGCGGGAGCGCGGCGTCGTCGATGCCCGCCCCTAGTATCTCCGTTCCCGGCCATGATCCGAACAGGAGGGGTGGACCGAGCTGTGGAATTCACTGCGAGCGGACGGCTTACCGTCCGCCTGACCCGCGCTGACGTGGGAAAACGCGTTTCGGTGCGACGGGTGAGCGACGAGGGGCCCGCGGGTCGCAAGTTCACCGACACGGTTGGCGTTCTCACATCGTGGGATGACGATGTGCTGCTCATCACACGGCGCTCCGGCGAACAGGTGGCCGTGGACGCGGCCACCCTCGTCGCGGGCAAGGTCGTGCCCGCCGAACCGGCCAGACGCCGGGGGCCCGCGGCCACATACCCGGAGCTGGCGCACGTCGCCTCGCGCGCGTGGCGGCCGATCGAGAGCGAGCGGCTCGGCGAATGGGAGCTGAGGGCCGCTCAGGGCTTCACCCGGCGCGCCAACTCGGTGCTGCCGGTGGGCGATCCGGGCGTCCCGCTCGACGACGCCCTCGACCGCGTACGGGACTGGTACGCGGCCCGTGACCTGCCCGCCTACGCGCAGACCGCCACCGGGGCCGCCGGGGCGCAGGAGATGCTCTGCGCCGAGTTGGAGAGGCGCGGCTGGGTGCGGGAGGTCAGCGCCGAGATGCGGATCGCGTCGCTCGCCCCCATCGGGGACGGGCGCGAGGGGCCGCCCGTCGTGCTGAGCCGGGAGCCGGACGAGGCGTGGCTCGGGCGCTACCAGCGCAAGGGCGCGACCGAGGTCGCGTTCCGGGTGCTGTGCGCCGGGCCGTCCGTGTGGTTCGCCACCGTGCCCGGCGACGGTGAGGTGCCCGCGGCGATCGGGCGGTGCGTGGTCGACGGGCGGTGGGCCGGGTTCGCCGCCGTCGAGGTCGACCCCGCGCGGCGGCGCCAGGGCCTGGGCTCAGCCGTCATGACGGCGCTCGCGCGCCGCGCGCTCGACGAGGGCGCGTCGGCCGCCTGGCTCCAGGTCGAGGCCGACAACGAGGGGGCGCGCGCGCTCTACGACCGCCTGGGTTTCGCCACGCACCACGCCTATCACCACTACCGTGCTCCGGAACGCGGTGCCCGGTGAGTGCGTACCGGCCGTCACCCGTCGTCCTTTCATGGCCGGCGCCGCGCTAATCGATCGGTCTGAGAGGGCACGAGGCTCGTATGTCCCCCCACTTGTCCCCCCGCTCCGCCGAGCTACGGCGCCGGTTCGCCGAGGAGGCCAGAGCCGAGCGGCCCGACCTCGCGCAACTGTGCCTGCTGCTCGCCGCGGAGGGGGACGGCGCGCTCGACGAGGCCGGTATGGACGCCGTCCAGATCGAACTCGACGAGCTCGCCGGACAGCTGCCGTTCCGGCCGGGCGGTCCGCGCTCCTGGGCCATCGCCCTCGCCGAACTGCTCGGCGCGCGGCTCGGCTTCCACGGCTCCGCCGCCGACTACCAGCGCCTGGAGTCGTCGCTGCTGCACGAGGTCGTACGGCGTCGGCGCGGGCTGCCGATCCTGCTGTCGGTGGTCTGGCTGGAGGTCGCGCGGCGGGCCGGGGCACCGGTCTACGGGGTGGCGCTGCCGGGCCACTTCGTCGTCGGGTTCGGCGATCCGGAGGAACGGATCCTCGCCGATCCGTTCGGCGCGGGCAGGGTGTTGACCGGGCCGGACGCGGAGCTGCTCGTCGCCGGGGCGACGGGGGCGCCGCTGGACCCGTCGATGCTGCGGCCCGTCGCCCCGCTGGAGGTCGTGCTGCGGATCCTCAACAACATCCGGGCGTGGGCTGCGACGCGGCCCGAGCGGTCCGATGTCGCGCTGTGGGCGCTCGAACTGTCGCTGCTGCTGCCGTCGCATCCGGCGCGGTTGCGGTACGAGCGGGCGCAGTTGCTTGTGCAGCGGGGGGATTTCGTGGCCGGGGCCGTGGA
This sequence comes from Streptomyces sp. NPDC016845, assembly GCF_044332585.1. Taxonomy (NCBI): domain Bacteria; kingdom Bacillati; phylum Actinomycetota; class Actinomycetes; order Kitasatosporales; family Streptomycetaceae; genus Streptomyces; species Streptomyces sp. NPDC016845. The sequence continues at coordinate 340,144 of NZ_JBIRPI010000003.1, read as the reverse complement.
GCTGGAGGCGTACGCGGACGTGGTGGGGGCGGTGGACACGGGGGCCGCGGAGCGGGTGCGGGGGCAGGCCCGGGCGGCTCGGGCGATGCTGAATTAGGGGGTACGGGGATGGGTGCGGGTGGGCTGTGGTTGCTCGCGCCGTTCCCCGCGCCCCCTGGGGGCGCTACTGGGCCCCGCACGAATTCCTCGTGCGGGGCCTCTGTTGTGGCGTCAGCTCGGGTTCGTCTCGATCGTCGCCGTGCGCTCCGCCGGGGTCTTGCCCAGGAGGGCCTTGCCCATGGCGGAGGCCACGTCGGTCGGCTGGACCGGGGTCTTCTTGCCGGTGCCGCGCGTGATGAGGACGCCGTCGAAGACGTTGCCGTAGAGGCTCTTGAGCGCCTCCTGGTCGTACGTCTCCACGAGCCTGCCGTTGACCGCCTTCATCCCGAGGATCTTCGGCAGCGACTTGTCCGGGCCGAACTGGATCGTGGCGGGGCCCGCCTTGACAGTGATCAGGCCGGACATCGCGGGCTCCGCGAACTCCTTCATCTTGCGGTCGACCTCGGCGTTCGCGATCGTCGGCTGCCGGGTCGTCGTGACGACCCGGACGGGCGTGGACGCGCCCGTCTCGACCTGGCGCTGGTACGCCTGCTCGACGGCGTTCGTCGACCTGGCGACGTCGATGCCCTTGCCGGCCTTGCCGTACACGGCGACGGCCTTGCCCGGTTCGAACTTGATCGTTCCGTCGCCGGAGCCCGCGGCCCCGCCCGCCGCCTGCTCCAGCGCGGCGTGCAGCTTCTCCTCGTCGACGGGCATGACCGGGTCGACGACCCGCTGGTTGCCGAAGAGCGAGCCGATCACGGAGACCGGGTTGTAGTCACTGCCCGCGGCGGCCGAGACGGTGGCGGCGCTGTCCAGGGACAGGCCCGCCTGGTCCGGCTTCAGCTCCACGGTCCCGCCGTCGACCTGGAGCTTCAGCGCCTGCTGGGTGCGCTTGCCGAGCGCGTCGTCCAGCTTGGCGGCGGCCTGGTCGCGGGTGCCGCCGCCGATGTCGACGCCGAGGACCGTGGTGCCCTTGGGCACGTCGGAGTGGTTCATCAGCAGGCCCGCGCCGTACGCGAAGCCGGCCACGACGACGATGCCCGCGCCGAGCAGGACCAGCTTGTTGCGGCCCTTCTTCTTTTTCGCGGGGGCCGGGGTGCTCGGCACCGGGTCGGGCAGCTTCGGCGGGGTGTGCGCCGACGGGGTGCGGCCGGGGCCCCCGGCACCGTCGGCCGACGGGACGACCGGCATCCCGCTGGTGAGGGTGTCACCGGAGACATGTCCGCCGGCCGGCGGCTCGGGCGCGGGCTTCTGCGGGGTGAGGATCGCGGTGTCGTCGCTCATCCGCGGCGGGTTCTGGGCGCCGCCGCTGCCCCCCGGGCGGACCTGGGGGTTGGGCGCGGGCGTCGGGATTATCGGCCCGTCCCCGGTGGCGGGCCCGGACGTGGGCCCGACGGGGCCGCTGCGCGGCGCACCGGGAGCGTTGTTGCGCCGGGCGCCTCCGTTGGGACCGGGAGTGCCAGGACCGCCGGGAGTGCCAGGACCGCCGGGAGCGCCGGGACCGCCGGGACCGCTGAGGTTGCCGAAGCCACCGGTACCAGGGCCGCCGCCGAGGCCGTTCGAAGCACCCGCGCCGCCGGGGACACCCATGCCGCCCGAGATGCCCGCGTCACCGCGGCCGTCGGAGGTACCCGGGCCACCCGAACCACCCCGGCCGCCGCTCTTGCCACGGCCACCGGTGACACCCAGGCCGGCGGCGTTGCCCATGCCACCGGACGCGCCGGGGCCACCGGCCGCACCGGATCCCGCGGCGTCGCCGAGGCCGTCGAAGGCGCCCCGGCCGCCGGACGTGTCCACACCACCGGAGTTGCGGGTCCCGCCGAACGCGTCCGAACCACTGGACACACCAGCACCGCCGAACGCGTCCGAACCACCGGACACACCGGCCCCGCCGAACGCATCCGAACCACCGGACACACCGGCCCCGCCGAACGCATCCGAACCACCGGAGGCACCGGCCCCGCCGAACGCATCGGCGCCACTGCCCATCCCGAGGCCGCCGGACGTACTCTGGCCGCCCTCGTCACCGAAGCCACCCGAGCCTCCGAGCCCACCCGAGCCGTTAGGGCCACCCGCGCCCCCGGTGCCCGCCGGGCTGTCCGCGCCGCTCCCGGAGAAGTAGGGCAGATCGCCCCTCTCCCCCCGGTCGCCGGGCGCCGCGCCGTTGCCCAGCGGGCCCGCGGCCAACGCGCCCTGCACGTCGAAGCCGCCGGACGTGCCGGACCCGTCCGGCGGGGTTCCGCCGCGAGCCGCGGGGCTCTTGCGCGGCGCGAACCAGTCGCTGGCCTTTTCCTCGCGGGGGGCCTTCGGCTCGGGGGCCTCACCCGTGGCGGGCCCGGCACCGTCGGCCGCGCCGCTGGTGCCGTCCGCGTACCCGGTGAGCGCGGACGGGTGGCCCGCGCCGGGCTCCGGCTCCGCGGACTGCGCCTCGGCGCCGTCCTGCGGCCCGGCGTCGACATCGCTCATCGGCGTACGCATCACGACCGGCGGGATGGGACGCGAGCCGGGGATGTTGATCCGGATCCGCGTCGTCAGCGTGGTCTCCGTCTTGGGGCTGTCCGGGGCGGTCCGATCACCCGCGGGGCCCTGGTCCGGGTCGGCGTCGCCGGACGCCGCGCCTTGCGCGGACGTGCCGTACGGAGGCGTCCCCGACGGGTACGCGGCAGCGCCGCGCCCCTGGGGCCCGGAGGACGAACTGTCAGTTTCACGACTCAAAGCAGGTTCTCCCGGTTGGCTCCGCCGCCCGTCTCGACCTCACGCGGGCTGCTCGGCGGCGCGCACCACCATACTGGCCGCGGCCGGACGCCACGGAGTGGCGGACGGTGAATCCTGTATCGGGCACGGGCCGAAGTGGTACGTCACTTCCCAAGTCGGGCGGCGGAGGCGGCTGGTTGCCGGGAAAGCCCGAGCGTGGCGCACATCACAGCCACGACCATTCCCCCGAGGAGGAAGAGGTAGGAGCCGATTCCCGCGCCGAAGAGGAAGTCGCCCTCGGGGCGGCTCGCGGTGAGCAGGAGCACCGCGAGGACCCAGCCCCCGGCGGGGGCGAGGGCGCCGGACCTGCCGCCGGTGAGCCGCGCCCCGCCGTGGAACAGTCCGGCCGCGCCGAGCAGCGCGAGCAGCAACCCGGCCGGGAACCAGCCCCCTTGGAGCAGCGCGCCCGCGGCGCCGACGAGGACGCCGAGCACGAACAGGACGAACAGGACGACGGCCCGTCCCGGCGTGAGCGACATGCTGAAGGGGAGATCGACCTGCGCGGCCGAACTCCCGGGCCGGGTTCCGTTCGCGCCGCTCTTCTTGCCGCTGCTCGTCACGCGCGCTCTCCTTCGATGCCCTCAGTACCGTCGACGCCCTGAGTACCGCCGACACCCTCGATACCGTCGACGCCCTCGAACAGGTCCTTCTCGTACGCCGATCCGGCCTCGCCGCGTACCAACTCGTAGTACTCGACCGGAAACACGGGCTGTGCGAGCCCGTTCGAGAGCGCGAACACGTTGAGCTCTTCCGGGATGTCGATCTGGGTGGCGTGCGCGCGCATCGCGGCTTCCTTGCGCAGCCAGTGGGGGCGGCCGTCGATCTCGGCGGTCACGCGCTCGTCGTCGACGACGCCCGGCACGTCGGCCACGGTGGCGACGGCATCGAAGGGTGTCTCTCCGAGTGCGGCCTCGAGGAGGCGGAACTTCTCCTCGACGACCGTGCGGGGCACCCGGTTCCAGTAGATCTTGGAGATCGTGTGCGGATCGCCGAGGTCGCGGCGGACGGCCGGTTCGGCGGCGAGGTCGGCGGCGCGCATGGCCACGCGGTGGGCCTGGATGTGGTCGGGGTGGCCGTAGCCGCCGTTCGGGTCGTACGTGATCAGGACCTGCGGGCGGATCTCGCGGATGACGGCGACGAGGTCCGCCGCGGCCTCGTCGAGGTCGGCGGACCAGAAGGCGCCCGCGCGCTCGTTCTGCTCGACGCCCATCATCCCGGAGTCGTGGTAGCGGCCGGGGCCGCCGAGGAAGCGGTGGTCGGTGACGCCCAGCTCCTTCATCGCGGCGGCGAGTTCGCCGATGCGGTGGGGGCCGAGGCGGTTCTCCCGGTCCGGGGCGAGATGGGCCAGTTCGTCCGGGATGACCTCGCCCTCTTCGCCGAGGGTGCAGGTCACGAGTGTGACGTGGGCGCCGTCGGCGGCGTACTTGGCCATCGTGGCGCCGTTGTTGATCGACTCGTCGTCGGGGTGCGCGTGCACGAGGAGCAGACGCCGACCGGGCAGTTCCGTCATGCCCCCACCCTAGAACGCGGCGCCCCCGCGCCCCGGACCCCCGGGCTAGAACTTGATGCCGCCGATCATCCCCGCCACGTTCGTCGTCAGCTCCTGGATCGTGGGGGCGATGGAGGAGCTCGCCAGATAGAAGCCGAGCAGCATGCAGACGACGGCGTGCCCCGCCTTCAGCCCTGACTTCTTGATCAGGATGAAGACGATGATCGCGAACAGCACCACGGCCGAGATCGAGAGTGCCACAGCGGTCCCTCCTCCAAAGTGATCCGGTAACCGGCGGACGTCCCCCTTCCGGGATGCCCACACAGCGCTACCGATCATAACTATCCGCTGTCGCGCATGAGTCACAGCGAGGGAGCACCGGGGGCGGGCGGGAGCGCGCGGGGGGCGCGTCGCCCCTGCTTACGTCCTAGGCTTCGGGGATGACCACCGAGAACGCCACGGGCAGCGGGCTGCCCGACACGCCGCAGGGCAGCGGGAGCGAGACGTACTCCTTTCCTCGTCAGCACGCGCGGACCCAGCGCTTCACCTCGGGTGCGCCCCGTGCCTTCACGGTGGCGCCGGACGGGGAGCGGGTCGTGTTCCTCCGCTCCTCCGGGGGCGCCGACCGGGCGAACGCGCTGTGGGTGCTCGATGTGCCGAGCGGCCGGGAGCGGGTCGCCGCCGACCCGGTGACCCTGCTCGGCGGCTCCGTGGAGCGGCTCTCGGCGGAGGAGCGGGCGCGGCGCGAGCGCAGCCGGGAGGGCGGCGCGGGCATCGTGGGTTACGCGACGGACGCCTCCGCGGAGCTGGCCGCGTTCACCTTGTCGGGCCGTCTCTTCGCCGCCGAATTGCGCGCCGGTACCGCCCGTGAACTGCGCGTCTCCGGTTCGGTGTTGGACCCGCGCCCCTCCCCCGACGGGCGGCACATCGCGTACGTGGCACGGGGCGCGCTGCGCGTCGTCGACGCGGAGGGCGCGAACGACCGGGCCCTGGCCACCCCCGAGTCGGACACGGTGACGTACGGGCTCGCGGAGTTCATCGCGGCCGAGGAGATGAGCCGGTACCGCGGCTACTGGTGGTCGCCGGAGTCGGACCGGCTGCTCGTGGCCCGCGCCGACGACGCGGACGTGCGGCGCTGGTGGATCGCCGATCCGGCGCACCCGGACCGTGAACCGGCGCGGAACGCCTATCCGGCGGCGGGCACGCCCAACGCCGAGGTGCGGCTGTTCGCGTACGGCCTCGACGGCTCCCGTACGGAGATCAACTGGAACCGGTCGGCCTACCCGTACCTGGCCCGCGTGCACTGGTCGGCGGACGGCGCCCCGCTGATCCTCGTACAGGCGCGTGACCAGCTCAGCGCCTTGTACCTGGCGGTGAACCCGGACGACGGTTCGACGCGCATGGTGCACGCCGACGAGGACGCGCAGTGGCTCGAGCTGCTCCCGGGCGTGCCGTGCTGGTCGCCGAGCGGGCAGCTGGTGCGGATCGCCGACGAGGGCGGGGCCCGGGTCCTCGCGGTCGGCGAACGCCTCCTCACGGGCGCGCAATTGCATGTGCGGGCCGTGCTCGACGTCGGCGACAGCGACGTGCTCGTCTCGGCCTCCGCCGGCGCCCGCGCCGAGTCGCCGGAGACCGGCGAGGTGCACGTCTACCGGGTCAACGAGCTGGGCGTGCAGCGCGTCTCCGAGGGGCCCGGCGTGCACACGGCGGTCCGCTCGGGCGGCGTCACCGTGCTCGTCTCGTCGACGCTCGACACCCCGGGCGCGCGGGTGCGCGTGGAGCGCGACGGCAAGCACGTCGCCGACATCGCCTCGCACGCCGAACGCCCGCTGCTCACCCCGCGCGTCACGCTGACGGAGGCGGAGTCCATCCCGTGCGCCGTCCTGCTGCCCTCCTCGTACGCGGAGGGGGACGGGCCGCTTCCGGTCCTCCTCGACCCGTACGGCGGCCCGCACGGGCAGCGCGTGTACGCGGCGCACAATCCGTACCTGACCTCGCAGTGGTTCGCCGACCAGGGCTTCGCGGTGATCGTCGCGGACGGCCGTGGCACGCCCGGCACCTCGCCGGGCCGGGAGAAGTCGATCCGCGGCGACTTCACGCTGACCCTCGACGACCAGGTCACCGCCCTGCACGCGCTGGCGGAGCGGTTCCCGCTCGACCTGTCGAAGGTCGCGATGCGCGGCTGGAGCTACGGCGGCTACCTCTCCGCCCTCGCCGTGCTGCGGCGGCCCGACGTGTTCCACGCGGGTGTCGCGGGCGCGCCGGTCACGGACTGGCGGCTGTACGACACGCACTACACGGAGCGGTACCTGGGCGACCCGGCCGCCTCCCCCGAGACGTACGCCGCGAACTCGCTCGTCACCGACGACGGGCTGTCCGACGCAGCGCCGCAGCACCGGCCGCTGCTCATCGTGCACGGGCTCGCCGACGACAACGTGGTGGTGGCGCACGCCCTGCGGCTCAGCTCGGCCCTGCTCGCGGACGGGCGGCCGCACGAGGTGCTGCCGCTGTCGGGCGTGACGCACATGACGCCGCAGGAACAGGTCGCGGAGAACCTGCTGCTGCTCCAGGTCGACTTCCTGAAGCGGTCGCTCGGCTTGAAGTGATTTCTACTGCTCCGGCGGCACGACCTGCTTCTCCTCGGCGAAATGGCACGCCGAGGGGTGCTGGGCCGGGCCCGGGTCGCCGAGGCGGAAGACGGCCGGGACCGCGAGGAGCGGCACCTCGTCCGCGCACCGCTGCCGGGCCTTCCAGCAGCGGGTGCGGAAGCGGCAGCCGGAGGGCGGGTTGGCGGGCGAGGGCACGTCGCCGCTGAGGATGATGCGTTCGCGGTGCTCGCGCGCCTCCGGGTCCGGGACGGGCACCGCCGACAGGAGCGCCTGTGTGTAGGGGTGCGTCGGATGGTCGTAGATCTCCGCGTCGGAGCCGATCTCGACGATGCGGCCGAGGTACATCACGCCGACCCGGTCGGAGATGTGGCGCACGATCGAGAGGTCGTGGGCGATGAAGACGTAGGACAGGTCGAATTCGTTCTGGAGGCGGTCCAGCAGGTTGATGACCTGGGCCTGCACCGACACGTCGAGCGCGGAGACCGGCTCGTCGGCGACGATGATCTCGGGGCGCAGCGCCAGGCCGCGGGCGATGCCGATGCGCTGGCGCTGGCCGCCCGAGAACTGGTGCGGGTAGCGGTTGATGTACTCCGGGTTCAGCCCGACCACGTCGAGCAGCTCCTGCACCCGCTTCCTGCGGTCGCCCTTCGGCGCGACCTCGGGGTGGATCTCGTACGGCTCCCCGATGATGTCGCCGACCGTCATACGGGGGTTCAGGGAGGTGTACGGGTCCTGGAACACCATCTGGATGTTGCGGCGCACGGCCTTCAGGGCGCGGCCCGAGAGGCGGGTGATGTCCTCGCCCTTGTACTTGATGACGCCGGCCGTCGGGCGTTCCAGGTTCACCAGCATCTTGGCGACGGTGGACTTGCCGCAGCCGGATTCGCCGACGATGCCGAGGGTCTCGCCCTGGCCGAGGTCGAAGTCGACGCCGTCGACGGCTTTGACCGCGCCGACCTGCTTCTTGAAGAGGATGCCCTGGGTGAGGGGGTAGTGCTTGACCAGCCCTCGTACCTCCAGGAGGGGTTCGTGGCCGGACGCCGAGCCGCTCTTCGCGTACTCCGACTCGGCCTGCGCCTTGTGCAGGAGGTGTTCGGCGATCCTGCCCTCGCGCCGGAGATCGCCCTTGCTGACGTGCGAGCCGCCTTCAGCGTGAGGCATCGATCGTCTCCTTCCAGAAGTGGCAGGCGCTGCGACGGTCATCGGAGACGCGGTAGAGCGGCGGGACGTCCGTGGTGCACACGTCCTGGGCCATCGGGCAGCGCGGGTGGAAGGCGCAGCCGGGCGGGATGTTCATGAGGTTCGGCGGCAGGCCCTTGATGGCGAAGAGCTCCTGGCCCTTCTGGTCGAGGCGCGGGATCGATTCCAGGAGGCCCTTGGTGTACGGGTGGGCCGGGGCCTTGTAGATCTCGTGGACGGGGGCGTGCTCGACGATGCGGCCCGCGTACATGACGGCGATCTTGTCGGCGACGTCGGCGACGACGCCGAGGTCGTGGGTGATGAGGATGAGCCCCATGTTGAGCTCGCGCTGCAACTCGGCGAGCAGGTCCATGACCTGCGCCTGCACGGTCACGTCGAGGGCGGTGGTGGGCTCGTCCGCGATGATCAGGTCCGGTTCGAGGGCGAGCGCCATCGCGATCATGATGCGCTGGCGCATGCCGCCGGAGAACTGGTGCGGGTACTGCCCGACCCGTTCCTTCGCCGCCGGGATGCGCACCCGGTCCATCAGCTCGACGGCCCTGGCCTTGGAGTCCTTCCTGGACAGGCCCCGGTGGACGGAGAACAGTTCGCCGATCTGGTCGCCGACGGAGAGCACCGGGTTGAGGGAGCTGAGCGCGTCCTGGAAGATCATCGCCATCTCGGCGCCCCGGACCTTCCTGCGCTCCTCCTCCTTGAGCTTGAGCAGGTCCCGGTCCTTGAAGAGGACTTCGCCGCCGGTGATCTTCCCGGGCGGCACGTCGAGGATGCCCATGATCGCCTGCGCGGTGACGGACTTGCCGGAGCCCGACTCGCCGAGCACGGCGAGGGTCTCGCCCGCGTCGACCGTGTAGTTGACGCCGTTGACGGCCTTGGCTACGCCGTCCCGGGTGCGGAACTCGACGTGCAGTTCGCGTACTTCGAGCAACGGCATGGGCGCTACCTCAGCTTCGGGTCGAGGGCGTCGCGCACCGCGTCGCCGAGCATGATGAACGCCAGGACCGTGATCGCGAGCGCGCCGGCGGGCCAGAGGAGCATGTGCGGGGCGTTGCGGATGTACCCGGAGGCCGCCGAGATGTCGATGCCCCAGCTCACGGCCGGTGGCTTCAGACCGACACCGAGATACGAGAGGGTCGCCTCGAGGGCGATGTACGTACCGAGGGCGATGGTCGCCACGACGATGACGGGCGCGACGGCGTTCGGCGCGATGTGGCGGAGCAGCATCCGGTTGTTGGAGGCGCCGAGCGCGCGGGCCGCCTGCACGTAGTCGTTCTGCTTGGCGGTGATGACCGAGCCGCGGGCGATGCGGGAGATCTGCGGCCAGCCGAGCAGCACCATGAAGCCGATGACGGGCCAGACGGTGTTGCTGGTGACGACCGACAGGAGGACCAGGCCGCCGAGGATGACCGGGATCGCGAAGAAGATGTCGGTGATGCGGGAGAGGATCGCGTCCCAGAACCCGCCGAAGAACCCCGCGAGGCCGCCGAGGACCGAGCCGAGGAGGGAGACGCCGACCGTGGCGCAGACGCCGACGGTGATCGAGTTGCGGGCGCCGTGCACGGTGCGGGTGTAGACGTCACAGCCCTGGCCGTCGAAGCCGAAGGGGTGGCCCGACTCGGAGCCCTGCTGGCGTTTGGACAGGTCGCAGGAGAGCGGGTTGCCGGAGGCGATCAGCTGCGGCCAGATCGCGATGACGATCAGGAAGAGGATGACCAGGGCCGAGATGATGAAGACGGGGTTGCGCCGCAGGTCCCGCCAGGCGTCGGACCACAGGCTGCGCGGTTTCCCGGCCGGGCCGCCGGGGCCGACGGCCGGGCCCTCGATGAGCGCGCCCTCGCTGGTGGCGAGGTCCATGGCGCCGCCCATGCCGGTCGCGGCGATGGCACCGTCCTCGGGCGCGCGTCCGCCGCCGGTCGCTCCGGGCCGTCCGGAGGGGGGCTCTGGCGCTTGCGGTTCAGGCATAGCGGATCCTCGGGTCGAGTACGGCGTACAGGAGGTCGACGATCAGGTTCACCGCGAGGAAGACCAGCACGAGGATCGTCACGAAGCCGACCACGGTCTGGGTGTTCTGGCGCAGGATGCCCTGGTAGAGCTGGAAGCCGACGCCGTGGATGTTGAAGATGCGCTCGGTGACGATGGCGCCGCCCATCAGGGAGCCGACGTCGGCGCCGATGAAGGTGACGACGGGGATGAGCGAGTTGCGCAGCAGGTGCCGGGTGATGACGCGCCGCCGGGGCAGCCCTTTGGCGATGGCCGTACGGACGTAGTCGGCTCTCCTGTTCTCGGCGATCGAGGTCCTGGTCAGCCGGGTCACGTAGGCGAGGGAGACGGAGGCGAGCACGAGGCCCGGCACGATCAGCTCGCCGAACGACGCCTCCGTGGAGACCGCCGGGTTGATCCATCCCCACTTCACACCGAGCAGCAGTTGCAGCAGCAGACCGGTGACGAACGTCGGCACAGAGATGACGACGAGGGTCAGGAGCAGCACGGTGGTGTCGATGGGGCGGCCGCGGCGCAGGCCGGTGAGGACGCCGAGCGTGATGCCGACGACGATCTCGAAGAGGATCGCCACGATCGTCAGCCGGATGGTGACCGGGAACGCGGTCGACATCAGCTCGGTGACCTTCTGGCCGTTGAACGCCGTACCGAAGTCGCCGGTGAAGACGTTCCCCATGTAGGTCAGGTATTGCTGCCACACCGGCTTGTCGAGGCCGAACTCCTTGGAGAGCTGGGCCTTGGTGGCGGGGTCACAGGCCTTGTCTCCGCAGAGCCCCGCGATGGGGTCGCCCATCACGTTGACCATGAGGAAGATCAGCAGCGTCGCCCCGATGAAGACCGGGATCATCTGGAGCAGCCGCCGGATCACATACCGTCCCATCGAGGGCTCCGTCCCTGGCGTCCGGTGTCGGTCAGCTGACCTTGATCTCGTTGTAGACGGGGACGCTGAACGGGTTCAGCGCGACGTCGGAGACCTTGTCGGAGTAGCCCGCGCTGCCGTTCTGGTACCAGAGCGGGATGGCCGCCATGTTGTCCCGGACGACCTCCTGGGCCTGCTGGAACGTCTTGACCGCCGTCGCCTGGTCGGACTCGCCGTTCGCCTTGTCGACGAGGGAGTCGAACTCCTTGTTCGACCAGTGGCCGTCGTTGGACGAGGCGTTGGTGTAGTACAGCGGCTGGAGGAAGTTCTGGATGAGCGGGTAGTCCATCTGCCAGCCGGCGCGGAAGGGGCCCGTCATCTTCTTGTCGGTGATCTTGTTGCGGAAGTCGGCGAAGGTGCCGGTGGGGCTGCCGACGCAGGCCTTGTCGTTGCCGAGGGCGTTGTTGATGGAGTTGCAGACGGCGTCGACCCACTCCTTGTGGCTGCCGGTGTCGGCGTTGTAGCCGATCTTCACCTGCCCGCCGGGGATACCGCCGCCCTCCTTGACCAGCTTCTTCGCCTCGTCGGGGTTGTAGTCGCAGAACTCGCCGCAGAGCCCCTTCTTGTAGCCGCCGTCCTCGCCGAGCACCGGGGAGGTCCAGTCGGTGGCCGGGGTGCGGGTCTTCTGGAAGATCGACTCGGTGATCTGCTTGCGGTTGATCGCCATGGACAGGCCCTTGCGGACCTTGTCGCTGTCCGACTTGTTCCAGTCGGAGTCGTAGAACGGGAAGGCGAGCGTCTGGATGATGCCGGCCGGGGTGTTGATGTAGCGCCCGCTCAGGTCGCTGTCCGCGTTGCTGAGCTGGGAGGCGGGCACGTCGTCGACGAGGTCGAGGTTGCCCGCGGTCAGGTCGGTGTAGGCGGTGTTGTTGTCGGTGTAGACCTTGAGGTCGACGCCGCCGTTCTGCGCCTTGTCGTCACCGGGGTACTTGTCCCACTTGCGAAGGGACATCTGGGACCCCTTCTGGTACGAGTCCACGGTGTAAGGCCCATTACCGACGGGCTTGCCGACGTACGAGTCGTGGTCGTCGAAGAACACCTTCGGCAGCGGGGCGAAGGCGGCGTAGCCGAGCGTGTCGGGCCAGGTCGAGAACTTCTGGGTCAGCTTGACGGTGAAGGTGCGGTCGCCGGTGACCTTGAGCCCGGAGAGGGTGTCGGCGGACTGGCTGCCCGAGTCCGGGTGGACCTTGTCGTAGCCCTCGATCTGGCCGAAGAAGTACGCGTTCTTCTGGTTGTTCTTGAGGCTCGCGCCGTAGTTCCAGGCGTCGACGAAGGACTTCGCGGTGACCTTCTCGCCGTTGGAGAACGTCCAGCCGTCCTTGACGGTGATCTTGAAGTTCGTCTGGTCGTCCGTCTCGATCTTCTCCGCCAGCATGTCCTTGGCGGCGCCCGTCTTCGGGTCGTACCGCTTCAGGCCGCGGAAGATCATGTCGAGGACCTTGCCGCCCTGCACCTCGTTGGTGTTGGCGGGCTCCAGCGGGTTCTGCGGGTCACCCCAGGAGGACCGGACGACCCCGGAGCCGTCACCACCGCCGCCGCCGCTGTCGCCGCCCCCGCCGCAGGCCGTCGCCGCCATCGCTACGACCACCGCGCCTGCCGCCCACTTGGCGTGCGTGGCTCCTCGCATGGAGTGCCTCCCTCATACCGGTCACAAGTCACGTACGCCTAAATATCGGCGCGAGCCAGACATAACGCACGTCGGAGACGGCCTTACGGGGAAGGGTGCGGGGCCGGGGGTGGTGGTGCGGGTGCGTCCGGGGCGATGATCGGCCGATGCCGGACCGCGCCTTCACCGACACCCGCCTCGCCGCGCTCTACGACGCGCTGAACCCCTGGGGACCGGGTGACGACTTCTACCTGGACCTGATGCGGGGCGCTCGCGCTGTGCTCGATGTGGGGTGCGGTACGGGGGCGTTGCTGATCCGTGCCCGGGAGGAGGGGCATGCGGGGCGGTTGTGCGGGCTCGATCCGGCGGCGGGGATGCTGAGCGTTGCGCGGGAGCGGGCGGATGCCGGCGTGGAGTGGGTGCGGGGCACCCTGGACTCGGCGGTGCGGCCCGCCGGGGCGTTCGACCTGGTGCTGATGAACGGGCACGCGTTCCAGGTCCTTGTGGACGACGCGGAGATCCGTACGTTCCTCGCGGCGGTGCGGGGGGTGCTCGCGCCCGGGGGGCGGTTCGCGTTCGAGACGCGGAATCCCGCGGTGCGGGCGTGGGAGGGGTGGACTCAGTCGGCGGCTGTCGTGGTGGACGGGGTCCGGGTGGCGCACGAGGTCGTACGGGGCTTCGACGGGCGGACCGTCACCTTCGACACGACGTTCCTCGCGGAGGGCTGGAGCGGGCCCGAGGTCAGCCGCAGCACCCTCCGGTTCGTTGCGGAGGATGAGCTGGACGGGTTCCTGCGTGCGGCCGGGCTCGTGGCCGAGGCCCGGTACGGGGCCTTCGACCGCTCCCCCCTGACGGCCCACAGCCCGGAGATCATCACCGTCTGCCGGGTGGCTGACCAGCTCACCGCTGCGGGCGCGCCGTGGCTGGTCGCGCCCCTGGAGCATGCGGCTGCGCCGCAGCCCCATGGCGCTGAGATGGCGCACGAAGTGCGCATCTCAGGGGCGCGGGGAACTGCGCATCTCAGGGGCGCGGGGAACGGCGCGACCGGCCACGACGTGACCCGCACGGAACCACACGCACAAAAAGGCCCGGCCCGGTGAAGTCACCGGGCCGGGCCGAGGTTCCGCTCAACCGACGGAGTCAGTCGTTGTTCTCCAGCGCCGCCAGCGCCGGGTCGAGAACGATGTCCTCGGCCCGCGCCTCGATGCTCGGCTCCTCCGGGAAGTGGCACGCCGTCAGATGCCCGGCCTTGCTGCCGGAGATCTGGACGAGCGGCGGCTCCTCCGAGGCGCACTTGTCCTGCGCCTTCCAGCACCGCGTACGGAACCGGCAGCCGGACGGCGGCGCGATCGGCGACGGCACATCGCCCTCGAGGCGGATGCGCTCCTTCTTCTCCGCGTCGATGTCCGCGTCCGGCACGGCCGACATCAGCGCGTGCGTGTACGGGTGCCGGGGCCGGTTGTACAGCGAGTCGCGGTCGGCGATCTCGACGATCTTGCCGAGGTACATCACCGCGACACGCTGCGAGAAGTGCCGCACGATCGCGAGGTCGTGCGCGATGAAGACGAACGCGATGCCCATCTCCCGCTGCACTTCCTGCAGAAGGTTGACGACCTGCGCCTGGATGGAGACGTCGAGCGCCGAGACGGGCTCGTCGGCGACGATCAGCTTCGGCTCCAGGGCCACCGCGCGGGCGACACCGATGCGCTGGCGCTGACCGCCGGAGAACTCGTGCGGGAAGCGGTTGTAGTGCTCCGGGTTGAGACCGACGATCTCGAGGAGTTCACGGACCCGGTTCTCGCGGCCGCCGGGCGGGTTGATCCCGTTGATCTCCATCGGGCCGGAGATGATCGAGCCGACCGTCTGGCGCGGGTTCAGCGACGCGTACGGGTCCTGGAAGATCATCTGGATCTCGGACCTGATGGGCGCGAGCTCCTTGCGCTTCGCGTGGCTGATGTCCTGGCCCTTGTACGTCACGGTGCCCGCGGTGGGCTCGTACAGGCGGGTCAGCATCCGGCCCGTCGTCGACTTGCCGCAGCCGGACTCACCGACGAGGCCGAGCGACTCGCCCGCGTGGACCTCGAAGTCGACGCCGTCGACGGCCTTGACCGCGCCGACGGTGCGCCGGATCGGGAAGCCGCCCTTGATCGGGAAGTGCTTCTGCAGCCCTTCGACCTTCAGCAGCGGCTCGGCGCCGCTCTCCCGCTGTCCGGGGATCGCGTCGGCGACCGCCGTGTTGCTGTTCTTGTTCTCGCTCATGGTTCTGCCCCAGTCGCCGGTCTCTGCTCAGCCCAGCCGGGGCTGAATCGTCTCGATGAACACCTGCTGCTTCTGCTCCACCGTGAGGTGGCAGGCGGAGCCCCGTCCGACCGGGAGCACCGGACGCTCGCCCGAGCAGCGGTTCCCCGACACCTGGTCGGTGAAGGCGCAGCGCGGGTGGAACGGGCAGCCCGTGGGCGGGTTGAGCAGCGATGGCGGCGAGCCGGGGATCGGCAGCAGCGGCTCGTCGACATCGGACGACAGGCGCGGCATCGAGCTCAGCAGGCCCCAGGTGTAGGGGTGCTCGGGCGACTTCAGCACCTGGCGGGTGGTGCCCCGCTCGACGGCCCGGCCCGCGTACATCACGAGGATGTCGTCGGCCATGTTCGCGACCACACCCAGGTCGTGGGTGATCATGATGATCGCGGAGCCGAACTCCTGCTGGAGGTCCTTGAGCAGGTCGAGGATCTGCGCCTGCACGGTCACGTCGAGCGCGGTGGTCGGCTCGTCCGCGATGAGCAGCTCGGGGTTGCAGGCGAGCGACATGGCGATCATGGCGCGCTGGCGCATACCGCCGGAGAACTGGTGCGGGTAGTCGTCGACGCGCTGCTTGGGGTGCGGGATGCCGACCTTGCCGAGCATCTCGATGGCCCGGTCCCGCGCTTCCTTCTTGGAGGCGCCGGTGTGCTTGCGGAACGGCTCGGCGATCTGCCGGCCCACCGAGTAGTACGGCGAGAGCGCGGTCAGCGAGTCCTGGAAGATCATCGCCATCTTGTTGCCGCGGAGCTTCTCCAGCTCGGGCTCGCTGGCGGTGAGCAGCTCCTGGCCGTCGAGGACGATCTCGCCGTCGATGGTGGTGGTCACCGGGTTGTGCAGGCCGAGCACGGTCAGGTTGGTGACCGACTTGCCGGAGCCCGACTCGCCGACGATGCCGAGCGTCTTGCCGCGCTCGAGGTCGAAGGAGAGGCCGTCCACCGCCTTGACGGCACCGTCCTCGGTGGAGAACTGCACCCGCAGGTCGCGTACCGAGAGGAACGCCTCGGAACCGGTCGGGGCCGGGGCGTCCTCGGTCTTGGTGAGTGTGGTCACGGGGGTTCTCCTAGGACAGGCGCACGCGCGGGTCGATCACGGCGTACAGCGCGTCCACGACGATGTTGCAGATGATGATGAAGGCGGCACTGAGGATCATGACGCCCATGAGGACCGGCAGGTCCTTGTTGACCACCGAGTCACGGGCGAGCCGGCCGAACCCGGCCAGGCCGAAGGTGAGTTCGGTGACCATGCCGCCGCTGAGCAGACCGCCGATGTCCATGCCCAGGATGGTGACGATGGGGATGACCGAACCGCGCCACGCGTACCGGTAGAAGACGTACCGGCTGCTCATGCCCTTGGCCTTGGCCGCTCTGACGTGCTCCTCCTGGAGCTGCTCGATCATCGACGAGCGCGACATACGGGTGTAGTTGGCCGTGAAGATCGTCGCCATGACGCACCAGGGGATCAGCAGACCCATGAACCAGGCGGCCGGGTCCTCGGTGAGCGGCACGTACTTCGGCTTGTCCAGTATGCCGGTGCTGTAGACGAAGATGCCGAGCACGATCGGGCCGAGGAAGTAGATCTGGAACGAGCTGAGCACCAGCGAGCCACCGCTGAAGATCTTGTCCAGCCAGGTACCGCGGAAGCGGGCGGCCATCATGCCGGCGCCGAGGCCGACGATGAGGAAGACGATGAGGCTGCCGAAGGTCAGCGAGAGGGTGGTGGGGAGCCGGTCCATCATGGTGTCCCACACCATCTGGTTGTTGCGGAACGAGACGCCGAAGCACGGCGCCGCGCAGTGTCCCACGCCGAAGTCCCGCCCGGCGAAGATGCCCACGAGGAAGTTCCAGTACTGCACCGGAACCGGGGAATCCAGGCCGAGGTTCTTGTGGATGATGTCGAGTGCGGCCGGAGTGCAGTTCTTGCCGCACGCGAGCAACGCCGGGTCCTGTGGGATGGCGAAGTACATGAAGAACGTGAAGGCGCTGATCAGCAGGAGGATGAGTGCTGCGCCAGACGTCCGGCGTATGAGGAATCGAAGCATCGCTAAAAGCTGCTCTCAGGACGGCGGCGGTGGGAGGCCAGGAGGGGGGTCCGGCGGCCCGGGGGTGAGGGCTCCGCCGCGCCCTCACCCCCGGTGACTGCCTTGTACTGCTTACTTCTTGAGGTAGATCGTGGTCGGGTCGGTGTAGCTGACCACCTGGCCGTAGCGCAGGCCACCCACGTTGGAACCGGCGATCTGGAACACCTTGGTGTAGTAGATCGGAGCGGCCGGGTTGATCTTCTCGGAGATGTACTTCGAGAGCTTCGCGTACTCCGAGGCGCGCTGGTCCGCGTCCGCGATCTTCTGGATGCGGGCGAGCTCGGAGTTCACGTGCTTGTCGTTGGTGTGCGAGTAGTTCGACGCACCGTCCTGGATCTGCGCACCGTCGAAGGAGGGCGGGAAGACGGTGTTGCCGTCGGCCCAGTCCTGACCCCAACCGGTCATGTACAGGTCCATGCCGTTCTTGACCTTGCCCATCTGCTCATACCAGGTGGCCTGGTCGACTTCCTTCTTCTGGATGTCGAGCCCGATCTTGTCCAGCTGGTTGATGATCAGGTTGGCCTGCGTGGTGCGGACCGGGGTGTTGGCGTAGGCGTAGACGAGCTTCTTGCCCTCGGCGCCCGCCTCCTTGATGAGCTTCTTCGCCGCCTCGATGTCACCGTTCGGCTTCTTGACCCGGTTGAACGGGTCGTACGTCTTGTCGTAGCCCGGCGTGGTGGGCGACATCAGCGAGGTGGCGGCGTCACCGCCGTAGGCGCCACCGTCGGAGCGGGCGGCCGAGGTGGCCGGGATCGCCAGGGCGATGGCGTCACGGATCCGCTTGTCCTTGACGCGGTCCAGGTTGAAGTTCAGCTGCCACACGTACGGGGCGTAGCCCTGGATCGTGCGCTTCATCACGGCCTTGTCGCGCGTGATCTTCTGCAGCTGGGTGGCGTCGACCTGACCCGTGAACATGATGGCGTTCTGGGCGTCACCACGGTCGGCCAGGATCGTCTTCGTCTGGTCGGCCTTGTCGTGGTTGAACTCGATGTTCCAGCCGTCGACGTAGGCGTGGCGCAGCGGGTCGGTCTTCTCGTCCCAGTTGTTGTTGCGCGTCAGGGTGAGGGACTTGCCCGACTTGTACGAGGCGACCTTGTACGGGCCGGTGGCGACCGGCGCCTGGTCGTACTTCTGCTTCGTGTCCGTCTTCTCGGGCACGACGGAGTAGGCGGCCATGGCGAGCGCCTGCGGCACGTCGGTGTGCGCCTCGAGGAAGTGGAACGTGATGGTCTTGTCGTCCGGGGTCTCCAGGACCGAGTCGGGCAGGTGCTTGCCCTTGTACGGACCCTGGTAGGCGTCGCGGTACTTGGTGCCGGCGCCGGAGAGCCACTGCTGGATGTACGTCGGGCCGTCCGTGAGGAACGGGTCGTACATGCGCTCGATGGAGTGGCGGATGTCGGCCGACGTGATGACGTGGCCGTTCTGGTCCTTGACGCCGTCCTTCAGCGTGAAGGTCCAGGTCTTGCCGCCCTCGGAGGACTTGCCCGGGTCGGTGGCGAGGTCACCGACGACCGTCTGGTTGCCCTTGTCGTCCTCGGTGTACGTGGTCAGACCACGGTAGAGGAGCTTGGCGAGCATGCCGGCGTCCGAGACGTAGATCTGTCCCGGGTCCAGGTGCGAGAAGTCCGCCTCCTGGTAGACCTGGACCGTGCCGCCCTTCTTGGCACCGGCGACCGGCTTGGCCGGACCGACGGAGTCCTGGGCCGTGCCCATGGTGACCGGCTTGGCCTGGGACTTGGCGTCGTCCTGGGACTTGCCGACGGGCTTGTCGCTGCTCTTGCTGCCGCTGCTGCAGCCGGTCAGCGCGAGGGCGCCGACAGCCGCCGCGGCGACCGTTGCCTGCGCCGTGCGCGATCGAAGGATGCTCATGGAGTTGAGTCCACCTGCCTGTGAGTAGTGATCCTGCGGTGCTGCCTGGCGCATCCGGTCTTGGTCGTCCGGCGCCCGGGTGGCAGCTGCCCCCTGGGTGGTGCTGGCTAGCGTCCGGTCTTGGGATCGAAGGCGTCCCGTACCGAGTCGCCCAGGAGGTTGAACGCCACGACGAAGACGACCATGGCGATACCCGGGAAGAACATGTAGGTCGGGTCCTGCTCGTAGATGTTCGCGGCCGTGGCGAACATCAGGCCCCAGTCGGGGGTGGGGTCTTGGTAACCCACACCGACGAAGGAGAGGAAGGCGACCGAGAGGATGGTGCTCGGGAGCATGTACGTGCCCTGCACGATGATCGGCGTCACCAGGTTGGGCAGCAGCTCCTTGCGGATGATGCGCCAGGGCGAGGCGCCCGCGACCTTCGCCGCCTCGACGAACTCCCGCTCGCGCAGGGAGAGGGTGGCGGCACGGATCAGACGCGCCAGGCTCATCCAGGTCAGCAGCCACATCACGCCGGTGATGGCGAGGAAGCGGACGTAGGTCGGCGTCTCCTCGTCGGGCGCGACGAAGACCGTGACGACGACGGGCATGACCGCGACCATGAACAGCTGGCTCGGCAGCGCGAGCATGAAGTCGATGAGCCGGCCGAGCCAGTAGTCGATCTTGCCGCCGAAGTAGCCCGCGGTCAGACCGATGACGATGCCGATGAGCACCATGCCGATCGTGGCGAGCAGGGCGGTGAACAGCGAGGTCCGGATGCCGTACAGCAGGTACGCGAGCACGTCGCGGCCGTAGTTCGGGTCGATACCGAACCAGTGCTCCGGCGACATGCCGCCGTTGGGCCCGGCCGGCAGGTTGAACTCGTTGAGGAGCGTGGGGTCGTCCTGGCCGTAGAAGGTGTACGGGTCCTTGCCGTACAGCTTCGTGATGACCGGGGCGAGGGCGGCTATCAGGAAGAAGAAGATGACAATGCAGGCCGAAGTGATGCCCGTCTTGTCCCGCTTGAAGCGGCGCCACATCATCTGGCCGGGGCTGCGCCCCTCCAGCTTCTTGGGCTCCTTCGCGTCACCCTGCGGCACGCTCTCTTCGTCCAAGGCGGAAGAGGTCTCGGCGCCCTCAATCTCGATTGGACTCGTCATGATTCGTCCATTTCACAGGTGTTGGAGGTCGTCGGCCGGGTAACCGGTGATCCGACGGCCGTCGCACGGCGTACGTCATTCGAAGCGCGCGATGGGAACAACGACTGGGGTGCACACACCCCTTGGGGAACCCTGGTCCGCGGCCGGCCTCGGCCTGCCGTCAGGACCGAGTCGTCAAGAGCGCTCGCGACGCTGGATCGTTACCTCGTCCACCACGGGGACGGGGCGAGACGTGCCCGCCGGACCAACACCTGCCATCGGGGACGACGCGACCCATATGGCGCTTGTGGCACCTCGCATGGGTTCCTCCTCATGAGTCCACTTTGTTCACTACAAGTGGGGGCACAGGTAACCCGGCCGACACCCCTGACGGCGAGGGTTGAGTGCCCCAGTGTGCTCGCGAGTCGGCGCTCCCCACAGCGCGTGACCCATTGACCCGAGCTCTACGCCGTCAACTATTAGCCACGCGGCCTTCGTCGACCACACCCTTTTGGTCTCGGTTCGATCACACCTGATGCGTACATTGCCCAAAATCCGGACAAACTGATCCGAGATAGAGGGCCACGAAACGGACGTGTTACATATCTATCGACCATTGGTGCCCGAATACCGGACACCAGGGTGGACTTAATCACTTGCGTCCGGGCAGCTTTTGACCCTTTGTTGGGCGAGACCTGACCTCACCCGAGTCAATCCGCGTAGACACGGGCAGATTAGCGCCAACGCGAAGGGCCCGGCACCCCTCTCGGGGGTGCCGGGCCCTTCCGCGTCGGTCAGGCGCCGGTCAGCGTCGCTCAACGCCGCCGGCGCCGTCAGCGCCGTTCAGGAGCGCGTCAGCCGTGCTTGGCGCGCGAGGCGGAGCGGCCGCGCTCCTTCTGGTCCAGGACGACCTTGCGGATGCGCACGGACTCCGGGGTTACCTCGACGCACTCGTCGTCGCGGCAGAACTCCAGGGACTGCTCCAGGGAGAGCTTCCGCGGCGGGACGATCGCCTCGAAGGAGTCGGCGGAGGAGGAGCGCATGTTGGTGAGCTTCTTCTCCTTGGTGATGTTGACGTCCATGTCGTCGGCGCGCGAGTTCTCGCCGACGATCATGCCCTCGTACACCTCGGTGCCGGGCTCGACGAAGAGGACGCCGCGCTCCTGGAGGTTGGTCATCGCGAAGCCCGTGACGGCGCCCGCGCGGTCCGCGACCAGCGAGCCGTTGTTACGGGTCGTGAGCGTGCCGAACCAGGGCTCGTGGCCCTCGTGGATGGAGTGGGCGATGCCCGTGCCGCGCGTGCTCGTCAGGAACTCCGTACGGAAGCCGATCAGGCCACGGGACGGGACGACGAACTCCATACGGACCCAGCCGGAGCCGTGGTTCGACATGTTGTCCATGCGGCCCTTGCGGACGCCCATGAGCTGCGTGACGGCGCCCATGTGCTCCTCGGGGACGTCGACCGTCAGGCGCTCGACGGGCTCGTGCGTCTTGCCGTCGACCTCCTTGGTGACGACCTGCGGCTTGCCGACGGTCAGCTCGTAACCCTCACGGCGCATCTGCTCGACGAGGATGGCCAGCGCCAGCTCACCGCGGCCCTGCACCTCCCAGGCGTCGGGGCGCTCGGTGTCCAGGACACGCAGCGAGACGTTACCGATCAGCTCGCGGTCCAGGCGGTCCTTGACCTGGCGGGCGGTGACCTTGCGGTCCTTGACGGCCGACTTGGCCGCCGCGCCCTTGCCCGTGCCACCGCGGCCGACGAGCGGCGAGGTGTTGGTGCCGATGGTCATGGAGATCGCCGGCTGGTCGACCGTGATCAGCGGCAGCGCGACCGGGTTCTCCGGGTCGGCGAGCGTCTCACCGATCATGATGTCGGGGATACCGGCCACGGCGCAGATGTCACCGGGGCCCGCCATCTCGGCGGGCTTGCGGGTGAGCGCCTCGGTCATCATCAGCTCGGTGATGCGCACGTTCTGGATCGTGCCGTCGCGCTTGATCCAGGCCACGGTCTGGCCCTTGCGCAGCTCGCCCTGCTCGACGCGCAGGAGCGCGATACGGCCGAGGAAGTTGTCGGCGTCCAGGTTGGTGACGTGCGCCTGGAGGGGGGCCTCCTCGTCGAACGTCGGGGCCGGGACGTGCTCCAGGATCGTGGAGAAGAACGGCTCCAGGCTGGTGGAGTCGGCCGGGACCGTGCCGTCCTCCGGCTTGGTCAGCGACGCGATGCCGTCACGGCCGCACGCGTAGACGATCGGGAACTCGATCTGGTCCTCGTCGGCGTCCAGGTCGAGGAAGAGGTCGTACGTCTCGTTGACGACCTCGTCGATGCGCGAGTCGGGCCGGTCCGTCTTGTTGATGCACAGGATGACGGGGAGGCGCTGCTGGAGCGCCTTGCGCAGCACGAAGCGGGTCTGCGGGAGCGGCCCCTCGGAGGCGTCCACGAGCAGAACCACGGCATCGACCATCGACAGACCGCGCTCGACCTCGCCACCGAAGTCGGCGTGGCCCGGGGTGTCGATGATGTTGATCGTGATGACGTCGCCGCCATCCTTCGGGTGGTACTTCACCGCCGTGTTCTTGGCGAGGATCGTGATGCCCTTCTCACGCTCCAGGTCATTCGAGTCCATCATGCGATCGTCGAGGGACTCGGCAGCGTGCGCGGCGAAGGAGCCGGCCTGCTTGAGCATGGCGTCGACGATGGTCGTCTTGCCGTGGTCGACGTGGGCGACGATAGCGACGTTTCGGATGTCGTGGCGCGTGGCCATATTGCGGCGTACTCCCGGAATAGGTGACGGCTGCGCGTACATCAGTGATACGCGCGCCCTGCCGGGCTGGACACGCCACGGCCTCACCCCATGGTACGTGGCTTGACGAGTGGGGGCGCTTCCGGCCCTGTAGGGGAGGCCGGGATCATGGCAGGCTCGGTCGGTCGCTGGGGAAAAACTGCAGGTCAATGGGTACAACGAACCATGCCCGCAGGGTCGACCCGCGGGCAAGGGAGTTGAGCTCGATCTGAGGTTGAGATTCTTGTACGCCCGCTGTCCGGCCCGCGTTCGCGCCTACTTCTTCGCGGAGGCGGACGCGGGTGCGGACGGTCCCGAAGCGCCCCGCGCACCCTTCTTCAGATAGCCGATGTCCTCGTAGTGCGGGTCCTGGAAGCCGAAGGCACCGGCGTTGGCGAGGTCCGAGCGGGCGGCGACCAGCTGGGGCCGCTGATAGAGGGGAATCGATCCTGCGGCGGCCCAGATCCTTGCGTCGGCCTTCCTGACCAGGGCGTTCTCCTCGTCGGCGTCGAGCTCGCCGATGGCCTGGTCGAAGAGCTGGTCGATGTGGTCGGTGCCGACCCGGGTGTAGTTCTGCTCGACGGTGAGCGAACCGTCGGCGGCCGGGACCGGCTTGGCGTAGATGGGGCGGGCGTCGGTGGCCGGATAGGCGGAGGCGGGCCACGAGTACAGCGCCAGGTCGTACTCGCCGGACGCGATGTGGTCCTTGAAGTAGCTCTCGTCGTCGACCTTCATGACGTCCGTACGCACGCCGATCCCGCTCAGCATCTGCGTGATCCGGTCCGCGACGGCGCGCAGCTGCTCGGATCCCGCGCCCGAGGGGAGCACGAAGCGCAGGGTGAGCGGCTTGCCGTCCTTGGCGAGCGCCCCGGCGGCGGCGCCCGCGGGCGCGGCGGTGCCCTTGGGGGCGTAGGCGCCGGACGCGGCGTGGTCGCCCTGGCCGGCGGAGTGCGCGGAGTGCGCGGAGTGTTTGGTGTCCTCGGACCGCTTCGAGTCCTCGGTGTCGCCCTCGCCGCCCGCCGTCTTCGGCTTGTCCTTCTTCTCCTTGACCGGCCCGCCCGGCACCCAGCCCGCCTCGGCGAGCAGGGCCTGCGCCTCCGCCATGTCCTGGTCGCCGAGCGCGCTGCTGTTGTCGGCGTACGCGGCCTGTCCGGCCAGGGCGAGATGGTTGTCGACCGTGTTCACCGGCAGGCCGAGCGGTCTGAGGGCCACCGCGGCGAGCTGGTTGCGGTCGAGGGCTCGGGCCACGGCGCGGCGCACGCGCTCGTCGGCGAGCGGGCCCTGCGAGCCGTTCAGGGCGAGCTGCGTGTAGGCGGGCGCGAAGGACTTGCGGACCTTGTACCCGTGCAGGTTCCCCTGCTCCTTGGCGTACTTCCGGACGGCCTTACGGGTCTTCGCGCGGGCGGCCATCTCGTCGTAGGCCGCCTCCTCGTCGTCTCCGTGCGCGATCGCCCAGGAGCGCAGCGCCTCGGCGGGGGTGAGAGCGGCGCCGGGGCCGTGGCCGAGCGGGCCCGAGGAGCCGTGGTCGCGGGCGGCGTGGGCGATGCGTTCGGCGCCGCCCGCGTCGACGTCCGCCAGGTCGAGCCTGCCCGCGGCGAGGGCCGTGGCCCGCTTGGCGCGCGGCACCGTCGTGAGGACGAGCTTGTCGAGCTTGGGGCGCTCGCCCCACCAGCGCGGGCTGCGCTCGAGGGTGACCTTCTTGGCGTCCCGGTCCACGGAGTCGACGGTGAAGGGGCCCGCGGTCACCTTGAGCTTGCGGCGCGCCCCGTCGTTGAAGCTGTCCGGGGTGCCCATGACGTCCTTGGGGTACAGCGGCGAGAAGAGAGCGCGCCAGTCCGCGTACGGCTTCGCGAACGTGACCCGGACCTCCAGGTCGTTCTTGCCGCGCTCGATCTTCTCGATGCGGTCGTACCCCGCGTTGTGCGCGGTCCAGTAGGAGCTGTCCTTGCCGGACAGGGCGCGCCACTGGGCGGCGAAGTCGGGGGCACCGATCTCGCGGCCCGTGCTCCAGACTGCCTTCTGGTTCAGCTTGTACAGGACGACCTGCTTCGGCTCCTCCTCGATGACCTCCGCCTTCTCCAGGTAGTCGGCGTCGCTCTGCGGGCGGCCCTGCGCGTCGAGGCGGAACATCGACGGCAGGACGGCGCCGGTGATCCGGCTGGTCACCGGGTCGGCGTCGGCCTGGAAGGAGTTGAGGGTCTTCGGCATGGCGTCGACCGCCCAGCGGACACTGCCGCCGTCCTTGATCCGGTCCCGGGCGGCCGGCGCGATGTCCGGGCCCGCGGTCGGGATCCACGGGTCGTCGTCGGAGCCGCACCCCGCGAGGGTGGTCACGGCGAGCGCGCCGCACACGAGGAACGCGGCTGCGCGGGGGCGCCTCTTGTTGTCCTGCATCTCGACGGGTACCTCCGGTGCGGGCCGGTTCTGTCTCGTTCGGCGGTATATGTCGCTGATCACATCTATTGGCCCACTGAAGTGGATCGGGGGGCGGTGGCTCGGCGACACGGCGCCGGGGCGCGGGAACGTCACCCGGGCGGGCTAGTTCTGGGGCCCAGGGGGATGCGGGTCACTGTGGGGCGGGCGGCCGCGGGTCTCGTCGTGGCTGGTCGCGCAGTTCCCCGCGCCCCTGAGATGCGCACTTCGTGCGCCATCTCAGGCTGGAGATGGCGCACGAAGTGCGCATCTCCTGATGAAGGCGCGGCGAAGCCGCATGCCTTCGGGGGCGCGGGGAACTGCGCGACCAGCCACGAACCACCCGCGGCCGCCGGCGAAAGCGCACACCCCCGCCCGGACGGCGAACCGCACCCCCGGGGCGCACGCCCCGCCCCGCGCCCCCGGCAATACGCGACGCGGCCTTCACAAACCGTGATGTGACGCGCGACACTCGCAGGCGCATGAACATCTCCGCCGCACCGCGGAAGCGAGGCAAGTCATGTCCGTGGCAGATGAACTGACGATGGTTCAGCAGTGTGTCGACGAGCTG
Organism: Streptomyces sp. NPDC016845; assembly: GCF_044332585.1. Lineage (NCBI taxonomy): Bacteria > Bacillati > Actinomycetota > Actinomycetes > Kitasatosporales > Streptomycetaceae > Streptomyces > Streptomyces sp. NPDC016845. Next base: position 314,366 of record NZ_JBIRPI010000003.1, on the reverse strand, counting down.
ACCCGAGCCGTGAACCGGTTACAGCCCGCACTCGCGGGACCGGACCTGCGCCGCGTCCGCGCCGACACCGACCACCTGCGCGAAAGCGTGGCCCTGCTGCGCGCATCGGCGGTGGCGGCGACGGCGACGGCGCGGGACGAGCAGCCCCCGCTCCCCCGGCAGGGCCTCGTGCCGATCCCCGACACCCCGTACGACACGTCCCTGTGGACCGACTCGGACGACGAAGGGCTCGGCGCCCACCACAGGCACGCCCCCTGACGGACCGGTCCGTCACACCACCCCGTCCCTTCGAGCGGAGGCTTCCTTGGCCACCGGCACGGAACCCACCAGCACCGACGAACCCCATACCGAGAGCGGCAGCGGCAAGGGCACCGGAGTACGGAGCCGGACGCGTGCCGCGATCGCCGCACCGCATCTGCGCACGGACCGCTGGTGGCTGGCCCCGGCCACGACCGCCGCGGGCCTGTTCGCCTTCGTCGTCTACTCGACGTGGCGGGCGTTCGCCAACGCCGACTACTATGCGGCCCCGTACGTCTCACCGTTCTACTCGCCGTGCGTCGCGGAGAACTGCGAGCCGATGCGCCACGGCCCCAACTGGGAGATCTTCGGCGGCTGGTGGGGCCTGTCCCCCGCGCTGCTCATCCTGATCTTCCCGCTCGGCTTCCGGCTGACCTGCTACTACTACCGCAAGGCCTACTACCGCGGCTTCTGGGCGTCGCCCCCGGCCTGTGCGGTGGCCGAGCCGCACAAGAAGTACAGCGGTGAGACGCGGTTCCCGCTGATCCTGCAGAACATCCACCGGTACTTCTTCTACGCGGCCGTGCTCGTCGCCTGCATCCTCACCTACGACACCGTGCTCGCCTTCCGCGACGAGACCTACGCGTGGGGCCACATGGGCCTCGGCACCCTGGTCTTCCTGATCAACATCGCGCTGATCTGGGCGTACACGATCTCCTGCCACTCCTGCCGGCACATCGTCGGAGGCCGCCTCAAACACTTCTCGAAGCACCCGGTGCGCTACCGCCTCTGGGGCTGGGTCGGCAAGCTGAACGCCCGTCACATGCTGCTCGCGTGGGCGTCCCTCGTGAGCGTGGCGCTCGCCGACTTCTACGTGTACCTGGTCGCGTCCGGCGTCTTCGACGATCCGCGGTTCTTCTGATGCCTTCGACGGTGGGAGCTCGACGATGAGTGTGGTGGAGCGACAGCATTGGGATGTTGTCGTGGTGGGCGCGGGGGGCGCGGGGCTCCGGGCCGCGATCGAGGCCCGCGAGCGAGGCGCCCGTACGGCGGTGATCTGCAAGTCCCTGTTCGGCAAGGCCCATACGGTGATGGCGGAGGGCGGCATCGCCGCCGCCATGGGCAATGTGAACTCCGGCGACAACTGGCAGGTGCACTTCCGCGACACGATGCGCGGCGGCAAGTTCCTCAACCAGTGGCGGATGGCCGAGCTGCACGCCCAGGAGGCGCCCGACCGCGTCTGGGAGCTGGAGACATGGGGCGCCCTGTTCGACCGGACCGGCGACGGCCGCATCTCGCAGCGCAACTTCGGCGGCCACGAGTACCCGCGCCTCGCCCACGTCGGCGACCGTACGGGCCTGGAGCTGATCCGCACCCTCCAGCAGAAGATCGTCCAGCTCCAGCAGCAGGACAAGGCGGAGTTCGGCGACTACGAGGCGCGGCTCAAGGTCTTCCAGGAGTGCACGGTCACGCGCGTGCTGAAGGACGAGGACGGCGGCCGCGTCTCCGGCGCCTTCTGCTACGAGCGCGAGAGCGGGCGCTTCTTCGTCCTCGAAGCGCCGAGCGTGGTCCTGGCGACGGGCGGCATCGGCAAGTCGTTCAAGGTGACGTCGAACTCGTGGGAGTACACGGGCGACGGCCACGCCCTCGCGCTGCTCGCGGGCGCGCCCCTGCTGAACATGGAGTTCGTGCAGTTCCACCCGACCGGCATGGTCTGGCCGCCGTCGGTGAAGGGCATCCTCGTCACCGAGTCGGTCCGCGGCGACGGCGGGGTGCTCAGGAACTCCGAGGGCGAGCGGTTCATGTTCGGCTACATCCCGGACGTCTTCAAGGAGAAGTACGCCGAGTCCGAGGCCGAGGGCGACCGCTGGTACGAGGACCCCGACCGCAACCGGCGTCCACCCGAACTCCTGCCCCGTGACGAGGTGGCCCGCGCCATCAACGCCGAGGTGAAGGCGGGCCGCGGCTCCCCGCACGGCGGCGTCTTCCTCGACGTGTCGACGCGGATGCCGGCCGAGGTCATCCGGCGCCGGCTGCCGTCCATGTACCACCAGTTCAAGGAGCTGGCGGACGTCGACATCACGGCGGAGGCGATGGAGGTCGGGCCGACCTGCCACTACGTGATGGGCGGCATCGCCGTCGACTCTGACACGGCGGCGGCGCGCGGCGTGCCGGGGCTCTTCGCGGCCGGTGAGGTCGCCGGCGGCATGCACGGCTCGAACCGGCTCGGCGGCAACTCCCTCTCCGACCTGCTGGTCTTCGGCCGCCGCGCCGGGCTGCACGCGGCGCAGTACGCCCAGGGCCTCGCCGAGGACCGTCCGACCGTGCCCGAACTGCAGCTCGACACCGCGGCGGCGGAGGCGCTGCGCCCGTTCTCGGCGGAGGGCCAGGAGGACGGCACCGTCCCCGAGAACCCGTACACCCTGCACCAGGAGCTCCAGCAGACGATGAACGACCTCGTCGGCATCATCCGCCGGGAGGGCGAGATGGAGGAGGCGCTGCGCAGGCTGGCCGCGCTGCGGGTGCGGGCGCGCCGGGCCGGGGTCGAGGGGCACCGCCAGTTCAACCCGGGCTGGCACCTCGCCCTCGACCTGCGCAACATGCTCCTGGTCAGCGAATGCGTGGCGCGCGCCGCGCTCGAACGCCAGGAGTCGCGCGGCGGCCACACCCGTGAGGACCACCCGGCCATGGACCGCGAGTGGCGCCGCGCCAACCTGCTCTGCGGTCTCCGCGACCCGAGCGGGGGCCTGGCGGCCACGGACCCGGTGCGCGGCCAGATCGACCTCGTACGCGAGAGCACCGAACCGATCCGCCCCGACCTGCTGGCCCTCTTCGAGAAAGAGGAGCTGGTCAAGTACCTGACCGAAGAGGAGCTGTACGAGTGAGCGCGTATGAGGCCCGCTTCAAGGTGTGGCGCGGGGACACGGCGGGCGGCGGCCTGGAGGACTTCGACGTCGAGGTCAACGAGGGCGAGGTGGTCCTGGACATCATCCACCGCCTGCAGGCGACCCAAGCCCCTGACCTGGCGGTCCGCTGGAACTGCAAGGCGGGCAAGTGCGGCTCGTGCTCGGCGGAGATCAACGGCCGCCCGCGCCTGCTGTGCATGACGCGCATGTCGGTCTTCGACCGGGACGACGTGATCACGGTGACCCCGCTCCGGGCGTTCCCGGTCGTCCGCGACCTGGTGACGGACGTCAGCTTCAACTACGCGAAGGCGCGCGAGGTCCCCGCGTTCGTGGCGCCGAGCGGGCTCGGCCCCGGCGAGTACCGGATGATGCAGGAGGACGTGGACCGGCCGCAGGAGTTCCGCAAGTGCATCGAGTGCTTCCTGTGCCAGGACACCTGCCATGTGGTGCGCGACCACGAGGAGAACAAACCGGCGTTCGCGGGCCCGCGCTTCCTGATGCGCATCGCCGAACTCGACATGCACCCCCTGGACGAGGCTGCCGGGACCGGCCTCGACCGCAAGGCGACCGCCCAGGACGAACACGGCCTCGGCTACTGCAACATCACCAAGTGCTGCACGGAGGTCTGCCCCGAACACATCAAGATCACGGACAACGCCCTGATCCCCCTGAAGGAACGCGCGGCCGACCGTAAGTACGACCCGGTGGTCTGGCTGGGCAACAAGATCCGCCGCAGGTCGTGACCGCCCCGTACCGGGACCGGAGCCCCGGCGCACCGGGGTCGTAGCCGGGCGCACCGGGGCGCAGCGGTCGCGGAGGGGTGGATCCAGACATACGCTCCGAAATGTGCCCCCGCCCGAGAGCCGCCCCCGCCCGGTGCCGATAGCCGCGCGGGCGCGCCGCCGCCCGGTCGTGATCGCCGTACGGGCCGCCGTCGCCGCGCTGTGCGCCTTGATGTGGCTCCTCGCACCCGTCGGCTCCGTCCGCGCGGACGATCCGGTCACCCTCTCCCGTACCGGCCAGATCACCGACAAGGTGGGCGCGCTCGGGGACCGGAAGGGCGCCGTCGCCACCGCGCTCGCCGGCCTCGACGACCAGCACGGCGTTCAGCTGTTCGTCGCCTACGTACGGGACTTCTCCGGGCGTTCCGCGCAGAGCTGGGCCGATGCCACCGCCGACCGGAACGGGCTCGGTCTCGACGACGTCCTGCTGGCCGTTGCCACGCACGACCGGCAGTACGCGCTCTCGGTCGACCAGGACTCCCCGGTCACCGACGCGCGGATCCAGGAGATCACGCGGGCCGGCATCGAGCCCGCCCTGCGCCGGAACGACTGGCCCGGCGCCGCGATCGGTGCCGCGAACGGGATCGGGGCCGTGACCGCGGGCCGCCCCGTGCCCACGCCGACGATCACGCCGGGCGCCGACGACCCGGGCTCGAGCGGTAACGACGGCGGCCTCAGCGGCAGCGGCGACCTCGTACTGCCGATCATCGCGGTCGGCGCGGCCGGCGCCCTGGCCGCGTACAGCTACACCCGCCGCAAGCGGCGCATGAGTGAGCGGACCACGCCGCGGACCTGGGGAAAGCAGGACGTCACCCCGTTGCCCGAGCTGGACAGGCAGGCCGGGCACCTGCTCGTGGAGACCGACGACGCGGTGCGCACCAGCACGGAGGAGCTGGGCTTCGCGACGGCCCAGTTCGGCGAGGACGCGGTCAGACAGTTCAGCGAGGCGCTCGCGTACGCGCAGTCGGAGCTGACGACGGCGTTCAGGCTGCGCCAGCAGCTCGACGACGCGTTCCCCGAGGACGATTCGACGAAGCGGCACATGCTGGACGAGATCATCAGCCGCTGCACGGAGGCGGGCCGCCGCCTGGACCAGGAGTCCGGCGACTTCGACCGGCTGCGCTCGCTCGAACAGGCGGCGCCGGACGCGCTGGCCCACGCCGAGCGGGCGTACCGCGGCCTGACGGCCCGGACGAGCCACGCGCGGGAGACGCTGGTCGCGCTCGGCACGCGCTACGCACCGTCCGCGCTCACCTCGGTCGCGGGCCATGTCGAACAGGCCGAGGACCGGCTCGCGTTCGCCTCGACCCACCTCGACGAGGCCCGCCGCTTCGTGGACGCGGGCGACAACGGCAAGGCCGCCGTCTCCCTGCGGGCCGCCGAGGGCGCCGTCGACCAGGCCGGCACGTTCGTCACCGCGGTCGAACGCCTGGCCGGTGAACTCGCCGAGGCGACGGAGCGGCTGCCCACCGCGCTGACCGGGTCCGAGGCCGACCTCGCGGACGCGCGCGGCCTCCTCGAAGGCACCGCCCAGGGCGTCTCCACCGCCGACCTGCGCGGCCGCGTCGCCCGCGCCGAGTCCGTCATCGGTGACGTACGCGCGGAGACGGCCGCGGGCCCGTACGACCCGATCGACGCGCTGCGCCGCGTGGAGGAGGCGGACGCGGCGCTCGACGAGGCGCTCGCGGCGGCCCGGCAGCGGGAGGCCGGAACCACGCGCGCCCGCTCGCTCCTCGGCCAGGCGCTGCTCGCGGCGCGCAGCGGCACCGGCGCCGCCGCCGACTTCATCACGACGCACCGCGGCGCGGTCGGCAGCGAGGCCCGCACCCGGCTCGCGGAGGCCCAGCGCCACCTGGTGAACGCGCAGGACGCCGAGGGGGCCGACCCGGCGGGCGCGCTCGCCGAGGCTCAGCAGGCCGACGCGCTGGCCCGGCAGGCCCGGTCGCTCGCCGAACAGGACGTGCGCGCGTACGGCGGTCCGTACGGGGGCGCCGGGCGCGGCGGCGGCTCCGGCGGCGCGATGCTCGGCGGCATCCTCCTCGGCCAGCTCCTCGGCGGCGCCGGTCGCGGCAGGGGCGGCATGGGCGGCGGCCGTCGCGGCGGGTTCGGTGGCGGGGGCGTCCGGAGCCCCGGTCCCGGCAGCTTCGGCGGCGGAGGCACCCGCGGCCGCAGAGGCGGCGGAGGCCGTTTCTGACCACCTCATGCCCCCGCGACACCGGCGAGGGCCCGACTCTCCCGACGGAGGACCTGCCCATGACGAAGCAGACCATTTTCAGCCGGGTCGCCACCCTCGCGAAGGCGAACATCAACGCTCTGCTCGACAGCGCCGAGGACCCCCAGAAGATGCTCGACCAGCTCATTCGCGACTACACGAACAACATCCGGGAGGCCGAGGACGCCGTGGCGGCGACCATCGGCAATCTGCGGATGCTGGAGCAGGACCACAAGGAGGACGTGGACGCGGCCGCCGAGTGGGGCACGAAGGCGCTCGCCGCCAGCAAGAAGGCGGACGAGCTGCGGTCCGCCGGTACGACGGCGGAGGCGGACAAGTTCGACAACCTCGCCAAGGTCGCGCTCGGCCGTCAGCTCCGGGCGGAGAAGGAGGCGAAGGAGGCCGGGCCGACGATCGCCGCGCAGACCGAGGTCGTCGACAAGCTGAAGTCCGGCCTCACCCAGATGCAGGAAAAGCTGAAGGAGCTGCGGGCGAAGCGCGATCAGCTGGTGGCCCGCGCGAAGACGGCACAGGCGCAGAACCAGATGCTGGACGCGGCCAAGAACATCGACGTCCTGGACCCGACGAGCGAGCTGCACCGTTTCGAGGAGAAGGTGCGCCGCGAGGAGGCCAGGGCGCTCGGCAAGCAGGAGCTGGCCGAGTCCTCGCTCGACGCGCAGTTCGAACAGCTGGACTCGCTCGGCGACGACGCGGAGATCGAGGCACGCCTGGCCGCACTGAAGAACGCCGCGTGAAGGCTGCCTAGAACAGGCTGAGCAGCGCCTCCGTCGGATCCACGAGCCCGGTCCCGCCGTCCGGCAGCGCCATCTCGAACCAGACCGTCTTGCCGCGCGGCGTACGACGCGACCCCCACGCCGCGCTGAGCAGCCCGACGAGCTGGAGCCCGCGCCCGCCCTCGTCGGTGTCGCGGGCGCGGCGGCGGCGCGGCTGCACGAGCCCCGCGTCCCACACCTCGCACACCAGGGTGCGGTCGAGCAGCAGCCGGAGTCTGATGTCGCCCTCGCCGTACCGCAGGGCGTTGGTGACCAGCTCGCTGACGAGCAACTCGGTGGTGTCGACCAGGGGTTCGAGCTCCCAGGTGGTCAGCTGCTCCCGCGCGAGCTCGCGCGCGAGGCCCACCGACTTGGGTTCGCGCGGCAGCGTCCAGTCACCCACGTTCTCGCTGGGCAGCCCCTCGATCCGGGCCATGAGCAGGGCGATGTCGTCCTCGCCGTGGTGCGTGTCGAGGGTGGTGAGGACGTGGTCGCAGACGTCCTCCAGGGCGGGCGCGGGATCGTCCAGGACCGCTCGGAAAGCCGAGAGCCCCTCGTCGAGCGGGTGATCGCGGGACTCGACCAGCCCGTCGGTGTAGAGGGCGAGCAGTGACCCCTCGGGCAGTTCGACCTCCACCTCCTCGAACGGTTCACCGCCCACGCCGAGCGGCATCCCGGGCGGCACATCGAGCATGAGGGCGCCGTCGCCGGGCGCGACGAGGACGGGCGGCAGGTGCCCGGCGTTGGCGAAGGTGCAGCGCCGGGTGACGGCGTCGTAGACCGCGTAGACGCAGGTGGCGAGGTAGACCTCGGACAGGTCGGCGTCGGACGGCTTGCTGCGGGCGGCGCGGGTGGCCTGCTGGACGCCGCCGGGCGTGCCGAGCCCGCGCGCGATCTCGTCGAGCGCGGAGAGCACTTCAGCCGGCTCCAGATCGAGCAGCGCCAAGGTCCGCACCGCGGTCCGCAGCTCCCCCATGGCGACGGCGGCGCGCAGCCCGCGCCCCATGACGTCACCGATGACGAGCGCGGTGCGATGCCCGGGAAGCTCGATCACGTCGAACCAGTCGCCGCCGACCTCGGTCGCCGCGTTGCCGGGCAGGTAGCGGCAGGCGATGTCGAGCCCCGACGCCTCGGGGTTGTCCGGCGGCAGGAGCGAGCGCTGGAGGATCAGGGCTCGCTCGTGCTCGCGGCGGTACAGGCGCGCGTTGTCGATGCAGACCGCGGCGCGCGCGGCCAGCTCGACGGCGAGGGCCCGGTCCCGCTCGTTGAACGGCTCACTGCCCTTCGTACGGGAGAACTGCACGAGCCCCACGACGGTGTCGTGCGCGACCATCGGCACCGCGAGCGTGGACTGCACCAGATCGCCCGGCTTGGCGGGCAGCAACTGGGGCCGCGCGGTGCGCAGCGCGTCGGCACACGGGGAGTTGAACGGAAAACGGTGCACGGCGCCCACACCGACCGGCGCCTGCCCGCCCAGGTCCAGGAAGGGCACATCGGCGACGGCGCTGGCGGCGGCGACCCGGCGCAGCTCGGCGCTCCCGTCGGCGAGGCTGTGACTGCCGAGAGCCGCCTCGTCCCCCATCAGCAGCCCTTGGTACAGGTCGACGGAGGCCAGATCACAGAACCCGGGCACGACGACGTCGAGAAGCTCGCGCGCGGTGGTCTCGAGATCGAGCGAGTTGCCGATACGGGCGCCGGCCTCGTTGAGGAGCGCCAGATTCCGGCGGGCGTGCGCGGCCTCACGGGCGGCGGCGTGGCGCCGGGTGACGTCGGTGGAGAGCCCGGCGATCCCGATGGGCCGCCCGGAACCGCTGTGCACGCGGTAGAGGTTGATGGACCAGTGCCGCCGCTCCGAGGAGCCGGGCACGGTCCCGACGAGCTGCATGTCGGTGACGGCGTCCCCGGTCTCCAGGACGCGGCGCAGCGCGCCCTGCACCCGGTCGGCCTCGTGGCGCGGCAGATAGTCGTGGACGGTACGTCCCCGGTGGTCGTCGGCCTTGCCGCCGAAGACCGAGGTGAAGGTGCGATTGGTCCGCCGCACCTTGAGGTCGGTGTCGAACAGCAGAAAGCCGAACGGGGATTGTCCGAAAATGGCCTGCGAAGCGGCGAGATCCGTCTCGATGCGCCGCAGGGTCCGTACGTCGACGACGATGCAGACGGCGGCCCGTTCGCCGGACTCGGTGGTCGTCGGCATCACATAGACCTCGGCGCGCGCGGTGGGCCGGTCGGCGCCCGGCTCGGCGCCCTCCCGCGGCGGCGTCCGGAACGGCACGCTGCCCGTCCACTCGCGCCCGTCCAGGATCTCGGCCATCTTGCGGTGCCCGCGCTCCCGGAGGTCGGCGGGGACGAACGCCTCGATCGGGTCCTTGCCCACGGCGTCCTCGGCCGCGACCCCGAAGAGGTGCGCGGCGCGCAGGCTCCACTGGTCGATCAGCCCGTCGGGCCCGATGGAGAAGGAGGCGACCTTTATGTAGTCGTAGATCGATCCGGGCGGGTTCGACTGCCAGGTGTCGGACGCGCCCGCCTGGGCGCCCCGGTCCGCATCCCGCGCAGACTCCGTGCCCGAGCGGTCCTCGGACATCCCGGCCTTCGCTGGTATCTCGCTCACGCGAACCGTCCCCTCCAGCTCACCACGCCCGGCACCGGTCACCGGGGCGGCTGCCCGCAGTATCCAGCACTACGGGGCCGCGCAACACGGTGTTCACGATCACACCACGCTCCCGACGCTTTTTGGCCCGTCGGGGCCGATTGTTTCCGTACCCACGGTGGAGGTGCGCCCACACCCGACGCCCCGCACCCGCTGCCGAACACTTTGTCGACCCGTCCTGCCGATCCGTTTCTGCTCCCTCGTCTAACCAGGCAGCGCCAGCTCGAACCACACGGTTTTGCCACCCGTGCGCGGGTCCCCCGGTCTGGTGCCCCAGCGCCGGGAGGCCCCGGCGACCAGTTGCAGCCCCCGCCCGCCCTCGTCGTCATGGGCGGCGGTACGGGCACGAGGCGGATCGGGCATCGGATCGGAGACCTCCACGAGCAGCCCGCCGTACGGTTCCCGCTGCCGGCACAGACGCACCCCGATCGGCCCGGAGGCGTGCCGCATGGAGTTGGTGACCAACTCGCTGACCAGCAGGGCGGTCACATCACCGAGCTCACCGAGCCCCCAGTCGGCGAGCTGGGTCCGCACCGCCGCACGGGCTCTGCGGACCGCCGTGGGGTCGGCGGGGAAGGCCCACTCGGCGCAGTCGCCTTCGGTGTGGAACACGCCGATCACTTCCCTGGAACGCGATGAGCCCTGTCCGGTTTCAGAGGGTTAATCGCCATATACCCGGGTCGAACGTGGTGCTACCGCGTCGGGGGGTGCGTGGTGGTACGGACGGCGTACGCGGTGGCGCCGCAGGCGCGCGGGTGTCGCACCGGCCGGCGGAAGCCCCGGGCTCACCCCAGTGCGACCGTCTGCTTGACGGCGGGCACGTCCTGATCCAGCCAGTCGACGGACCAGATCTCATCGGGCCCGAGCCAGCGCAGTTCATCATGATCCTGCAGCGCGACAGGCGACCCGGAGACGAGCCGCGTTCGCCATACCCGCAGGACATGGCCCGGTTTCAGATCCCACTCCCCCGGAACGCGCTCCTCGGGCAGGGCCTCGACGCCCAGTTCTTCCCGGAGCTCCCGTACGAGGGCGTGCTCGGGGCTCTCGCCCGGCTCGACCTTCCCGCCGGGCAGTTCCCAGCGCCCCGCGAGTTCGGGGGGCGCACTCCGTCGCGCGGCGAGCAGGCGCCCCGCGTCGTCGTACAGGGCGGCGGCGACCACCACAACGGGTCCGGACGGAGTAAACGCAGTGGGCATGTGCCGGAGCCTACGGCCCCGTCAGTGCCCCGTCCCGTTCAGCCCCGGGTCCGCGTGCGGGGTGAGCCGCTCGATCCAGTAGAGCTGCTTGTTGCCGCGGTTGTCGAGGCTGTCCGCGGTGCGCTGGGCCTCGGCCTTGGTCGCGTACCTCCCGACGCGGTAGCGGTCGCCGTTGTCGTCCTCGCGAATGACAAGCCACGGAAGTGTGGTCGTGTTGTCCGTCATCGCGCCCCTCCACTCCCCGACTCCGGCTCGCATGATGCCCCGCCCCCTAAGCGTCCTGAGGAAACCGCAATCCGCATATGCCCGAGCCTACGCCTGACCTTTACGGAGCGGATACGAGTTGGCACAAAGAGATACGCAACAAGCCACGGAGCGGCGGCGCACGCCGGAAGACGGCAAAGGGGGCGCGCCGCGAAGGCGCGCCCCTATTTCCCCGCGCTCCCCACGTCAGGAAGACGCACGGGAGCGCGGCACGGAGAAGACCCCATGGAGCCACCCACCCGGCATGCCGTCAGCGCGAACAAGGCAGGCAAAGCGCAACCCAAGAAAGGCCAGATTCATTCGCAGGAGCGCCCTCAGGGCAGCCCCCCACCCACAGCCCCGCGGCCCCAGAGGGGCGCTTACTTCACCGGCAGGTGATAGGCGATGCGATACCGGTCGGCGGGAACGACGACATCGGCGGTCTCGACGGGTCTGCCGGAGGCGAAGAAGGTCCGGTGAATCACGAGAACGACATGCCCCGGCACGCCCCCCAGAGAGCTCAGCTCCTCGGCGAGCCCCGGACGGGCGGCGACCTCCTCCGTCATGTTGTCCACGACGACATCGATGGCCGCCATGCGCTCGACGACACCACACCCACCGAGCGGCCCTTCCTCGGGCAGCATGACCGGCGTGCGCCCGGTGACGGCCAGCGGCTCCCACGAGGTGGCGAGCATGACGGTCTCGCCCGAGTCCCGGTACACGTACTTGGTGCACATGACGCGGTCCCCCACCCGTACAGCGAGCCGCTCGGCGATGGCCCCGTCCGCCTCGATCTGCTCGCTGCGCGACTCCCAGGACCCCCTGGCGGTCGGATCGGCCTGCTCCTGCCGGAACGGGGTGGAGCCCCCGCCCGTCTGATAGCCGCTCCGGGCCACCCGCCGCGGCACGGGCCGCTCACGCACATAGGTACCGGACCCGGAGCGTCCCTCGACAAGCCCCTCGGCCATGAGAACCTTGCGGGCCTCCAGAGCAACGGTGTCGGAGACCCCGTACTCCTCACGGATCCGCGCCTGAGAGGGAAGCCGGGTGAGCGGCGGCAGTGAGCCGTTGACGATCTTCCTGCGCAGATCTCCCGCGACGCGCAGGTACGCCGGCTGCTCACCGAATGCCACTGGTTGTTTCCCCTCGAATCCCCATCAGATTGACAGACAGCAACAGCGTGGCAACCGTGGGTTGAGCCATGCAAGCAAAGGCCAGGGAATCACCCGAAGTGATGACATGCAGCGCCGGAGGTCTTTACTCAGCGACTTTCTCCAGGTAGTGCACTATTCACACATCGACCAGCGCCCCGACAGCACATCCGGCTCACCGAATCCGACTGTCGGCCAGGCCCGTCTTGAGCCCGGCCCCGCACAGCGGAACAACAGCCGAACGCCCATTGAGCACGGAGGCCACGGACCCGCCGTCCCGGGTGGCCGCCCAGCAAGCGGCACCAGTGGACTCCACGAACAGACCTCGCGAGGCCAGATCCGACTGAGCATGCCGGATCTGGTCTTCCGTCACCGTATGGAAAGCCCCGCCCGACTCCCGGACGACCCGCAGGATCTGCCGGGCGCGAGGAGGCAGAGGAATGGCGATCCCCTCGGCGAAGGTGGGCACGGCAGCGGCGGCTTCGGCCACGTCCTCCTCCCCCGCACTCCACGCCTCGGCCAACGGCGCGACGGCGGCGGCCTGCACGGCATGCAGGGCGGGCCGCCGGCCGATCAGCCCGGCACTGTGCAGTTCGGCGACAGCGAGCGCGGCCCCGAGCAGCAGAGTCCCGTTCCCCACAGGCAGAACAAGCACCTCGGGCAGCCGCCCCCCGAGGTCCTCCCAGATCTCATGCACGTACGTCTTGGTCCCGTGGAGGAAATAGGGGTTGAAGACATGGCTGGCGTAGAAGACCCCAGGCTCGCCGGCCGCGACCCGAGCCGCACGCGCGGCGGCCTCCCGGCCCCCGTCCACCACCTCGACCCGGGCCCCGTGCGCCCGAATCTGCTCCGTCTTCTTCTCGGAAGTCCCCTCAGGCACGTAGACGGTGCAAGCCAGCCGCGCCCGCGCACAGTAGGCGGCCACGGCGGTCCCCGCGTTCCCGCTGCTGTCGGCGATGACACGCTCGGGCCGCAGCCGCCCGGCAAGCGCGGCAAGCATCACAGCCCCCCGATCCTTGAAGGACAGGGTCGGCATAAGAAAGTCCAACTTGGCGGAGACGTCCCCGACAAGCGGCACAAGAGGCGTACGCCCTTCTCCGAGGGAACACTCCGGAGGCCCGCCCAAGGGCAGACACTCGGCATACCGCCACAGGGAGTTGACCCGCCCGCTCAACGAAGAGATCGAGGCAGGCGTAGGCGCCCAGTCAAGGTCGAGCGGCCCCCGGCACAAGGGACAGCACCACTCGAGAGACCCACCAGAAACACGGGTCCCGTCAACGGGGCAGTAGCAATCAGGAAGGGCGGCGGTCATGAGGGCACCCTAGGGCCGGTCTGGGTATGTCCGCGCGCAGCACAGCGGCACGCGGTGAGGGCACCCGAAGAGATCGACGACGCCACCAAGACGGCGAGCACGGACGTGCCCCGTACTCACCCAGGCACTGTCGGACAGAACGGATGGCCGCTGGAAAGCCCCAGACGGCCACCCTCCATTCTCGGCGCAGCCCTCAGACGTTGAACCGAAAACCGTAGCGCAGAGCTCGCTCCCCCACCTGCGGAAAAGCGGGCTTGGCGGCGGCCATCCAGCACAGGCGTTCTATCCCGGCACCATGGGCGGCTCAGACGTCGACCAGCCTTCGTCAATCCGTCCATCCCCTCGCTCCACTGGCTCGTCCGTGTCTAGGTATTAACTCCTCCCCGCGCTGCCCTGTCGTGGACTACCTTTGCCATGCACCGCGTGCCCTCCCCGGAGGGTGTACGCGACGTGACCAGGGGAGTACGCAATGCCCTTCGGTTCGGTGACGCAGCTCCATGGTGCGCTCCCGGCGGGAGCCATCCGGCGCCGTCACCGATCAAAGCGAAGGGGACGCATTCCTGTGGTTGCCATCGAGTACATGCCCAAGCACCGCACCTGGGTCCGTGATGTCCTGGTTGGCATCGCGGCGAGCCTCGGCTCGAACCTGACGTGGGCTCTGGCGCAGGTCGTGGTGCACCGCCTCGGCTGAGCCGGGCGGTGGGCGGGCCTCCGGGGGCTCGCCCACCTTCATTTGCGGCCGGGTACTCTGCAGAACGTCATTGCGGCCCGACGGGCTTCCGCTCCGCTTCGGCGAAGTCACGAAGGACATGCCCCCACCCGCACGAGTCAACTCGTGCCTGGGGACCCTTCGTGCTCCTGCAACTGCCCGCAGCCGAACTCGGCCGACTCATCGTGGCCCGAGCCGGATCTGCGCACCTTCCGCTCACCGAGCACCTGGTTCACGAGCATTCCCGGCGCAAGGAAAGAGCGGCCGGCCAGGGAGACATCGCTTCCTGGAACAACAGCGTCCCCGTAGTGGTCAAGGCCCTGCTGGACTGCGGCCTCGACGAAGTCGAGGTACAGGTCGAGGTCGACCTGCCACACACCAACTCCGCCATCGACCTGGTGCTGTGCGGCCGGCATCCCGGTACGGGCATGGATTCGTACCTTGCGGTTGAGCTGAAGCAGGTACGACACGCCACTGTGGACCCTCTGTGCCCCATCGCCGTCGATCTCGGCTTCGGCGACGGGAAGAACAAGCTGCATCCGGTCCGGCAGGTCCAGCGCTACTGCGAGTACATGCTGCGCTATCTGCCCCATCTTCGTGAGAACGAAAACCAGTTGATGGGTGTGGCACTGCTCCACAACGCACGTGACGCCGATGTGGAGGCGCTGTTCGGTCTGCCGGAAACCGACCACGGTTTCCTCTACACCCTTGATGATCTGGCTCGCTTTCGACGAGTCCTTACTTCGAGATTCGCGGCCGCATCCGGGAAACGGGCAGCATCCGCGCTGGAGCAGGCCCGCCAGGACCCATTGTTAAAGGTCACTGATGTGGCCCGTCAACGCTCCGTCGTTGGTGGCGGTCTGACGCTCCTCGACGAGCAGTACGTCGCGGTCGACCGGATCACCCGGCACCTGGAGAAAACCTCCCACTTCACCGGCTTCGACTTCGGGTTGTTCTACGACGCCGAAGCCGCCTACGTCCAAGCTCCCGACCCTGGCGTCAAGCGTGTCTACATCCTGCGAGGCGGCCCTGGCAGCGGTAAGAGCGCAGTAGCCCTCGAGTTGCAGCGCGCCCTCGGACTCAAGGGCCGCGAAGCCGTGCTGGCCAGCGGCTCTCACGCCTACACGGAGACTCTGCGCGAGATCATGCTCAGCACGGCCCGCCGAGGGCAGACAGCGGACAAGCGCCGCGCAGCCAACAGGCTGTACCGCTATTTCAACAGCTTCAGCGAGAGCCCACCGGACAGCATTGACGTCCTCATCTGCGACGAGGCGCACCGCATGCGACGCAGCTCGACATACCGTTGGATGCCGAAAAATCTGCGAGACGACGACCGGCCGCAGGCAACCGAGGTGATAAGAGCCGCGAAAGTGCCGATCTTCCTGCTCGACGATCACCAGTCGATCCGCCCGGACGAGGTGGGCACTGCGACGTATCTCAAAGAGCTCGCTGAGGACATGGGCTGCGACGTCGAAGTGACCGAACTGGAGGGCACGTTCCGAGCAGGCGGCAGCAAGCGGTACCAGCGCTGGGTCCAACAACTGCTGGGCCTTGACGCCTCCGATCCGGTGGCCTGGAGACCCGACGGGAGGATGACGCTGACGGTCGCCGACTCCCCCGGGCAGATGGAGCGGTTTATCCGGGAGCGCCATATGGAAGGGGCCACGGCTCGTATTACCGCGGGCTTCTGCTGGCCATGGAGCAACCCGGACGGAGAACAGCTTGTCGACGATGTACACATCGGGGACTGGCGTCAGCCTTGGAACGTGAAGCCGGAGCACAGCGTCCCGAACGCACCACGGTCGGACCTGTGGTCGACCGATCGCCGTGGTGTGGACCAGATCGGCTGCGTCTATACAGCACAGACCTTCGAATACGACTGGAACGGCGTCATTATCGGTCCCGATCTACTCTTTCGTAGGGGCAAGTTTAAGGTGGCCCGTAGTGCTTCCTGCGATCCCGCCTTCCGGAGTCCAATCGACGACGCGATAGTCACCCGGTGCGTCCTCAACGCCTACCACGTGCTTCTCACCCGCGGCGTGGTCGGCACCGTGGTCTACGCGGTCGACCCGGCGACCCACAACGAGTTGCGCCGGCTCATCACCGGCGCCATCGGCATGCAGCACTACGATGGCGCCCAGCCGAAGCTCACCGCTGAAGGATCACAGCTGCCACCTGCCTACCGCAGACGGCACAGGTAACCTTGATCCCGACGTAGCTGCGGCCCGCCGGGCTTCCGCTCCGCCTGGCGGAGTCACGAAGGACATGCCCCCACCCGCACGAGATTCTTCGTGCTGCCTGGGGGCATGTCTTGCTGTTCCGCGACTCTGCCGCAGCGGTCGCCGCCGAGTGCCACTCCGGCGCCCTGTTCTTCCGCTTGACGGAGCAGTTCGTGCATGTGCACGGCCACAAGCCCGGTCCATCCGAAGTCCGCTCGTGGGAGCGGAGCATCCCTGTGCTCGCGAGCGCACTCAACGATGCCGGTCTCGAGCAGGTGGAGGTGCTCCTAGAGTACGGACTGCCGCTGAGCAGCAAGCGGGCCGATGCCGTACTGGCCGGTGTGCACCCCAAGACCGGGCTGCCGTCTTACGTCATCGTGGAGCTGAAGCAGTGGAGCAGCGCGGAGCCGGACGACGACGATCCGTCGCTGTGCCGCATCGACTCATACGCTCGGGCGGTACTGAATCCAGTCGACCAGGTACGCGGCTACTGCGAGTACCTCGTCTCCTTCAACGGAGCCCTGGCTAAGCACCCGGAACGCGTCAATGGTGCCGCATACCTGCACAACGCCACCGAGTTTGGCGTCGGCGGGCTTTTCGAGGCGGAGCAAGACCAATACGGCCAGCTCTTCATCGGTGCGCGACGCAGCGAGTTCATCGCCTATCTGCGTGCGAAGCTGACGCCGGAGTCAGGTGCTTCGGCTGCGGACGAGCTCGTCAACGGGAAGATCGGGCCATCCAAGCAACTCATGGCGGTGGCTGCCCAAGAGGTCCGTGCACGCGAGCAGTTCGTCCTGCTGGACGAACAGCAGATCGCGTACCGCACTGTCCTGAAGGCCGTCCGCCGCGCCAAGCATTCCGACCACAAAGAGGTCGTGATCGTCACCGGTGGGCCCGGCACTGGCAAGAGCGTCATCGCCCTGTCGCTCCTCGGTGAGCTGTACCGGCAGGGCACCACCGCGCTGCACGCGACGGGCTCCAACTCGTTCACGACGACCATGAGGAAGGTTGCCGGGGCCCGGAAGCGTGAGGTGCAGGACCTCTTCAAATACTTCAACAGCTTCATGACCGCCGAGCGCAACAGCCTCGACGTCCTGATCTGTGACGAGGCCCATCGCATCCGGGCGACATCGGCCAACCGCTACACACCGGCGTCGAACCGAACCGGCAAAACCCAGATCGAGGAACTTATCGACGCGGCACGCGTCCCGGTCTTCCTGCTCGACGAGCATCAGGTCGTTCGGCCCGGCGAAATGGGCACGGTCGCGGAGATCAAGGCGGCCGCCGCGAAGAAGGGGCTTCAATGTCGGGTGGTGCCGCTGGACAGCCAGTTCCGGTGCGGTGGCAGCGACGCATATCTGCGCTGGGTGGTGAGGCTATTGGGCCTTGAGCCAGGCGGCCCGGTGGAATGGGAGCCCGACGACAAGATGCACCTCACGGTCGCAGGCAGCCCTCAGGAGCTGGAGGCGTTCCTTGATAACCGCCGCTCGCAGGGGTACAGCGCGCGCATGTCCGCAGGCTACTGCTGGAAGTGGACGAAGAAGGTGCCACCCGGGCAGGCGTTGCCTGCGGACGTCGTCATCGGGGAGTGGGAACGGCCCTGGAACGTCTTCGGTGATCGGTCCGTCGGGGGCGCGCCTCCGGCCGCGCTGTGGGCAACCGATCCGGCCGGTTTCGGGCAAGTGGGCTGCGTTTATACCGCGCAGGGCTTCGAGTACGACTGGAGCGGCGTCATCATAGGTCCCGATCTGGTGTGGCGCGGCGACCGCTGGGTCACCGATCGTTCAGCGTCCAAGGATCCGGTCTTCAAGAAGTCCGCCCTGGACGCCGATGTGGACCGGCTGATCCGCAACACGTACAAGGTGCTGCTGACGCGGGGAATGATCGGCACGGTGGTGTACTCGACCGATGCCGAGACACGCGAAAAGCTGCGTGAGCTGACCGGCGCGACCGCTGGTTTCGCCACCGTGTGATCTGCTGACCCTCGTCCGGCACGGAACGCCGAGCGGTCGGCGGCAGGCCCAAGGGTGGCGCAAACTCTCTCCCACTACCCCGCACGAGACTGGCAATGCAAAACGGACGCCCTGCGTTCAGTAGTGATAGCGAGCCGCGAGGACCACGATCCCCTTGTCCGTGACCAGGTCCACAAGGCGGTGCTCCTCGTCGATCCGTCTCGACCACGCCCCGGGCAAGTGGTACTTCAACGGCTCGGACTTGCCGATCCCGGCGAAGGGGTCACGCTTGACGTCCTCGATGAGCTTGTTGATCCGAGCGAGCGTCTTGCGGTCGTTCTTGGGCCAGGACGTGCAGTCCTCCCAGCCCTGATCCTCGAAGACAAGCCTCACGCGCCACCCGCTGCGGGATCCGCCGCATCCGGATCGACCAGCTCGCGCTCCGACACGTTGACGTTGCTCAGGGCGTTCTCGTACGCCTTGAGCAGTCGCCGTGCGTTCGCAGGCGAGCGCAGTAGGTAGGAGCCCTCGCGCAGCGCCGCGTAGTCCTCGGCCGAGACAAGCACGGCGTTACCGTGCTTGGAGACGATCTCGATGGCCTCGTGGTCGTCGTTGACCAAGGGGCCGGCACCCGGAGGGAGCCGACCCCGCTTGACCTGCATGTTTGGCAGGTCGCCAATGTGGCGTTACTGCATTCGCTCAGACGTTGAAGCGGAACTCGACGACGTCCCCGTCCTGCATCACGTACTCCTTGCCCTCCATACGCGCCTTGCCGGCGGCGCGGGCCTCGGCCACGGAACCGGTCTCCACCAGGTCGTCGAAGGAGATGACCTCCGCCTTGATGAAGCCCTTCTGGAAGTCGGTGTGGATGACACCGGCCGCCTCGGGGGCGGTGGCGCCCTTCTTGATGGTCCAGGCGCGGGATTCCTTGGGACCGGCGGTCAGGTAGGTCTGGAGGCCGAGGGTGTTGAAGCCGACCCGGGCGAGGGTGGCGAGACCCGGCTCCTCGGCGCCAACGGACTCCAGGAGCTCCATCGCGTCGGCCTCGTCGAGCTCGGCGAGGTCCGCCTCCAGCTTGGCGTTGAGGAAGATCGCCTCGGCGGGGGCGACGAGGGCGCTCTGCGCGGCCTTGAAGTCGTCGTCGGTCAGCTCGTCCTCGTCGACGTTGAAGACGTAGAGGAAGGGCTTCGTGGTGAGGAGGTGCAGATCGTGCAGGAGCTCCTCGTTGCCGGAGCCCTGGACGATGCCCTGGGAGAAGAGGGTGTCGCCCTTCTCGAGGATCGCCTTGGCCGCCTCGACCGCCGCCACCTTCGGCGCCACGTCCTTCTTGATGCGCGACTCCTTCTGGAGGCGCGGCAGGACCTTCTCGATGGTCTGGAGGTCGGCGAGGATCAGCTCGGTGTTGATCGTCTCGATGTCGTCCTTGGGCGAGACCTTGCCGTCGACGTGGACGACGTTCTCGTCCTGGAAAGCGCGGATGACCTGGCAGATCGCGTCGGACTCACGGATGTTCGCGAGGAACTTGTTGCCCAGGCCCTCGCCCTCGGAGGCACCGCGCACGATGCCCGCGATGTCGACGAAGTCGACGGTCGCCGGCAGGACCTTCTGGGAGCTGAAGATCTCGGCCAACTTGTCGAGACGCGGGTCGGGCACCCCGACCACGCCCACGTTCGGCTCGATCGTGGCGAACGGGTAGTTGGCCGCGAGCACGTCGTTCTTGGTCAGGGCGTTGAACAGGGTCGACTTGCCGACATTCGGCAGACCGACGATTCCGATCGTGAGCGACACGTTGCGACTTCCCGTACGTGGTGGGCGCTGATGGCCAGAGCTGATGGATGGGCGTAGGCAGTCCACCAGTCTACGGCCTGACCGCAACCGATCCGGCTCCGCACGCATCTGTATCGAACGGGCGACCTACCCGACAGACAACGACCAAGGTCGACCAAAACGCGTGTCCTTCGGCCTATTCCACACATAAGCCCACCTATCTTGGGCCTGTGGAGCAACCCAGGACGCGTCCCGCGCAACCCCGGCAACCCCGCCCCCGCCGCACGGCCCCGCTTCCGCCGCAGGCGCAGGGTGGCCGCGACGTGCGCGCGACGGCCCCGGACACGGCCGACGGAACCGTGGCCGTCTACCGAAGCGGGCGACAAGGAGGCAAGGTGCCACCGATCCTGCGGGCGCTGCGCCGCTTCCCCGGCCCACGCCTGACGGGCCTCGGCAGCGGCCTGTTCTGCCTGGCCGCGATGGTGCTGTCCGGCGCCCTGGACCGGCTCCTGTTCGACGGGGCCGCAGCCGTGTACGGCGTACTGTTCCTGCTGGTGAGCGCATTGAGCGCGGGTTGGGTGCGGAAGGCGGACCTGGTGACGGCGCCGGTCGCGGCGCCGATCTCGTTCGCCGTCGGGGCGCTGCCGATCGCGGACGGGGCGGGCGGCGCGGGCGCGCGCCTGATGGGCCTCTTCACCACGCTCGCGCTGAACGCGGGGTGGCTCTACGCCGGCACCCTGGTCGCCGTGGCGATCGTCGGCGTACGCAGGGTGCGGCTCATGGCGCGCCGGGCGGCGCAGCGACGGGCCGCCGGACAGCAGCCGGCGTCACGCTCGGCGGCTCCGGCGCCCCGTCGCCGTACGGCGTAGCGCCACGAAGCAATCCCGGGAAGAGGGCGCTACGCGCGCGAGGCAGCCATGGCCGCCCCCACGATCCCCGCGTTGTTCTGCAACTGCGCGGGCACCATCTCGGCCTTGATGCCCTCGATCAGCGGCAGGAACTTGTGCGCCTTGCGGCTGACGCCGCCACCGATGACGAACAGGTCGGGCGAGAACAGCATCTCGACGTGGGCCAGGTACTTCTGGACGCGGTGCGCCCAGTGCTCCCAGCTCATGTCGTGGTCCTCCTTGACCTTGGTGGAGGCGCGGCGCTCGGCGTCGTGGCCGTCGAGTTCGAGGTGGCCGAGTTCGGTGTTGGGGACGAGGACGCCGTCGCTGAACAGGGCGCTGCCGATGCCGGTGCCGAAGGTGAGCAGCATGACGGTGCCCTTGTGGCCCTGGCCCGCGCCGAAGTGCATCTCGGCCACGCCCGCCGCGTCCGCGTCGTTGAGCACGGTGACGGGCATACCGCCGAGCTTGGCGCTGAGCAGGGCGCGCGCGTCGACGTCGATCCAGCTCTTGTCGACGTTGGCGGCGGTACGGACCGTCGAGCCGCCGGTGACGACGCCGGGGAAGGTGATGCCGACCCGGTCGCACCGTCCACCGAAGCTGTCGACGACCTGCTTGACGCCGTCGGCCACCGCGTCCGGGGTGGCCGGTTGCGGCGTCAGCACCTTGAACCGCTCCTGGGCGAGGTCTCCCCGCTCAAGATCGACCGGGGCACCCTTGATCCCGGATCCGCCGATGTCCACACCGAAGATCTCCATGGGCACCACCGTACGACGCCGGGGCGCCGGTCACTTCTCGGAGCGGGAACCCTGCATCAGGGCGGCGGCCTCGGCGCGCAGGTCGCGGCGGAGCTCCTTGGGCAGGGAGAACGTGATGGACTCCTCGGCGGCCTTGACGATCTCCACGTCGGCGTAGCCGCGCTGCGAGAGCCACTCCAGGACCTCCTCGACGAGGACGTCGGGGACGGAGGCGCCGGAGGTGACCCCGACGGTCGTGACGCCGTCCAGCCAGCCCTCCTCGATCTCGGAGGCGAAGTCCACGAGGTACGCCTCGCGCGCGCCCGCCAGTTTGGCGACCTCGACGAGCCGCTTGGAGTTGGAGGAGTTGCGCGAGCCGACGACGATGACGAGCTCGGAGTCGGCGCCCATCTGCTTCACGGCGAGCTGACGGTTCTGCGTGGCGTAGCAGATGTCGTCGCTGGGCGGCGAGACGAGGCCGGGGAACTTGGTCTTCAGGGCGTCGACCGTCTCCATCGTCTCGTCGACGGAGAGCGTGGTCTGGGAGAGCCAGACGACCTTGGACGGGTCGCGGACCTCGACCTTGGCGACGTCCTCGGGGCCGTCGACCAGGGTGATGTGGTCGGGGGCCTCGCCGGAGGTGCCGATGACCTCCTCGTGGCCCTCGTGGCCGATCAGGAGGATGTCGAAGTCGTCGTTGGCGTAGCGGATCGCTTCCTTGTGGACCTTGGTGACCAGGGGGCAGGTCGCGTCGATGGTGGCGAGCTTGCCGCGCTCGGCCTCCTCGTGCACGGTCGGGGCGACGCCGTGCGCGGAGAACATCACGATGGCGCCCTCGGGCACCTCCTCCGTCCGCTCGACGAAGACGGCGCCCTTTCGCTCGAGTGTTTGCACGACGTACTTGTTGTGCACGATCTCGTGGCGGACATAGATGGGAGCGCCGTACTGCTCCAGGGCTTTCTCGACGGCGATCACGGCACGGTCCACACCGGCGCAGTAGCCACGGGGGGCGGCGAGCAGGACGCGGCGGGAGCCAGTGGTAGCAGTCATGCCTCCATCGTAAGGCCGCGTCCAGCAGGCCGAAGATCGGCCGCGTGGGGAGACTGGGAGCCCGCGATCCACGGAGGCCCGATGTCCGCACCTGCCGCCCCCGAGGTCCCGGACGGCGCGCTCCGCCGCGACCTCGGCTTCCGTGACCTCGTCGTCTACGGGCTTCTCTTCATCGCTCCCATGGCGCCCGTCGGCGTCTTCGGCACCCTGGACGCGAAATCGCACGGCGCGGTCGCCCTGGTCTACATCGTGGCGACCGTCGCAATGGCGTTCACCGCTTTCAGCTACGCCCAAATGGTGCGGGTCGCTCCGCGGGCGGGGTCCGTGTACGCCTACGCGCGCGTGGGGCTCGGCAAGGGCCCGGGGTTCATCGCGGGCTGGATGGCGATGCTGGACTACCTGCTGATCCCCGCCGTGGCCTATCTCTTCTCCGGCATCGCGATGAACGCGCTGGTGCCGTCGGTCTCACGCTGGGTGTGGACCGCCCTGGCAGTAGTGATCACCACGCTGCTCAACCTGTGGGGCGTACGGGCGGCGGCCAGGGTCGGTTTCGCGGTCCTGGCGCTGGAGATCGTCGTGCTCCTGGTCTTCATGGTCTCGGCGATCGTGGTGCTCGCGCGGGACGGGGCGCAGCGGGACTGGCTCTCGCCGCTGTCCGGGGACGGGACGCAAGGCGCGTTCGCCTTGTCGGCGGTGATCGGCGCGGTGTCGATCGCGGTCCTCTCCTACCTGGGCTTCGACGCGATCGCGACGTTCGCGGAGGAGGTGACGGGCGGCTCGGCGAAGGTGGCGCGGGCGGTGCTGTTCTGTCTGGCGCTGACGGGTGTGCTGTTCGTGGCGCAGACGTACCTGGTGGCGCTCCTGGAGCCGGTGACCTCGGCGCGGCTCGCGGCCGACCCGGGCAGACAGGGCTCGGCGTTCTACGACGCGGTCGACTCGTCCGTCGGGGGCTGGCTGCATGACCTTGTGGCGGTCAGCAAGGCGATCGGGGCGGCGTTCGCGGCGCTCGCCGGGCAGGCGGCGGCGGGCCGTCTCCTCTTCGCGATGGCCCGCGACCGCCGCCTCCCGAAGAGTCTGTCGCGCACCAATTCGGGCGTCCCGCGCGCGGCGCTGCTCGTCGCCGCGGTGATCACGCTCGTGGCGGCTGTCTGGGCGGCCCGCCGCGACGACGGTATGGACCATCTGGTCTCGGTGGTCGACATCGGCGCCCTGACGGCGTTCACGCTGCTGCACGCGAGCGTGGTCGGCTATTTCGCCGTACGACGCCGGGGCGGCCCGGTGAGCTGGTGGCGCCACCTCCTGGTCCCGCTGCTCGGCGCGGCGATCACGATCGCCGTGATCGTGGAGGCGTCGGGCGCGGCGCAGGTGGTCGGGGCGGTCTGGCTGGTGATCGGCGTCGCGGTACTGCTGGCCCAGCGCGGCCGGACGGGCGGCCCGGACGCGGACGCGGATCCGGCCCCGGACGGGGGAACCGGTCGGCCGCGGGCTTAGGGCCGGCTTAGGGCCTGTCTGACCATTCCCGTCTGCCCCGCGACGCCTGGCACGCTCCCCCGAACTCTTCGAGCAGGGCGACCCCACTCGCCGCACCGGGCACAAGACCAAGTACGTCCGGTACGAGGCGAGCCCCCCGAACGCAAGCCGACGCACGCCCCGCGCTCCGGCCCCGCCTCCATGCCGGGCCGCCGAGCCGCCGAGCCGCCGAACGCAACATGAGCACTCCGTCCCCGGCCCGTCGGCGGCGCAGCCCTGTCAGTCCCGGCGGTTACCCTCGCGGCATGGCTGCCAATACGTCCCCGGACGCCCCGCTCCCCGTAGGAGAGGTGTCCCGGCTCATCGGCGGATGGATCGACCGGCTCGGTGCCGTGTGGGTCGAGGGGCAGATCACCCAGCTCTCCCGCAGACCCGGCGCCGGAGTCGTGTTCCTGACGCTGCGCGACCCGTCGTACGACATCTCGGTGTCGGTCACCTGCTACCGGCAGGTGTTCGACGCGGTGGCGGACGTGGTCCGCGAAGGGGCCCGGGTGGTCGTGCACGCGAAACCCGAGTGGTACGCGCCGCGCGGCCAGCTCTCGCTGCGCGCCACGGAGATCCGCCCGGTCGGCGTCGGCGAGCTGCTCGCCCGCCTGGAGATGCTGAAGAAGTCGCTCGGCCAGGAGGGCCTCTTCGCGGCCGACCGCAAGAAGCCGCTGCCGTTCCTGCCGCAGCTGATCGGGCTCGTGTGCGGCCGTGCGTCGGCCGCCGAGCGCGACGTGCTGGAGAACGCGCGCCACCGCTGGCCCGCCGTCCGCTTCGAGGTGCGCAATGTGCCCGTGCAAGGCGTGCACGCCGTGCCGCAGGTCGTCCAGGCGGTGAAGGAGCTGGACGCGATCGACGCCGTCGACGTGATCATCGTCGCGCGGGGCGGCGGCAGCGTGGAGGACCTGCTGCCCTTCTCCGACGAGCAATTGGTACGGGCGGTGGCCTCCTGCCGTACGCCCGTGGTCTCCGCGATCGGCCACGAGCCGGACAGCCCGCTCCTTGACCTGGTCGCCGACCTGCGCGCCTCGACGCCGACGGACGCGGCGAAGAAGGTCGTGCCGGACGTCGGCGAGGAGTACGAGCGGGTGCGCTGGCTGCGCGACCGGGCCCGGCGCTGCATGGAGGCGTTCATCGACCGCGAGGAGCGGGGCCTGGCCGCGGCTCTCTCCCGGCCCTCGATACAGGACCCGCACCGCATGATCGACGAGCGCGAGGAGCAGGTCGCGGCGCTCGCCGGGCGGGCCCGCCGCACACTCGGCCACCTACTGGACCGTGCGGAGTCCGACCTGACGCACACCCACGCGCGCGTGGTCGCCCTCTCCCCCGCGGCCACGCTCAAGCGCGGCTACGCGGTACTGCAGAAGGCGGACGGCCACGTGGTCCGCGCCCCGGACGAGACGGCGCCGGACGAGGAGCTGCGCGCCAGGGTCGCCGAGGGCGAGTTCACCGTACGCGTCACACCCACTCACACCTCTCACACCTGAGGACGGACAACCGCATGACCACCACCGACACGGCCGACGCGGCCCTCGGCTACGAACAGGCCCGGGACGAGCTGATCGACGTCGTACGCCGGCTCGAGACCGGCGGCACCTCCCTCGAGGAGTCCCTCGCCCTGTGGGAGCGCGGGGAGGAGCTGGCCAAGGTGTGCCGCCGCTGGCTGGACGGCGCACGGGCGCGGCTCGACGCGGCGCTCGCGGACGAGGACGACGGCGAGGGCGAGAGCGGGGGCGAGGGCGCCGGGGAAGAGTGACCCCGGCGCCCCGAGTGAACAGGGTCACCGAGGGTTTGGTTGAAAGTTGAACCTCATCCGCGTACTGTCGTGGGTACCGGCTGATCCGGAACGGATCGGATCGCCACAGCCGGCACGCCGAACGTCTGTACCGAGAAGGTTGATCGATGTCTCTCGTTCTTGACCCCGCCGCCCAGGACCTGCTCTTCCGCGAGGCCCGCACCGCGAACACGTTCACCGACGAGCCGGTGACCGACGAGCAGGTCCAGGCGATCTACGACCTGGTCAAGTTCGGCCCGACCGCCTTCAACCAGTCGCCGCTGCGCATCACCCTGGTCCGCTCCGCCGAGGCCCGTGAGCGCCTCGTGGGCCTCATGGCCGAGGGCAACCAGCCGAAGACCTCCGCCGCCCCGCTGGTCGCGATCCTCTCCGCGGACAACGAGTTCCACGAGGAGCTCCCGGCTCTGTTCCCGCACTTCCCGGCCGCCAAGGACGCCTTCTTCTCCGAGCGCCCGGTCCGCGAGCAGGCCGCGCTGGTCAACGCCACGCTGCAGGCCGGCTACTTCATCGTCGGCGTGCGCGCCGCCGGCCTGGCCGCGGGCCCGATGACCGGCTTCGACTTCGCCGCCGTCCAGAAGGAGTTCCTGGACGACGACCACACCCCGCTGATGATCGTCAACATCGGCAAGCCGGGCGAGGACGCCTGGTTCCCGCGCTCCCCGCGCCTGGAGCTCGACCAGGTCATCACGACCGTCTGAGCCCCACCCGTACGCATGTGAAAGGGCCCCGGCACCAGCCGGGGCCCTTTCACGTGCACACGCACACGTACTCGCATGCACACGCACACGCACACGTACTACTGAGCGGCGTCCTCGCCCTTCTTCATCTCCAGCGCCTCCGCCATCTTCGTCAGCTGCCCGAAGTCGGCCGTGCCGGTGACCAGAGTCGTCGACCCCTTCTCCGTCAGCACCAGGGCGTCGTACTTCTCGCCCTTGTAGCGCCGCCACTCCTTGCCGTCGATGGTCTGCTTGCGGCTGGTCGCCTCGGCGCCCTGGCTGGCGTCCTCGATGAACCGGGCCGGCTTGTCGGTGGACTGCTCGACGGCGACGTACTGGCCCTCGGGGTCGAGGAAGCCGAGGTGCCATGCCTCGTTCGGCTCGCCCGCGTACCGCACGGAGGTCGGCTTCCACGCCTTGGGCAGGCCCATGGGGGCGGCCACCGGGTACGAGGCCGCGCGCCGGGCCGTGAGCAGCTCGATGCGGTAGTCGACGCGCTTGATCGGCGGCTGCTTGGAGTCGTCATGCGGGATGAACGCGTAGGCGACACCGGCCGCGACGACGCAGACGCCGAGCGAGAGGACCAGGCTGCCGACCGTCTTCTTGCCATTTCTTCCTGCCACGCGCCCCATCGTCGCAGGTCGCCGGATGATCTCCGGCGGGAGGTCCCGAACGCGCCACCTGGCACCGTGAAGTCCGCTCATACGTGGGGCGGCCTGCTCAGATTGTCGTACTGGCGATAGAGTCGGCCGTGATAACCCTCGCCCGCCCGCCCGTCTCCCGCCCCCGCCCTTCTGCAGAGCCCTCCGGGCGCCCCTCCTCATGTGTCGTATCCCGGTGAAACCCGGATCAGAAAGGTGCGTCTCGATGACCGAGCATCGCCAGCTTCCGTCCGAGCTCGAGGTCCCCTCCGAGGCCCCGGACCGCAACCTCGCCCTCGAACTCGTCCGCGTCACCGAGGCCGCGGCGATGGCCGCCGGCCGCTGGGTCGGCCGCGGCGAGAAGAACGGGGCGGACGGCGCCGCCGTGCGCGCCATGCGGACCCTCGTCTCCACCGTGTCGATGGACGGCGTCGTCGTCATCGGCGAGGGCGAGAAGGACGAGGCGCCGATGCTGTTCAACGGCGAGCGCGTGGGGGACGGGACGGGCGCCGAGTGCGACATCGCCGTGGACCCGATCGACGGCACCACGCTCTGCGCCAAGGGCATGCCGAACGCCATCGCGGTCCTGGCCGCCGCCGACCGCGGCACGATGTTCGACCCGTCCGCCGTCTTCTACATGGACAAGCTGGTCACCGGCCCCGAGGCCGCCGACTTCGTGGACATCAACGCCCCCGTGTCGGTCAACATCCGCCGGGTCGCCAAGGCGAAGAAGGCGGCGCCCGAGGACGTCACCGTCGTCATCCTCGACCGGCCGCGCCACGACGGCATCATCAAGGAGGTCCGGGAGACCGGCGCCCGGATCAAGCTGATCTCCGACGGTGACGTCGCGGGCTCGGTGCTCGCGGTGCGCGAGGGCTCCGGCGTCGACCTGCTCCTGGGCATCGGCGGCACCCCCGAGGGCATCATCTCGGCGTGCGCGATCAAGTGCCTCGGCGGTGTCATCCAGGGCAAGCTGTGGCCGAAGGACGACGCGGAGCGGCAGCGGGCGCTCGACGCGGGCCACGACCTGGACCGCGTCCTGTCCACGGACGACCTGGTCTCGGGCGAGAACGTGTTCTTCGTGGCCACCGGCATCACCGACGGCGAGCTGCTGCGCGGCGTGCGCTACGGCTCCGAGACGGCGACGACCTCGTCCCTGGTGATGCGGTCCAAGTCCGGCACCATCCGGCAGATCGACTCCCAGCACCGGCTGAGCAAGCTGCGCGCGTACAGCGCCGTCGACTTCGACCGGGCCAAGTAGACCCGCCGCTTGCGCACCGCTACGTGCGCGGGGGCGCCCCCGGGGTCTGGGGGCGCCCCCGCTCACGTACGCGTACGGACTAACCCGCCGCGGCCACCGCCCGCGCCGACTTCTTGAGCTCGACCTCGCGGCGGCGCCTGCGGGCGAGGACCACGCGGCGCTCGGCCGCGGTCAGGCCGCCCCACACCCCGTACGGCTCCGGCTGGAGCAGGGCGTGCTCGCGGCACTCGACCATCACCGGGCAGCGGGCGCAGACCCGCTTGGCCGCTTCCTCGCGCGACAGGCGCGCGGCGGTGGGTTCCTTGGATGGGGCGAAGAAGAGTCCCGCCTCGTCGCGCCTGCACACGGCCTCCGTGTGCCATGGTGCGTCCTGGTCCCGGTCCCCCACGGGCACCCGCTGCGGCGGGACAGCGGCGACCTGCAGGGACTGATGCGGCGGATGCAGCACGGTCTACTCCTGACGACGGCTTACGACGGCTTTCGCGAGCGAGAGACGATGCAGCAAGCTCTACCCGCTGTGTCGACGCCTATGCACTGAGTTCCGAAGAGCGGAAGTGCCGGTACCCGCAGGGGAGTTCACCGCCGGTGCCGTCAGGGTGTGCGCGTGGTCAGTCCAGGTGCTTGCGCAAACGTTTGTCGACGTACCTGCCGACGTACTTGTGCAGGTCGGCGATGATCTTGCCGCGCTTGGGCCGCGCCTCGATGCTGCCGAGGACGGCGACACCGTCGACATGGACGACGGGCGCCTGGGGGTCGGCGGCGTCGAGCGTGTCCACCTCGAAGCTGCCGAGGACGCCGCCGCCGCTGCCGCGCAGCGAGATGTTCTCCGGGACGCGGATCTCGACGCTGCCGAAGACCGAGACCGCGCGGATGTAGACCTGCTGGTGCTCGAAGATCGCCTCACTGAGGTCGATCTCGACGCTGCCGAAGACGGCGTACGCGTGCGTGCGGCGGCTCACGCGCCAGCGGCCCTTGCGGGTGGCGGCGCTGAACACCGCCACCAGGTTCTCGCCCGGCCCTGCCGGGATCGCGCCGGGCGCGGGGCGGCCCGGCGCCGCGTCCGCGGCGGGATGCGCGGCATGCGCCCCGGGCAGGTCACGGACGAGCGGCTCCAGCTCGCCCACCGTCTTGGCGCGGTAGACGCCGTCGATCCGCTCGGCGTGCTCGTCCGCGTCGAGCCGCCCCTCGGCGAGCGCCTCGCGCAGGATGTCCGCGATGCGGTCGCGGTCGGCGTCGGAGGCGCGCAGGTCGGTCGGGTCCGCCGCGGGGGCGCTCGGCTGGGGGCGCTTGTGAAGGTCCACGGCAGCAGCGTACCCAAACGCGATAGATCGCGACTAGGCCCCAGCCCCTCGGGATTCAACGATCCGGGCCGGCGAACTGAGCCTTACCTCACAGCGGCGCGCTCGTCGCCAGGTTCTACGCTGGTTGGCGCTGCCAACGAATGCCAGCCGCTGTCTGCCGAGTGAGGAATGGGCGAGATGCCTGAGTTCGCGTACACCGATCTGCTTCCCCAGGGCGAGGACACCACGCCGTACCGGCTGGTGACCTCGGAGGGTGTCTCCACCGCCGAGGGGCCGGACGGCCGTACGTTCCTGAAGGTCGAGCCCGAGGCGCTGCGCAAGCTCGCCGAGGAGGCCGTCCACGACATCCAGCACTACCTGCGCCCGGCCCACCTCGCGCAGCTGCGCCGCATCGTGGACGACCCGGAGGCGTCGGGCAACGACAAGTTCGTCGCGCTCGACCTGCTGAAGAACGCGAACATCGCGGCGGCGGGCGTCCTTCCGATGTGCCAGGACACGGGCACGGCGATCGTCATGGGCAAGCGCGGCCAGAACGTCCTCACCGAAGGTGAGGACGAGAAGGCGCTCTCCAAGGGCATCTACGACGCGTACCAGAACCTGAACCTGCGCTACTCGCAGATGGCCCCGCTGACCATGTGGGACGAGAAGAACACCGGCTCGAACCTGCCCGCGCAGATCGAGCTGTACGCGACCGACGGTGGCGCATACAAGTTCCTCTTCATGGCGAAGGGCGGCGGCTCGGCCAACAAGTCGTTCCTGTACCAGGAGACGAAGGCCGTCCTGAACGAGGCCTCCATGATGAAGTTCCTGGAGCAGAAGATCCGCTCGCTCGGCACGGCCGCCTGCCCGCCGTACCACCTGGCGATCGTGGTCGGCGGCACGTCGGCCGAGTACGCGCTGAAGACGGCGAAGTACGCCTCCGCGCACTACCTGGACAACGTCCCCTCCGAGGGCTCCGAGCTGGGCCACGGCTTCCGCGACAAGGAGCTGGAGGAGAAGGTCTTCGAGCTGACGCAGAAGATCGGGATCGGCGCGCAGTTCGGCGGCAAGTACTTCTGCCACGACGTCCGTGTGGTCCGCCTGCCGCGGCACGGCGCCTCCTGCCCCGTAGCCATCGCGGTCTCCTGCTCGGCGGACCGCCAGGCCGTCGCGAAGATCACCGCCGAGGGCGTCTTCCTGGAGCAGCTGGAGACGGACCCGGCGCGCTTCCTCCCCGAGACGACCGACGAGCACCTCGAAGAGGGTGACGTCGTCGAGATCGACCTCAACCAGCCGATGGACGCGATCCTCGCCGAGCTGACCAAGTACCCGGTGAAGACCCGCCTCTCGCTGACCGGCCCCCTGGTCGTGGCCCGCGACATCGCGCACGCCAAGATCAAGGAGCGCCTGGACGCGGGCGAGGAGATGCCGCAGTACCTGAAGGACCACCCGGTGTACTACGCGGGCCCGGCCAAGACGCCGGAAGGGTACGCGTCGGGCTCCTTCGGCCCGACCACGGCAGGCCGCATGGACTCCTACGTCGAGCAGTTCCAGGCCGCGGGCGGCTCCAAGGTGATGCTCGCCAAGGGCAACCGCTCGCAGCAGGTCACCGACGCCTGTGACGCGCACGGCGGCTTCTACCTCGGCTCCATCGGCGGCCCGGCCGCCCGTCTGGCGCAGGACTGCATCAAGAAGGTCGAGGTCGTCGAGTACGAGGAGCTCGGCATGGAGGCGGTCTGGAAGATCGAGGTCGAGGACTTCCCGGCGTTCATCGTCGTCGACGACAAGGGCAACGACTTCTTCCAGAACCCGGCGCCCGAGCCGACGTTCACGCACATCCCGGTGCGCGGCCCCGGTCTCGCGTAACCACGCGCGCGTGCCCGCCGGACGGGCTGAATCACACGGCCCGTCCGGCGTTTCCCGGCGTTTCTCCGGGAACACCACCGCTCTCCCCCGTGCTGTACGGGGTATGAGCGACTACCGGATCGAACACGACTCCATGGGCGAGGTGCGGGTCCCCGCCGACGCGAAGTGGCGGGCGCAGACCCAGCGCGCCGTGGAGAACTTCCCCGTCTCCGGGCAGCGCATCGAGCGCGCCCACATCGAGGCCCTTGCCCGTATCAAGGCGGCGGCGGCGAAGGTCAACGCGGAGCTCGGCGTCCTCGACAAGGACATCGCCGAGGCGGTCGCGGACGCGGCGGCGGAGGTCGCCGAGGGCCGCTGGGACGACCAGTTCCCGGTGGACGTTTTTCAGACAGGATCCGGCACCTCCTCCAACATGAACACCAACGAGGTGCTCGCCACGCTCGCCACCGAGCGCCTCGGCCGTGACGTCCACCCGAACGACCACGTCAACGCCTCGCAGTCGTCCAACGACGTCTTCCCCTCCTCGATCCACATCGCGGCGACGGCCGCCGTCACCCACGATCTGATCCCCGCCCTCGAACACCTCGCCGCCTCCTTCGAGCGCAAGGCGGAGGAGTTCGCCGACGTCGTGAAGTCCGGGCGTACGCACCTGATGGACGCCACGCCGGTCACGCTCGGCCAGGAGTTCGGCGGCTACGCGGCGCAGGTCCGCTACGGCGTCGAGCGGCTGAAGTCCGCCCTGCCCCGGCTGGCCGAACTCCCCCTCGGCGGCACGGCGGTGGGCACCGGCATCAACACGCCGCCCGGGTTCCCGGCCGCGGTGATCGCCGAGGTCGCGCGGGTCACGGGCCTGCCGCTGACCGAGGCCCGCGACCACTTCGAGGCGCAGGGCGCGCGCGACGGCATCGTGGAGACCAGCGGGCAGTTGCGGACCGTCGCGGTCGGCCTGACGAAGATCGCCAACGATCTGCGCTGGGCGGCGTCGGGCCCGCGCACCGGGCTCGCCGAGATCAACCTGCCGGACCTGCAGCCCGGTTCGTCGATCATGCCGGGCAAGGTCAACCCGGTCGTCCCGGAGGCGACGCTGATGGTCGCGGCGCAGGTCATCGGCAATGACGCGACGGTGGCGACGGCGGGCGCGGCCGGCAACTTCGAGCTGAACGTCATGCTCCCGGTCATCGCCAAGAACATCCTGGAGTCGATCCGGCTGCTCGCCAACGTCTCCCGGCTGCTCGCCGACCGCACCGTCGACGGCATCACCGCCAACCGCGAACGGGCCCGCGAGTACGCGGAGTCCTCCCCGTCCGTCGTCACACCGCTCAACAAGTACATCGGCTACGAGGAGGCGGCCAAGGTCGCCAAGAAGTCGCTCGCGGAGCGCAGGACGATCCGTGAAGTCGTGCTGGAGGGCGGCTATGTGGAGCGCGGAGACCTGACGGAGGCACAGCTCGACGAGGCGCTCGACGTCCTGCGGATGACGCACCCGTGACGCATGGGGCGCCAGAGGCGTACGAGGCGGCCGGATGACGTATTCGTGACCTGTGCCGCAGCGTCGTATGCCGATGGCACCTAATATCTGCGCATGACAGACGACGGCCGGACCGGCGGCGAAGAAGGCGGGCGATGGTCGCCCGGGGAGCAGGTCCTGTGGCGTTACCGCGCCAACGGGGGCGACGGCTTCCACATCTGCCGCCCGGTCACGGTCGTACGGGACACCTCCAGCCTTCTCGCCGTGTGGATGGCGCCCGGCACCGAGTGCGTGAAGCCCGTGATGGCGGACGGCACCCCGGTCCACCGCGAGCCGCTCGCCACCCGCTACACCAAGCCGCGCGCCCTGCTCCGCGACCGCTGGACGGGCACGGGCGTGCTCAAGCTGGCCCGGCCGGGCGAGCCCTGGTCGGTGTGGCTGTTCTGGGAGCCCGACCGGACCTTCCGGAACTGGTACGTGAACCTGGAGGCGCCGCGGGTCCGCTGGTCCGGCGGCGTGGACTCCGAGGACCACTTCCTCGACCTGTCGGTCTATCAGGACCGCACCTGGCGCTGGCACGACGAGGACGAGTTCGCGCAGGCGCAGGCCGCGGGCCTGATGAGCGCGGAGCAGGCCGCGGAGGTACGGGAGGCGGGGAGCCGCGCGGTCGAGGTGATCGAGCGCTGGGGCCGGCCGTTCTCGGACGGCTGGGAGCACTGGCGGCCCGATCCGTCGTGGCCGGTCCCGGCGCTGCCGGCCGACTGGGACCGTACGCCCGCGCACGTGTCGTCATGAGACCCTTGATGCGCCCCCATGGGGGAAACGTAGGATCGTCCTCCGCAAGAGCGCAACTCTTCGCGTATGCAGCAGGTCTGACACGGTGTCGGTGAGGTCGTCGAGGCGGCGGGAGCGTGGACGTGGGCGGAGCGGGCGGGGCCGACATGCCCGGTCGGACCTCGGCGGACCTGTACGACGCGGAAGTCCCGTTCCCGGAACACCCGATCCGGGTATCGGATTTCCTGCGGGCATCAGCTGTTCCCCAACTGCCGGCGCACCGGCCAGTGACACGGCGCGCAGCCCCGGACGGACGGATTCGACACGCGTGACGGAGTACCCGACCTCGCACGAAGGCCGCCACCACGGCACGGCGGCCCGCCCCGCCGATCCCCGCGGGGCTTTCCGGCGTGCCCCACAAGCCTCCGCGGCCCCGGCCGGTGACGGGCTGCCGCAGCAGCCGCGCCGCACCCCGGCCGCGCCCCAGGCGTCCGCGGACGCCGAGCACACGCAGCCGCACGCGCCGTCCCCCGAGCCGGTGCGCCCCACGGGCCCGCCGGACGGCGGCGAGCGCCGCACCGGCGGCCAGGCGCGCCCCATCGGCCGGCCCACGCCGATGCGGCGGGACGGAGACCGGCTGCGCTTCGTCGGCGCGGCGACCCGCCGCATCGCGCGCGGCATCGACCTCGACGAGATCGTGATGGGTCTGTGCCGGGCGACGGTGCCGACGTTCTCCGACGCGATACTGGTCTACCTGCGCGAGCCGCTGCCGGTCGGCGACGAGCGCCCGACCGGGCCGATGGTGCTGCGCCTGCGCCGCACCGACCGCATCCCCGACGCCATCGACGACACGGAGACGGACGGCACCGCCCCGCCCGCCACCGTCATCGTCCCGCCCATCGAACTCGCGCCGGACAGCCTGGAGTTGTGCGAGGTGCGGACCGGGAGCGCGCTGGCCGAGGTGCTGCGCGGCGTACGGCCCGTCTTCGCGGACTCCCCCGCGGCGCTCTCCGCGCTGCCCGAACTCCTCGGCAGCGACCGGTCGGTGCCGCTCGGGCGGCGCGCGATCCTGGCCCCGCTGCGCGGCCGGCGCCGGGTGATCGGCGCGGCGGTCTTCCTGCGCCAGCCGAACCGGACCGCGTTCGACGGCGACGACCTCCTCGTCGCAGGGCAGCTGGCCACCCACAGCGCGCTCGGTATCGACAAAGCCGTCCTGTACGGGCGCGAGGCGTACATCGCGGACGAGCTGCAGCGCACGATGCTGCCCGAGACGCTGCCCCGGCCGACCGGGGTGCGGCTCGCCTCGCGCTACCTGCCCGCCGCGGAGACCGCGCGCGTGGGCGGCGACTGGTACGACGCGATCCCGCTGCCCGGCAGCCGTGTCGCCCTCGTCGTCGGCGACGTCATGGGCCACTCCATGACCTCCGCCGCGATCATGGGCCAGCTGCGCACGACCGCCCAGACCCTCGCCGGGCTCGACCTGCCGCCGCAGGAGGTCCTGCACCACCTCGACGAGCAGGCCCAGCGGCTCGGCACGGACCGCATGGCGACGTGCATGTACGCGGTCTACGACCCGGTCTCGCACCGCATCACCATCGCCAACGCCGGGCATCCGCCGCCGATAATGCTGCACCTCGGCGGGCGCGCCGAGGTGCTCCGTGTGCCGCCCGGGGCGCCGATCGGCGTGGGCGGCGTCGACTTCGAGGCGGTCGAGCTGGACGCCCCGGCCGGTGCCACGCTGCTGCTCTACACCGACGGCCTGGTCGAGTCGCGCCTGCGCGACGTGTGGACCGGTATAGAGCAGCTGCGGGAACGGCTCGCCGCCACCGCGCAGCTGACAGGGCACGACCACCCGCCGCCCCTGGAAGCGCTCTGCGACGACGTGCTCGACATGCTCGGCCCCGGCGACCGGGACGACGACATCGCGCTGCTCGCCGCCCGCTTCGACGGGATCGCGCCGAGCGACGTGGCGTACTGGTTCCTGGACCCGGAGGACTCCGCGCCCGGCCGCGCCCGCCGCCTCGCCCGCAGCGCGCTGGCCCGCTGGGACCTGGAGGAGATGACGGACTCCGTCGAGCTGCTCGTGAGCGAGGTCGTCACCAACGCGGTGCGCTACGCGTCGCGCCCGGTCACGCTGCGGCTGCTCCGTACCGACGTGCTGCGCTGCGAGGTCGGCGACGACGTCCCGCAGCTGCCGCGCCAGCGCCAGGCCCGCGCCACCGACGAGGGCGGACGCGGCCTGTTCCTGGTGAATCGTCTCGCCCGGCGCTGGGGAGCAACGCGGCTCAGCACCGGCAAGGTGGTGTGGTTCGAGCTGGTGAAGCCCTCCGGCGGCTGACCGGCACACATGCGTGAGGGGCGCCGGGAACCTGTGGTTCCCTGCGCCCCTCACGTCTGCTCAGTCTTCCGGGTTTCTGCCGTTGTCGAGGGCGTCGCCGCCCGGGTTCTCCGGGTCCCCCCAGGACGACGAGGCCGAGTCCGAGGGCACCGGCGGGCTGCTCGGCGGCGGCGTCTGGGACGGCGGGGTGCTCGGCGGCGGCGCCGACGACGTCGGCGGAGTGCTCGGCGGCGCCGACGAGGTCGGCGGAGTGCTCGGCGGCGCCGAGGTCGTGGGAGGCGTCGTGGGCGTCGTCATCGTCGGCGTGGGGGTCTCCACGGCCGCGCCCATGTCGGTGTCGAGGTCGAACTCGGCGGAGGTGCTGGAGGAGTTGAAGGTGTACTGCGCCCAGATCTGCGCGGGGAAGCCACCGCCGTTGACGCGGCCGCCGCCCGCGGCGCCGGACAGGGAGATGTGGCCGCTCTTGGCGACCTTCACCGTCTTGTCGTCGCACCGCATGGTGCCCGCCTCCGCGGCCTCACCGAAGAGGCCGACCGAGGTGACGAGGTCCGGGGTGTAACCGGTGAACCAGGCCGACCGGTTGCAGTCGGAGGTACCGGTCTTGCCCGCGACCTTCTGGCCGTCGCGGTCCGGGTTGTTGCGGACCGACTCGCGCGCCGTACCGTCGTCGACCACGCCGGTGAGGACCGAGGTGACCGAGTCGGCGGCGCCGCGGCTGATGACCTGGTCGCCGATCGCGTCCGGCAGTTCGACCGGCTGGCCCTGCTTGGCCACCGCCTTGACGATCTGCGGGGTGACCTTCTTGCCGTGGTTGTCGAGGGTCGCGTAGACCCCGGCCATCTCCAGGGGGCTCGCGCCCATGGTGCCGAGGGTCTGGGCCGCGTACGGCTTGAGGTCGCCGTCGGTCATGCCGAGCTTCTTGGCCGTGTCCATCACCTGCTCCATGCCGACGTCCGCGCCCATCTGCGCGAAGACGGAGTTGATGGACTTGTTCATGGCGGTCTGGACCGTGACCTGGCCGTAGCTCTCGTCGTCCTCGTTCGGCGGGGCGAAGCCGACCTTCTCGCCGTCGTCCACGACCGGGCGCTTGTTGGTGCCGTCGTAGATCGTGTTCGCCTGGATCGGCCGGCCGCTCTGGGTCGTGGCGTCGTTCTCCAGGGCGGCGGCGAGGATGATCGGCTTGAAGGTGGAGGCGGGCTGGAAGTCCTCGCGCGTGGCGTTGTTGGTCCAGTGCTCGCTGATGCCGGGACCGCCGTACATGGCGAGGATCCTGCCGGTCTTGGGGTCGACCGAGACGGCGCCGGCCTGGACGTCCGCGTCGGTCTTGCGGCTCTTGGGCTTCAGCTTGTCCGTGAGCTGCTGCGCGACCGACTTCTCCAGCTGCTTCTGCTTCTTGCGGTCGATGTTGAGCGTGACCGTGTAGCCGCCCCGGTCGAACTGTTCCGAGGTGATGCCGAGGGCCTTCACGGCCTCGGTCTTGGCCGCCTGGTAGAGGTAGCCCTCCTGGCCCTGCAGACCGGACGCCGCCTTCGGCTCCTTCGGAACCGGGAACTTCATGCCCTGGCGGTCGGCGGAGCTGATGCGGCCCATCTCGACCATGTTGTCCAGGACGTAGTTCCAGCGTTGCTCGACCAGCTTCTTGCCGGTGTCGGAGGCGACCGCCCAGTCGTACTGGTTCGGGGCCTGGAGCAGCGCCGACAGGTACGCGCCCTGCGCGACGCTCAGCTTCTTGGCGTCGACGCCGTAGTAGGCCTGGGCCGCGGCCTGGATGCCCCACGCGCTGCGGCCGTAGTAGCTGGTGTTGATGTAGCCGGCGAGGATCTCGTCCTTGGACTTCTTGCGGTCCACCTTGAGCGAGATGACCAGTTCCTTCAGCTTGCGCGTGACGGTCTGGTCCTGCGTGAGGTAGTAGTTCTTCACGTACTGCTGGGTGATGGTCGAGCCACCCTGCTTGCCCTTGCCGGTGACCGTGTTGAGGACACCGCGGGCGGTGCCCTTCAGGTCGACGCCCTTGTCCTTGTAGAACGACTTGTTCTCGGCGGCCACGAAGGTCTGCTGGACCTCCTTGGGCACCTCGGACAGGTCGACTATCTCCCGGTTGACCTCGCCGGTACGGGCCATGGTGGAGCCGTCGCTGTACTTGTAGACGTTGCTCTGCAGCTTGGCGTCCGGGTTGCCCTCGGGCACCTCGATCACCATGTACAGCACCACGAACGCGCCCATGATCAGCAGCACGAACCCGAAGAAGGCACCCAGAAGCTTCTTCCAGGTGAAGAAGCGGCGTATGCCCGACGGCCGCGTCTCGCGCTTGCGCGCCTTTCTCGCATCCGCTCGGCCCATGACCTCAGTCGCTCCGCTTCTCGTCCGTACCACTCGTATCAGTCGCGTCTTCCGGCACTTCCGTGCTGAATCAGCTCATGAAGCTAACACCGTCACTTAAGGCAAAACCCTGCCCATCCGGTCATTTCCGGACGTGACAATCAGCACCCACCCCATGGGAACCGACGATCCAGGGTCGCCTATGGTTGCCGTACACGTTAAAGTGATATCACTTTGATAGAGGACGCTCGGGGCACCTCCGCCGCGAAGCGCCTGCTCAGAGAGGTGGGACTCAGCATGACCGAGACCGACGCCACACCGGACGTACCGGCGATGCCCAAGGCGCGTGTGCGCGAGTTCACGGCGCACAGCATCGGGGGCGGGCTCGCGCTGCTGCTCGGTCTCGTGGGCCTGATCGTCGGCGCCGGCCTGATCACGCTGGGCGGTGCGCTCACCTCGTCCGGTGCGGCGGTGCGGGCGGTGCTGATCACCGTCGGCATCCTCGTCGCCGTCGTGTCGTGCATCGCGATGGGCGGCCTGAACATGGTGGCGCCGGGCGAGGCCCGCGTCGTCCAGCTGTTCGGCCGCTACCGGGGCACGATCCGCGAGGACGGCCTGCGCTGGGTCAACCCGCTCACCTCGCGCACCAAGATCTCGACGCGTGTGCGCAACCACGAGACCGCCGTCCTCAAGGTCAACGACGCCTACGGCAACCCCATCGAGCTCGCCGCCGTCGTCGTCTGGAAGGTCGAGGACACCGCGCAGGCCACCTTCGAGGTCGACGACTTCCTGGAGTTCGTCTCCACGCAGACCGAGGCGGCCGTCCGGCACATCGCCATCGAGTACCCCTACGACGCCCACGACGAGGGAGGGCTCTCGCTGCGCGGCAACGCCGAGGAAATCACCGAGAAGCTCGCTCTCGAGCTCCACGCGCGCGTGGAGGCGGCCGGCGTGCAGATCATCGAGTCCCGCTTCACGCATCTCGCGTACGCGCCCGAGATCGCGTCGGCCATGCTTCAGCGGCAGCAGGCCGGGGCGGTGGTCGCTGCGCGGCGCCTGATCGTGGACGGTGCGGTCGGGATGGTCGAGGACGCGCTCGCCCGGATCACCGAGCAGGACTTCGTGGCCCTGGACGAGGAGCGCAAGGCGGCGATGGTCAGCAACCTGCTGGTCGTGCTCTGCGGTGACCGTGCGGCGCAGCCGGTCCTGAACACCGGAACTCTCTACCAGTGACACCGCCCCCTCCGCCTCCGGCGCGTAAACAGGTTCTGCTGCGGCTGGACCCGGCCGTGTACGAGGCGCTCGCCCGGTGGGCCGGGGACGAGCTGCGCTCGGCGAACGCCCAGATCGAGTTCCTGTTGCGCCGAGCGCTGGCCGAGGCGGGCCGGCTCCCCGGTTCGGCCGGTCCTCTTCCCCGGCGGGGTCGTCCGCCTTCCAGCCCGGACGAGGGGGGTTCACCGGCGGCCGACCGTTGAGTGTGGCTGGTCGCGCAGTTCCCCGCGCCCCTGGAGCATGCGGCTCCGCCGCAGCCCCATGAGGGCGCACGAAGTGCGCATCTCAGGAGCGCGGGGAACTGCGCGACCAGCCACGACGAGAGCCGCACGCAAAAGACCGGAGGGAATGCCGCACGCAGTGCGCATTCCAGGGGCGCGGGGAACTGCGCGACCAGCCCCCACCGGGCCGCACCCGGCAACGCACCCGTCGACGGCCCGCCCCGCGAAGCAGCCCAGCCCGCTATACACACCAGGTATACACGCCGTGTACAGTCCTCCCCATGTCCATCGGTCACACCCTTCTCGGGCTCCTGGAAGCCGGGCCTCGCCACGGCTACGACCTCAAGCGCACCTTCGACGAGACGTTCGGGCACGACAAGCCGCTGCACTACGGGCAGGTCTACTCGACCATGTCCCGCCTCCTGAAGAACGGCCTCGTGGAGGTCGACGGGATCGAGCCCGGCGGCGGCCCCGAGCGGAAGCGGTACGCGATCACCGAGGCCGGCGTCACGGACGTACGGCAGTGGCTCGCGACCCCGGAGAAGCCTGAGCCGTACCTTCAGTCGACCCTCTACACCAAGGTCGTCCTCGCGCTGCTCACCGAGCGCGACGCGGCGCAGATCCTCGACAGCCAGCGCGCCGAGCACCTGCGTCTGATGCGCATCCTCACGGACCGCAAGCGCAAGGGCGACCTCGCCGACCAGCTGATCTGCGACCACGCCCTGTTCCACCTGGAAGCCGACCTGCGCTGGCTGGAACTGACCGCCGCGCGCCTCGACAAGCTCGCCGCGGAGGTGCGCCCGTCATGACCCCCGCCGGATCCCTTCTCACCGCCCACGACCTGCGCAAAGCGTACGGGCCCACCCCGGCGCTCGACGGCGCCGCGTTCACCATCCACCCCGGCGAGATCGTCGCCGTCATGGGCCCCTCGGGCTCGGGCAAGTCGACGCTCCTGCACTGTCTCGCGGGCATCGTCACCCCGGACTCCGGGACGATCCGGTACGACGGCCGCGACCTGACCGCGATGTCCGACGCCCAGCGCAGCGCCCTGCGCCGCACCGAGTTCGGCTTCGTCTTCCAGTTCGGCCAGCTGGTCCCCGAGCTGACCTGCGTCGAGAACGTGGCGCTCCCGCTGCGCCTGACCGGCGTCAAGCGCAAGGAGGCCGAGGGCCGGGCGGACCAGTGGCTGGAGCGCCTGGAGGTCGAGGGGCTCGCGGGCAAGCGGCCCGGCGAGATCTCCGGCGGCCAGGGCCAGCGCGTCGCCGTGGCCCGCTCCCTGGTCACGAACCCCCGCGTCCTCTTCGCCGACGAGCCGACCGGCGCCCTGGACTCGCTCAACGGCGAGCGCGTCATGGAGCTGCTCACCGACGCGGCCCGCGGCTCGAACACCGCCGTCGTCCTCGTCACGCACGAGACGCGGGTCGCGGCCTACTCGGACCGCGAGATCGTCGTACGGGACGGCAAGTCGCGGGACATGGAGTTCATCGGATGACGCTCCTGGACGACCACCGGAACACCACCGCGCCACCCTCTCAAGGCGGTCCGTCAGGGCCGAAGGGCTGGCTGCGCGACCTCGGCCTCGGCATCCGCTTCGCCGTCTCCGGCGGCCGCGAGGGCTGGATCCGTACGATGCTGACCGCGCTCGGCGTCGGCCTCGGCGTGGCCCTGCTGCTCGGCGCGGCGTCCGTGCCGACGCTGTTGCACCAGCGTGACGTGCGCGCCGACGCCCGCCAGATGGGCGTCGGGACGGAGGGGCAGCTCGAGCGCAGCGACCGCACGATGCTCATGCTGGACGCCTCCTCCAGCTTCCGGGACGACTCGGTCGGCGGCTATCTGGTGCGCCCCGAGGGCCAGCATCCGCCGCTGCCGCCCGGCGTCGGCAAGCTGCCCGGCCCCGGCGAGATGGTGGTCTCGCCCGAGCTGCGGAAGGCGCTCGACGCCCCTGGCAACGAGCTCCTCAAGGAGCGCTACCCGTACCGCGTCGTGGGCACGATCTCCGAGGCGGGCCTCGGCGACCCCTTCGAGCAGTACCTGTACATCGGCAGCGACAGCCTGAGCGCCGAGCGCGACGCCTCCCGCGTCGACCACTTCGGCATGTCCTACGAGAACGGGCCGCTCGACCCGGTCCTCATCGTCCTCATCGTCCTCGCCTGCGTCGTCCTCCTCGTACCGGTCGCCATCTTCATCGCGACGGCCGTACGGTTCGGCGGCGAGCGGCGCGACCGGCGTCTGGCCGCGCTGCGCCTGGTCGGCGCGGACGCGCGGATGACGCGCCGGATGGCGGCGGGCGAGGCTCTGTTCGGCACGCTGGTCGGCCTCGCGTGCGGTGCCGTCTTCTTCTTCGGCGGGCGGCAGGTGCTCGGCGTCGTGAAGATCTGGCGGCTCTCGGCGTTCCCCTCGGACGTGTCGCCGGTGCCCGCGCTCGCCGTGCTGATCCTGCTCGCGGTCCCCGTCGCGGCGGTCGCCGTGACCGTGTTCGCGCTGCGTTCGGTGGCGATCGAACCGCTGGGCGTCGTCCGCAGCGGCCGTGCCCGGGGCCGGCGGCTGTGGTGGCGGCTGCCCGTGCCGGTCTTCGGCGTGCTCCTCCTGCTGACGTCCGGTTCGGCGGACGCGGTGGGCACGATGGGCGTCATACAGATCTCGGCGGGCATCGCCCTGACGCTGCTCGGTCTGGTCCTGGTGATGCCGTGGATCGTGGAAGCGGTCGTGCACCGGCTGCGCGGCGGCCCCGTACCGTGGCAACTCGCGACGCGCAGGCTCCAGTTGAGCAGCAACGCCGCGAGCCGTACGGTCGCCGGGATCACCATCGCCGTGGCGGGCGGCATCGCCCTGCAGATGTTCACCGTCGGCATCAACGACGACTTCACCAAGACGACGAAAGAGGACCCGAGCCGGGCCCAGGTCGGCGTGAACACCAGTGTCGGCGACGGGGAACTCGCCGAGCGGATGGTGCGGGACTTCGGGACGACCAAGGGCGTCAAGTCGGTGATCGGTACGGTGGACACCTGGGCCTCCCCGGCGGGCGCCGACCCGGACGACGACGACGCGCGCTCCGTGTCGGTCTCCGTCGGCACCTGCTCCACCCTGCGTGAGCTGGCGAAACTGCCGTCCTGCCAGGACGGCGACACCTTCCGGGTCACGGGCTCCGAGTACCCCGACGACGACACCGACCTGACGAGCGTCGCCAAGCCCGGCGCCGAGCTGGTCCTCGGCGACGTGCCCACCGACCGGTGGACGCTGCCCGCCAAGGCCCGCCTGGTCCACTCCCGCGTCGACCCCGGCGGCCACCTCTTCGGCGGCGTCCTCGCCACCCCGGCCGCCCTGGACGCGGCGAAGATCGAGAACGCCTCGACGTCCGCGCAGATCCAGATCGACGGTTCGGTGCCGGACGCGGTCGAGTTCGTCCGCAACACCGCGTTCCGGCTCGACCCGGGGATGCACGTGTGGAACTACCGTTCGGAGGAGCGCGACTCGGAGTACGCGAGCATCCGCCGGTCCCTGTTCACCGCGGCCGCCCTCACGATGTCGCTGATCGCGGCCTCGATGCTGGTCTCCCAGATCGAACAGCTCCGCGACCGCAAGCGCCTCCTCTCGGTCCTGGTCGCCTACGGCACCCGCCGCGCGACCCTGGCCTGGTCGGTCCTGTGGCAGACGGCGATCCCGGTCGTCCTCGGCATGGCGGTGGCCGTCAGCGGCGGCCTCCTCCTCGGCTGGCTGATGCTCCGCATGGTCGACAAGCCGGTCACGGACTGGTTCCTGTTCCTGCCCCTGGCGGGAGTGGGCCTGGCGGCGATCGCAGCGGTCACGTTGCTCAGCATGCCGCCGCTGTGGCGCCTGATGCGGGCGGACGGTCTGCGGACGGAGTAACCCTGAACGGCGCGCCGACCGACCACCGGCGCCGGC
Source organism: Streptomyces sp. NPDC016845 (assembly GCF_044332585.1). Lineage (NCBI taxonomy): Bacteria > Bacillati > Actinomycetota > Actinomycetes > Kitasatosporales > Streptomycetaceae > Streptomyces > Streptomyces sp. NPDC016845. The sequence continues at coordinate 270,217 of NZ_JBIRPI010000003.1, read as the reverse complement.
CACCGAGGCGCCGCTGACGGTCACCGACGGCCACCGCGTACCGGTACGCGGTGGCCGGTCGCGCAGTTCCCCGCGCCCCGATGGAGCAGCGGCGAAGCCGCGAACGCCAGGGGCGCGGGGAACTGCGCGAGCGACCACGACGCACCCGAGCCGACCCACCGCCGTCAACCCCCAACGGCGCCCCGAAGGCAGGCCGCCAGGCCGCCTTCCAGGGGCGCGGGGAACTGCGCGACCAGCCACGACGCACTCGCACCCGCCCGCAACCGGAAACCCTCAACCCCGAAGAACCCGAACCGGCAGATCCCGCAGAGCGCCCCGCAACGCCGAGGCCAGCTCCTCGTACTCCCCGGCCCGCGCGGCCCCCACCCGCATAGCGAGAGCGACCCGCCGCGTAGGCGCGGGCTCAGCGAAATACCCGGTCAACAACTGACTGCTCCGGCTGGTCTCGACGGCGACAGCGGTCCGCGGCAGCAACGTGACCCCGAGCCCGCCCGCGACCAACTGCACCAGCGTCGAGAGCCCCGCCGCGGTCGTCGTGACGGGCGCGTCCGAGCGCCCCGCCTCCCGGCAGATGTCCAGCGCCTGGTCCCGCAGACAGTGCCCTTCGTCGAGCAGCAACAGATTCAGCTCACGCAACGCCTCCCGCGGAATCCCCTCCCGCCCGCCGAGCCAGTGATCCAACGGAGTGACAAGCACGAAGTCCTCGTCGAAGAGCGGGAGTTCGGCGACTCCGGGCACCCCGAGCGGCACGGCGAGCAGCAACAGATCGAGCCGCCCCGCCGTGAGCCCCTCCACCAGCGACGACGTCTGCTCCTCGTGCACCTGAAGGTCGAGCTCCGGGTACTTCTCATGCACGAGCCGCAGCACACTCGGCAACAGATAGGGCGCGACCGTAGGAATCACCCCGAGCCGCAACGCCCCGGTGAACGGCGCCCGTACCGCCTCGGCCTCCTCCATGAGCGCCCCGACCTCGTCGAGCACGGCCCGCGCCCGCACGGCGATCCGCTCACCGGCCGGCGAGAGCAGTACTTTTCTCGTCGTACGCTCGACAAGGGTCACCCCGAGCGTCTCCTCCAGGGCCGAGACCGCCCCGGACAGCGCGGGCTGGCTCATCCCTATCGCGGCCGCCGCGTCCCGGAAGTGCAGATGCTCCGCGACCGCCCTGAACGCCCGTAGTTGCGCCAGGCTGGGCGCCCTCTTTCTCACGGCCACTGATAGCCACCTCCGATCAACACGACCGAGTCTAGCTATTTCCGTAATCAATACACTCTGTGCCACGATCGGGACCTAGTCCAACCCATGGAAACCTCCTCAAAAGGGAGGTTTCTCGCTGCAAGGAGTGCGTGTGCTCACCGTCGGTGACAAGTTCCCCGAGTTCGACCTGACCGCCTGTGTCTCCCTGGAGAAGGGCTCGGAGTTCGAGCAGATCAACCACAAGACCTACGAGGGCAAGTGGAAGATCGTGTTCGCGTGGCCCAAGGACTTCACCTTCGTGTGCCCCACCGAGATCGCCGCGTTCGGCAAGCTGAACGAGGAGTTCGCCGACCGCGACGCGCAGATCCTCGGCTTCTCCGGTGACTCCGAGTTCGTGCACCACGCCTGGCGCAAGGACCACCCGGACCTGACCGACCTGCCCTTCCCGATGCTGGCCGACTCCAAGCACGAGCTCATGCGTGACCTCGGCATCGAGGGCGAGGACGGCTTCGCGCAGCGCGCCGTCTTCATCGTCGACCAGAACAACGAGATCCAGTTCACGATGGTGACCGCCGGTTCCGTGGGCCGTAACCCCAAGGAGGTCCTCCGGGTCCTCGACGCCCTGCAGACCGACGAGCTGTGCCCGTGCAACTGGAGCAAGGGCGACGAGACCCTCGACCCGGTCGCGCTCCTCTCGGGCGAGTGACGGAAACGGAAGGGTACGGGCACTGACATGGCTCTCGACGAACTGAAGTCCGCCATACCGGACTACGCGAAGGACCTGAAGCTCAACCTGGGCTCGGTCATCGGCAACTCGGACCTGCCGCAGCAGCAGCTGTGGGGCACGGTCCTGGCGACCGCCATCGCCGCCCGCTCCCCGCGCGTCCTGCGCGAGCTGGAGCCCGAGGCGAAGGCGAACCTGTCGCCGGAGGCGTACACGGCCGCCAAGTCGGCCGCCGCCATCATGTCGATGAACAACGTCTTCTACCGCACGCGTCACCTGCTCTCGGACAACGAGTACGGGACGATGCGCGCGGGCCTGCGGATGAACGTCATCGGCAACCCGGGCGTCGACAAGGTCGACTTCGAGCTGTGGTCGTTCGCGGTCTCCGCGATCAACGGCTGCGGCATGTGCCTGGACTCGCACGAGCAGGTGCTCCGCAAGGCGGACGTCTCCCGTGAGGTCGTCCAGGAGGCCTTCAAGATCGCCTCCGTCATCCAGGCGGTCGCGGTCACCCTGGACGCCGAAGAGGCGCTCAGCTAGTACGTCCCTGTAGTGAAGGGGGCCCGGACCCGTCCGGGCCCCCTTTCCCTATGTCGCGGGGCTCCGCCCCGGACCCCGCTCCTCAATCGCCGGAGGGGCTTGATCCGGCTCAACCGGCGCCACATCCATCGCCGTAGCCCCGTGCGGAGCAGGCGTCTGCTTCATCGCCGCCTCCTGCGACCACGAGCGCAGATACCCGACCACCGTGTTGGTCACGGCGACGAGCGGCACCGCGACCACCGCCCCGCCGATCCCGGACACCATCCCGCCGGCGGCGACCGCGAGGACGACGGCCAGTGGATGCACCCGTACCGCACGTCCGAGGATGAAGGGCTGCAGGATGTGCCCCTCGATCTGCTGCACGGCGAGGACGACGACGAGCACCATCACCGCGGTGAACACACCCTGGGTCACCAGGGCCACGACCACCGCGAGCGCGCCGGAGACGACCGCGCCCACCAGCGGGATGAACGCGAACAGGAAGATGAAGACGGCGAGCGGCACCGCCATCGGCACGCCGAGGAAGAAGAGGCCGAGGCCGATGAAGATGGCGTCGATCAACGCCACTATGACCGTGCCGCGGACGTACGCGGTCAGCGTGCGCCAGGCCCGGGGCCCGGCCCCGGCGATCCCGGGGCGCGCCTGCGCCGGGAACAGCTTGAGCGTCCACTCCCAGATGCGCTTGCCGTCGTAGAGCAGGAACAGCGTCGAGAACATCGCGAGCAGGATGCCGGTCAGCGCCTCGACGATGACGGTGACGCCTTCGAGCCCCGCCGAGGTGATCTCGTCCGTGTTCGCGCCGATCGCGTCGCGCAGCGACTTGGCGGTGTCGTTGATCTGGTCCTCGGTCACGTGGAACGGACTGTTGAGCAGCCATTTGCGCAGCTCGTCGATGCCGTCCTGGACCTGGGTGGAGAGGTTGTCGATGTTCTCCTGGACCTGCCAGACCACGAACCAGCCGACGAGCCCCATGACGACGAAGCCGAGGATGGCGGTGAGGGCGGTGGCGAGGCCGCGTGGTACGCCGTGGCGGCGCAGCCGGGCCACGGTGGGCTGGAGGAGCGCGGTGATGAGCAGCGCCGCGACGAACGCGAAGATCACCAGCTGCACCGAGGCGATGACCTTCATCAGGACCCAGACCATGCCGGCGAGCACGAGGAGGCGCCAGGACGCCTCGGCGGCGACGCGCAGTCCCCACGGCACGGCGGCGGCCGGCTCGGGCCTGGCCGACACGGCGGGCGCGTACGCGGGCGGCGGCGGCACCTGGTCGTGCGACGACTCGTCACGCTCCTCATCGGCGGACAAGGCGTCTCCCTCGGCCCGGCGCTCGTCCAAGCGCTCGCCCACTCTGCTGATTCCGGCGCCGACTCTCCCGAGCCAGCCTGGCACACGCGACATGATCCGTCCCTTTCCCCCGTGCGCTCTCAACACTCCCCCCAGAGCCTGTGGATCAAGACGGTACAACGACGGAGCCCCTCACCGTAGGACGGTGAGAGGCTCCGCGGGGTTGAGCGAGGTCGAGCGCCGGCTCAGTACCAGTGGTTGGCTTGCCAGAAGTCCCAGGCGCCACAGGGGCTCTGGTACCGCTCGTTCATGTAGTTCAGGCCCCACTTGATCTGCGTGGCCGGGTTGGTCTGCCAGTCGGAGCCCGCGGACGCGTACTTGCCGGCGGGCAGCGCCTGGAAGAGTCCGTACGCGCCGGAGGAGGCGTTGGTGGCCTGGTAGTTCCAGCTCGACTCGTGATTCACGATGTTGCTGAAGCACTGGAACTGGTCGCCCGGCACCATCTGCCGCGCCATCGCCTGGATCTGGGCGGTGGAGTACGACGACTGGACCGAGAAGCTCGTCGCGTCGCGGGTGGTGGACCGGCTCGTGATCTTCTCCGCGTCCTCCCGCTTCTTCGCATCCTCGGCGGCCTTCTCGGCCTTCTCCTTGGCTGCCTGCGCGTCCTTCTGCTTCGCGATGGCGTCCTTGGCGGCCTGCTTGCGGGCCGTCTCCTCCGCCGTCTTCTGCGCCGCGTTGTCGGCCGCGATGGCCTGCGTCTGTGCCTGCTGGGTCAGCGACGCGGTCTGCACCTGCGCCTGCTGTCCAGCCGGGATGTCCGCGAGGAGGGTCGCGTCGCCGACCGCTGCCCCGGCCTCGTTCGAGGCGGGCTGAGCGGTGCTGCCCGAGGCAACACCCACGACGGCGCCGACGGTGGTGACCGCGGTGGCCGAAGCCACTGCGAATCCCCGGACCGAGATCCGGCTCACACGGTTTCCTTCCAGCATCGCCCGCTGAAGTGTGACCCTCGCGGACGCGATCGTGCCCCTGGCACTGGCCTCCCAACTGACGGGTCACGGGAGGCACGGGCCCGGTGGGCAACTCCCGCTCGGGGAGCGCCGCGTGGTGCTCGGGCGGCATACGACGATCACTATGAAGTTCAGGTGCAGCAGGTGCTGCGGTGACGCTGTACCACTGGGGGCACATGAGTGTCGTATGCGGGGCCTGACGGAACCGAGACTCTGCCGTATGCGAACGCCGCAAGGCAATTCTGTGCCGGGTGTGAAAGGTCACACCTCGTTTGCCTCAAGTCTTTTCCGGAAATGCACGCGCGCCAAGACGCCGCCCGGTTAAGCTCTCTGGCTTCTCCGGGCGGCGCCAAGCGGGGCCAATCGGGCTAGATCTGACCGTCCTCCAGCATTTCGGTCACCAGGGCCGCGATCTGGGACCGCTCCGAGCGCGTGAGGGTGACGTGCGCGAACAGCGGATGGCCCTTGAGCTTCTCGACGACGGCGACGACACCGTCGTAGCGGCCGACCCTGAGGTTGTCCCGCTGGGCGACGTCATGGGTGAGGACCACCCGCGAGTTCGCCCCGATCCGGGACAGCACGGTCAACAGGACGTTCCGCTCCAGGGATTGGGCCTCGTCCACGATCACGAAGGCGTCGTGCAGCGAGCGCCCCCGGATATGGGTGAGCGGCAGCACCTCCAGCATGCCGCGCGAGGTGACCTCCTCGATGACCTCGCGCGAGGTGACCGCCGAGAGGGTGTCGAAGACGGCCTGCGCCCACGGCCCCATCTTCTCGGCCTCGGAGCCCGGCAGATAACCGAGCTCCTGCCCGCCGACCGCGTACAGCGGCCGGAAGACCATCACCTTCTTGTGCTGGCGCCGCTCCAGGACGGCCTCCAGGCCCGCGCACAGGGCGAGCGCGGACTTGCCGGTGCCGGCCCGGCCGCCCATCGAGATGATGCCGACGTCCGGATCGAGGAGCAGATCGAGCGCGATCCGCTGCTCGGCGCTGCGCCCCTTGAGCCCGAACGCCTCCCGGTCGCCGCGCACGAGACGGACGTTCCCCTCGGGCGTGACGCGGCCGAGGGCCTTGCCCCGCTCGGAGTGGATCGTCAGACCCGTGTGCACGGGAAGGCCGGCCGCCTCGGGGACGTACACGCTCTCCTCCTCGAAGAGCAGGTCCACCTGCTCGGCGGGGAGCGAGAGCTCGGACATGCCGGTCCAGCCGGAGTCCGTGATGGCGAGCTCGGCGCGGTACTCCTCGGCGAGGAGGCCGACCGAGGACGCCTTGATCCTGAGCGGCAGATCCTTCGAAACGACCGTGACGTCGAACCCCTCGGCCTGCAGGTTGCGGGCGACCGCGAGGATGCGGGAGTCGTTGTCCCCGAGGCGGTAGCCCGAGGGCAGCACGCTGGGGTCGGAGTGGTTGAGCTCGACGCGGAGCGTGCCGCCCAGGTCCCCGGTGGGGATCGGGGCGTCGAGGCGCCCGAAGCGGATGCGGTAGTCGTCCAGCAGGCGCAGCGCCTGCCGGGCGAAGTACCCCAGCTCCGGGTGGTGCCGTTTGGCCTCCAACTCCGTGACCACGACGACGGGAAGCACCACTTCGTGCTCGTCGAAACGGGTCATGGCGTTCGGATCGGCCAGCAGGACGCTGGTGTCGAGAACATAGGTGCGCCGGTCTGGCTGGTGGCGCTTGTTGCTGGTCACCACGGAAGGACGTACCCCCTCGGAAGAGGTCGGGGAGCGACGGAGGGAATCCCGGGCCGGGAGGGCGGGAGCGACCTGCCGGTCGACGGCCGCGCTGCGCGGGGCCGAGAGCCGGCCCTCCAAGTCGCGTCCGTACTCGCCTGCGTACGGTCGTCCTGGTGCAAAGGGCCTCCCGGGCGGACGGCCCCGTGCCGTCCGCTGAGAACCGGTGTCCGTGGTTCGGACACCGACCTGGAGGTGTTATTCCCTCGAACACGCGCAGCCATGCCACGGCATAGGACGACGCGTGCGTTAACTCCTGGTGACCCTTGTGGATCCCTGCCCCGCCGGTCCGCGGGGGTACGAGGGGTGACGCCGGGTCAGCCGCCGAAGCGGCGGTGCCGGGCGGCGTAGTCGCGCATCGCGCGCAGGAAGTCGACCTTGCGGAACGCGGGCCAGAAGACGTCGCAGAAGTAGTACTCGGAGTGGGCCGTCTGCCACAGCATGAACCCGGACAGGCGCTGCTCGCCGCTGGTGCGGATGACGAGGTCGGGGTCGGGCTGGGCGCTGGTGTAGAGGTGCTTGCCGATCAGGTCGATGGTGACGTCGTCGGCGACCTGCTCCAGGCTGGCGCCCTTGTCGGCGGCGTCGAGGAGCATCGAGCGGACGGCGTCGGCGATCTCCTGGCGGCCGCCGTAGCCGATCGCCACGTTGACCAGTATCCCGGGCCGGCCGGCGGTCTCCTCCTCGGCCTCCTTCAGGGCCGTGCGCAGGCCGGAGGGGAGGATGTCGGCGGCGCCGACGTGGTGCACGCGCCAGCGCCCGTCGGTCGCCAGGGTGCGTACGACGCCCTCGATGATGGCGAGCAGCGGGACCAGCTCCTCCGGGGGCCGGTCGAAGTTGTCCGTCGAGAGCAGCCACAGGGTGACGACCTCGACGTCCGTCTCGCTGCACCAGCCGAGGAACTCCTCGATCTTGACGGCGCCCGCCTGGTGGCCCTGTGCGGCGGTGGAGCCGGCGGCCTTCGCCCAGCGTCGGTTGCCATCCATGATGACCCCGATGTGCTTGGGCACCTGGGCGTGGTCCAGGTGGCCTTCCACCCGGCGTGCGTACAGCCCGACCAGCAGGCGGCGCAGCCTGTCGCGCAGGTTCACGGTGTTTTCAGCCTCTCCGTGCAGACGGCGGTCCCCGAGGGCGAAAGCCTACCCCTGTGGCAGCACCCCTTCTGCCCGTGCCCCGGTGGCCCGCCCTGACGTAGTTTCGTCTCCATGAACGACATCTCCCCCTACGTCGCCGCGGGCGACCGGTACGACACGATGGAGTACCGGCGCACGGGCCGCAGCGGTCTGAAGCTCCCCGCCGTCTCGCTCGGCCTGTGGCACAACTTCGGTGACGACCGCACCCTGGACTCCCAGCGCGCGATCCTGCGCCGCGCCTTCGACCTGGGCATCACCCACTTCGACCTGGCGAACAACTACGGCCCGCCGCCCGGCTCCGCCGAGTTGAACTTCGGCAAGATGTTCGCCCAGGACTTCGCCCCGTACCGGGACGAGCTGGTCATCTCGACCAAGGCGGGCTACCTCATGCACCCCGGCCCGTACGGCGAGTGGGGCAGCCGCAAGTACCTGCTGTCGTCGCTCGACGCGTCCCTGAACCGGATGGGTCTGGACTACGTCGACATCTTCTACTCGCACCGTTTCGACCCGGACACTCCGCTCGAGGAGACGATGGGAGCGCTCGCATCGGCGGTGCGGCAGGGGAAGGCGCTGTACGTCGGCGTCTCCTCCTACAACAGCGAGCAGACGGCCGAAGCGGCGCGCCTGCTCAAGGAGATGGGCGTCCCGGCCCTCATCCACCAGCCGTCGTACTCGATGATCAACCGCTGGACCGAGGACGAGCACCTGCTCGACACCCTGGAGACGGCCGGCATGGGCTGCATCTCCTTCGTGCCGCTCGCGCAGGGCCTGCTCACGGGCAAGTACCTGAAGGGCATCCCGGAGGGTTCGCGCGCCACACAGGGCAAGTCGCTCGACCCTGACCTGCTGAGCGACGAGGTCGTGCGGCGGCTCAACGGCCTGAACGACATCGCCTCCCGGCGCGGCCAGTCGCTCGCGCAGCTCGCGCTGCAGTGGGTGCTGCGCGACGAGCGCATGACATCGGCGCTGATCGGCGCGTCCAGCGTGAAGCAGCTGGAGGAGAACGTGGCGGCGCTCGCGGGCCCGAAGCTCACGGACGCGGAGCTGACCGAAATCGACTCGTTCGCGGTCTCGACGCCGGGCACGAACATCTGGGCAGACCGGGGCTGACACGCCCCCTGGAGCACCTGGGAAGTCCCCGAAGAAAAAACGGGCCGGTCCGTGGGGGGGGAGACGGACCGGCCCGAGGGGGGGTTCCCACCATAACCCTTCGTAAGTGCGGGCGCGCGCATCCGCGTGTCACAACTACTCTCCGCAGTCACCCGGCGACGGCGGGCCGTTCGTTTCCGGCCGCTGCTCAGCGGGGTCCCCAGCGCTCCGGCGCCTTGTTTCCGGCGGCAGCCCCGGGCTTTCACTGTCCCTCTCGCGGGTGGTGCGCGCGGTTGACGCGCGTCCGGGGCGGCGGAGCGGCCCCGGCGGAGATGGCGCATTCGGAGTACGCCCATCGGGCGGGTGCGCGGCGGGCGAAGGACGCGGACGGCACCGCGCGGCCCCCTCCGCCGCGCGGTACCGGCACGCAGCTTTGCTCACGCGAATTGCCGTTGGTCTGAACTTACGTGAGCTTTAGGTGTGGATCGAGTGGATGTCGGTAACGATGCGGAATCGGTTACCTGAGGCGGCCGCACCTCGCGTGACCTGCGCCACTCCCCTCACGACGACGGCTTGCGCGCCTCGATGAGATGCCGGGTGCTGTGCGCCACGAAAGGCCCTTCCTTCCCGATGAGCTCATGCAGGGCGAGAAGCCGCGGCCGGTACGCGTCGGCGGTGAACCCCGGGACCATCCAGACGACCTTGCGCAGGAAGTACACGACCGCGCCGATGTCGTAGAACTCCATGCGCAGCCGCTCCGCCCGCAGGTCCACGACCTCCAGACCCGCCGCCTCGGCCGCCGCCTTCTCCGCGTACGGGTCCCGGGCCCGCCGGGCCTCCTCCGGCTGCGGTCCCAGGAAGTACTCGACGAGCTCGAACGCGCTGCCCGGCCCGACGTGCTGGGCGAAGTACGTGCCGCCGGGCCGCAGCACGCGGGCGATCTCGGTGAACCGGGCCACGACCGGATGGCGGCTGGTGACGAGGTCGAAGGCCGCGTCCGCGAACGGCAGCGGGGCGTCCTCGGGGGACGCGACGACGACCACGCCGCGCGGGCCGAGGCGGCGGGTCGCCTTCTCGACGTTCGGCGGCCAGCCCTCCGTCGCGGCGATCAGCGGCGGCAGCGCCGGCGCCTCGTCCAGGACCTCGCCGCCGCCCGTCTGCAGATCGAGGGCGGCCCCGGCGTGCGCGAGCCGCTTCCCCATCGAGCGCGCGTACCCCCAGGACGGGCGCGCCTCGGTGGCCCGCCCCTCGAACCAGGAGAAGTCCCAGCCCTCGGTGGGTTCGGCGACGGCTTCGGCGACCAGGTCCTCGAAGCCGCGGTCCGGGTACGGGATGTTCCGGCGGGCGTCGGCGTCATTGCTGCTCATGGCCCGATGGTCGCAGGGGGCGGGGCCCGGGACATCTCCATTTGTGCGCGGCGGCGCCGGGACCGTGCCGCGGCGACGTCAGGGGTGGCCCCAGCTCCGGTCCGGGGCGGCCCCTCTTCCGTGGGACCCGGTGAACGCACGTACCCTTGGCGGACCCCCGCGCCCCGTCAGAACCACGGCCCCCCACGTACCCGTCCAGGTAGCCGTAGGCCCGTCCCGTCCCACCGCAGAAATGCGAGCACATGTCCGTACGTTCCGCGATAGCGACCTGGCTGACCCGTCTCTACTTCTCCCGGCTCCGGAAGAAGGGGGGCAGCCTCGATCTGTCCGTGCTGGCGAAGCTGCCCGACGCGGCGCTGCTTCCGCTGCGCCGCGACGGCCTCGACCCGGTCCCCGAGATAGCCGCGCTGCGTGACCGCGAACCGGTCAGCAGACTGCCGATCCCCGGCATGACGGTCTGGCTGGTCTCCGGCTACGACGAGGCGAAGGAGGTCCTCGGCGACGCGAAGGCGTTCAGCAACGACTTCCGCCACCTGGTCGGCGTGGGCGGGGCCGGCGCCGACCAGAACCCGGGCGGCCTCGGCTTCTGCGACCCGCCGGACCACACGCGCCTGCGCCGCCTGCTCACCCCAGAGTTCACGATGCGCCGTCTCTCCCGTCTGACACCGCGCATCCACGCCATCGTCGAGGAGCAGCTGCTCCACCTGGAGAAGGCGGCGCACGAGTCGCCCGACTCCACGGCCGACTTCGTCGAGCACTTCGCGATGCCGGTACCGGCCCTGGTGATCTGCGAGCTGCTGGGCGTCCCGTACGAGGAGCGCGACGCGTTCCAGCAGTTCTCGGTGGCCCGTTTCGACGTCCTCGGCGGGGCGGGCGCCTCCTTCGGGGCCGTCTCGCAGTCCCTGGACTACCTGCGCGGTGTCGTCGCGGAGCAGCGGCGCAACCCCGGTGAGGGCCTGCTCGGCATGCTGGTGCGCGAGCACGGCGACAACATCACCGACGAGGAGCTGACCGGCCTCGCCGACGGCGTCCTGACCGGCGGCCTGGAGACCACCGCCAGCATGCTCGCCCTCGGCACGCTGATCCTGCTCCAGGACCGCGAGCACTTCGACGCGCTGCGCGACGCGGAGGACCCGGCGGCGGTGGCGGCGCCCTTCGTCGACGAACTCCTGCGCCATCTGACCGTGGTCCAGACGGCGTTCCCGAGGTTCGCCCGCGAGGACGTCGAGGTCGGCGGGGTCCGGATAGCCGGCGGCGACGTCGTGATCGTCTCGCTCAGCGCGGCGGACCGCGACCCGCGCCTCGGCGCCGACATGGAGGCGTTCCTTCCCGGGCGCCCGCCCGCCTCCTCCCACCTGGCGTTCGGCTACGGCATCCACCGCTGCATCGGGGCGGAGCTCGGCAAGATGGAGCTGCGGGCGGCGTTCCCGCAACTGGTCCGCGCCTTCCCCGAGTTGCGGCTCGGCGTCCCGACGGCGGAGCTGGAGTTCCGGAAGCTGTCGATCGTGTACGGGGTGGATTCGTTGCCGGTGCGGTTGACGGGGTGAGGGCGGCCCGGGGTTATGCCCGGGGCGCGTAAGGCTCCTTCAGAGCGGAGAGGAGGCCGGAGGACGCCCTGGGGGCGGCCGGGATCTCCGTCGTGGGGTCATCGCTCTCGCGGAGGTGGACGACTCCGGCCATCGTCGGCACTTCGACGCAGGTGTTGCCGTCGCCGCCCTCGGATAACGTCGACTTCTGCCAATGCGTGGGCTCGCGCATACCGTGCCTCACAGTCTTTCGCTCAGGTCATATCGGCCACGAAGTGGTCGAATTCCCCTGCCTGTACGCCGAGTACGAAGGCGTCCCATTTCTTGCGGGTGGTGGTGACGACCGTCTCGGGGTCCGACGTCTCGCGCAGGTAGACCAAGTCCTCCGCGCCGAACGCGATCTCGATCCAGGGGCCTGGGCCCTCCGCGTCCTCGGGGGCCGCGCGGGTCCAGGTGAGGTCGGTGGGGATCTCGGTCACTGGTCAGGGTCCTTCAGGGTGCGGAGGAGGTGGGAGAGGGCCGCGGGGGTCGTGGCCATCTCCCGTGCGGGGTCGTCGCTCTCACGGAGGTGGATGGATCCGGTCCCGGGTGCGGTCGCCACTTCTACGCAGGTGTTGCCGTCGCCGCCCCCGAGAACGTCGACTTCTGCCAGTGGATGGGCTCCGTCATGCCGTACGCCTCACAGTTCCTTCGCCAGTCGGTGAATGAAGTCGCGGGACGGCACGGGTTCCAGGGCCGCCTTTCCCACCTTATGCAGCAGCGCCCGGAACCGTCCCAGCTGCGACTCGGCATCGAGAGCGCGCCCTCCACGTGACAGACGCGGCCGACATCTTCCACAGCACACCCGACTGAAGTGGGGCGGGCTGAGCGGGCGGCGGCGCCCGTTCAGCCTCCCTTCGGGAAGGACACCTCCACCCGGCGGTTCTTCTTCCGGCCCTCTTCCGTCGTGTTGTCCGCGATCGGGTAGTCCTCGCTGTAACCGCGGACCTGGAACGTGACCGAACCGCCCTGCGCGCCGAGCGCGGCGCTCAGTTCGTCGTGGACCGCTTCCGCGCGCTTCTTGGAAAGGGTCAGGCCGTGGGCGTACGAGCCCAGGTTGTCCGTGAAGCCGAAGACCCGGACCGCGCCCGCCTTCTGCGTGTTGATCTCGTCCGCGATCGTCTGGATGCGAGAGCGGGCGTCCGGGTTGAGCTTGTCGCTGTCCTTGGGGAAGAGGACCTCGGCCTGGAGGGCGAAGGTGACGTTCTCGTTGGTGTCGGAGCGGCGTTCGTCGCCGGAGAGGTCTTCCACGACGGACTTGATGTCCAGGACCCGCGCCGGGGCCAGCGTCGCGCCGTCGGCGAGTTTCAGGCCGGGGCTGTTGGCGTCCACTTGCGGGGGCGGGGAGCTCGACGTGGTGCCGGGTGGGGCGCCGGACGCCTTGCCGGCGGGGGTGGGGTCGTCGGCGGCCACCGCTGTTCCGGCGGCGAGCACCACCGTGGCCGTGGCCATGGTCAGCGCTGCGGTCACGCTTCGTCGGGGCATGTCAGTCGCCCTCGGTGATCTCGATCGGGGCGGGGGGCATCGCGCCGACCTGGAAGGAGACCTCGGTGGTGCCTTCGGGCGGCGCGGGGAACTGGGCGTACCAGGTGGCCGTGTCGCCGGATCGCAGGCGGGTGAACTTCGTGCACAGGCAGCGTCCCGTGGTGTCGCGCAGGACCAGGTACTTCTTCTTGCCCTGTTGGTCCACCAGGCTGGCGCCGGACAACGAGCCTCCGTTGACCGCGAGTTCGGTCTCGTCGCTCTGCCAGTTGGCGGCCATCCAAGAACCGCTCCCGTCGTTGCGGACCGTACCGGTCACGCTGACGAAACCGCCCTGGTCCCGGGTCGCCGAGTTGATGGAGACGGTCACGTCGCCGTCCTTCGACTCGGCGAGCACCTGCTCGCCCGACTCCGTGGAGGACTCGGAGGGCGCCTGATCGTCGCCCTTGTCGGCGGGCGCGGACGTCCGGGAGGCCGTCGGCTTCTCGCCGCCCCCGTCGCCGTCTCCACCACAGCCGGTCACGGCGAGGACGAGTCCTGTGGTCATCGCCGCGGCGGCCAGCGCCCGGCGGGTCGTCGTTGTGCGCCGAAAGTTCATCGCTGCGGCTTCCCTCTCTCGTCGTTCACTCGTCAGTCGGCCAGGTGGACGGAGAACAACAGTGACGCGTCGGGCAGGTCGGCGGGGTCGAAATCCCCGGGATCGATCTCGACCGGGTTGCCGTCACAGACGAGTTCGACAGGCTCGGGCTCGGGCTCATCTGCGCCCGGGTCCCCGTCGCCTTCGGCGTCCGGGTCCGGCACGGGGGTGGGAGAGGGATCCGCGCCCACGTCCGTGGGCAGGTCGCAGCGAGGTTCGATCACCGCCGTGGCATGAGCCTTCGCCTTGTCGTTCTCCGTGCCAGGGATGATCGTGTCGCCGACCGCGTAAAGGGTCCGTACTTCGACCCAGTAGCCAGGGGAGCCGTTGACCTCGGTGTCGTCGGGGCCACCGATCACCTCCGCGTCGTTCTCGGCTGCGAGCTGGTCGGCCGCGGTCGCCGCATCGGTGCCCTTGTACTTGTCCCCGGTCAGCCAGTCCAGCCAGTCGTCGCCGTCCCCGCCACCGGCCTCCAAGGCGTCGCCGAGCCCGTCCATCAGCTCGTCCCGGGCCGACTGCGCCGCCGCCAGCGCGGCGGCGTCGGCCGCCGACTGCGCTCCGTTGCGCGCCGAGGCTGCTTGGGCGAACGCGAAGAAGGCGAACGCGGCGAAGAGCAGGATGCCGGTCAGCCAGATGTAGATGGGGAGGGTCGAACCACGATCGCCGCGCAGCGACGCCGCTGTCAGCCGCCGATGACCCGGTCGACCGCGTCGCCGATGGCGCCGGAGATCAGCCCGTCCAGCCCCAACTGGTCGATGAGGGTGAAGATCCCGGCGATCAGAATCATCAGCCCCGCATACTCCACGAACCCGGCCCCGGCGTCCCGCCGCGCCCCCCGGACCCGCTCCCCCAGTGAACTCGTCCACGTCATCCACGTCCCGCGCACTCGGTCCTTGATCACGGGGACCCCCTTCCGCCACGTCCTCCAGGGCAACCAGAACAACACACGCAACGTACGCGAACTGCGACCCTGCGCACCCGGTTTCGCCAACATAGGGACCGGGCTTGACCGGATATTGTCTGGGTGTTGCCCGGGGCGTCATCGCGTGCCAGCTCCCTTCCCGTTGCCCTCGTACCGCCTTCGTCATGCCCCGGTCATTCACGACCCAGGGCGGCATTCGCAATAGCCAACCTTTGCTCGCTTTCACTGTAGCCAGTCATGCGCGGGGAGAGGAGGGGTCAACGGCCTAGTATTGAACCGAAGTTGGTCCCTGAGCCGAGGAACATGCCGGTAGCGATCAGGATCATGGTGGCCGGGAGCATGAAGACGAGGGTCACCATCGTTGCCTTCGGGATCGTCTTCGCGGCGCGGCGGCGGGAGTTCTGGGCGTCGGTACGGCGCATGTCCGTGGCCAGTTGGATGAGGGTCTCCGCGATCGGGGAGCCCAGCTCCTCTCCCTGCTGGAGGGCCGAGACGAATTGGGCCACCTGCTCGGACGCGTTGCGGCGGCGCAGTTCGTCGAAGGCCTGGCGGCGTGGGACGCCCATGTCCATCTGGCGCAGGGTGATGCGGAGTTCGTCGGCCCAGGGACCCTCGTACTTCTCCGCCACGCGGTCCAGCGCCTGGCGGAAGCCCAGGCCCGCCGAGACGACCACGGCCAGCACGTCCAGGAAGTCGGGGAGGGTGCGGTCGATGACCTCCCTGCGTTCGCGTACCGCCTGCCAGATCAGCGCGTCGGCGGCGAGAGCGCCGAAGGCGAGGGTGAGGAGGGCCAGGAGCGGGCTTCCGTTGGAGAGGAAGACCAGGCCCATGACGATGCCGAAGAGGCCGTAGATTGCGCGGCGGGCGGCGTACCGGTCGATCGTCAGGCCCCCGGGGTTCCCCGCCATGTCGATCTTGCGGCGCTTCGCGTCCACCCGGCGCGGGCCCATGAGACGGAGGACCAAGGGCGCGAACCGCATGCCCAGACGGTCCACCGCCGAGCCCGCCGTCGAAACGCGGGTGGCGCCCACCTCCAGGGCGAGTGCCAGATCGCTGGGGACCTTGGCCTCGGCCCGGTACATGCGGATGCCCGTGAAGACACCGAGGACCGCCAAGCCGGTCACCAGCGCCAGGAGCAGGCCCACCACCATTGTCGACATGGCTCAGACCCCGATCGTCGGGAACATGGCTCAGACCTCGATCTTTCCCAGGCGGCGGATCACGAAGAACCCGATCCCGTACAGGCCGAGCGAGATCAGGATGAGGGTCTGGCCGAGCGGGGAGCCGGTGACCTTCGCGAGCGCGCCCTCGTTCGAGGAGTTGATCAGGAGGAGGGAGCCGAGGCCGAGGAGCGGGACCGTGAACGCCGTCGCGTTCACCTCCGACAGCATCGTGCGGATCTCGCGCCGGGTCTCCTTCCTGTCCTCCAGGGTCTGGGTGAGGTTGCGCAGGGAGGAGACGACCGTGCCGCCCGCCTTGTTCGCCAGGACCAGCGTCGTGACGAGGACGATCAGCTCGCGGGACGGCAGGCGGCTCGCCAGTTCGTCCAGCGCGTCGTCGACCGAGCGGCCGAGCGCCAGCTGGTCCGCCACCCGGCTCAGCTCCTCGCCCGCCGGGGCCTCCAGCTCCTCCGCCGCCATCGCGAGCGAGGTGCGCAGGGCCAGGCCGGCGGCGGTCGCGTTGGCCAGCAGACGTGCCACGTCGGGGAGTTGGTTGATGAACGCCTCGATGCGTTTCTGCCGCTGCCAGTTGAGGAAGATCACCGCCGCCCAGACGGCGACCGCTCCCGCGATCGGGCCGAAGAACGGGGCCAGCGTCGCCGCCGCGAGGACCCACAGAGCGGCGACGACCGCAGCCACGTAGACCGAGAACTCGCCCGCCGTCAGGTCCAGGCCCGTCGCCGACAGGCGGAGGTGGACGGCGCGACCCAGGCGGGTGCGGCGCAGGCGGCGGTCGACGGCGGCGAAGCGGCGCACGCGGCCGGCCAGCGGGCCGGAGCCGCCGTCGCCCGCCCGGTAGTCGTCCAGGCGGTCGACGAGGGCCTGGCGCTGGGCGCGTCCGGACGCGTAGACGTGGATGCCCGCGATGGCGAGGACGCAGGTCACGAGGGTGGCGCCGAGGGCGATCAGTGCGGGGTTCGTCATGCCGGACCGTGCCCCCTCTCCCGTACCGATGTCATCCCGTGGCCTCCCTCGTATGCCGTGCGTCCACCGTCTCCACCACGCCGTACGCCGGCGGGACCGACTCCCCCGCCACGTACAGGCGGTCCGCGATGCGGCGCGGCAGCGGGAGGTGTTCGTAGTAGCCGTGGACGCGGCGGCGTTCCAGGTCCGTGGTGCCCGAGACGTACGGCTGGGCCACGAAGCGGGTCACGGGCGCGATCGTGAACTGTTCGCGCCCGTGCGAGACCAGGAGCACTATCTCGCTGACCCGGCGGGAGCCGTCCGCGTGCCGGGTGAGTTGTACGAGGACGTCGACGGCCGAGTTGATCTGGTCGCGCAGCGCCTCGAACGGGACGTCCACCTCCGACATGGAGCCGAGCGTCTGGAGGCGGGTGAGGGCGTCCTCGGCGGTGTTCGCGTGGACGGTGGCGAGAGAGCCGTCGTGGCCCGTCGACATCGCCTGGAGCATGTCGAGCGTCTCGCCGCCGCGGACCTCGCCGACGATGATGCGGTCGGGGCGCATGCGCAGGCTGTTGCGGACGAGGTCGCGGATGGTGACCTGGCCCTTGCCCTCGACGTTCGCGGGGCGCGACTCCAGGCGAATCACATGGTCCTGCTGGAGCTGGAGTTCGGCCGAGTCCTCGATGGTGATGATGCGCTCGTGGGACGGGATGAGG
Source organism: Streptomyces sp. NPDC016845 (assembly GCF_044332585.1). Lineage (NCBI taxonomy): Bacteria > Bacillati > Actinomycetota > Actinomycetes > Kitasatosporales > Streptomycetaceae > Streptomyces > Streptomyces sp. NPDC016845. The sequence goes on along the minus strand of NZ_JBIRPI010000003.1, from coordinate 252,704 downwards.
GCGGAGAGGGCGTTGAGGAGAGTCGTTTTGCCGGAGCCCGTGCCGCCGCTCACGATGACGTTGAAGCGGGAGCGGACGAACGCCGCGAGCAGCATCAGCATGTGCTCGTCGAGCGAGCCGAGTTCGAGGAGTTCGGTGAGGCTGTACGCGCGCGGGAAGCGGCGGATCGTGAGGGTGGCGCCGGTCAGGGCGAGCGGCGGGATGATCACGTTGACGCGTTCGCCGGTGGGGAGGCGGGCGTCGACCATGGGGTTCGACTCGTCGACCCGGCGGTTCACCGTCGAGACGATGCGCTCGATCGTCTGCATCAGTTGTTCGGGGGACGCGAAGCGGAGCGGTAGCTGTTCCACGCGGCCCGCCCGCTCCACGAAGATCGCGTCCGGGCCGTTCACCATGATCTCGGTGATCGACGCGTCGGCGAGGAGGGGTTCGAGGATGCCCAGGCCGAGGGCCTCGTCGACGACCCGGCGGATGAGCTGGGTGCGTTCGGTGGAGGAGAGGACCGGGCCCTCGCGGCTGATGATGTGGCCGAGTACGCGTTCCAGGCGGACGCGGCGGTCCGCGGCCTGGAGCGTGGACATCTCGGCGAGGTCGATCTCTTCGAGGAGTTTGGCCCGGTAGACGGTGACCAGGCCCTCGTCGCGGTCCGGGGGTGTTCCGGCGGGCGTTTCGCGGGTGGCCGCCACGCGGGAGCGCAGGCTCATGTCTTCGTTCAGCTCCCGTCGGTGTTCGTGTCGCCGGCGCGGTCGCTCGGCATCGTCGCGGAGCGGTTGATGTCCCAGCCGTCGAAGAGGGGGATGATCGCGGCCACGTGGACGGTGACGGTCGCGGTGACGGTGTCGCCGGTCGCGATCGACGGTTGCGGGTCCAGCCAGCCGCTGGCGGAGCCGACGGCCGCCGCCGCGCCCGTGCCCTCGTTCAGCGACTCCGCCCTGGCTCCGGCCCGCGCCGCGCTTCCCGCCTGATTCGCGCCGTATCCGACGAGGCCGAGCTGGATCGCGGCGAGGCCGATGATGAGGAGGAAGGGGAGGAACCCGGCGAATTCCAGCATGGAGACGCCGCGGTCGTCCCACCTCACCCTCTCCGGCGATGGAGGAGCGGGGTCCTGGGCGGAGTCCCGTGGCCTGGGCGCTGTGGCCGGGGCGGAGTCCCGTGGCCCGGGCGCGGTCACTGGTCCGCCTCCGACGCCGCGCCCGCCTCGCCGGTGACGGTCCACCCCGGGTTCACCCCTGGGAAGAACACCGGGACGTCGACCTCCACCGTGGCCTTCATGAGGGCGCCCTCGGAACCGCAGCCGATCTGCGCGCCCTGCCAGGCCGACGGCAGATGCTCCTTGCCCGCCGCCGTGCAGGCCGCGCCGAAGTCCCCGCCGCCCGCCTGCGCGGAGGTAGCCGCCCGTGCCGCCTCGTCCGCCGCGTTCCCGGCCAGGGAGTACGTGTAGCCGTACAGCACGCACTGCCACAGCAGGGCGAGGACGACGAGCACCAGCGGGAACATCGCCGCGAACTCGAGCGTCACCGCGCCCTTGTCGCCGCCGACGCGGCGGCGGGAGCGGCGGCCGTTCGTCGTCTCCGGGGCGGGGGCCGCGACCAGGCCCAGCTCACCGGCGAGCGTCCACAGCGCCTGCTTGACGGTGGAGCGGTTGTCGAGGTCCTGCATGCGGCCCGCGTCCACCGCCGCCGCGAGCTCCTTGTACGCGGCCGGGACGGCGGCGCGGGCCGTCTTCGTGCCGGTGACACGTTCGATGAGCGGGGGCTGGATCTCGGCCGAGCGGGCGTGCCGGTTGACGACCGTCAGGGTCTCCTCCGCCTTGCGGATCTGGAGGCGGTCCCAGAGACGCACCATGCGTTTGGCGGCCCGGACCGCGATCACGTCCGGGGTGACCAGGAGAACCGCCTGGTCGGCGAGTTCGACCGCCGCCGCGTTCGCCGCGCCCATCTGCGTACCACAGTCGACGACCACGATCTCGTACCGGGCGCGCAGGGCGTGGACGACCTGGCGGGCGACGCGGTCGGTGATCTCTTCGCCGCGTTCGCCGTCGGCGGGGGCGAGGAGGAGGTCGATGCCGGTCTCGTGGGTGTAGACGGCGTCCTGGAGGACGCGGGGGGTGATGTCGCGGATCGCGGCCAGGTCCGCCACCGAGCGGCGGAACTGCACGTCCAGGTACGACGCCACGTCGCCGGACTGCAGGTCCAGGTCGAGCAGCGCCACCGAGCGGCCGGAGGCCCGCGCCGCCAGCGCGAACTGGACCGCCGCGAGCGTCGTGCCGACGCCGCCCTTCGCCCCGGTCACCGCCACGACCCGGCCGCCGCCGCCCGCGGGCATCAGCTCGGCATTCGTACCGCCCGCGAGGTGCCGCCGCATGCCCGCCGACCAGGACGCGGCGGCGTGGACGCGCTCGGCGAGGGCGTCGTAGCCGAGCGGGAACGCGACCATGCCGCGCGCTCCGCTGTCCATCGCGGCGGTGAGCAGCGCGGGGCTGGTGTCGGCCGTCGCGAGGATGACGCCGACGGCCGGGAAGCGCAGCACCAGGTCGCGGATGAGGTCCAGCGCCGGTACGGGGCCGATCCGTTCGTGTACGAGGACGACCTCGGGCAGCTCGTCGAGCGACTCCGCGGCCAGCCTTGCCAGGGTGTCGAGCAGAGCGGTGGAGTCGGCGACGGGTGGGGCGGGTTCGGTGTCGGGGAGTTGGGAGAGGAGGGTGACCAGGGCGCGGGCCGCCTCCGGCTCGCTCGCGGCTGGGAGGATTCTTGTGGTCATCGGCGTTCTCCCTTCGAGGGCGCTGGGTCCCAAGTCACGGGGCTCCGCCCCGGACCCCGCTCCTCAAGCGCCGGAGGGGCTTGGTGGGCCAGAGGGGCTTGATGGGCTTGCTGGGCCCCCATCACTTGGCCTCGTCCAGCGTGTACGACCGGTCCCCCGGCGCGATCTTCCCGTCGTCCCCCGGCGCGACCAGCGCGAGCCGCACGTGCGTCGCGAACGACTCCGCGTACGCCACCCGCTGCGCGTCCCCCGCGCTCAGCGCGAACGTGATCGGCACGGCCTCCCCCTGGCGCCGGGTGCGGCTGCCGGAGTCGCCGGTGCCCTGCTGGTCGATGGGGGTCAGCTTGCCCACGTCGATGACCTCGGCGTTCTCGACGATGACCTCGGAGCGGTCACGCTGCTTGTCGTTCTCCGCCTTGAAGGTGGCGTAGATGTTGACCTTGGCACCGGGGTCGATCTTCCCGGCGACGCCGGTCTCCGCGTCGATCATGATGGCGATCTCCTGCTGTCCCGGCTTCAGCTCGGGCCGGGAGACGACCATGTCGCTCTGGAGCAGGGAGCCCTTCTTGAGCTGGGTGACGGTGATCTTGCCGCGGACCTCGCGGAGGTTCTTCACGGCGGTCTCCGACAGCCAGCGCTCGGGCATCTCCACCTCCTCGAACTGGTCGTCGGTCAGCTCCTCGTAGGGCGCCACGTCCTCCTTGAGCCGGTACGCGGCCACCTCGGGCCCGACCTTGGAGTTCACGTCGCGGATCACGGACAGCACACCGGCGAACGCGCCGACGGCACACAGGGCCGAGACGACCAGGAGGATGACGCCGCGGCGCTGACGTGAATTCATGGACCGGACAACCTCGTCGGTAGGCGGACAGGGACTTGGGCGGGTGGTGCGGCGCTCAGTGGTGCGAGGCGCGGGGCAGTGCCGCCCGGCCCGACGCGGCGGCCGGGGCGAGTGAGGACCGGGTGGGCCCGGCGCGTTCGGGCAGCGCGCCGGTGGCCAGCGGCGCGGAGCAGAACCCGCACCGGTCGCCGATGAGTTCGAGCCCGCACCAGTGGCACTCCTCGCGCCGTACGGACGACACGAGCTGGTAGAGCACGGAGATGTCGGGGATGGCGGCGGCGAACTCGACGATCTTGCCGGGGTGGCCGTTCCTGCCCGTCGCCCACCAGCGCGGCGACTCGGCGGGCAGCGGCGCCTCGACCGCGCCCGACACCCGCCAGGCCGGGGCGAGCGTGCCGGTGACCCAGTCGGTGGAGTGCTGTCCGGCGGCGTAGAACATCCGCGTGCCGAAGGCGGGGCCGCTCGGCGTCTCGTCCCCGGTGACGCGCAGGAGCTGCGGCTGCGGCGAGGCCACGACGGCGAACTGGGCGCCCGGCGACCACGACTTGGCGTGCGCTTTGAGCGAGACGGGAACGCGGTCGAGCTTGGCGACGGAGCCGAGGAGGGCGCCCGCGTGGACGTAGTGGGCGAGCAGCCGCCCGGCGGAGGCGAGCACTCCGGGGCTGAAGTCACAGATGGACAACTGGCGCAGTTGCAACGCCAGTACGGCGAGTCCAAGCGGCGGCAGTTCGGGCCGCAGAATCGCTATGCGGTCACTTTCGAGCACGGACCGGACGGAATGCAGCCGGTGTACGACCGCGTCCGGTACGGACTGCGGACAGAGCACGATCACGTAGCCGTGCTGTTCGATCAGTGTGTGTACGTCGGTGAGCGCGCGGTCGAGCGGATACGCGTCCGGCGCTCCGCCCACCGGCAGCACGGCGGCGCTCGGGGTGTGCCGGTCGGGCGAGGCGAGCACCAGGTCGGGGTCGGTCACGGCTATCGCGGTCGGCACGCGTGAACCCCCGGTCGCTCTGCGCTCCTTCGGACACTGTCTGCCTCAGCACCATATCCACGCGGGCGCCCGGCAACACCCCACTTCGCACTGTTCACGGACCACTGTTCGTCGAGCATGGCCCTCGCGCGTCCTGCGCCTGGCCAGGAGTTGGCGAGGAAGCACCGGCTCGAACCCTTGACATCCCTATTGGTCTGGACCAGCTTTACGCACAGCAGCCACATGCCCTCGATGCCAGGCGCCTTCCCTACCGGCAGCGCCGCCGCTCCCCCGGCGGCGCTGCCCGCACGCCCCTTGCCTACCCTTCCCTCCATGACCTTCGGCCCGCCGCCCGCCGACTTCGACGGCCCCGCGCCCATGCCGCAGCAGCCTGCCTGGACGGCGCCGTCACCGATCGAACGGACCCTCTACGAGGCGAAGGCGCGAGGCGACTGGGCGGCGTACTACGAGACGCTGGCTTCGGTCGAGCTGTACGTGGAGCTGCGCCCCGACAAGGCCGATGTCTTCGACTCGATCTATCCGCTGTTCCATCACGACCCGCGCACGGGCGCCGAATGGCTCCACCTGTACACGACCGGGATGCTCCCCGCCCCGGACCCGCACCACCGCTTCGAATGGGCGGGCCTCAACTGGTTCGCCACGGCATCCTGGGCCCAGCGCCCAAACCCCCCGGCGCTGGTCGTCAACCCCGGCACCCCTTGTGAGGCGTTCCTCCCGCCCCTGCCCCCGCACAATCTCGCCTGGACCCAGGCCGCCGCCCGCGCGGGCACCCCCCGCTTCAAGATGTGCCTGCGCGCGCTCCACACCGGCGGAGCGCTCCACGGCCCCGTCGCCCACGGCCTGGCCCTGGGCGCGCTGCTCTCCGTCACCAACGGCGAGTACTGGAACACCATGGCCCACCACGGCGAGGGCTATCAGACCGAGCGCCAGCGGCTGAGCGAATGGTGGGACGTGACCAGCCGCCAGGACTGGCTGGACCGGGTCCACCAACTCCTCTCCACCGCGCAACGCAGCTCGGTTTGGGAATTCGCCCTCGACCTCCGCCACAGCATCGCCCGCGACTTCGGCGGCCACGTCGACACGGCGTACTGGAAGCAAGCGGTCACGCGGGTCCTCCGGGCCCGGTCCGAACCCCACACAGTCCTCACCGAGGACGGCGTGACGGCGGTCGAACCCCGCCCCGCCGAAGAAGTGGCCGCCCAGATCGACGGCGTCCACCGCCTCATCGGCCGCATCACCCGCTACGAGGCCCGCATGCGCGCCGACGGTCTCCTCGCCGAGGGCCGCTACGTCACCTCCGTCGACGCCTGGGACCTCGGCCGCGCCCCCAACATGGCCCGCTGGGGCCTCGCCGCCCGCTTCGGCACCCTCGACGAGGCCGAATCAGCGGTCCGCGCCGCGAGCGCGGCCGCCGCCCGCTCCTACCGCTCCTGGCAGGACTTCTCCGCCGCGTACGCCCTCGGCCGCTGCCTCCACTTCGACGACGAGGAGTTCGGCAAGTGGTACGAGGAGATGGTCTCGGCCCACCGCATCCTGACGGAGGACCCGGGGAGCCCGTGGCTGAACATCCCGTTCAAGTAGGACGTCATCGCCCGTAGTTGTGAACGCCGTGCCGAGGCAGCACGACCCACATCCGCGTCCCGCCGCCGGGTTCCCGGGACGGCCCGTACCCCCAGTCACCGCCACACGCCCGCGCGACGCAGGCCAGCAGCCGCAGCCCGGCGCGCCGCCGACTGTCACAGGCCGCGAGGAGGCGCGGGTGCGTGTGGGTGACGTGGTGGTCGTACGTGGTGACGCGGAGGGCGTCGTCCCGGTAGCGCAGGGATACGTAGACGTCGGCGTCGTCCGTGAAGCGGCAGGCCGTTGCGACGAGTTCGGACACGGCTTGCTGAGCGGGTTCGAGGAGCCCGTCGAGATCGTGGGTGCACAAGAAGGTGCGGGTTGCTGCGCGGGCGATCGCGGGTGTGGTCAGCGCGGCGGGCAGCGTCAGGCTGTAGGCGAGTCTGTCGGGGGCCGGGGCCGAGCGGTAGGCGTTCACGGGGCAGGCAGGACCAACGCTGAGAGACATGCCGGGCTCCTCGCGGTGCGGGGCGGATGTGGTCGGCGGCAGCGGGTGGCTCGTCTCCCTGAACGCGGGCCGGCCCCTCCCAGGGAGAGAGTTTCCGGGCAGGCTCGCGCGATGCACTGCCAACTGCCGTGTGTAGCGTGTGCGTTACTGAACGTAGAGCAAGGGGTGGTTCAGGTGCCACTTCTTCAGCAAAACCAACCCATACGTGGGTGAGGGGTTCCGCCGCGAGGCAGACTGCTGCCGTAGGCGGGAAAGGAAGGGCATGCCACCTAGGACCACGTCCACCGAACGTCAGCGACGTCTCGGCAGCGAGCTGCGCAAGATGCGAACGGCTGCCGGGATGACGGCGGAGCAAGCCGCCGGGCTGCTCGGCCTGGACCGGGCGAAGGTCTCCAACATAGAGACCGGCATTCGCACCATCAGCGCTGAACGCCTGCGCACGCTTGCCTGCAATTGCGCCTGCTCGGACGAGACATACGTGGAGTCCCTCGTCGACATGGCCCGCCCCCAGGGGCGCGGATGGTGGGAGCGTTACCGTGGCTCGCTCTCCTCCGGCCTGCTGGACATCGCCGAACTGGAGTGGCACGCCACCCGCATGCGCACCGCTCACACAGCGCACATTCCGGGTCTGCTGCAAACCAGCGATCACGCCCTGGAGTTGTTCCGGGTCGTCCTTCCCCCGCTGCCGCAGCACGAGATCGCGTTGCGCCTTGCCTACCGCGTGGAGCGCCAACAGGTTCTGGAGGGCGACGATCCCACCGAGTACATCTGCCTGATCCATGAAGCGGTGCTCCGTATGCAGTTCGGCGGCGCGCGCGTGGCACGCCGACAGCTCGAGCACCTCGTGACGGCATCCGAGCGCGAGCACGTCATCGTGCGCGTCGTCCCGTTCGCGGCAGGCGCGTTTCCCGGCGCCGGTCAGACCGTGAACTACCTGGAGGGGCCGGTACCGCAACTGGACACCGTCCAGGTCGACAGTTCGCACGGCCCGGAATTCCTGGGTGACGAGGCACAGCTGAACAAATACCGAACCCACCTCGACTGGATGGAGCGCATCGCCCTGACGCCCGAGGCATCGCGCGACTTCATCCACGACATCGCCACCCACCTATGAGGAGATCACGATGCCCGAGATCAATTGGGAAGCCCCTTTCTGCGGCGAGGGAGCGAGCTGCTTCCGCCTGGGGACCGACGCGGACGGCAACGCCTACATCACCGTCACCGGCGCCGAGGACACCTACATCACAGACTCCCGCGAAGCGCTCCGCACGATGATCCGCGACATAAAGGCGGGGAAGGCGGACCACTTGCTTTGAGCCAGTTACCTCAGCCATGACAGGCATGTGACAGAACCGGCGTTGCGATGAGCAATGTGCTGTTGTGATGATGGAACACATGTCTGAAAACGGGGGCGGGGCCGCGAACCAGCCGGAGGCACCCACCACCTGGGAGCGCTATGACGCCATAAACAAACCAGGCGGTGATCACCATTTCTTCTACAAGAACGGATGGGGCTCGTGGTGAGTGCACACGCAAGGGACACTCAAGGTGAGATCGATTGGGAGTCCACTCTGCATGCCTGCGGCTTGGAGCTGTCAGATGAGCCGGTCCCCAGTGAGGCCATGGCCCCTATGACCGCGATTCTCAGCGCCACGGGCGGTAATGTACGACCGACGGCCAGGGTAAAGAAAACTGCAGCCGACCTCACTCTCCTGGATGAACACTGGCAGCACATCTTCACGGAGATTTCACCTCACGGCGATGACTTTCTGATCATCCTGTGGGGACCGGGGTCCGTAGGTAAAGGCTGGTTTCGAGTTCTCGACCTAGAGTCTACTCGCGTTGGACTGCCCTCCCGAGTCCACGCCGCCATCGGGAGGCGTGAATTCTATGCGGCCTCTCTCGACAGCTCGCATTTCGGTGCGGTCACGATCGAAGAAGACGAATACTGGATTGTCTCACGAAGTTGCCCGTGACTCTCCAGACTCGCATTTGCACAGATGGCGACTTCCTTTGGCGCTGTCAGAAGAACTCCGACCAAGGCTGGTCCCAGATCTGCTTTGCGCACAGGACCACGAACAGCAGGCCCGCGACCGTCAGCATGCCGTTGCTCAGCCAGCCGTTGCGCCAAGCCGAGGGCGTGCGGGATGAGTTGAGGAGCCAGACCAGTGTCAGCGCCAGGAACGGCATGAAGGCCGCGCCCAGAACCCCGTAGAGGATGACCAGGCGGAAGGGCTGGCCCTGGAAGAGGAGGATCATCGGGGGGAAGGTCAGCCAGAGGAGGTAGGCGCGGAAGGGCCAGCCCTTTCGCCGGCGTCCTCCCAGGACGAGATCGACTCCCGCTTCTTCGCCATCATCACCGACCTGGTCGGCACCCCGAACGAACTCATCGCGGAAACCGGCGAAATCGCCTACCGCACCCGCACCACGCTCTGGGGCACAACGGCCTGGAACACAACGGCCACGGCCTACACCCCACTCCGCTTCCCGGGCCAGTACTACGACCCCGAGACAGGGCTGCACTACAACTACTCCCGGTACTACGACCCGGGGACTGGGCTCTACACACCCGATTGCATAGACAAACAGGATGCCTATCGCGGCGACTCCCAAAACAAACCCGGAGGCGGCAATGGTCCTGCCGTATCCATAGGAAGCGTGAAGTCGGAACTCGGTCGCGCAGGGATGTCCGTCTCCGATTTCGACATAGTGCATGTTCCTGAGATCCGAACGCCCGATGGGATCGCATTCGGCAACAGCCCGCACACCTACGACGGATTCCCGATGAAGAAACCTAGAGGACGCCCACTAATTGAGATATCAGATATTGGACTTCGGGACCTCGATGAAGCCGTCGCCACTATCCATCATGAGATCTACCACCATAGACATTTCGAGCTGACGAGAAAGTCAGGCAACGTCTGGGGCGGCTCGGAAGAGGCGGCCGAAGAGCACGGGCAGCGTATGCTGGAAACGTTTCGCAGGCGAGTTGGATAGGTCTTGAGTGAAATGCGCGAATACAGTGCCGAACAAGCCGCGAGGTTGCTCGCAGGCCCTCGCTTCACAGAGGACACAGCGGAGAGAATCTGCCCGGCGTGTGGCGCCAAAGCTGTCCGGATGTACGTCTATCGCTCCCCGAACCCACGTCGACCGTCTCGGAGCACCTATGCATGGTGCGCCGCCTGCCGACACTTCAAAGGCTGGACCGGGCCGGACGCGGACGGTTTGCAATTCAACGACCCACTTCGCGACTTGCCTCTAGCGGAGCGTACGACGTTGCTCAGAAACTTGCCCGAATTGCTTGCCAAACTCAACGAACTCTGGGACAGCGGACGCCTCCCTCAGCAATTCGTTCGCTAAGACGCAACACAGGACACCGAGCGCTTATAGATGGTGTCACGACGGTTACGGACGCTCTTCACGGTCAGAAGAACTCCGACCAAGGCTGGTCCCAGATCTGCTTTGCGCACAGGACCACGAACAGCAGCCCCGCGACCGTCAGCATGCCGTTGCTCAGCCAGCCGTTGCGCCACGCGGAGGGCGTGCGGGATGAGTTGAGGAGCCAGACGAGTGTCAGGGCCAGGAACGGCATGAAGGCCGCGCCCAGGACCCCGTAGAGGATGACCAGGCGGAAGGGCTGGCCCTGGAAGAGGAGGATCATCGGGGGGAAGGTCAGCCAGAGGAGGTAGATGCGGAAGGGCCAGTTGCGTTCCAGGTCACCCCTTGCCACCTTCTCGCCCCCGACGCGCTCCGCGCGGTACCGCTCCACGAAGTCCGCGAACATCAGGCTCACGCCGTGCCAGACGCCGATGAGGGACGTGAAGGACGTCGCGAAGAAGCCGATCAGGAAGAGTTTGGCGGTTGCGGTGCCGTACTCCGACTCCAGGATCTTCGTCAGGTCCAGCAGGCCCTTGTCGCCGGTCGCGATCGCCGTGTGCGACGCGTGCAGCAGCTCCGCTCCTACGAAGAGCATGGCGACCACGAACACGCCCGTCGTGATGTACGCGACCCGGTTGTCCAGGCGCATCACCTTCATCCAGGACGTGTTCGTCCAGCCCTTCGCGTTGACCCAGTAGCCGTATGCGGCCAGCGTGATCGTGCCGCCCACGCCGCCGATCAGGCCCAGCGTGTTGAGGATCGAGTCCTTTTCGTCCGGGAGGATCGGGAGCAGACCCGCGAAGGCGTCGCCCAAGTTCGGGGTCACTCGGATCGCCAAATACACCGTCACCACGAACATGACGCCCACCAGGACCGTCATGACCTTCTCGAAGACGGCGTACCTGTTGAACCAGACGAAGACCAGGCCGACCAGACCGCAGAGGATCGCCCACGGCTTGATCGACCAGTCCGCCGGGAACACGTCCGGGAAGAGGGCCTGGAGCGGGAGCGCGCTCGACGACATCGCCGCCGCTCCGTAGACGAAGCCCCAGATCACTACGTAGACGACGAAGAACCATGTCGTCCAGCGGCCCAGGCTCGCCCAGCCGTCGAAGAGCGTGCGGCCCGTCGCCAGGTGCCAGCGGCCCGCCGCCTCGGCCAGGCTGATCTTGACCAGGCAGCCGAGGACCGCCGCCCAGAGCAGGGTGTAGCCGAAGTTGCTGCCTGCGACGAGGGTCGCGACCAGGTCGCCGGCGCCTACGCCCGTCGCGGCGACCACGATGCCCGGGCCGATGTACTTCCAGCTCGACTTACGGGGGTGGTCGGAGTCGCGGGTGGGATGGGTGGTGCCCTTGGTGTCCGCCATGACACCAAGGGAGCGCAGAGAGGCCCCGGTCGGCAAGAGGGCCTACCGAACCGTGGCCCGGCCGACACCCTCGCCCCGTCCCGGAAGGCTCAGTCCTCGAAGTACGCGTCCAGCGCCTTGTCCAGCTGCTCCGTCCACTCCTTGAGGCGGGACTTGTCCGGGGCCTCGACGTCGTTCGGGAACCAGCGGCTGTTGGGCGTGTGGACCGTCACCGTGAGGCGCTTGCGGGACGTGCCGTACTCGACCGCGCTGATCTCGTCCCAGGTGAAGTCCGCCTCCTGGTCGTCGAGCGTGAACCGGACGCCGGTCGCGTCGACGGTGATCGAACCACGGCGGTCCTTCGCCTCCATGACCGGGCCGTCGCCGTCGACACCCCGGACGGGCTCAGGCTCGGGCTCCAGCTCGGGCTGCGGCTTCGCGTCCTCCGGCTCCCCCGGCGTCACCTCCTCCGTCGTCTCGTCGGGCTCCGTGACCGTGTCCTCGGCTGCCGCCTCCGCTCCGGGAGACGTCAGGCCGGGTACGTACGCCGGGTCGAAACCGGCACCGGTGACGGGCGTGACCTTCTGACTCTGACTCTCCATACGCTGCTCCACGGGCGGAAGTATGGCGGACGAGGCTGTGCGGCGCCTCCCCCGGGCCCCACTGGTCCTCGTCCGCCACGGGCGGTGCCTCAACTCACGGCTTGACGCGCCCTTTACCGTACGCGGCGGGCCGCTAGACGAACAGGCTGACCACGCCTGCCACCACGAACCCGGCGACCGACAGCACCGACTCCAGCACCGTCCACGTACGCAACGTGTCGCGCTCCGTGATGCCGAAGTACTTGGCGACCATCCAGAAGCCGCCGTCGTTGACGTGCGAGGCGAAGATCGAGCCCGCGGAGATCGCCATGATGACGAGCGCCGTGAAGGCCTGCGAGTAGTTGCCTTCCGACAGCAGCGGGGCCACGATGCCCGCCGTCGTGACGATGGCGACCGTCGCCGAGCCCTGGGCGACGCGGAGCACCAGCGAGATCAGGTAGGCGAGGACGATGACGGGCAGGCCGACGTCGTTGAAGGTGTCGGCCAGGGCCTGTGCGATGCCGCTCGCCTTGAGGACCGCGCCGAAGATTCCGCCCGCGCCGACCACGAGCAGGATGTTGCCGACCGGCTTGAGCGACGCGGTCGAGACCGTCTCCAGGGACTTGCGGGACCAGCCGCGCCGGATGCCGAGCAGGTAGTAGGCGAGGAGCAGCGCGATCGTCAGGGCCACGAAGGGGTGGCCGAAGAACTCGATGACCGAGCGGCCCGTGGACGGGTCGAAGGCGATCGAGGAGAACGTGGCGAGGAGGATCAGGACCAGCGGCGTGCCGATGATGGCGAAGACGACGCCGAGCGCGACCGGCTTCTCGGTCGGGGTGACGCCCGAGGCGCGCTGCTCGGCCTCCAGGGACGCCTTGGCCTCCTCGGCCGCCTCGACCATGTCCTGCGGTACGGGGACGAAGATCCGCTTGCCGATCCAGGCGGCCCAGCCCCAGGCGGCGAGCACGGCGGGGATGCCGCAGACGATGCCCATGAGGATGACCCAGCCGAGGTCGACGTGGAGGAGTCCGGCGGCGGCGACGGGGCCCGGGTGCGGCGGCAGGAACGCGTGCGTCATCGACAGGCCCGCGAGCAGCGGCATGCAGTACAGGATGATCGACTTGCCGCCGCGCTTGGCCGCCGCGTAGACGATCGGCGCGAGGACGAAGATGCCGACGTCGAAGAAGACGGGGATGCCGAAGATCAGGCCGGTGAGGCCCATGGCGAGCGGGGCGCGCTTCTCGCCGAAGAGGTTGAGGAGGCGGGAGGCCAACACCTCGGCGCCGCCGGAGACTTCGAGGACCGCGCCGAGCATGGTCCCGAGTCCGATGATGATCGCTACGTGGCCGAGGGTGCCGCCCATGCCGGACTCGATCGTGGAGACCGCGTCGGATCTCTGGACGGTGCCGAAGAGTTCGGTGACGGACAGGCCTGCGCCGAGGCCGACCGCGACGGAGACCGCGAGCAGGGCCACGAAGGGCTGCAGGCGCGCCTTGATGATCAGGAAGAGGAGAAGGACGATGCCGAGCGCGGCGATCGTCAGGAGGCCGGGCGTGCCGTCGATCAGTTTGAGGATGCCGCCGGTGTGGGGTGGTGCTTCGGAGGCGGCGGCCGCGAGCGGGGCCACGGTGGTGGATATGGGGAGCATGGGGGTCCTCGTAAGGGCATGGATGTTTCTGGGCAGGGGGGATCGCGGTGCGGCGCGTCCGACTGACGCGCCGCACCGTGACGACGTACGGGGGTGAAGAAGATGTCCGGCTCAGCTCAGCGGTGGGGGTCGGCCGAGTACGGGCTCAGCCGAGGACGGCGAGCGCGTCGATCTCGATGAGCAGGCCCGCCGGGAGACCGACGTAGACCGTGGTGCGGGCCGAGGCGGGCGCCTTGAGGCCCTGCTCCTCGAAGTACTCGTTGTAGATCTGGTTCATCTCGGCGAAGTGGTCGACGTCCGTGAGGTAGACGCGCATCATCATGACGTCGTCCCAGGTGGCGCCGCCCTCTTCGAGGATCGCCTTGACGTTGGCGAACGTCTGGAGGGTCTGCTCGCGCAGGGTCGGGCCGACCGGGGTCGGGGCCTTGCCCTCCTCGGCGGGGAGGAAGCCGACCTGGCCGGCGACCTGGAGGATGTTGCCCTTCTTCACGCCGTGCGAGAACTTCGCGGGCGGCGTGGTGTGCGTGCTCGGGGTGAGGGCGGTCTTCTCGGTCATCGTGAACTTGCTTCCTTGGTGGGGGTACTCGGGGTGCTGGGGGTGGTGCCGGGACCGGTTCCTGAGTAGTCCCGGCTGATTGCTTCCGCCGTGCGGCGCACCAGCGGGAGCAGGGTGAGGAGTTCCTCGGCGGTGACGACCACGTTCGGCGCGGAGACCGACATGGCGGCGACGACGCGGCCGTCGGCGCCGCGGACGGGGGCCCCGACGCAGTTGATGGACTCCTCGTGGCCACCGAGGTCGGTGGCCCAGCCCTGTTCGCCCACCTTCTCCAGCTCGCGCAGGAACGCGGCCGCGTTGGGGGTCGAACGGGACGTGTACATGGGGAAGTCGAGCTTCTCGGCCACTGCGCGGCGCTCGGCTTCGGAGAGGTCGGCGAGGAGCAGTTTGGCGACTGCCGCGACCGTGATCGCGACCGGCTTGCCGATGCGCGAGTACATGCGCACGGGGTAGCGGCTCTCGACCTTGTCGATGTAGAGGACCTCGTCCTCCTCGTAGACGGCGAGGTGGACGGTGTGGCCGCACTTCTCGTTCAGCGCTACGAGGTGGGGGTGGGCGATCTCGCGGACGTCGAGGTTCTCGACGGCTTCCTGGGCGAGCGCGAAGAGGCGGGCGCCGAGCCGGTAGCGCTGGTCGGCCTGGCGGTGGACGAGGCCGTGCTCGTGCAGGGTGCGCAGCAGGCGGAGAGCGGTGCTCTTGTGCACACCGAGCCGGTCGGCCACCTGGCCGAGGTCTGCGGGTCCCTCGGCGAGCAGCGGCAGGATGCTGAGCGCGCGGTCGACGGTCTGGCTCATGGCGTACGTACCTCCTCGGCGGCCTCGTCGGGGGCGGTCGTCCACCCGGGGCCGAGGTGCAGTGTCCCCCACGCGGCGGCGTCGAGGGCGACCAGGCGGTCGGCGTGGCCGCGGCGCGGGGGCGCGGCGAGGTCGCCGGGGACGGTGAGGGCGGCGGCGGCCCACAGGTGGCCGTGGCGGAGCCGGTCGGTGACGGGCAGGCCGCGCAGGGTCGCGGAGAGGAACCCGGCGGCGAAGGCGTCGCCCGCGCCGACGGCGGCGACGACGTCGACGCGCGGGGCGGATTCGAAGTGGCGGCCGCCGTCGCGGTCGTAGGCGATCGCGCCGTCGGCGCCGCACTTCACGACGAGCAGGTCCGGCTCGGGCAGGGCGGCGCGTACTTCGTCGGGCCCGCCGGTGATCCCGAACGCGTCCTGCGCCTCGTCCTCGCCGACGAAGACGAGGTGCGCGCGCCGGGCGAGGCCGAGGAGGACGCGGGCGTCGTCCTTCGACGTGCTCCAGAGGCCGGGGCGGTGGTTGACGTCGAAGGAGACGAGAGGGCCGTCGGCGGCGGCGCCGGGCATGAGCGTACGGAGAAGGGTCAGGCAGTCCTCGGAGAGCGCGGCGGTGATGCCGGACAGGTGGAGGATGCGGCCCGCGCGCAGCGGCTCCAGGTCCATCGTGGCCGGGGACATCGCGGAGGCGGCGGAGCCGGCGCGGTAGTAGGCGACCTCGTGGGCGTCGGTGGCCCGGTCGCCCGCGGTGCGGAAGTAGATGCCGGTGGGGCGGGCGGGGTCACGGCGGACGTGCTCCACGTCGACGCCGTACGCGCCGATCGCCTCGATCAGGTGGTCGCCGAAGCCGTCGGCTCCGACGCGGCTGACCCAGCGGGCGCGGTGGCCGCCGGCGGCGAGGACGCAGGCCAGGTTGGACTCGGCGCCGCCGATGCCGCGCTCGAAGGACGGTACGTCGGCGAGGCGCCCCGGCACGGTGGGGACGAACGTGACCATGGACTCGCCGAGCGCGACGACGTCGGGCACGACGACGGCGGCTGCGCTGTGCGGGGCTGCGGGTCCGGTGACGGTCACGGGGGTCGGTCTCCTCACGGCGTGGGGGCCAACAGCTCCGTTGACCCGGCGTTGGCTCGGATGTTAGACAGCAGTGAGCGACATACGCAATGGGCGTTGCATATATTGCAACTGCCTCGCCTGGAGGAGGCACCGTGACCGCCAAGAACGTTGTCAGCGCCGACGACGCGACCGCACGCGGAGAGGCACGGCTCGCAGAGCTGGCGCGGGAGCGCGTGGACTTCCGGTTCAAGGGACTGCCGCCCCAGGCCGACGGGCTGACCGTCGCCGAACTGGCCGAGCGCCGCCTGAACCTCTTCACGGACGGTTTCACCACCCCCGTCCTCGCCCTCTCCGCCGAGCGCCTGGAGCACAACCTCGCGCTGATGGAGACGTACGCCACACGGCACGGGCTCACGTTCGCGCCGCACGGCAAGACGTCGATGGCGCCGCAGCTCTTTTGGCGGCAGATCGAGCACGGGGCGTGGGGGATCACGCTGGCCGTGCCGCATCAGGTGCGGGTGGCGCGCGAGTTCGGCGTGGAGCGGATCTTCCTGGCGAACGAGCTCGTCGACGCGGCGGCCCTGCGGTGGCTGGCGGGTGAGCTGGACTCCGACCCGTCCTTCCGGTTCATCTGCTACGTCGACTCCGTGCGGGGTGTGGAGCTGATGGACGCGGCTCTGCGTGCGGCGGGGGCCGGGCGTCCGGTGGACGTGGTCGTGGAGTTGGGCGCGGGTGAGGGGGCGCGGACCGGGGCCCGTACCGAGGCGGAGTGCGGGGCGGTCGCCGACGCGGTGGCCGCCTCCTCGACGCTGCGGCTCGTGGGTGTCGCCGGGTACGAGGGCGAGGTTCCTCGGGCGGACGGCGAGCGGGTGCGTGCGTGGCTGCGGCGGCTTGTCGCGCTGGCGGTGGAGTTCGACGGGGCCGGGCGGTTCGCGGGGCTCGACGAGATCGTGGTCAGCGCGGGGGGCTCCGCCTGGTTCGACGCGGTGGCCGATGTGTTCGCGGAGATTCCCGAGCTGGGCGGTGCGCCCGTGCTGAAGCTGCTGCGCTCCGGCGCGTACGTCTCGCACGACGACGGTCACTACCGCCACCTGACGCCGTTCAACCGCGTCCCGGAGGAGGGGGCGCTGCATCCTGCCTTCCGGCTGTGGGCGCAGGTCGTGTCGCGGCCGACGGCGGAGCAGGCGTTCGTCAACGCGGGCAAGCGGGATGCGGCTTACGACCTGGACCTGCCCGAGGTGCAGGTCGTGCGGGACGCGCGTACGGGCGCGGTGCGGGATGCGACCGGGGTCGCGGTGACGGGGTTGTCCGACCAGCACGGGTGGGTTCGTACGGAGCCCGGGGCGACGGGGGTCGAGGTCGGGGACTGGCTCGGCATGGGGCTTTCGCACCCCTGCACCTCGTTCGACAAGTGGCAGCTGATTCCGGTGGTGGAGGGTGACGGGACGGTCGTGGACTACGTCCGCACGTTCTTCTAGGCGGGCGATCGGCCCGGCCGGGCTGCTGGTCGGCGGGGCCGGGCCCTGGCACTCGCCGTTGGCCCACCGGCCCAATGCCAGCCGCGGGCCGTGACCGGTTGCTCGCGCAGTTCCCCGCGCGCCTTGCGGGGTGCGTCGCATCCCACGCCCATGGCGTCGGCGCCACTGCGGTCGGCCGCCGACGGTGCGGCACCCCGGTGGGGCCACCCGCACTCGGCGACGCAATCCGCACGGGTGGTGCGGGTGGGTATCACGCAGTTCTCCTCAGCCACGACGAAAGAGACAGCCGAAAATGGACCTGGTCATCAAGGACGTGCGCGTGATCGACGGCACCGGAGGCGCCGCCTACCGCGCCGACGTGGCGATCGACGCCGGACGGATCCGAACAATCGTCCGCGAGGGCGAGGGGCCGCGCCCCACCGCACCCCGCACACTCGACGGCTCGGGCCTCGCCCTCTCCCCCGGCTTCATCGACATGCACGCCCACAGCGACCTCGCCCTCCTGCGCGACCCGGACCACAGCGCGAAGGCGGCCCAGGGCGTCACCCTGGAGGTCCTCGGCCAGGACGGCCTGTCGTACGCCCCGGTCGACGACCGCACCCTCGCCGAGGTCCGCCGAGCGATCACCGGCTGGAACGGCGACGGCTCCGACATCGACTTCGACTGGCGCACGGTCGGCGAGTACCTGGACCGCCTGGACCGGGGCATCGCGGTGAACGCCGCCTACCTCATCCCCCAGGGCACGGTCCGGATGTACGCGGTCGGCTGGGAGGACCGTGACGCCACCCCCGCCGAGCTGGACCGGATGAAGCAGCTCGTCGCCGAGGGCATGGCGCAGGGCGCCGTCGGCATGTCGTCCGGGCTGACCTACACCCCCGGCATGTACGCCAAGGACGCCGAACTCACCGAGTTGTGCCGGGTCGTCGCCGAGTACGACGGCTACTACTGCCCCCACCACCGCAGCTACGGGGCCGGTGCCCTGGACGCGTACCGGGAGATGGTCGACCTGACCCGTACCGCGGGCTGCTCCCTGCATCTCGCGCACGCCACCATGAACTTCGGCGTGAACAAGGGCAAGGGCGCCGACCTGCTCGCCCTCCTCGACGACGCGATCGCGGGCGGCGCCGACATCAGCCTGGACACCTACCCGTACACCCCGGGCGCGACGACGCTCGTCGCGATGCTCCCCAGCTGGGCGAACGAGGGCGGCCCCGACGCCACCCTCGCCCGCCTCCTGGACGACGCCACGGCGGAACGCATCCGCCACCACGTCGAGGAGATCGGCTCCGACGGCTGCCACGGCGTGCCGATGGAGTGGGAGACCATCGAGATCTCGGGCGTCTCCGACCCGGCGCTCGCCGCCTACGTCGGCAGCACGGTCGCCGCGGCCGCCGCCGAGCTCGGGGAGACGGCGTGGGTCACCGCCCGGCGCCTGCTCATCGAGGACAAGCTGGGCTCGACGATCCTTCAGCACGTCGGGCACGAGGACAACGTCCGGGCGATCATGCAGCACCCCGTCCACACGGGCGGCAGCGACGGCATCCTCCAGGGCTCGAAGCCGCACCCGCGCGCGTACGGCACGTTCCCGCACTACCTGGGCCACTACGCCCGTGACCTGGGCGTCATGTCGCTGGAGGAGACGGTCGCGCACCTCACGTCCCGCCCGGCCGCGCGCCTGCGCCTGCCCGACCGCGGCCTGGTCCGCGAGGGCTACCGCGCCGATCTGGTCCTGTTCGACCCGGAGACGGTGGCGGCGGGCTCGTCGTTCGAGGCGCCGCGAACACTGCCGGTCGGCATCCCGCACGTGCTCATCGACGGGCAGTTCGTGATCGAGGACGGCCGCCGCACGAACGTCATGGCGGGCCGCTCGGTCCGCCGCAGCGCCTAGCGGCCCCCGCGTCCCTGGGCGAGCGGAGCTCGCCTTCAGGGGCGCGGGGAACCGCGCGGCCAGCCACGACGAAAGCCGCACCCGACAACGCCACCCGTGTCCCCCGCTCCCGGCCCGCCCCCGTCCGCTCAGCCGGCGGCCAGCGTCACCGCACGCCGTGCGGCCGGAACTGGACGCTGATCCGGGGCCCGGTCGCCCGCGCCGACTTCGGGATCGCGTGCTCCCAGGTCCGCTGGCAGGAGCCGCCCATCACGATGAGGTCGCCGTGCCCGAGCGGCCTGCGCACGGTCGGGGCCCCGCCCCCGAGCGGCCGGAGCAGCAGATCGCGCGGCGCCCCGACCGAGACGATGGCGACCATCGTGTCCTCGCGGTCGCCGCGCCCGATCCGGTCACCGTGCCAGGCGACGCTGTCGCGCCCGTCGCGGTAGAAGCAGAGCCCGGCCGTGGTGAACGGCTCCCCCAGTTCGTCGGCGTAGTGCGCGGAGAGGACGTCGCGGGCGGTGTCGAGCGCGGGGTGCGGGAGCGGCTCGGCCGCCCCGTAGAACTTGAGGAGCCGGGGGACGTCGACGACCCGTTCGTACATCTGGCGGCGTTCGGCCTTCCAGGGGACGCCGGACGCGAGGTGTTCGAACAGTGCGTCGGCGCCGCTCAGCCAGCCCGGCAGGACGTCGATCCAGGCCCCGGCCTCGAGCACGGTGCGCCGCAGGCCGGTGAGGTCGCCGAGCGCGGTCTCCTCGGCCTGGTCGAAGAGGGATCCCTGAAGCATGTTCTCCACCGTACCGAATGAATAGAACAAACGCTCGAACACACCCGAGTGGCCCCGCTCAGTGGCCGATCTCACCCCCCAGAACAGAGCGCGCCGCCCCATTACCCGGCCGTAAAGTCGGAGCATGCAGCTCATCCAGTCGACCAAGCTCGCCAACGTCTGCTACGAGATCCGGGGCCCGGTGCTCGAGGAGGCGATGCGGCTGGAAGCGGCGGGCCACCGGATCCTCAAGCTGAACACGGGCAACCCGGCGGCGTTCGGGTTCGAGTGCCCGCCGGAGATCCTGGAGGACATGCTCCGCAACCTCGGCGACGCCCACGGCTACGGCGACGCCAAGGGGCTGCTCGCCGCCCGCCGCGCGGTGATGATGCACTACCAGACGCTCGGCGTGGAGACGGACGTCGAGCACGTCTACATCGGCAACGGCGTCTCCGAGCTGATCGTGATGGCGATGCAGGGCCTCCTCGACGACGGTGACGAGGTCCTCGTCCCCGCCCCCGACTACCCCCTGTGGACCGCCGCCGTCTCGCTGTCGGGCGGCACCGCCGTGCACTACCGCTGCGACGAGCAGGCGGACTGGATGCCGGACCTCGCCGACGTCGAGCGCAAGGTGACCGACCGCACCAAGGCGATCGTCATCATCAACCCGAACAACCCGACGGGCGCCGTCTACAGCGACGAGATGCTGCGCGGCCTCACCGACATCGCCCGCCGCCACAACCTCCTCGTCTGCTCCGACGAGATCTACGACAAGATCCTCTACGACGGCGCGACGCACACCCCGACCGCCGCCATCGCCCCCGACCTGCTCACCCTCACCTTCAACGGCATGTCGAAGGCGTACCGGGTGGCCGGTTACCGGGTCGGCTGGATGGCGATCTCCGGTCCCCGCGCGCACGCGGCCTCGTACATCGAGGGCCTGACGATCCTCGCGAACATGCGCCTGTGCGCGAACATGCCGGGCCAGCACGGGGTCGTCGCCGCGCTCACCGGGCGCCAGACCGTCAAGGACCTGGTGCTGCCGGGCGGCCGGCTGAAGGAACAGAGCGACGCCGCGTACGACCTGCTCACCCAGATCCCGGGCGTGACCTGCGTCCGGCCCAAGGGTGCGCTCTACCTCTTCCCGCGCCTCGACCCCAAGGTCTTCAAGATCAAGGACGACCGGCGGATGGTGCTCGACCTGCTGCGCGCCGAGAAGATCATGGTCGTCCAGGGCACCGGGTTCAACTGGCCGGAGCCGGATCACTTCCGCATCGTCACCCTGCCCTCCACGCGGCAGCTGACCGAGGCGATGACCCGGATCGGGAACTTCCTGGACGGATACTCACAGCCGTGACGGTTCCCCGTTCCCCGGAGCGGCTTCTTTGCTCCCCGGAGCGGCTTCTTTGGACAGGTTCTAAGTTAGACGGAATCTAATGTACGATGAAGGCCAATACGCTACACGTCCGTTGGCTGGAGGCCTTCCATGTACGAGCCGATCCGCACCAAGTCGGTCCACACGATGGCGGCCGACAGCGACTTCCCGCACCGCTCCCGCGAGGAGGAGCTGGACATCCAGCTCGCCGGGCACCTGTCGGCGCTGCTTGCCCTGACCGACGAGATCCGGCTGGCCGCCGGGGGATCGGATCTTGATGCGGCCGCGAATGAGCTTGCCGCTCAGATCGGCCGGCTCCGGGGCGGGCAGCCGCCCGTACGCTCGTCCGTCGCCGCCGCCGTGCATGAGCCGCATGTCGCGGCTCTGCACCAGCGGGCGCATGCGCTTGCCGGGCGGGCGCTGGTCGTGGCCGCATCCCGGGCGGATACGGCCGCCGCCATTTTGGCCGCCCAGCGCATGGAGTACCACGCCAACGCGGGCCGCTTGGTAGCCGCCTAAGGGGCGCGGGGAACTGCGCGCTCAGCCGCGGAAAAGCCGCAGACGCGTCTGCTCGTGACATGAGCAGACGCGTCTGCGGCTTTTCGTGGGTTGCTCACGCAGTTCCCCGCGCCCCTTCAGGGCGCGATCCAGCCCCCCGCGCGCCATTGCGCGGGGGGCTGGATCTGGGTGCGGCCTAGCCGAGACGCTGCACAAGCTTCCGGTACTCGTCCCACAGCTCCGGCGGCGTGTGCGCGCCGAACGTGTTCAGGTGCTCCGGAACCAGCGCAGCCTCCTCGCGCCAGACCTCCTTGTCGACGGTGAGCAGGAACTCCAGGTCCTTGTCGGCCAGATCGAGGCCGTCCGTGTCCAGGGAGCCCTTGGCCGGAAGGATGCCGATCGGGGTCTCGACACCTTCCGCCCGGCCGTCGAGGCGGTCGACGATCCACTTCAGGACGCGGCTGTTCTCGCCGAAGCCGGGCCACACGAAGCGCCCGTCCGCGTCCTTGCGGAACCAGTTGACGTAGTAGATCTTCGGGAGCTCGGCGGCGTCCCCGTCCTTGCCCGCGGCGGCCTTGCCCACCTTCACCCAGTGGGCCATGTAATCGCCCATGTTGTAGCCGCAGAACGGCAGCATCGCGAACGGGTCGCGGCGCAGCTCACCGACCTTGCCCTCGGCCGCGGCCGTCTTCTCGGACGCGACGTTGGCGCCGAGGAAGACGCCGTGGTTCCAGTCGAAGGACTCCGTCACCAGCGGTACCGCGCTCGCGCGACGGCCGCCGAACAGGATCGCCGAAATCGGTACGCCCTTCGGGTCCTCCCACTCGGGCGCGATGATCGGGCACTGCGCGGCCGGGGTGGTGAAGCGGGCGTTGGGGTGCGCGGCCGGGACACCTGACTCGGGCGTCCAGTCGTTGCCCTTCCAGTCGGTGAGGTGGGCCGGGGTCTCCTCCGTCATGCCCTCCCACCAGACGTCGCCCTCGTCGGTGAGCGCGACGTTGGTGAAGACCGAGTTGCCCCACAGCGTCTTCATCGCGTTGGCGTTGGTGTGCTCGCCCGTGCCGGGCGCGACGCCGAAGAAACCGGCCTCGGGGTTGATCGCGTAGAGCCGGCCGTCCTCGCCGAACCGCATCCAGGCGATGTCGTCGCCGATCGTCTCGACGGTCCAGCCGGGGATCGTGGGCTCCAGCATGGCGAGGTTGGTCTTGCCGCACGCGGACGGGAACGCGGCGGCGACGTACTTCGATCCCCCCTGCGGCGGCGTCAGCTTGAGGATGAGCATGTGCTCGGCGAGCCAGCCCTCGTCGCGGGCCATGACGGAGGCGATGCGCAGGGCGTAGCACTTCTTGCCGAGCAGGGCGTTGCCGCCGTAGCCGGAGCCGTAGGACCAGATCTCGCGGTCCTCGGGGAAGTGCGAGATGTACTTCGTGGAGTTGCAGGGCCAGGGGACGTCCTCCTGGCCCGGCTCCAGGGGGGCGCCCAGCGTGTGCACGGCCTTGACGAAGAAGCCGTCGCTGCCGAGCTCGTCCAGGACCGGGCGGCCCATCCGGGTCATCGTGCGCATGGAGACGGCGACGTAGGCCGAATCGGTGATCTCGACGCCGATCGCGGACAGCGGCGAGCCGAGCGGGCCCATGCAGAAGGGGACGACGTACATCGTGCGGCCCTTCATGGAGCCGCGGAAGATCCCCCCGTTCCCCTCGTTGCCCCGGAAGATCTCCCGCATCTCGGCGGGGGCCTTCCAGTGGTTCGTGGGGCCCGCGTCCTCCTCCTTCGCGGAGCAGATGAACGTACGGTCCTCGACCCGCGCGACATCGGTCGGGTCGGAGGCGGCGTAGTAGGAGTTCGGGCGCAGCGTCTCGTCGAGCTTCTTGAACGTGCCCTTCGCGACCAGTTCCCCGGCGAGCCGCTCGTACTCGGCCTCGGAGCCGTCGCACCAGACCACGCTGTCCGGCTGTGTCAGTTCGGCGATCTCGTTGACCCACGAGATCAGTTCCTTGTGCCGGGTCGGAGGCCGGTCGGTCGGGAGGGTGCGTACGGGGGAAACGGGAGCCGCGATGTCGCGCGCCACGATCGCTCCTAAATGAGGGTGTTGTGTTGGTTGCCCCGTGGGGGCCGCGACCCGGACGCCGCGCCTCCCGTTCCACTGGATCCCAGTGAGCGCTCATCCGGTGCCGACCGCACTCATATGATCATCGGACGCTTTCGCCCATCTGTCCAGGGGGGCTCACACTTGAGCGACGTGAGCATCACCACTCGTTCCGGGCGCCGCGCGACGCTTATGGATCAGGACTTCGGGACAGCCCCCTGGCGAGAACTGATGCCTTCCATATCCAGCACCTACGGTCACGTAGGTACGATGCGAGCCATGAGCGTCACCGCCGAGCAGCCCGAAGTCCCCACCGCGCAGCCCTCCTTGCTGAAGCCGAAACTGCGCGGCTGGCTGCACGCGGGCATGTTCCCCGCCGTGCTGATCGCCGGCCTCTTCCTGACGGCCCTGGCGGACTCCACACGGGGCCGCGTCGCCTGCGGCATCTTCGTCCTGACGGCCTGCCTGCTGTTCGGCGTGAGCGCGCTCTACCACCGCGGCAACTGGGGGCCGCGCGCGGACGGCGTCCTGCGCCGCCTCGACCACGCCAACATCTTCCTGATCATCGCGGGCACCTACACGCCGCTGACCATGCTCCTGCTGCCGGACTCCAAGGGCGACGCGCTGCTGTGGGGCATCTGGGTGGCGGCCGCGGCGGGCATCGCCTTCCGCGTCTTCTGGGTCGGCGCCCCGCGCTGGCTCTACACGCCGTGCTACATCGCGATGGGCTGGGCGGCGGTCTTCTTCCTGCCCGACTTCATGCGGGCCGGCGGGGTCGCGGTGCTCGTCCTGGTGGTCGTGGGCGGGCTGCTCTACAGCGCGGGCGGTGTCATCTACGGCATCAAGAAGCCGAACCCCTCGCCCCGCTGGTTCGGCTTCCACGAGGTGTTCCACTCGCTGACCCTGGCGGCGTTCGTGACGCACTACGTCGGCATCTCGCTGGTGGCGTACCAGCACGGGTAGACGCCCCACCTGCTCCAGCAGGGCCGCTGCTCGGGGCCGCTCAGCACGGTGCGGCAGACCGGCAGCGCGCTCGGCGCCGCCCTGCGCACGCCGTCGCCGACCGGCTCGGCGAGCGGGCCCTCGCGGTATCGGCGGACGCCGCGTAACGGCGGTGCTCATGCCAGGGACGGGGCCCCCGCGCCGCGCACCACGTCCGGTACCGAGGTGGCCCCGATCAGCGCGGATACCCGACAATGACGGTCATGGAGGCCTCGGCACAGACCCCGGAAGCCAGACTCGGGCTCCGGGAACGCAAGAAGCTCAAGACCCGTCTGGCGATCCGTGAGGCGACGTACCGCCTGATCGCGGAGCAGGGGTACGACACGACGACGGTCGAGCAGATCGCCGAGGCAGCCGAGGTGTCGCCGTCCACCGTGTTCCGCTACTTCCCGACCAAGGAGGACATCGTCCTCACCGACGAGTTCGACCCGGTCCTGGAGCGGGAACTGCGGGCACGGCCGGCGGACGAGTCGCTCATCGACTCCCTGCGGCACGTCATCGACCACAGCCTCCAGCTCGCCCTGGAGAGCGAGGACGCCGAGGTCACCCGGTTGCGCACCCGCCTCCAGGTGGAGGTGCCCGCGGTGCGCTCCCGGATGATGGAGTCGATGTCCGTCACCGGTCGGATGGTGTGCCGCGTCCTCGCCGATCGCACCGGCCGCGACGCGGGGGACCTGGAGGTCCGGGTCTACGCGATGTCGGTCGTCGGCGCGCTCATGGAGGCCACGATGTACTGGGCCGAACACGGCGACGAGGGCATGGACCTGCGGGAGCTGTCGGTACGGGCGCTGGACACGCTGCAACACGGGTTGTGACCGCCCGGCCCCTTTCGAGGCCGGGCGACCATGCCGGTCGGGCGAAGTACGTCGCTGTTCGGCAGCGCCCCGAAGGGGCGCGGGGAACTGCGCGACCAGCCACGACGGCGCCGCGGTCGGCCGAATACCTGGCGCGGCACTTCCAGCGGAGCGCTTAGCGCTGCCACGGCCGCCGCCGCTACGGCTGCTGCCGTGAGGGCTCGGTCAGCATCCGGCCGAGCCGGTCGACGTCGTTCACCGGCGCGTCACACACGAAGTGCCGGCACACGTACGCGGTGTCGCGGTCCTCGATCGCCGGCCGGCCGGCGAGGAGCGGGAGTTCGTCGCCGCCCTCGGGGCCCGCGGCGACGACCGCGCCGGGCGCCGTCCCGGTGAGCGCGGCGTGGTGCATGCGCCCGCCGACCTCCCCGACCACGGCGATCTCGCGGGGCCCGTCGAGCAGCGCCTCGGCGACCGCGAGTCCGTTGCCGATGAAGCGCGGGGCGCGCGGGCCGAGCGCCTTGACGACGCCGAGCGCCTTCTCGGCGGCCGTGCGGTGGGGCTCGCTGCCGGTGTGGGCCGCGTACGAGAGCAGCGCTCCGGCGGCGGCGGTCCAGCCGGACGGGGTGGCGTTGTCGGTCGGGTCCTGGGGCCGCCGGATCAGCCGCTCGGCGTCGACGGCGGTGTCGTAGAGGGCACCGCTCTCCGGATCCACGAACCGGTCGAGGACGTGATCGAGCAGGAACCCGGCGAACTCCAGCCACACCCCCTCCCCGGTCACACCGGCCAGCGCGAGGAACCCTTCGGCGACATCGGCGTAGTCCTCCAGCACCCCGCTGTTGGCGCCGGCCTTCCCGTCCTTACTGGTACGGGAGATGCGTGCGAGGGGGTCCATGTGCAGCCGCACCAGCAGATCCCCCGCGCCGACGGCGGCGTCCACGAGATCCTGCCGGCCGAAGTAGGCGCCGGTCTCCGCGAGAGCGGCGATCGTGAGCCCGTTCCAGGCGGCGACGATCTTGTCGTCACGCCCCGGAGCGGGCCGCTCGGCGCGCGCCTCACGCAGCCGCTGCCGGATCCGCTCGATCTGCTCGGCGTCGAACACCTCGTCGCCCTGCGGCAGTTGCAGCACGGAGGCGCCCTCCTCGAAGGTCCCCTCCTCGGTGACCCCGAAGTACCGGGCGGCGACAGCCCCGTCCGCCGCGCCGAGCACCTCGCCCAACTGCTCGGGCGTCCACACGTAGTAGGCGCCCTCGACGTGCTTCCCGCTCGCCGGGTCCTCGCTGTCGGCATCGAGCGCGGAGGCGAACCCGCCCTCGTTCGTCCGCAGTTCACGCACCATGAAGTCGGCGGTCTCCAGGGCCACGCGCTTGGCCTGCTCAGAGCCGGTCGAACGCCACAGGTGCGCGTAGGCACGGCACAGCAGAGCGTTGTCGTACAGCATCTTCTCGAAGTGCGGCACGACGAACTCGCGGTCCACGGAGTACCGCGCGAACCCGCCCCCGAGCTGGTCGTAGATCCCGCCGCGCGCCATGTGCTCACACGTGTCGACGGCCATCTGGAG
Organism: Streptomyces sp. NPDC016845; assembly: GCF_044332585.1. Taxonomy (NCBI): domain Bacteria; kingdom Bacillati; phylum Actinomycetota; class Actinomycetes; order Kitasatosporales; family Streptomycetaceae; genus Streptomyces; species Streptomyces sp. NPDC016845. The sequence goes on along the minus strand of NZ_JBIRPI010000003.1, from coordinate 225,260 downwards.
CGCGCCCTCGGCGCCGGTCCTGGCATGGTGCCGCAGCAGGAACTCGACGACCATGGACGGCGGGAACTTGGGCGCCCCGCCGAACCCGCCGTGCGAGGCGTCGTACTCCCGCGTGAGGCCGAGCAACGCCTGCGCCAGCTCGTTCTCACCGGGCACGCCCGTGTCCGGGAGCCCGAGCTGCCGCCCCGCGAGATCCTGCGTGATCTTCCCGGCGACCTCGGCGACCTCCCCGCGCCGGTCCGTCCACGCGTCCCGCACCCCTTGCAGCACCTGCGTGAACGACGGCATCCCGTGCCTCGGCTCCGGCGGGAAGTACGTACCGAAGTAGAACGGCTCGGCGTCCGGCGTCAGGAACACGGTCATGGGCCAGCCACCGTGCCCGGTGGCGGCCTGCACGGCCTCCATGTAGACGGCGTCGACGTCGGGGCGCTCCTCGCGGTCGACCTTGACGCTGACGAAGTTGTCGTTGATGACGGCGGCGGTGGCGTCGTCCTCGAAGCTCTCGTGTGCCATGACATGGCACCAGTGACAGCTGGAGTATCCGACGCTGAGCAGCACCGGCACCCCCCGCCGCCGCGCCTCCGCGAAGGCCTCGGCCGACCAGGGCCACCAGTCCACCGGGTTGTCGGCGTGCTGGAGGAGGTAGGGGGACGTCTCATGGGCCAGTCGGTTCGGCATGCCTCCCATCCTCACCCATGTCCGCCACGGACATGTCGTGCCCACGGACGTGTCTTTGATCGCCGGGCCCCTCGCGCCGTCACCCCGTAGGCAGGACACTTGACCCGGAAATGTCACCACCGGAGGGGGACCGAAGATGCGAGACAGCCACCGGGCGGAGGCCGAGCGGCTGTTGGCCCGGGCCGTGGAGGAGGAGGTCCGGCGTTCGGGCGGGCGGACGGACGGGGGTGTGCTGCTCGGCCGGGCCAAGAGCGCGCTCGATGCCATGGGGCGGACCGCCGGCGAGGAGTACGCCGCGTACACGAGGGCGCTCGACGAGGCGGCGGCCGGGCGGATGACGTTCGGGGAGCGGTTCGCCAAGGAGGGCGGGTCGACCCCGTTGCTGGTGGCGGGGGTCGGGGCCGTCACCGCCGTCGTCGCCGATCTGGCGCTCGGGGCCGGGACCGGGGTCGCCGTGGGTGCGGGGGCGGCCGTCGCCGTGCTCGGGGCCGCCACCACCGTCGCCAAGGTGACCGCCTCGCATCTGCCGGCGGCCAGCCGCAGCGCGGGCGCGTTGAACCAGCCGGGCGGGCCGGAGCAGTTGCGGTTGCAGTGGCTGACCGCCCTCGAGGTGCGGGGCATCCGGCCGTTCCTGGATCAGCAGCGGGTCTTCGCGGCCAGCACCGGTACGACCAAGAAGACGGCGGGGCCGGGCGCGCGGCGGACCGACAAGAGCGCGGCGGCTCGGCGGCGCAGCGTCCTCGAGCAGTCGTTCGGGCAACTGCCCGTCCCCGGGGGGCCGTTCGCGGGGCGGCGGGCCGCCATGGCGCGGATCGCGCAGTGGGTGCACGCGGCGCGGGCCAGTACGGAGACGCGGCCGACGGTCGTGGTCCTGCACGGGGCGCCCGGTTCGGGGCGTACGACGCTGGCGGTGCGGGCGGCGCACGAGCTGCGGGACCAGTTCCGCGGTGCGTGCGTGGTGGACCTGCGCGGGGACCGGGCCGACGCGGCGCCGCTGATGACGCGGGACGCGCTGCTGCACCTCCTCAACCGGCTCGGGGCGCCGCGCGAACAGCTGCTGTTCCGGGAGCGGTCCTCCCCCGACCAGCAGAGCAAGCGGTTGAGCGAGCTGTACCACCAGCATCTGACCGGGCTCCCGGTGGCGATCGTGCTCGATGACGCCGCCGACGCCGAGCAGGTGCGTACGTTGATCCCGGAGCGGTCCGACAGTCTCGTCATCGTCACCTCGCGCAAGCCGCTCGAACTCCCCGAGTCGGTCCCGGCATGGGTGCACCAGCTCCCGGTCGAGGCGCTGGACGCGGCCGGAGCGGAGGAGTTGCTGCGGGAGGCCGCGGAGGACGCCGACGGGCCCTACGACGCCGAGGCGGACGACGAGGTGCGGGAGTTGTGCGGCGGCCTCCCGCTGGCCCTGCGGATCGCGGGGTCCGCGATCGGGCCCCGTACGACACGCCGGCTGGCCGCCGATCTGAGCGCGTACGGGCCTGTCGAACCCGTCGAGCGCGTTCTGTGGCTGCGCTACACCGACCAGTCCGACGCGGCCCGCCGCCTCCTGCGCAGGCTCGCGCTGGCCGGGCGCGCCTCGCTCGGCGCGGGCGCCGCAGCCGCGCTCCTCGCGACGGGCGAACAGGACGCCGCCCGCCATCTGACGGCCTTGTCGCGGGCGGGCCTGATCGACCATGTCCGGGGCGACCGCTACCGCCTGCACGACCTGGTGCGCGCCTTCGCGCAGGCCCGCCTCGCGGACGAGGAGGAGCCGGCCGAGCGCACGGCGGCGCAGGAGCGCCTGATCCAGAACTACGCCGATCTCGCTGACTCGGTGATCCGCCTGGTCGACGGCAACATGTCCACCCGAGCGGGTCAGCCGGGCCCGCACGGCTTCACCTCCCTCGACGCGGCGCTGCGCTGGCTGGACGACGAGTCGAGCTTCATCACGGCGGCGCTGCGCCACGCGGAGGGCGTCAGCCAGGAGGCGGTCCTCGGCCTGCTCGGCGCGCTGTGCGACTACTGCCTGCTGCGCGGCGACCTCTACCGCCTCGGCGAGATCAGCGAGCTGACGCAAGCCATCGACCAGGGGCTGCTCGTGCGCTCGGTCCAGTGGCGTACGGGTATCGCGGCCCGCCAGCTCGGCGAGCTGGACAAGGCGCGTACGACGCTGACGTCGGTGGTCGATCTGTACCGGGAGGCCCACCACCAGGCGGGCGAGGCCCGCGCCCTGTGCTCGCTCGGCATCACGCTGCACCACCAGGGCCAGCTCACGGACGCGACCGCCAAGCTGCGGGAGGCGCTCGGCCTCCAGACCACACCCGAGACGCGCGGCGACCGCGGCTGGACGCTGCACGCGCTGGCAGCCGTCGAGCGCGACCGCGCCCACGTCCACGAGTCCCTCGCCCTGCTCACCGACGCGCTCGTCCTGCACCGGGAGAACGAGTCGCTGCACGGCGAGGCCTGGGCGCACTTCCAGCTCGGGCAGCTCTGTCTGCGCATGGGCGACCTGCCGCGCGCGGACCGCGAGCTGCGCTCGGCCCTCGGCCTGTACGGGCGGACGCGCGACGCCCGCGGCGAGGCGTGGGCGCTGACCCAGCTGGCCCGGGTCCGGCTGGTCGACGGCGACGCGTCCGCGGCGGTGGACGACCTGCGCCAGGCGGTCTCGCGCCACCAGGAGAACGAGGACGCGCGCGGCGTGGCCTGGACCCACTACTACCTCGGCCAGGCCCTGGAGGAGACCGGCGACCTGAACCAGGCGGTGCGCGAGCTGGAGCGCGCCCGCACGATGTTCTCCCGGATGCGCGACGTCTACGGTCTCGCGTGCGCCCGGCACCACTCGGCGCGGGTCACCCGTGACCAGCGGGCGGCGCAGACGGGCTCCCTGCGCAACTCCGGCTTCGCCCGGCAGCTCCTGGTCGACGCCCGCGCCGACTTCCAGCGCATCGGCGTCGCGCACGGCGAGGCGTGGACGTGCCTGGAGCTGGCGATCGTCGACGCGGGCAACGCCCGGCTCCAGCAGGCGATGACCCTCTGCGAGGAAGCGGCGGCGCTCTTCGCCTCGTACGGCGACCGGCGCGGCGAGGACTGGGCCGCGTTCCTGCGCTGCACGCTCCTGCCGTACGCGTCGCCGGGCGGCTCGGAGATCGGCGCGGCGGTCGCCCAGGAGGAGCTCTCCCAGCTCGCCCGCACCCCGAACCCGGCGCGCGACGGCAGACTTGACGACTACCTCGGCGCGTACGCCCTGCTCCTCGAACGCGGCATCGATCTGGACGCGGGCTGGCAGGCCTGGCGCCTGGGCATGGTCCCGAACCGGCATGCGCGGGATGTGATGGGGGTGCCGGAGAGCGCGGCCCAGCAGTGACGTACCGCCTATGTGCGCACCCGGTACTGCAGATGCAGCACCCGGTCGCCCTGGATCACCACGTGCGGGTCGGCCAGGAGCTGCCGGCCCTCGACGGGGCCGAAGTAGCGCTTGCCGGTGCCGAAGACGACCGGGACCACGTCCATCGCCACGACGTCGACCAGGCCGAGGGCGAGGGCCTGGCCGCCGATGTCGCCCGCGGTGATCGCGACGGCGCGGTCGCCCGCGAGCCGTTTGGCGCGGGCGACGGCCTCGGCGACATCGGTCGCGAAGTGGTAGTGCGACGCCTCGGGGTGCCACCCCCGCGGGCGGGGGCGGTGGGAGACCACGACGACGTGTTCGCCGGCCGGGGGCTTCGCGTCCCAGCCGTTAGTGAGGTCGAACAGATGGCGGCCCATGACCGTCACGCCGAGGCTGTCCCACATCGGCTGTGTGTAGTCGGCGGAGGCTCTGGATATCCGGAAGCCGCCGCCGTCGCCGAGCGGCGTGTCGCCGTTGCCGTACCAGTCGAACAGCGGTCCGACCTGGTCCTCGGCGTCGGCGATGAAACCGTCCACGGAGACGACCGCGTGCATCATTACGGGGCTCGTGCCTGAAGGGCTCATACCTGTGACGACCGGGCGCGCCCGCGAAACTCATCGCGGGCCGCCCCGAAGCCTCGGCGGACTCGGCTACGCGCGGTCGGACGACGCCTTGCCGGAGCCGGTCGCGCCGGCCGGCTCGGTGCCGGGGCCCGCCTTCTCCTTGAAGTCGACCTTGCCCATGTGCCGGTTCATCGACTTCATCAGGCCCCAGACGGCGAGCGCCATCACGGCGAAGACGATGAACCCGAGCACGCCCGGAGTCACCTTGTTCTCGTCGACCTCCTGCGCGGCAAGAGGGACGAGATGGGTCAATGCCAGATTCGATGTCACATCAGGCATTGTGACGGACGCCGGCGAAGAGGTCGTCCTCGGGGAGGGACGTATCGACAAGAGACCTGGCCAGCTCGTACTCCTCGGTCGGCCAGACCTCCTTCTGGACCTCCATGGGTACGCGGAACCAGCCGCCGTCCGGATCGATCTGCGTGGCGTGCGCGATCAGCGCCTTGTCGCGGATCTCGAAGAACTCGGCGCACGGAACGTGCGTGGTCAGCGTGCGCTCGACCCGCTCGAACTCGTCCCAGCGCTTGAGCCAGTCCGCGTACGGCGACTCCAGGCCGCGCGTGATCATGGCGTTGTGCAGGGCCTCGGTGCGGGGCCGGTTGAAGCCCTGGTTGTAGTAGAGCTTGCTCGGCTGGAAGACCGGGCCGAACTCGTCCTCGGGGTACTTCTCCGCGTCGGCCGCACCGTCGAACGCCACCATCGTGATCTTGTGGGTCATGATGTGGTCGGGGTGCGGGTAGCCGCCGTTCTCGTCGTACGTGGTGATGACCTGGGGGCGGAAGGACCGGATCTGGCGGACCAGGCGTCCGGCCGCGTGGTCCACGTCCTCCAGGGCGAAGCAGCCCTCGGGCAGCGGCGGCAGCGGGTCGCCCTCGGGAAGGCCCGAGTCGACGAAGCCGAGCCAGTCCTGCTTGACGCCGAGGATCTCGCGGGCCTCCTCCATCTCCTTCCTGCGTACCTCGTGGATGTGCTCCTCGATGTACTTGTCCCCCTGGAGCTTCGGGTTGAGGATCGAGCCGCGCTCGCCTCCCGTGCAGGTCACGACATGCACGTCCACCCCCTCGGACACGTACTTGGCCATGGTGGCCGCGCCCTTCGACGACTCGTCGTCGGGGTGGGCGTGAACGGCCATCAGTCGCAGCTGCTCAGTCAAGACAAGATCCTTGGTGAATTAAGGCGCCCTGGTGTGATTCGGCGCGTTGGGCGCTTCTATAGTGACCGAACCGGGGGGCGGAAAATTCCGGTGCCCGGACCCAGGCGGGCGTTGCGAGAGGAACTGGCTGATGAGCGCCGTGCAGCAGCTGCCCGAGGGCCGCTACGGATCGTCGCGCTCGGCCGACGCCCGCGCCGACCGGAAGCTGAAGATCGCCGCGATCGTCCTCGGCACCCTGTTCGCCGCGATGATGTGCTGGTTCGGCTGGTACTACGTGGGCGGCAACAAGTTCAGCGGCGAGGTCATCGCCTTCAAGACGTACTCCGACAACGTCAAGGTCCACCTGGAGATCCGCAAGGACACCGACGCGAGCGGCTACTGCACGGTCCGCTCGCAGGCCGCGGACGGCGCCGAGGTCGGCCGCGCCGACTTCCGCTTCACCGCGCACGAGGACCGCATCGACAAGGTCGTCACGCTGCGCACGACGGGCGGCCGGGGCACGAGCGCGGAGCTGATCGGCTGCCACGCCGACTGACGTCGCCCGACTCCCGCGGCTGACCTGCACGGTCGTAAATTCGCGGCCATATGTCCTCCCCCTACGACCGGGGAATTGTTAGGCTCGTGGTTTCGCCCACCCGTAAGGGAACATCCTTCTGGGTAGGGCGATGCTTTTTATTTCCCAGTACCTACGAGGAGCGACCTGTGACCCAGACCAGCGAAGACGTCACCTGGCTGACGCAGGAGGCGTACACCAAGCTCAAGGACGAGCTGGCGTACCTGTCTGGTCCCGCGCGCGAGGAAGTCACGCAGAAGATCGCCGCTGCGCGCGAGGAGGGCGACCTGCGGGAGAACGGCGGGTACCACGCGGCCAAGGAGGAGCAGGGCAAGCAGGAGCTCCGCATCCGCCAGCTGACTCAGCTCCTGGAGAAGGCCAAGGTCGGTGAGGCGCCCGCGGCCAGCGGTGTCGTCGCCCCCGGCATGGTCGTCACGATCGCTTTCGACGGCGACGAGGACGACACCATGAGCTTCCTGCTCGCCTCCCGCGAGTACGCGAGCTCCGACATCGAGACGTACTCGCCGCAGTCGCCGCTGGGCACGGGCGTGAACGGCAAGAAGGTCGGCGAGGACGCCCAGTACGAGCTGCCGAACGGCAAGTTCGCCATGGTCAAGATCCTCAAGGCGGAGCCGTACAGCGGCTGACGCCTCCGGCGTTGTACGTGTGAGGAGGCCCCGGAGCGCGGATCGGCTCCGGGGCCTCGTCATGCACCGCGATACGCGCCGCTCAGGCCGATGCGTTGCGGTACTTGCGGACCGCGAGGGTGCGGAAGAACAGGATGATCAGGACGGACCAGATCAGGGACGCCCACACCGGGTGCTCCATCGGCCACGCGCCGGTGACCGACTTCGGCACGCCCTCGATCGTGTTGCCGAAGAGCTCGCGGGCCGCCGCGACCGTGGCGCTGAACGGGTTCCACTCGGCGACGTACTGCAGGAACTTCGGCATGCCGTTCACCGGGACGAACGCGTTCGAGATGAAGGTCAGCGGGAACAGCCAGATCAGGCCGCCCGAGGTCGCCGCCTCGGGGGTACGCACGGACAGGCCGATCAGCGCGCCGATCCAGGTGAACGCGTAGCCGAGCAGCAGGAGCAGGCCGAACCCGGCGAGGACCTCGCCGAAGCTCTCGTGCGTGCGCCAGCCGACGAGCACGGCCACGACGGCGAGGACGGCCAGCGTCACGGCCGTCTGCACCAGGTCGGCCAGCGTGCGGCCGGTCAGGACGGCGCCGCGCGCCATGGGCAGCGAGCGGAACCGGTCGATGAGGCCCTTGTGCATGTCGTCGGCGATACCCGCGCCCGCCCCCGCCGTGGCGAAGGTGACGGTCTGCGCGAAGATGCCCGCCATCAGGAATTCCTTGTAGGCGCTCGCGCTGCCGGCGGGCGCCCCCGGGATGTTGATGGAGCCGCCGAAGACGTACGTGAAGAGGACCACGAACATCACCGGCTGGATGACCCCGAAGAGGATCATCTCGGGGATCCTGGTCATCCGGATCAGGTTGCGCTTGGCGACGACCAGGGAGTCCCGGACGGACTGCCCGATGCCGCCCGCCGCGCGCGGGACGCGCACGCTCTCGGTGACGGCGCTCATGAGCGGGCCTCCTCGGTCTTGCGCGGACCGGGTTCCCCGGCGCCCGGCGCGTCCTCCGGCTTCTCCTCCGCCACGTGGCCCGTGAGGGAGATGAACACGTCGTCCAGGGTCGGGCGGCGCAGGGCGATGTCGTCGATCTCGATGCCGCGCGCGTCGAGCTCGCGGATGACCTCGGCGAGCAGCTTGGCGCCGCCGGTGACCGGGACGGTCAGCTTGCGGGTGTGCTGCTCGACGGTGGCCTCGCCCTTGCCGAAGCCGGCCAGGATCTGGTGGGCGGTGTCGATGTGCTCGCGCTCGTGCACGACGACCTCGACGCGCTCGCCGCCGGTCTGGGCCTTGAGCTGGTCGGAGGTGCCGCGCGCGATGACGCGGCCGTGGTCGACGACACAGATGTCGTGCGCCAGGTGGTCGGCCTCCTCCAGGTACTGGGTGGTGAGCAGCAGCGTCGTGCCGCCTGCCACCAGCTCCTGGATGACCTCCCACAGCTGCTGCCGGTTGCGCGGGTCGAGCCCGGTGGTCGGCTCGTCCATGAACATGACCGGCGGCGAGACGACGAGCGCGGCCGCGAGGTCGAGGCGGCGGCGCATGCCGCCGGAGTACGTCTTGGAGGGGCGGTCGGCGGCGTCCGCGAGGTTGAACCGCTCGAGCAGTTCCCCGGCCCGCGCCTTCGCCTGCTTGGCCCGCATCTGGTAGAGCTGGCCGACCATCTGCAGGTTCTCCCGGCCGGTCAGATACTCGTCGACCGCGGCGAACTGGCCGGACAGGCCGATCGAGCGCCGCACCTCGTTCGGGTTCTTCAGTACGTCGATGCCCGCGACGACCGCCTTGCCGCTGTCCGGTGTCAGCAGCGTGGTCAGGCAGCGGACGGCCGTGGTCTTGCCCGCTCCGTTCGGTCCGAGCAGGCCCAGGACGGTGCCTTCTGGTACGTCCAGATCGACGCCGTCCAAGGCCCTTACATCGCCGAAGGTCTTCACCAGACCTTCGGCGTAGATGGCGCCTGGCATTGGTTCCCCCATGGGTTGGTGGGTGGTGCCTTGGTGGTGCCTTGTTGGTGCCTATGCGTTTATGTGCGGAAATTTTAGTTTCGCCGAGGTGTCCGTGTCCGGCAATCAGGTGACGCGGCGCACACAGTAACGCGATGTATCGCGTCTCTCAACCGGTTTCCCTGCCGGTCGTCTCAACGGGTTTCCTCGTGGTGCGGCGGCGCGGTCGCTCCCGGTCAGCCGATGACCGTGTAACCCGCCTCCCGCAACGCCGCCCCGACCTCGGCGCAGTGTGCGGGACCCTTCGTCTCCAGGTGCAGCTCCACCTCCGCCTCCGTGAGCCCGAGCCGGGGATCGGTCCGTACGTGGCCCACGTTCAGGACGTTAGCGTCCGCCACTGACAACACCTCCGCGATGGAGGCCAGGGCGCCGGGCCGGTCGGTGAGACGCACCCGCAGCGAGAGGTAGCGGCCCGCCGCCGCCATGCCGTGGGTGAGGACGCGCTGCATCAGGAGCGGGTCGACGTTGCCCCCGGAAAGGAGCGCGACGACCGGGCCCTCGAAGGCGTCCGGCTCGCTCAGGAGCGCCGCCACGGGGCTGGCGCCCGCCGGTTCGACGACCATCTTGGCCCGCTCCAGGCAGAGCAGCAGCGCGCTCGCGAGGTGGTCCTCCGACACCGTACGGACCTCGTCGACCAGGCCGCGTACGAGCGCGAAGGGGACGTCGCCGGGGCGGCCCACCTTGATGCCGTCGGCCATGGTCGCCGGGTTGGGGACCGAGACGGGGCGGCCTGCCTCCAGGGAGGGCGGGTAGGCGGCCGCGCCGGCCGCCTGTACGCCGATGACCTTCACGTCCGGGCGCAGCGCCTTGACCGCGACGGCGACGCCCGCCGCGAGCCCGCCGCCGCCGATCCCGACGACGACGGTGCGGACCTCCGGGCACTGCTCCAGGATCTCCAGGCCGAGCGTGCCCTGGCCCGCGACGATGTCCGGGTGGTCGAAGGGGTGGATGAAGACGGCGCCGGTCTCGCGCGCGTACTCCTGCGCGGCGGCGAGCGTCTCGTCGACCACCTGCCCGTGCAGCCGTACCTCGGCGCCGTAGTCGCGGGTCGCGGCGACCTTCGGCAGGGGCGCGCCGACGGGCATGAACACCGTGGCGCGCACGCCGAGGAGTGAGGAGGCGAGGGCCACGCCCTGCGCGTGGTTGCCCGCGCTCGCGGCGACGACACCGGCGGCCCGCTCCTCGGGGAGCAGCCCGGCGATGCGCACGTAGGCGCCGCGCAGCTTGAAGGAGCCGGTCCGCTGGAGGTTCTCGCATTTGAGGTGGACGGGCGTGCCGGCCAGCTGGGAGAGGTGGTGGCTGTGGGCCATGGAGGTCATCCGCGCCACCCCGGAGAGCATCTTCTGGGCGCCGAGTACGTCATCGAGGGTCACGGCGGGCAGAGGCTGCGGCAAGGAGTCAGACGCGTTGTAGCTCATGACGGAAGTCTCGCAGCTCACGGCGTGGGTCTCCCGGGATGTTCACGCTCCGAGACCGGATTGCGCAGCGCAGGTACGGCCAGCGCTTTCGCCGCGTACCCTGTGCCCCAATCCAGTGCAATCCACCACCCACGCATGAAGTGAGCCCCCGGCCATGCCCACACCACAGGAAACGATGGACATGACGACCGCCGGCGACACCGGCCTCCTCGAAACGCTGCAGCACGAGGTGGCGGTCTTCGCCCGTCGCGCCGAACAGACCCGGCTCGGCGGGGTCGGGCAGGTGCGCAACTCGATGGACCGTGCCGCGTATCTGCTGCTCAACCGCCTCGACAAGGAAGGCCCGATGGGCGTCAAGGCGCTCGCGTCGAGCATGGGGATCGACTCCTCGACGGTGACGCGTCAGGTCGCCCCGCTCGTCGACACCGGCCTCGTCAAGCGCACCTCGCACCCGGAGGACGGCCGCGCCGTCGTGCTCCAGCTGTCCCCGCGCGGTCTCTCCCGGCTCGACGAGGTCCGCTCGTCGCGACGGGAACTGATGGCGCAGTTGACGGAGGAGTGGGAGCCGCAGGAGCGCGAGCAGTTCTGTGCGCTCCTCTCGCGCTTCAATTCGGCCCTCTCCGCACGCCAGTCGAACCAGGCGGCGCCCCCGGCCACCTCCTGAGGCACGCGTACCCCGTAAGTGCCCCGTACGTACCGCCGCGGTCCCCGCCTCTTGACCAGGGGGCCGCGGCGGGCCTCATATGAAGCGTGCGCGAACGGCAGGCGTCGAGGAACGCCCGCCGGGCCCGCGAGTTCGAGGCGTTCGTCGCGGGCGCGGCAGGGCGGCTGCTGCATGCCGCGACGCTGCTCACCGCGGAGCCGCACGACGCCAACCCGCGCGCGCGGAAGCTGCTCACGGCCGCACTCGCCCGTACGTACGCCTCCTGGGACCGTCTTCGGGGCGAGGATCCCTACGACTGCGCCCGCAAGGAACTAGGCGTCCGATTCGCGCGCGGGGCGTGGCACCAGCACCGCGCGCACGGCGGCGTCCTCGCCCATCTGGCCCCGCAGGAGCGCCTCGTCCTCGTCCTACGGCTCTTCGAGGGCATCGGCGAGGAGCAGGTCGCCGCGCTGCTCGGGCTGCCCGTTGAGCGTGTACGGGCGGTGCACGCGCGCGCGATGGCGCTCGTCCTGCACCCGCCGCGCGGCCCGGCGCCGAGGGCGGAGCTGCCCGGGGCGGCCCCGGCATGAGTCTTCAGGAGCGTACGGAGGCCACGGTGCGCGCGGTGCTCGACGCGGCGCCGCCGCCCGTCGTGCCGACCGGCCTTGGCGCGGAGGCGATGCGCAGGGGCGGCCGTACGCTGCGGCGTCGCCAGGTGGCGCGGCGGGTGCTGTGGTTGCTGCTGTGCGCGGCGGTGGTGGCGTTCGTCGTCTGGGCGACGACGGCGCGGCCGTGGGTGGAGCCGCCGGACACGACGACTCCACCGTTGACCGGCTGGTGACCCTCAGTACTTACAGCGGTCAGTTGTCCAGGGCCTGCTGGAGGTCGGCCAGCAGGTCGTCGATCGACTCGATGCCCACCGACAGGCGGACGAGGTCGGCGGGGACCTCCAGGAGCGAGCCCGCGACCGACGCGTGCGTCATGCGGCCCGGGTGCTCGATGAGGGACTCGACGCCGCCCAGGGACTCACCGAGGGTGAAGACCTTCGCCCGGTTGCAGACCTCGACGGCCGCTTCCTCGCCGCCCTCGACGCGGAACGAGACCATGCCGCCGAACGCCTTCATCTGCTTGGCGGCGACCTCGTGCCCCGGGTGCTCGGGCAGCCCCGGGTAGAGGACGTGGGTGACGCGGGGGTGGCGGCCGAGCATCTCGACCACCCCGGCGGCGTTCTCGCTGTGCCGGTCCATGCGGACGGACAGCGTCTTGATGCCGCGCAGGACGAGCCAGGCGTCGAACGGACCGCACACGGCGCCCATGGCGTTCTGGTGGTAGGCGAGCTCGTCGGCGAGCGTCTGGTCGTTCACGACGAGGGCGCCGCCCACGACGTCCGAGTGCCCGCCCATGTACTTGGTCATCGAGTGCACGACGACGTCCGCGCCGAGCGCGAGCGGCTGCTGGAGGTAGGGGCTGGCGAAGGTGTTGTCGACGACCAGGCGGACACCGGCCTCGCGGGCCACCTGGGCGACGGCGGCGATGTCGGTGATGCCGAGGAGCGGGTTCGAGGGCGTCTCGACCCAGACGGCCTTGGTCTTCGGGGTGATCGCGGCGCGCACGGCGTCGACGTCGCCGGTGTCGGCGACGGACCACTCGACACCCCACCGCGAGACGACCTTGTCGAACAGGCGGAACGTGCCGCCATAGGCGTCGTTCGGAATCACGACATGGTCGCCGGGGCTCAGCAGCGTGCGCAGCAGGCAGTCCTCGGCGGCGAGCCCCGAGGCGAAGGCCAGACCGCGGCGGCCGCCCTCGATCGCGGCCAGGTTCTCCTCCAGGGCGGTGCGGGTCGGGTTGGCGCTGCGGCTGTACTCGTAGCCGCCGCGCAGGCCGCCGACGCCGTCCTGCTTGTACGTGGAGACCTGGTAGATCGGCGGGACGACGGCGCCGGTGACGGGGTCGGCCGTGTTCCCGGCGTGGATGGCGGTCGTCTCGAACCCGCGGTGGGCGTCGTTGTGGCTGTGGGTGTCGCTCATGGAGCCCGAGAATAGTGCGCCGCGGTCCTGGAGCAGGCTCTTACGCCGCCTCGGTTAGCTTTGGAGGCATGGGAATTCTCTGGGTCCTGATGGCCGTGCTGATGATCGCCTGGGTGGTGATGCTGCGCCGGCGCGGCGGTGGGGGCGGGATCCGTCTGGTCGCCCCGGGCTCGCCGGACGCCGCCGATCCGGCGGACTACGGTTTCGTACGCCAGGAGGAGCTCGACGTCCGCCTGCCGGGCCCGGACCAGGACCTCCTGAACGTGATGGCCGTCGTCCAGCGCAATCAGGATTTCACGGCCGCTTCGCAATTGCTCGCCGGTACCGGCAAGGAGACCGAGACCCGCTGGGAGCGCGTCCAGGCGATCGCCGGGGCCGCCGCCATCGAGCTGGCACAGACGCCGCGCCTGGGCGCCGGTTGGCTGCACGCGTGGCGCTCGCAGCAGCCCAAGGACGCGGGCGGGGCACAGGTCTTCGCCGAGTTCCTGGTGCAGCAGGCCTGGCGCAACGGCGGGACGCAGGACGAGCAGCGGATCATCCTGGAGGAAGCGCGGGGGGCGTGTGAGCAGGCGGCACTGCTGGCCCCCGGCGATCCCGTCCCCCACATCACCCACCTGGCGGTGGCGCGCGGTCTGGGGTACTCCCGCTCCGAGTTCGAACAGGTCTGGCTGAAGATCCTCGACACGGCCCCGGGCCACATGGGCGCGCACCTGGCGGGCCTGCGCTACTGGACGGAGAAGTGGCACGGCTCGCGCGACGAGGCGTTCGCCTTCGCGGAGGCGGCGGCGGCCCGCGCCCCGCGAGGTTCCCTGCTCGCCGCGCTCCCCCTGTTCGCGCTGTACGAGCACATGCCCGACCTGAACCTCGTCCGCGGCTTCTACGAGAGCGAGGTCGTCTCCAAGGCCCTGCACGGCGCCCTCTTCGCGGTACACGCCGCCCGCCCCGACGACCCGATGCTCGCCCACGTCCGCCACCTGCTGATCTTCTTCCTCGTCCGCAGCGAGCGGTGGTCCGAGGCGATGCAGCAGATCGTGCGCGTGGACGGGCACGTGGGCGCGATCCCGTGGACGGCGGAGGAGGATCCGGCGGCGTCGTACGCGGTGTACCGGGCGCTTGCGGTCGCCGGGTACGAGGCCAATGGGGGCAGCCCGGCGAGTCTGCGGCATTAGCTTTATTCGGTGGCGGGCGTCGGCGCGGGGCGCCCATTCTGTCGGGCATGAGTGAGGCGACTCCCCTTCCCTTTCCCCGGCATGAGATCCGGGCCCGCTATACGGATTCGACGGTCACGGTGTACCAGGCGTACGCGCCGGAGATCGGGCTGCCGGCCGCCCGCGACGGCCGTTTTCCCGCGGGCTGGAAGCGGGACCGGATGACGTGGGTCAAGCCGTCGTTCCTGTGGATGATGTACCGGTGCGGCTGGGCCACGAAGCCCGGCCAGGAAGTCGTCCTTGCCGTCGAGATCGACCGGGGCGGCTTCGAGTGGGCGCTGCGGAACGCGTGCCTGTCGAGCTACGAGTCCGGGGTGCACGCCGATCACGCCGCCTGGAAGCGGGAGTTGCGGCGAGCGCCCGCGCGGGTGCAGTGGGACCCCGAGCGGGATCTGTGGCTGCGACCGCTTCCGCACCGGTCGTTGCAGCTCGGGCTCTCCGGGGAGGCGGTTCGGCGGTACGCGGACGAGTGGCTGGTGTCGATCTCGGATGTGACGCCGCGCGTGCGTGAGGTGCGGGAGTTGGTCGCCGGGGGTGATGTGGAGGCGGCGGCCACGTTGCTCCCGGCCGAGTTGCCGTACCCCGGGCAGGGAAACTTGGTGCACAACTTGGTGGCCGCACCGGTCGGGGGTTGAGGGGCTCGCCCGTCCCCAAGTTCTGCACCCAAAGTCCTGTTACGCCGCCGTTGGGGCCCTGCGCGGGGCTGCTATGCCTCGCGTACGTTCGTGATGAACGCGGACCAAGCGGCGTCGGCGACCACGATGACACCACCGTCCGGATTCTTGGAGTCGCGGACCGGCACGATGCCGGGGACGCCGTCGGCTACCTCGACGCAATGGCCTCCGTCGCCGTTGCTGTAGCTGGACTTGCGCCAGCGGGCGGCACCAGCGAAGTCGCGGGCGATCTCCATGCAGTTGCCGCCGCTGCCGTTGCTGTAGCTGCTCTTGAACCAGAGCGCGTTACTCAAGTAGAACCGACTGTTCGCCATCTCCGTACTCCTCCATAGCTGACTTGCGCTGCTCAGTGCGTGCGCACCTCCGCGATGAACGCCGACCAGGCGGAACCGGCGATCACGATGGCGGGACCGTCCGGGTTCTTGGAGTCCCGGACCGGCACGATGCCGGGGATGCCGTCGGCTACCTCGACGCAATTGCCGCCGTCGCCGTTGCTGTGACTGGACTTGCGCCAGCGGGCGGCGCCGGGGAAGTCACGGGCGACCTCCACACATTCGCCGCCATCGCCGTTGCTGTAGCTGCTCTTACCCCAGAGCGCGTTACTCAAGTCGGTCCGGCTGCCTGCCATTTCGGTATTCCTCCGCCGCTGACTCGATCATGGCCAGGGACACGTCCGGTGCCTGTGCGACGGCCCTGAGCCGATCGTATGCCTTGCGGTACTGCCTAACGAGGGCTGGATCGTCGATGGTCGTTCCGCTGTACGAAGCCTCCGTATAGACGAGGGGCGGCGCGTCGGCGAAATCCATGAGCATGATGGACGCCGCTGCTAGGGGACACGGCCCACCCTTCCGCAGGACCACCTGTGGAACGATCCGGCGGCAGCGTGCGAGGCCCGCGATGTGGTCGAGCTGCGCAGTCATGTCGGGTGCGGGGACAACGGGGTCCGTCAGCAGCGACTCATGCAGGACCACCCAGTACTCGGGGGTGTCATGGTGCTCGTCGAAAAGGCGGGCCCTGACAAGGCGCGCCGTGACCTTCCCCTCGACCCAGTCGTCGGCGGCCGTGGGGTGGGCCGCGATGACCTGAGCCCGTGCGTACGGGGCCAGTTGCAGCAAACCTGGGACGGCGCTGGGAGCCCACTCCGCGATTGTCTCCGCGTGCCGCTCAGCCTCCAGCACCTGCTGAAAATACGCGGCATGCGGCCCCCGCCGCGCTCTGCCCACATCCTCGCAACCCCGCGCGAAGTACCCATCCGTTCCCAGCACACGATCCACATGCCGGGCCAACTCCATCGGCATTCGGCGTTCGCCGCGCTCGATGTCGCTGAGCAGCGACTTTCCGTAGAAGCTGCCCTCGATCAGCTCTTCAAGGGACAGGCCCGCCGCCTCCCGTTTCCACCTCAACTCCTTGCCGTAGAAGGTCGGGACGCTCATCGAGCCGTCGATGTCCTTGCGCCGTGCCATCGCTCACCGCCATGTGGGGGGCTTCCGCAGCTGTCGCTGCGTACTTGAAACCCTCGTCACGGTACGCAGCGTGACGCCACTGTGTGAGCGAACCGTCACAGTGCGCCCAGGAAGGTGACGCCCGCTCATGCCCGACCTCGTCCTCGATCTACTCGCCACCCCGAAGTCAGTCCCCGAGATCCGTCACCACCTCCGCGCCCACGACTACGACGTCCGTCTCTGCGCCTCGGAGTTGATGACCAACGTCATCGACCACCTGGGCGAGGGCACCCCCGTCTCCGTACGCGTGCACGGCACCGCCGACGGGCACACCCGCGTAGAGGTGACGGACCCGGACCCGCGCGCCCTGCCGACACTTCTGCACGCCACGCTGACGGACGAGTGCGGCCGGGGCCTCACCCTCGTAGGGGCGCTCGCCCTGCGCTGGGGCGTGGAGCAGGGGGCCGGTGGCAAGACGGTGTGGTGCGAGCTGGCCGCGGAGGGGGCGCCATGACGGGCCTGCTGCTGCTGGCGGCGCTGGCCGTTCTCGTGCCGCTCCTGCCTGGCACCGGCACCCGTCGCAGGCGGCGGCGCGGCCGGCACGCCGCCCCGCGCGACGCGCACGGCCCGCCGCCCGCGCCACGTCAGCGGCCTCGTAGCCCGTATGCCCGGGAAGTCGCGGAGGCCCGCCCGGTGGACGTCAGCCGCGTGCCCCTCGTCCGCCCCTATTACCAACGCCGTCAAACGTCCCCGCCGCGGTGAACGCGTCGGTGATCGGCGCTATGAGTGAGGCGAAACGGCGGGCGCCCGCGTCGCCGATCGGCGCCCAGAGCGCGGCGCAGTGCTCGTCCGTCTCCGCCTCGATCCGTTCGCGCGCCGCGCTGCCCGCGTCGGTGAGCGTGGCGTCGGGGCCGAGCCAGCCGCGGGCGACGAGACGGGCTGTCGCCGCGTTCCATTCCTCGTCGTCCCACTGGCGGGTCGTCCGCACCAGGGGTGTGGAGAGCCCGCCCGACGCGGTGTGCAGGACGAGGCAGTCGCACGGTCCGAGGCCGTTGTCGGCGAGTACGACGAGATGCGCGTCGCCGCGCCACTCACGTACCACCGTGATCTGCTGCCACAGCGCGACGAGCGGATCGGACGGCAGCGGGACCGACGCGTTCGCGGCGGCCAGCACCTTGCCCGCGTGGTCGGCACGGGCGACGACCGGGTCGATCAGCGCGCGGGCCTCGGCGAGTTGATCGTCCGGGATGTGCACGCCGACGCGTCGCATCGCGCGCCCCGCCGCCCTGAAGCGCGCGGCCTGCCACCGCTCGGGCGGCGCCGCGTCCCACACGCCCGTCATGGTCCGGACCACCCGGGGGCTGAAGTTGTAGAAGGCCGCGAGCGTGACCTGCCACGGGACCGCGCCCATCGCGGCCGACCGGAACGCCAGGTACGCCGGTCCGCGGTCGGTGACGCCGAGCGCGGCCGCCTCCTCCGCGCCCTCCGGAACGAGGTAGATGAAGAGGTGGGCCGCGCTGACGGCACCGCTTACTTCGCGGACGGTGTTCAGGTCCGTCGAGCCGTTGTGGTCGGGGTGCATCGGATTGTTCTCCCGAGAGTTGGGGTGCCGGTCTCGGAATCGACAGTAGCAGCAATAATCGATTATTGAGTCGATCGTCTACGCTGGAGGTATGACCGTTACGCCTCCCCGCCCGGCCCCCGCCGGAAAGCAGATGCTCTCCGAGCAGGTCTACGCACACCTGCGGGACGCGATCATGCGCGGCGACCACGCCCCTGGCGACGCCCTCAAACCGCAGGACCTCGCCAAGGAACGGGGCGTGAGCCTGGCCGTCACCCGGGAGGCGCTCGTGCGGCTGGTCGGCGAGGGCTACGCCGACCGGTTGCCCAACCGCGGCTTCGCGGTCCCGTCCTTCTCCGATCACCGCTGGCAGGAGATCGCGGAGGCCCGCCGGACCATCGAACCGGTCGTCCTGCGCATGTCCGTCGAGCGCGGCGATGTCGACTGGGAGGTCCGCGTGCGCGCCGCCCACCACCGCCTCGTGCGCACCCCGGCCTATGCGCCGGAGGAGGGCGAGCACTACACCGAGGCCTGGTCCGAGGCGCACCGGGTCTTCCACCGCACGCTGCTCGAAGGATGCGGCAACCTCGCCCTGCTGGAGACCTTCGACCGGCTGTGGACCGCCAGCGAACTGACCCGCCGCTGGTCGGCGCAGCGCGACCCCGGCCGGGACGGCGCGGACGAACACCGCAGGCTGGAGGAGGCGGCGCTGGCCCGCGACGCGGACGCCGCGGCCGGGATCCTGACGCGGCACCTCACGCTGACCGCCGCCGCGCTGACCGACGATTCAGGTCGGGCCACATGAGTGCGGGGAGCCCCTACGGGGCCTCGCGCATCGCCGCCGCCGTGCGCCCCGCGTCGTAGTCCTCCTCCACCCCCTCCACGAACACCATCTCCCCCGGGATGTGATCGGTCCGCAGCCGCACGATGTCCTGGTACGCGGCCGACGCGTACCACTCGTGGGCATGAGCCAGGTCGGGGAACCCGACCATGACCATGTCGCCGAGCCACTCCCCCTCCACGTACTCGCTCCTCTTCCCGTGCGAGAGGAACCGGCCGCCGTACGGCGCGAACGTGCCCTGGACACGTTCGATGTACTCCAGGACCTCGGGGTGCGGCGGGCCGGCGTGCGGGCGCAGTACGGCTATCGCGTAGGCGGTCATGAAGAAGCCCTCCTCGGGTCCGGCTGTCGCGGCTGTACGAAACAGCCTGCCGGGCCCCGAGAAGGGCGTCGATTACCTCAGACGTAAGACCGGACCGGTCAGATCGTCGCCGCGTCGATCACAAAGCGGTACCGCACGTCCGAGTCGAGGACACGCTCGTACGCCTCGTTCACCTGGCTCGCCTCGATCAGCTCGATCTCCGCGCCAAGACCGTGCTCCGCGCAGAAGTCCAGCATCTCCTGGGTCTCGGCGATGCCACCGATCATCGAACCGGCGAGGGTCTTGTTGCCGCCGATGAGGGAGAAGAGGTTGAGGGAGATCGGCTCCTCGGGGGCGCCGACGTTCACCAGGGCGCCGCCCGTCTTGAGCAGGCCCAGGTACGCGCCGAAGTCGACCTGCGCCGACACGGTGGAGAGGATGACGTCGAACGAGCCCGCCAGCTCCTCGAACGTCTTCGGGTCGCTCGTCGCGTAGTAGTGGTCCGCGCCGAGCTTCAGGCCGTCGTCCTTCTTGCGCAGCGACTGCGAGAGGACGGTGACCTCCGCGCCGAGGGCGTGGGCGATCTTGACGCCCATGTGGCCGAGGCCGCCGAGGCCGACGACGGCGACCTTCTTGCCGGGGCCCGCGCCCCAGTGCTTCAGCGGGGAGTACGTGGTGATGCCGGCGCAGAGCAGCGGCGCCGCCACGTCGAGGGAGATGCCCTCGGGGATGCGGAGGGTGAACGCCTCGTCGACGACGACCTTCTGGGAGTAGCCGCCGTAGGTGGGCTCGCCGTCCTTGCCGACGGAGTTGTACGTGCCGACGTTCCCCCGGAGACAGTGCTGCTCCTGGCCGGACAGGCAGGGCTCGCACTCGCGGCAGGAGTCGACCATGCAGCCGACGCCCACGCGGTCGCCGACCTCGAACTTGGTCACACCGGAGCCGACCTCGGAGACGACACCGGCGATCTCGTGGCCGGGGACCATCGGGAAGATGGCCTCGCCCCAGCCCTCACGGACCTGGTGGATGTCGGAGTGACAGATTCCGGCGTACTGGACGTCGATCAGTACGTCGTGCTCGCCGACTGTGCGGCGCTCGATGGTGGTGCGCTCCAGCGGAGCCTTGGCGCTGGGCGCGGCGTATGCGGCAACAGTCGTGGTCATGGCTTCCAGCGTGCCTTCTACGATGCCATTCGCCCAGGTCACCGCTTTGCGTACGTCCAGCGGTCCTACTACTGGCGGGGTCAGGCTCCTCGGCGTACGACCGGGAATACTGGACACCATGGATGCCAGACCGGACAACTCCGACGACGGCCGCGACGGCCGCGACGGCCTCGACCAGCGTGCCGAGCTGAGCGAGTTCCTGCGCACCCGGCGGGCCCGGCTCAAGCCCGAGGACGTGGGGATCCCGACGATCGGGCGGCACCGGCGCGTGCCGGGCCTGCGGCGCGAGGAGCTGGCGCAGCTGGCCGGGGTCTCGGTGGCGTACTACACCCGCCTGGAGCAGGGCAACGGGCGCAATGTGTCGGCGGAGGTGCTCGACGCCATCGCGCGCGCCCTGCGGCTCAGCGAGACGGAGCACGCGCATCTGACCCACCTCGCCAAGCCCAGGCAACAGCGCCGGAAGCACCGGGCCGCCAGGCGGCAGCACGCGCGGCCCGCGCTCCAGCATCTTGTCGACTCGATGGAGGGCGTGCCCGCGTACATCGGCGGGGCGCGGTCCGAGATCCTCGTCTGGAACCGGATGGCCGCCGCGCTCTTCGGGGACTGGGGCGCGATGCCCGCCCACGAGCGCAACTGGGCACGCCTCACCTTCCTCGACCCCGGCTACCGGGAGCTGTTCCGCGACTGGGAGCAGAAGGCGTCGGACATGGTCAGCTACCTGCGGCTCTACGCCGGGCAGCACCCGGACGACCCGGAGCTGTCGGCGCTCGTCGGTGAACTCTCCGTCAAGAGCGAGGAGTTCCGCACCTTGTGGGCCACGCACGACGTCAAGGAGAAGGGGCACGGCGTCAAGCGGATGCGGCACCCGCTGGTCGGTGAGCTGACCCTCGCCTACGAGACGCTGCACCTGCCCGACGACGACGGTCAGTTCCTGTCCGTGTACCACGCGGAGCCGGGCTCGCCGTCGGCGGAGGCGCTCCGCTTGTTGGCGAGCTGGGGGGCCGACGCCACCCGTGCCGGTAGCGAGGCGCCCCGCTAGGGGCGCGGGGAACTGCGCGCCCAGCCACGACGCATCCGCACCCGGCATTGACACCCAGCCCAGGGGCTCCGCCCCGGACCTCGCACCTCTGAACAGCTCTTACGGCCGGTACGGCGGAGCCGCGCCCCACGTCCACCTCGGCACCGGCTGCTCCGCCGGACGGCTCGCCCCCGGGCCCGAGAAGTACACCGCGAGCCGCGTGCCCCACTCGATGTACGCGCTGAACGCGGAGCGGAACCCGGCGTCGGCCGGCAGGTCCGCCTCGTCCGCCGCGTCCTGGATCAGCTCGACCCAGCGGCGCCGCTGGCGCTCAGTGATCGCCTTGCCGACGTGCTTGGCGACCATGTGGCTGTGCCCGCCGTGCTGTTCCGTGTAGGCGGTGGGCCCGCCGAAGACCTCGCCGAGCCAGAGCGCGACGTGCTCCGCGTGTTCGGCGGGCAGGTCGGCGAAGAGCGGGCCGAGCAGGTCGTCCTTCACGACCTTCGCGTAGAACACCGTCGTCAGCCGGTCCATCGCCGCCGCGCCGCCCGCCCACTCGTAGAGCGTGGGTTCGGCCGCGCCCGTGCCCCGTACCGTCGTCGGCTTGTAGTGGCGCATCTCCTCGATGTCACCCACGTACGGGCGGATCTCCGCCAGGAACCCGGGGAACAGGTCCGACTTGCGGAAGCCCTCCAAGTGGTCGGCGGTCGAGGTCCAGATGATGCGCAGGATGTAGTGCTCGAAGTCCTCCTCGCAGCGCGTGAGTTCGTAACTGACACAGTGCGGTGACGCGGCGAGCTGCCGGGCCGCGCGCGTGTAGGCCGCCAGGAACTGCGCCGAGCGGTCCTCGGTGATGCGGTAGCGGATGTATTCGACGGTCTCGGTCGTCATGGCTGCCAGCGAAGCACGCGGGGCCCGCCCCGGCCATAAGCCGGAGCGGGCCCCCTGGTCGTCAGGCGGCGGAGCTGTTCTCCGTCACCTTGATGCGGCCCTTGCGGATCGTCGCGAGGCGCGGCGCCTTGCGGGCGATCGCGGAGTCGTGGGTGACCATGATGAAGGTCAGCCCGTGCTCCTTCCACTGCGCTTCGAGTACGTCCATGATCTCGTCCCGCATGGACTCGTCGAGGTTGCCGGTCGGCTCGTCGGCGAGCAGCACCTTCGGGTTCTTCACCAGCGCGCGGGCGATGGCGACGCGCTGCTGCTGGCCGCCGGACATCTCCGAGGGCAGGTGCGTGAGCCGTTCGCCGAGGCCGACCGATTTCAGCGCTTCCGCCGCCCGCTCGCGCCGGTCGCCGCCCTTCAGGCCGAGCGGCACGAGCGCGGTCTCGACGTTCTCCTGCGCGGTCAGCGTCGGGATGAGGTTGAAGGACTGGAAGACGAAGCCGATGGATTCGGCGCGGACCTTGGTGAGCCGGGCCTCGGGAAGCTTGGCCAGGTCGACGCCGTCGAGCTCGACGCTGCCCGACGTCGGCCGGTCCAGGCCGCCGAGCATCTGGAGCAGCGTCGACTTGCCGCCGCCGGTCGGGCCCTGGATGACGAGCCGGTCGCCGTCGCCGATGGTCAGGTCGATGCCCGCGAGCGCGTCGACGGTGTCTTTGCCGCGCCGGTACTGCTTGGTGACGTCTCTGAGCTGATACATGGTGCAACTCCTGCTGTACGTATGACTGTACGTAGGTGGGTGGGTGCCCGTGGCAGGGCTGCTGCTGTTACTCGACGCGGCGCAGGGCGTCCGCCGGGCGCAGGCGCGAGGCCCGCCAGCCGCCGAACGCGCCGGCGATCAGGCCGCCCGCGACGGCGAGGCCGACCGCGAGGGCGATGGTGGTGGCGGAGACCGGGGCGCTGAGCGCGATGTCGAGGGTCTTGCCGCTCGCGGCCTGGCGCATGCCGCCGCCGAAACCGCCGCCACCGCCGCCCATGCCGCCACCGCCGCCGGTGCTGCCGCCGAGCTCCGCGGAGAGGGTCGGGCTGATGGCGGTGACCGCGTAGGCGCCCGCGAGGCCGACGGCGATGCCGAGGACGCCGCCGATCAGACCGTTGATCACGGCTTCGCCGATGACCTGGCGGGTGACCCGGCCCGACTTCCAGCCGAGCGCCTTGAGCGTGCCGAACTCCCGTACGCGGCGCGAGACGGCCGACGAGGTGAGCAGGCCCGCCACGAGGAACGCGGCGACGAGCACCGCGATCGACAGCCACTTGCCGACGTTGGAGGCGAGGTCGGACGCGGTGGACAGGGACCCGGAGACGGTGTCGGCGAGGTCGGCGGAGGTGGTGACCGTCGTACCCGAGATGTTCTTCTGGATCGTCGACTTGACCGCGTCGATCTGCTGCGAGTCGGTCGCCTTGACGTAGACCGTCGTGACCTTGTCCTTGGTGTCGGCGAGCGTCTGGGCCTGCTTCAGCGGCAGGTACAGATTGGCGGCGGCGTCCCCGCTGTCGGGCGTCGCGATACCGATGACCTTGTACTTCGTGCCCTTGACGGTGACGGTGTCGGCCAGGGCGAGCTTCTTCTCCTTGGCGTACGAGGCGTCGGCGACGACGACCTTGGCGTCCGTCTCGGAGGTCTTGAAGGTCCGCCCCTTGGTGATCTTCGAGGAGGTCAGCGGGCCGAGGTCCTGCTTCGTGACGTCCGTGCCGAAGACGGAGTAGGAGTTGACGTCGAAGTTGGCGCCGCCGCCCTCGACGCGGCCCTGCGGCTCACCGCTGCCACCGCCCTGACCGCCGCCGGGACCGCCCTGCTGCTGCCCCTGCTGCTGCTCGTCCTGCTTGAACTGGCCGCGCGTGAACTGGCCGCTGACCTTCATGACTTGCAGGCTCAGGCCGCCGACGGTGTCCTCGACGCCCTTCTGCTCGGCGACCTTCGTGACCGTGGACGAGGCGAGCGTCTGGAAGCCCTGCACCATGACGCGGTCGGTGGACTGCTCCTCGTCGGAGTCGCTGTCCTTGGCGTCGAAGTCGAAGCGCGGGCGGCCGGTCTCACCGCTCTTGGGCGCGGTCGCCGCCTTGGTGACGGTCATGTCGGTGCCCAGGCCGTACAGCGACTGCAGGACCTTGTCCTGGGCCTTGCTCATGCCCGAGGAGACGGAGTTGACGACGATGACGAGCGCGATACCGAGCGCCAGCCCGGAGGCGACCACGAGGGCCGCCTTTCTGCGCCGGCGCAGCTCGCGCCTGAGATAGGTGAAGAACATCGAAGCCTCGCCGGTGACGGCCCCGACCCGGGGCGCTGAGTGGGAACCAGCGAAACGTATGCAGGCGCTGTAAGGGTTGCGTGAGGTACGGATGAGAACAGCATGAAACCCCTGGCGCGCACCGCGCACCAGGGGTTTCAGAGCCTGACGAGAGCTGGATCAGGCGGCGGAGCCGGCCTTCCACTCCGCCCAGCTCAGGTTCCAGCCGTTGAGGCCGTTGTCCGGCTGGATCGTCTTGTCGCCGGTGTTCTTCACGACGACGACGTCACCGACCATCGAGTGGTTGTAGAACCAGGCACCCGGCGTGCTGGAGTCGTTGGCGCCCTTGGCGTCGGCGAGGCCGACGCAGCCGTGGCTGGTGTTGGCCGAGCCGAAGATCGACTTGGCGCCCCAGTAGTTGCCGTGGATGAAGGTGCCGGAGGTCGACAGGCGCATGGCGTGCGGCACGTCCTTGATGTCGTACTCGCCCTTGCCGTCGTCGTCGGTGAAGCCGACCGACGCGCCGTTCATCCGGGTCTCCTTGAACTTCTCGGAGATCACCATCTGGCCTTCGTACGTCTTGTTGTCGGGCGAACCGGCGGAGATCGGGATGGTCTTGACCGTCTTCCCGTTCTGCGTGACGGTCATCGTCTTGGTCTTGGCGTCGACCGTGGAGACCTGGTTCCGGCCGACCTTGAAGGTGACGGTCTTCTGCTGCACGCCCGTCACGCCGTCGGCGCCCTCGACGCCGTCGAGCGCGAGCTTGAGGGTGACGGTGGAGCCGCCCTGCCAGTAGCTCTCGGGGCGGAAGTCGAGCCGGTTCGGGCTGAACCAGTGGCCGACGACCTCCTGGCCGCTGCTGGAGGAGACGGTGATGTGCGACTGCACGTCCGCCTTGTTGGTGATCGCCTTGTCGAAGTTGATCGACACCGGCATGCCCACGCCGACGGTCGAACCGTCCTCCGGCGTGAAGTTGCCTATGAAGCTGTTGGCCGGGGAGACCGTGGTGAACGAGGCGTTCTCGTGCGCGACCCGGTTGTCCTTGTCGCTCGCCGTGGCGGCGATCTTGTAGGTCGTGGCGCGCTCGAGCTGGCTCGTGGGCTTCCAGCTCTTCTTGTCGGCGGCTATCACGCCCGCGACCGCCGTGCCGTCCGCCGTGGTCATCTTGACGTCGCTGAGCGTGCCCTTGCTGACGGTGACCTTGGCCGCGTTGTTGATGCTCGCGTTGGAGGAGCCGTCCTTCGGGGCGATCTTGATCTCGGCCTCGGACGCCTTCTTCGCCGCGGCCTCGTCCGCCTGCGCCTGCGACTCCGTCTTGCCGCTCGACGAGGCGCCCGGCTCGTCGTCGCCCCCGCCGCACGCAGAGAGCACCAGCACACCGCCGAGCACAGCGGACGCGGCCATCAGGCCCCTGCGCCGCTTACCGTCCGTCATCACACGCTTCTCCATAGTCGCCGATTTCCGATTTCCCCGGCAGGCCCTGCCACCCCGGCCGGACCCCGGAGAACTCGGGAGTTCCCCTTAACACCGGACAACGCCGCCACTGGTTCCCCCCGTTCCCGAAAAAACCCCGATGTGGGGGACGCCACGTCCTTCGCTGTGAGGGACGCCACGCACGGAACCCCGGGCGGCGGCGGCCTCCCGGGGTTCCTCTGTCCCGTCGGCCGGGCGTTACGCGCGCTCCTCGTCGGCCCCCCGCGCGTCGTCCGCGTCGCCATCATCCTCGTCGAGGTCCCAATCCGGCGAATCGGGGTCGTAGTCCACCTGCTCGCTGGACCAGGACGCCTGGACGAGTTCGGCGCCCGGCACGTCCCCGACCAGGTCGAACGGGTCCACGAGGTACGCGATCGCCTCCGCCTCGTCCTCCTGCACGGCGTCCTCGGCGTGGGCGCGCTCCTCGTCGGGCATCGACCCGTCCTCGGCGACGCGCTGCAGCGCGGCCCCGGTCAGCGCCTCCTCGTCGGAGATCTCCAGGACCAATTCCACCTTCAGGCGAACAAAACGTGACGTCTCATCAGTGCTCATACGCCGGAGCGTACGGCCCGCTCCCCCCGTGACTTTCCCGTGACCCGCCCCTTTCACTAACATCGGCCCACACGGCCAATTCGCCAGCGCCACAAGGGGGATCGCTTCCGTGTCCGCCGCACGTCGATCGTTGTTCACCGCCACCGCCGCCGGGACCCTCCTGGCCGCCCTGTGGTTCGTCCCCAATGCCTCGGCCACCGCCGAGCACCCCACCACCTCCGACCAGGGAAGCCAGGCCGCCTCGGCCGTGGAGACCCAGTCCGACCAGCAGCTCAGACTGGCCGACACGGGCACGTTCGACACGACGCCGTACGTGATCGGCGGCTCCGCGTTCCTGGGTCTCGGGGTCGGTTTCGTCGCGTACTCGGTCCGCCGGGGCCGCTCCCTCGAGATGGAGGCGCCCGCCTGACGCACCACGACCGGGGGTGCGACGTGATCCGCCGCACCCCGCCGGCCATACCTGCCGGCCACTTCCCGCCGGCCATACCTACCGGCCATACCTACCTGAGCGGCCCCGTCACCGACTCGACGGCCGCCACCAGCGCGCCGCCGCGCACGAACGCGTCCGCCGCGGCCAGGTCGGGCGCCAGGTACCGGTCCGGCCCCGGACCCCGCACCCCGGCCTTGCGCACCGCCTCGACGACCGCGCGCGACGCCGGGGCCGGCTCCAGACCCTCCCGCAGCTCGATCGCGCGCGTGGCCGCGTACAGCTCCACGGCGATGATCCGCGTGAGGTTGTCGACGGCGGTCCGCAGCTTGCGCGCCGCCGACCAGCCCATGGAGACGTGATCCTCCTGCATCGCGGAGGACGGGATCGAGTCCGCGGACGCGGGCACCGCGAGCCGCTTCATCTCACTGACCAGGGCCGCCTGCGTGTACTGGGCGATCATCAGACCCGAGTCGACGCCCGCGTCCTCGGCGAGGAACGGCGGCAGGCCGTGCGAGCGGTTCTTGTCGAGCAGCCGGTCCGTGCGCCGCTCGGCGATCGAGCCCAGGTCGGCGGCGGAGATGGCCAGGAAGTCGAGCACGTAGGCGACCGGAGCGCCGTGGAAGTTGCCGTTGGACTCCACGCGCCCGCCACCGTTGCCGTCGGGAAGGACCACGGGGTTGTCGACGGCCGCCGCCAACTCCCGCTCGGCCACGAGCCGCGCGTGCGCCATGGTGTCCCGGCCCGCCCCGGCGACCTGCGGCGCGCAGCGCACGGAGTACGCGTCCTGCACGCGCGGGGCGTCGTCCTGATGGTGCCCGGTCAGGCCCGAGCCGGCGAGGACCGCGGCCATGTTGGCAGCGCTCGCGGCCTGCCCCGGGTGCGGGCGGATGGCGTGCAGTTCGGGCGCGAGGACCCTGTCCGTGCCGAGCAGCGCCTCCAGGGTGAGGGCGGCGGTCACGTCGGCGGCCTTGTAGAGGTTGTCCAGGTCGTCGAGGGCCATGAAGAGCATGCCGAGCATGCCGTCGGTGCCGTTGAGGAGGGCGAGCCCCTCCTTCTCGCGCAGCTCCACGGGGCTGATGCCGTGCTCGGCGAGCAGCTCGCCGGCGGGCCGCACGACGCCGTCGGGGCCTTCCGCGTCGCCCTCGCCGAGCAGGGTCAGCGCGCAGTGGCTGAGCGGCGCGAGGTCGCCGGAACAGCCCAGGGACCCGTACTCGTGCACGACGGGCGTGATCCCGGCGTTGAGCACGTCCGCCATCGTCCGAGCGACCTCGGGCCGGACGCCCGTATGTCCCGAACAGACGGTCTTCAGGCGCAGGAACATCAGCGCGCGCACGACCTCGCGCTCGACGCGCGGGCCCATCCCGGCCGCGTGCGAGCGCACGATGTTGCGCTGGAGCTGAGCGCGCAGCTCGGGCCCGATGTGCCGGGTGGCAAGCGCGCCGAACCCGGTGGAGACGCCGTAGACGGGGTCCGGCTTCGCGGCCAGCGCGTCGACGACCTCACGGGCCGCGGCCAGCGCGTCCAGGGCCTCCCGGGACAGTTCGACACGGGCGCCACGGCGCGCCACGGCGATCACATCGGCAGCGGTGACCCCGGCTGCTCCCACCACCACAGTGTGCATATCCATATTCAGGAACGTACACAGTGAATCCGAAGATGTCACGAGCGGACTGCGGCGGCGCCCCTTACCCGGGCGGACGCCGATCCCTGCCACGGATGCGGCGCCGCTCCCCCGGCACCGGCGGCGGCGCGTCCGCCAGCCGTACGACCGGGTCGTCCGGGCCGCCGTCCCGCCCGGCCACGACCGGCTTGGCGGAGCGCAGCGCCTTCGCGCGGTACTGAGCCGCGTCCGCGAGCCGGAACAGCCGCCGCGCGCTGGTCACCTCGCCGATGGGATCGCCGGTGGAGGCGATGCCGCACGCGACCCCGTTGCCCAGCTCCAGCTCACCGGCGCGCGAACAGATCTCCTCCCCCACGCGGACGACCTCGTCGGCGCTCGGACCGACCGCGAGCAGGCAGAACTCGTCGCCGCCGAGCCGCGCCGCGAGCACCCCCGGCAGCATCGCGCCGCAGAGCGAGAGCACCGAGCCGAACCGTTCGAGGAGGCGGTCGCCGGTGGCGTGCCCGAGGGTGTCGTTGACCCGCTTGAGCCCGTTCAGATCGCAGACGACGAGGCTGACGACGGCGCCCTGCGCTCCGTGCCGCTCCACGGCCTCGTCGAGCCGTAGGTCGACCAGGCGGCGGTTGGCGAGGCCGGTCAGCGCGTCGGTGAAGGCGAGCCGCCGCGCCTCCTCGAGGCGCTCGGTCTGCGCGATCCCGGCCGAGACCACGGAGGCCAGGACGGTCGCGAAGTCGGCGTCCCCGGGCCCGAACACCGGCGTCCCGGCCCGCCGCGCCACATACAGCTCGCCCCAGGCCCGGCCGTGCAGCACGATCGGCGCGACGACGCAGGAGCCGCGCCCGCGCCGCCGCAGGGCCGCGACCCGCTGATGGCAGTACCCGGCGCGTTCGACGGGCCCCTCGGCCGTCTCGACCCAGGCGTCCGGCTCACCGCCCCCGGCCCACTGCTCGTGCAGGAACTCGGTGATCTCGGGGAAGCGGTGCACCGGGTACGCCTCGTTCTCCGGGAACTCCTCCTCCCCCTCGGCCCGCTCCCCGACATTGGCCAGGACCCGGAGCCGT
This sequence comes from Streptomyces sp. NPDC016845, assembly GCF_044332585.1. Classification (NCBI taxonomy): domain Bacteria; kingdom Bacillati; phylum Actinomycetota; class Actinomycetes; order Kitasatosporales; family Streptomycetaceae; genus Streptomyces; species Streptomyces sp. NPDC016845. Next base: position 195,647 of record NZ_JBIRPI010000003.1, on the reverse strand, counting down.
CCGCGCTCGCGCTCCCACACGGACAGGGCGGCGAAACTCCCCGACAGCGCGTGGCACGCGCCGAGAGCGGCGGCCCGCCAGGAGTCGCGCGGGCTCCGCGCAGCGGCCATGCCCTGCGCGAGCGTCACGACGGCGCGCAGCCGGACATCGTCACCCATGGGGCCAGGTTAGGGACTTTTCCGGCATTACGGTGAGTCGGGTACGGCTGTCCCGGTGGCACACAGGTCAAACGGGGTTACTCACTCGCCGGGCCACTGCGGCCTGCGCTTCTCGTTGAACGCGGCGACGCCCTCGGCCCGGTCCCCCGAGAACGCCACCGAGCGCCACGCCGCGTCCTCCACCTCCAGTCCGGCGCGCAGGTCGAGCCCGTGCCCGAGGCGCAGGGCGCGCTTGGCGGCCCGCAGTCCGACGGGCGAGTTGGCGGCGATCCGCGCGGCCAGGGCCAGCGCCTCCGTGCGGTCCGCTCCGGCCGCCACGACCTGGTCCACGAGGCCGAGCGCGCCCGCCTCCCCGGCCTCGACGCGGCGCGCGGAGAAGATCAGCTCGGCGGCGCGCGCGGCCCCGACCCGGCGCGGCAGCAACTGCGTACCGCCGCCTCCGGGGATCACTCCGACCGACACCTCGGGCAGCCCCACGACCGCGCTCGCGTCGGCCACGATCAGATCGCAGGCGAGCGCCAGCTCGAAGCCGCCGCCGAGCGCGAACCCGTGCACGGCCGCGATCGTCGGCATCGGCAGCTCGAGGACGCCGGTGTACGCGGCGCGGGCCACGGGCCGCTGGCGTACGAGTTCGGCGTCGGAGAACGAGTTGCGCTCCTTCAGGTCGGCGCCGACGCAGAAGGCCCGCTCGTTGCTGGAGGTGAGGACGGCGACCCGTACGCCACGGTCCGCGCCGAGCGCCTCGCAGGCGGCCCCGATGGACCGTGCCATGTCGCTGCTGACCGCGTTCATGGCCTTGGGCCGGTCGAGCACCACCTCGGCGACGGTCCCGTCCTCGTGCCGCCGTACGGCCACGAACTCCCCGAACCGCTGCTCATCACCCATGGTCCACCCTTTTCGGTTAACGCCAGTTAACCGTCAAGATGTCAGGTGCGCCGGGTCAGCGTCCAGGGTTCGACGATGCCGAGACCGCGCACGGGCCGCTGCCACATGGGCTGCAGCGCGAACCGGTAGGCGGGCGGCTCCTCGCCCTGCTCCGCCGCCTTCTCCGCGGCGGCCGCGGCCTCGGCCTCGGAGGCGGGCGCCTCGGCGGTACGGATCAGCTCCTCGGCGAAGGCGCCGTCCACGAGGACGTTGTCCCGGGGAGCTATCGAGGTGAGCCGACTGGCGAGATTCACGGTGGTCCCGAAGACGTCACCCATGCGTGTCGTCACGGTCCCGAAGGCCATCCCGACCCGCAGCTCCGGCATCGTCTCGTCATTGCTCATCGTCTCGATGAGGCGCAGCGCGATCTCTCCGGCGATGCCCGCGTCGTCGGCGGCGAACAGCACCTCGTCGCCGAGCGTCTTGATGAGGCGGCCGCCGTGCGCCGCGACCAGGTCGGCCGCCGTGGTCTCGAAGGCCTCGACGAGTTCGCCGAGCTCCTCCTCCTCCATGCGCCGGGTCAGCCGGGTGAACCCGACGAGGTCCGCGAACCCGACGGCGAGGCGCCGGTCCACCATTTCCTCATCGTCACCGGCCTGCACGACGCGCCCGGTCGCCGCGGCGAGCTGCCGCCGCCACACGTAGACGAGGAACTCCTCCAGCTCGGGCAGCAGAAGCTCTATCAGCGGATACGTGACCTCGGTACGGGTCATACCGGGCTCGGGCGGCTCGGTGAGACCCTCCAGGAACGAGTCGATCTGCCACTCGGCGAGCCGGGCGGTGGTCTGGCCGGTGGAACGGGCGACCTGCACGGCCATCGCCTCGCTGAGCAGCCCGGCCTCGACGAGACCGGCGAGCCGTCGCAGAGCGAGCACGTCCGCCTCGGTCAGCGCCTTGGCCTGGCCGATGTCGGCGAAGCCCATCGCCCGCCAGAACCTGGACGCCAGCTCCATGGAGACGCCCGCGCTGCGGGCCGCCTGGAACGGGGTGTAGCGGCGCTCGGCGCCGAGAATCAGCCCTTCGAGCCGCAGAGCCAGCGGATCGCCGGGGTCAGTCTCCTCCGCGTCCTGCTTTCCGGGGTCGGATGGGGTGCCCGTGCCGGAGCCCGAGTCGTCGACGGTCACGCCTGCTGCCCTTCCGATCTGCCGCGGTCAGGTATCGACCGGGCTCAACTCTACGGCAGGGCTCTGTGTGCCACGTCACTCCGTTCGGGGCCGGGTGTCGCGGGGCTCGGCGATCGACCACTGAGCGTCTGCAAGGTACCCACCCCGGGCAGGCCGCACAGCTCCCGCGCCCCAGGGGCGGCTCGCTGAGACGGCGCACGGAGTGCGCCCCCCAGGGGCGCGGGGAACTGCGCGACCAGCCACGACGGTGCCGCAGCCAGTGACGGGCCGATCCCGCCAGACGCCCAGGGGCGCGGGGAACTGCGCGACCAGCCACGACGGTGCCGCAGCCGGTGACGGGCCGGTCCCAGCAGACGCCCAGGGGCGCGGGGA
>NZ_JBIRPI010000003.1:0-192970 GCF_044332585.1 Streptomyces sp. NPDC016845 | reverse complement strand
CTGCGCGACCAGCCACGACGGTGCCGCAGCCGGTGACGGGCCGGTCCCAGCAGACGCCCAGGGGCGCGGGGAACTGCGCGACCAGCCACGACGGTGTCGCGGTCGGAGGGCGGCGGCGCCCCTACGGCGATCAGATGCCCGGGCCCGGGCGGAGGTGGACGATGTCGCCCGCCGCGACCGGCTCCCGGATTCCGGACTCGGTGACGATGACGAGCCGCCCGCCCCCGTCGACGGCAACCGCCTCCCCGACCACATCCCGGCCCCCGGGAAGAATCGCCCGTACAGAGCGGCCAAGCGTCGCGCACCCGGCGGCGTACGTCTCCTGGACCCCGGACAGCCCCGGATCCCCCTCGGCCGCACACCACTCGGAGTACCACCGCTCGAACGACCTGAGCACGGCCCGCAGCACAGGCTCCCGGTCCACGACCTTCGCCCCGGCCAGCGCCAGCGACCCCGCCCCGGGCACCGGCAACTCCTCCGCCCGCAGCGACACGTTCAGGCCCACCCCGATGACGACCCCACCGCCGGCGGCCTCCGCGAGGATGCCGCCCGCTTTGCGCTCCTCCCCGCCGACGGTGACGAGGACGTCGTTGGGCCACTTCAGCGCCGTGTCGACCCCGGCCGTCGAGGACAGGGCCGTGGCGACCGCGACCCCGGTGAGCAGCGGCAGCCACCCCCACCGCTCGACCGGCACCTCGTGCTCGCCGGGTTTGACGAGGACGGAGAAGAACAGACCCGAGCGCGGCGGAGCCGACCACTGCCGGTCGAGGCGCCCGCGCCCCGCGCTCTGTTCCTCGGCGACGAGCACCGCGCCCTCCTGTGCGGTGCCGGCGGTGGCCCGCGCCACCAGGTCCGTGTTGGTGGAGCCCGTACGGGGCACCACGTCCAGGGACGACCAGAGCCCTTCGCCCCGCAGGAGGGAGCGGCGCAGGGCGGTCGCTCCGAGGGGCGGCCGGTCCAGGTCGGACCAGCGGTTGTCGTGCGCGTCTGAACCATCTCGCGGCGTCATGCAACCCAGCCTAGGTGTGGCAAAGACCGCACTGCCGAACGGTATTCGCGCCACTACCCTACGAGTCAGTAGCCCATTTCGTTTCCCCGTACACCGTCCCCCCCGTCCCCGAGAAGCCAGTCAGGGAGCCGCGCCCCGATGTCCGAGTTGGAAGATCCCCAGAGTGCCGACATCCACACGACCGCAGGCAAGATCGAGGATCTGCGGCGCCGGATCGACGAGGCGACCCACGCGGGCTCCGCGCGCGCCGTGGAGAAGCAGCACGCCAAGGGCAAGCTGACGGCGCGTGAGCGGATCGGGCTGCTGCTCGACGAGGACTCGTTCGTCGAGCTGGACGAGTTCGCGCGGCACCGCTCCACCGACTTCGGCATGGCCGCCAACAAGCCGTACGGGGACGGGGTGGTGACCGGTTACGGCACCGTCGACGGCCGTCCCGTCGCCGTGTTCTCGCAGGACTTCACCGTCTTCGGCGGCGCCCTCGGCGAGGTCTTCGGGCAGAAGATCATGAAGGTGATGGACTTCGCCCTCAAGACGGGCTGTCCGGTCATCGGCATCAACGACTCGGGCGGCGCCCGCATCCAGGAGGGCGTCATGGCCCTCGGCATGTACGGCGAGATCTTCCGCCGCAACACGCACGCGTCCGGTGTCATCCCGCAGATCAGCCTCGTGGTCGGGCCGTGCGCGGGCGGCGCGGTCTACTCCCCCGCGATCACCGACTTCACCGTGATGGTCGACCAGACCAGCCACATGTTCATCACGGGGCCGGATGTCATCAAGACGGTCACCGGCGAGGACGTCGGTTTCGAGGACCTGGGCGGCGCCCGCACGCACAACGCGCGCTCCGGCGTCGCGCACCACATGGCGGGCGACGAGAAGGACGCCATCGAGTACGTGAAGTCGCTCCTGTCCTATCTGCCGTCGAACAACCTGAGCGAGCCGCCCGCCTTCCCGGAGGAGGCGGACCTGACCCAGACCGACGAGGACCGCGCGCTCGACACGATCGTCCCGGACAGCGCGAACCAGCCGTACGACATGCACACGGTGATCGAGCACGTCCTGGACGACGCCGAGTTCTTCGAGACGCAGGCGCTGTTCGCGCCGAACATCCTCACCGGCTTCGGCCGCGTCGAGGGCCACCCGGTCGGCATCGTCGCCAACCAGCCGATGCAGTTCGCGGGCTGCCTCGACATCGACGCCTCCGAGAAGGCCGCCCGCTTCGTGCGGACCTGCGACGCCTTCAACGTGCCGGTCCTCACCTTCGTCGACGTCCCCGGCTTCCTGCCGGGCGTCGAGCAGGAGCACACCGGCATCATCCGGCGCGGCGCGAAGCTGATCTACGCGTACGCGGAGGCGACGGTCCCGCTCATCACGATCATCACGCGCAAGGCGTTCGGCGGCGCGTACGACGTCATGGGCTCCAAGCACCTGGGCGCCGATCTGAACCTGGCGTGGCCGACCGCGCAGATCGCCGTCATGGGCGCGCAGGGCGCGGTGAACATCCTGCACCGCAAGACGCTGGCCGCCGCCGAGGACCCCCAGGAACGCGAGGGCACGCGGGCGCGGCTCATCCAGGAGTACGAGGACACGCTCCTCAACCCGTACACGGCGGCCGAGCGCGGTTACGTCGACGCGGTGATCCTGCCGTCCGACACCCGCGCGCACGTCGTGAAGGGCCTGCGCCAGCTGCGCACCAAGCGGGAGTCGCTGCCCCCGAAGAAGCACGGCAACATCCCCCTCTAGGCCGCAGGGAGCCCTGGCTGATGATGATCAAGGTCGTACGGGGAAATCCGACCCCCGAGGAGCTGGCCGCCGCACTGGCGGTGGTCCAGGCGCGCGCCGCGGCCGTCTCCGACGCCCCGGCCGCCGCGGCGCGCCGGGACGCCTGGGCCGATCCGTCCCGCGTCGCCCGGCGCCGGCTGCCCGCGCCGGGGCCGTCGAGCTGGACGCGCACGTACTGGCCCGCGTGACATCGCCGACACCCCGGAGCGCCTGAGTACGCGTACTCAGGCGCTCCGGTACGCCGCGGCGCACTATCGGTGATGTGCTGTGGTCAGACCCCGAGAACGAGCCGCCGAAGGAGTACCGCGAGACGCAGGAGATGCTGCGCCGCGCGGGTTTCGTGCTGGCGCTCGCGGTGTTCCTGGCCATGGTGATGGTGGGCGTCGGCGCCCTGTGAGCCGTCCGCGGGACAACGGGCGAGGGGCCCGGACCGGCTCCTCTACGCTTGCCGCATGACAGCCGCGCGCCGCATCGTCCTCGCCTCCCAGTCCCCCGCCCGCCTCGGCCTGCTGCGCCAGGCCGGTTTCGCCCCCGAGGTGATCGTCAGCGGTGTCGACGAGGACGCCGTGTCCGCCCCGACGCCCGCGGAACTCGCGCTCGCCCTGGCCGAGGCCAAGGCGTCCGTGGTGGCCGCGCTGCCCGAGGCGGGCGGCGCTCTGGTCGTCGGCTGCGACTCGGTCCTCGACCTGGACGGCGAACCGCTCGGCAAGCCCGCCGACGCCGAGGAGGCGACGGCCCGCTGGAAGGCGATGCGCGGCCGCGCGGGCACCCTGCAGACCGGCCACTGCGTCTACGACACCGCCGCGAAGCGGTACGTCTCGGCGACCGCGTCCACGGTCGTCCGGTTCGGCGAGCCGAGCGACGCGGAGATCGCCGCGTACGTGGCGACCGGCGAACCCCTCCACGTGGCGGGCGCGTTCACGCTCGACGGCCGCTCGGCACCGTTCATCGACGGCATCGAGGGCGACCACGGCAATGTGATCGGCCTTTCGCTGCCGCTGCTCCGCCGCCTCCTCGCCGAACTGGGCGTATCCGTCACGGAGTTGTGGGCTCCGGCGCGCTAGCGGGCGGGGGCGGCGGGGCGGCCGCACTGTCGTCGCCGCCCGCTGCCCGGCCCTGGTCCCTGCGGTCGAAGGACACCAGCGAGAACACGATCAGCGCGAGCACGACCATCATGAACACGAACGCGGGCCAGCCGACCAGCCCGACGGTGAACGCGCCCAGCAAACCGTGCACGACGGCCGCGCTGATCAGCACGATCCGGCCGACGACGCCCGGCGAGCGGTCGGTGGCGGCCGCGCGGGCGAGCAGGAACGCGCACACCGCGAGGTAGAGCCCGAACACCGCGCCCGCGGCCCAGGCGCCCACGGACATCGCGTCCGGATCGAGCCCGGCGAGCGACATGTCCTGCCGGTCCACCACGAGCCCCAGGATCCAGTTGAGCAGCACGATCCCGGCCGCCTCCGCCAGCAACACGATCGCGGCCACCCACGCCACCGGTCTGCGTGCCACCGGCCCCACCCACCTTCACGTACGACGGTCGGTTACCCCGAGTATGTTCAAGACATCGCGAACGCTACTAACGGGTAAACCTGCGGACAAGGGGTCTGCGGAAGGCAAAGAATCATTGGGCCATTCGTAGGGACTCCACAAAGAATGCCCACGGGGCGGGGCACGGTCGCACAGAGACCTTGACCACATCGTCCGGCTAGGGTTGGGCCGAGGGATCCCGCACTGCCAGGCGCGACAAGGGATTTCGCGGACCGAGCGGGCCTCGAGTCACACTCCGTGTGGGCAAGCTCACCATTGGGGACGGGTCGTAACCCCGTGTCGGCAGTCCCTAAACTCGGCTTGTTTCAAGGAGGGAGCCATCGTGCGCAAGGTGCTCATCGCCAACCGTGGCGAAATCGCTGTCCGCGTGGCCCGGGCGTGCCGGGACGCAGGGATCGCGAGCGTTGCCGTATACGCCGACCCGGACCGGGACGCATCGCATGTCCGCGCGGCCGACGAGGCCTTCGCCCTGGGTGGTGACACCCCGGCCACCAGCTATCTGGACATCGCCAAGGTGTTGCAGGCCGCCAAGGACTCCGGTGCGGACGCGATCCACCCCGGCTACGGATTCCTGTCGGAGAACGCCGAGTTCGCCCAGGCCGTGCTGGATGCCGGGCTGATCTGGATCGGCCCGCCGCCGCACGCCATCCGGGACCTGGGTGACAAGGTCGCCGCCCGGCACATCGCGCAGCGCGCCGGTGCCCCGCTGGTCGCCGGCACCCCGGACCCGGTGAGCGGTGCGGAGGAGGTCGTCGCCTTCGCCGAGGAGCACGGCCTGCCCATCGCGATCAAGGCCGCCTTCGGTGGCGGCGGCCGCGGCCTGAAGGTCGCCCGCACCCTCGAAGAGGTCCCGGAGCTGTACGACTCCGCGGTCCGCGAGGCGGTCGCCGCGTTCGGCCGCGGCGAGTGCTTCGTCGAGCGTTACCTGGACAAGCCGCGCCACGTGGAGACCCAGTGCCTGGCCGACAGCCACGGCAATGTGGTCGTCGTCTCCACCCGTGACTGCTCGCTGCAGCGCCGCCACCAGAAGCTGGTGGAGGAGGCTCCGGCGCCGTTCCTCTCCGACGCCCAGGTCGAGCAGCTGTACTCCGCCTCCAAGGCGATCCTGAAGGAGGCCGGCTACGTCGGCGCCGGAACCGTGGAGTTCCTGGTCGGCGCGGACGGCACGATCTCCTTCCTGGAGGTCAACACCCGCCTCCAGGTCGAGCACCCGGTCACCGAGGAGGTCGCCGGCATAGACCTCGTACGCGAGATGTTCCGTATCGCCGACGGCGAGGAACTGGGCTACGGCGACCCGGTACTGCGCGGCCACTCCTTCGAGTTCCGCATCAACGGTGAGGACCCGGGCCGCAACTTCCTCCCGGCGCCCGGCACGGTGACGACGTTCAACCCGCCGGCCGGCCCGGGTGTCCGCCTGGACGCGGGCGTCGAGGCCGGCTCGGTCATCGGCCCGGCCTGGGACTCCCTGCTCGCCAAGCTGATCGTCACCGGCCGCACCCGCAAGGAAGCGCTGGAGCGCTCCGCCCGCGCGCTCGCCGAGTTCGAGGTCGACGGCATGGCCACCGCCATCCCGTTCCACCGCAAGGTCGTCACCGACCCGGCGTTCGCCCCCGAACTGACCGGCAGCGACGCGCCGTTCACCATCTTCACCCGGTGGATCGAGACCGAGTTCGCCAACGACATCCCGCCGTATCGGCCGGGTGGCGCGGACGCCGCCGAGGACGAGGACGCCGACCGCGAGACGATCGTCGTCGAGGTCGGCGGCAAGCGCCTCGAGGTCTCCCTCCCGTCCTCCCTCGGCATGTCGCTGGCGCGCACCGGGCTCGCGGCGGGCGCCAAGCCGAAGCGTCGCGCGGCCAAGAAGTCCGGCCCGGCCGCCTCCGGCGACTCCCTCGCGTCCCCGATGCAGGGCACCATCGTCAAGGTCGCCGTCGAGGAGGGCCAGGAGGTCCAGGAGGGCGACCTCGTCGTCGTCCTGGAGGCCATGAAGATGGAGCAGCCGCTCAACGCGCACAAGTCCGGCACCATCAAGGGCCTGTCCGCCGAGATCGGCGCGTCCCTCACCTCGGGCGCCGTGATCTGCGAGATCAAGGACTGACGCCCACACGCACGACGGGGAAGCGCCCGACAGGCCATGCCTGTCGGGCGCTTCCCGGGTTTTCGGCTCACTCGCCGAGCAGGCCCAGCTCCCGTCCCCTGCGCAGCAGCGCCGCCGTGTGCCCGGCCGCCAGTTTGCGGTGCAGGGCCGCCACGTAACCCCGTACGGTCGTCAGCGAGATGCCCATCGCGCGGGCGGCCTCGGCCGGGGTGCGGCCCGCGTCGATCTGCTCCAGGGTGCGGTGCTCACGCCCGGTGAGGCCGAGGCGGCGGGCGGCGGTGCGGCCCGCCGCACGGTCGTGGAGCAGCACGAGCCACGGCACCCCCGGCACGGCGCACGGCACCACCCGCACCTGTGCGTCCCCCACTCGGAACGGTTCGGGACCCGCGAGCCGCGGGTCGTCCCGGACCAGGGGCAGGAGCGCCTCGGCGACCCCGTCCAGGGCGCGCAGCGTCCCGTTGTCGTCAACGGCGGCGACGCCGTGGCCCGGCCGCCCGACGGAGGCGAGCGCGGCGGCGACCACGTCGAGCAGCGCCTGCCGCCGCACCCACGCCTGTTCGGCGGCGGCGATCCGGGCGTGCGCGAACCCGAGCAGGTCCCGCTGGCGGACGGAGAAGTCGGCGCCGCCGCGCACCAGCGCGTAGCCGACCACGCCGGTCGCGTCCCGCCCCGCGGCGACGAGGTGGCGGCGCATGCCGAAGGGGCGGAAGTCCAGGTTGTAGCAGTGGGTGCCCCGCCACTCCCGGTCGGTCGCGGCGTCGCTGACCCGGTGGGCGCCGCCCGTGCCGCCGACGAGCATGGCCCCGGTCAGCGGATGGTCGACGGGGTGCTGGTAGATCACGGCCGGATCGGCGTGGAACGTCTCGGCGGGCACGGCCAGGGCCCGCACCACGGCGCCGCGCCGCTCGAAGCTGTACCACTGGGCGCCGTCGGCCGGGATCATCCGGGCCAGCGCCCGCACCGCCCGGCCGCGCAGCTCCTCTACGCCCGCCGCCTCTTGAAGTTCCCGTACGAGACGCTCCACGCCCCGTACGTCCCCGTCGCTCATGTCCATGGCCTGCTCCAGGACGTATCGACCGGCCCCACGCTACTGCGGGGCCCTGCCCTCCGCACCGGCCCGCGAGGATGATCAGGCATCCTTGAAGGCCCCGCGCACGCCCAGGGAGGCCCGATGACGTCCGGCACCGAGTACGAGCGCCCCCGCCCCATGCGTGCGGACGCCCGCCGCAACTACGAGCGGCTGCTCGTCCAGGCCCGCGCCGCCTTCGCCGAGCACGGCACCGGGGCGTCCCTGGAGGACGTGGCGCGTGGCGCCGGGGTCGGCATCGGCACCCTGTACCGGCACTTCCCGAACCGGTACGCGCTGGTCAGCGCCGTCTTCGAGGAGGCGGTACGCGATCTGCTGGCCCGCTCCCGGGCCCTGCTCGACGCTTCGCAGCCCTGCGCGGCGCTCGTGACCTGGCTGCGCGAGATCATCACGCATGCCGGCGAGTACCGGGGTCTGTCCCGCGCCCTCATGTCGGCCTCCCAGGACGAGAGTTCGGCCCTGTCGCGGTGCAGTACGCCGATGCGCGAGGCGGGGCAGGCGCTGCTTCTGCGCGCCCAGCGGGCCGGGGCGGTGCGGCAGGACGTGTCGATCTCCGACCTGCTCCAGCTGACCAACGCGATCGCGCTGGCCGCTGAGGAGACGCCGTCGGACCCGGACTTGGCTGACCGCCTGTTGCGGTTGACGCTGCGGGGTATCACGGACTCGTGAGAGCCCCGCGGTCGCCGTTGCCGGGTGACGGTTCTGTTGTGGCTGGGCGCGCGGTTCCCCGCGCCCCCTATCGGCGACGTAGATCCGCCACTCTTGCCGAGCGCTCGGGGCTCTGTTCCATCGGCGCCGCGCTTCGCAACGGGTGGCCCCCGCCGGGAAGTTGCTGACGGCGCTGGCCGGGGAGGGGGACGTCCCGGCGCTGTTGGCGTGCCGGGGCGGGATCACCAGCCCCGGCCGATGCCTGCCCCGCCCCCGCGACTGCGATCTGCACGCCCTGGTCGGCCAGTGCCTGCAACTCCGTGGCGGCGCGGTCGTCATGGGCGGGCGGTTCGTCGGTGACGAGCCGCGTGATCACATCCGTGGGGACCGTCTGGAACATCGTGTCGGTGCCGAGCTTGGAGTGGTCGGCGAGGACGACGACCTCCGCCGCGGCCTGCACGAGGGCCCGGTCCACCGACGCCGAGAGCATGTTGGACGTGGAGAGTCCGCGCTCGGCCGTCAGACCGCTGCCGCTCAGGAAGGCCCGGGAGACTCTGAGCCCCTGGAGGGACTGCTCCGCCCCACTGCCCACAAGGGCGTAGTTGGAACCCCGCAGCGTGCCACCGGTCATGACGACCTCGACGCGATTGGCATGGGCCAGCGCCTGGGCCACCAGGAGTGAGTTGGTGACGACGGTCAGGCCCGGCACACGCGCGAGCCGGCGGGCCAGCTCCTGCGTGGTCGTCCCCGCGCCCACCACGATGGCCTCGCCCTCTTCGACGAGACCCGCGGCGAGATCGGCGATGGCCGTCTTCTCTGCGGTCGCGAGATGTGATTTCTGCGGAAAGCCGGACTCCCGCGTGAATCCGCCCGGCAATACCGCACCGCCGTGCCGGCGGTCGAGGAGTCCTTCTGCCTCCAGTGCGCGCACGTCCCGCCGTACGGTCACTTCAGAGGTCTGGACGACGCGGGCGAGCTCCCGGAGCGATACCGCTCCATTGGCCCGCACCATTTCGAGGATCAATTGACGACGTTCTGCAGCGAACACGAAACTGACAGTAACCCCAACGACCGTCTGCTTTCAGCAGTTTGCGCCGAATTACAGATTCTGTTCGCACACCACCACCGACAGTGGTATAAACCCGGGCTCAGCCCTCTTCGGCGGCCTTGCGGGTGTGCAGCTGACGCGCCACTTCCGCGATCGAGCCGGAAAGAGAGGGGTACACGGTGAACGCGTTCGCGATCTGCTCGACGGTCAGATTGTTGTCGACAGCGATCGAGATCGGATGGATCAGTTCCGAGGCGCGCGGCGCGACGACCACACCGCCGACCACGATGCCCGTACCCGGACGGCAGAAGATCTTGACGAAGCCGTCGCGGATGCCCTGCATCTTCGCGCGCGGGTTGCGAAGGAGCGGCAGCTTCACGACACGGGCGTCGATCTTCCCGGCGTCGACGTCGGCCTGTGAGTAACCGACGGTGGCGATCTCCGGGTCCGTGAAGACGTTCGAGGAGACCGTCTTGAGGTTCAGCGGCGTCACCGCGTCGCCGAGGAAGTGGTACATCGCGATACGGCCCTGCATGGCGGCGACCGACGCGAGGGCGAAGATGCCGGTCACGTCACCGGCCGCGTACACACCGGGGGCGGACGTCCGCGAGACCTTGTCGGTCCAGATGTGGCCCGACTCCTTCAGCTTGACCCCGGCCTCCTCCAGACCCATCCCGCTGCTGTTCGGGATGGCGCCGACCGCCATGAGGCAGTGCGTGCCGGAGATGGTGCGGCCGTCGGCGAGGGTGACCTCGACGCGGTCGCCGACGCGCTTGGCGGAGGCGGCGCGGGAGCGCGCCATGACGTTCATGCCGCGGCGCCGGAACACGTCCTCCAGGACGGCGGCGGCGTCCGGGTCCTCGCCCGGCAGCACGCGGTCGCGGGAGGAGACGAGGGTGACGCGGGAGCCGAGCGCCTGGTAGGCACCGGCGAACTCGGCGCCGGTGACACCGGAGCCGACCACGATCAGCTCTTCGGGCAGCTCGTCCAGGTCGTAGACCTGCGTCCAGTTGAAGATGCGCTCGCCGTCGGGCTGCGCGTCGGGGACCTCGCGCGGGTGGCCGCCGGTCGCGATGAGCACGGCGTCGGCGGTGAGGGTCTCCTCGGAGCCGTCGGCGGTGGAGACGATGACCTTGCGGGAGCCGTCCAGGTCCTGCTGCCCGTCGAGGCGGCCGCGACCGCGCATGACGCGCGCGCCCGCGCGCGTGACGGAAGCGGTGATGTCGTGCGACTGGGCGAGCGCGAGGCGCTTCACCCGGCGGTTGACCTTGCCGAGGTCGACGCCGACGACGCGGGCCGGGCTGTCCGGGTCCGGGGTGTCGTCCTCGACGATGATGCCCAGCTCCTCGTAGGAGGAGTCGAAGGTCGTCATCACCTCGGCCGTGGCGATCAGGGTCTTCGACGGCACACAGTCGGTCAGCACCGACGCGCCGCCGAGACCGTCGCAGTCGACGACGGTCACCTCCGCGCCGAGCGACGCGGCCACCAGGGCCGCTTCGTATCCGCCAGGTCCGCCACCGATGATCACGATCCGAGTCACGTACCCCATTGTCCCGCACCGCTCAAGATGGTGCCCTGGCGGGGGTGGCAAGCACGGGGGCGGCAGGCACTTCGCACGGAGCACACGCGGCAACTGCCGTACCCTCGGACCCATGTCGCTCTACGCCGCGTACGCCGGCAATCTCGACCCGCGGCTCATGACGCGCCGCGCCCCCCACTCGCCGCTGCGCGCGACCGGGTGGCTGCAAGGCTGGCGGCTGACGTTCGGGGGCGAGCACATGGGCTGGGAGGGAGCGCTGGCCACCATCGTGGAGGCGCCCCGCTCGCAGGTCTTCGTCGCGCTCTACGACATCGCGCCCATGGACGAGGACTCCATGGACCGCTGGGAGGGCGTCGGGCTCGACATCTACCGTCGTATGCGCGTGCGCGTCGACACCCTGGAGGGCGAGGAGCCCGCATGGGTGTACGTCCTGAACGGGTACGAGGGCGGGCTGCCCTCCGCGCGCTACCTGGGCGAGATCGCTGACGCGGCCGAGTCCGCGGGCGCTCCGCACGACTACGTCATGGAGATGCGCAAACGGCCCTGCTGACCGCGGGCCGAAAAGCCCCTGGCCGGTTTTTGTCGGAAACGACAAGGCAACGATCGCGATACCGTGGGGCTCGTCATCTACGCGCGTAGGACTTCAGCGGCTACTCTCAAACGCGTGAACGCATCTGTTACTCCGGAAGACCTGCCGGGCGACGCCTACGCCGCCGCCGACATCGCCGCCGCGCGCCTGCGCGAGCTCACCGGTGCCGAGACCCACGACGTCGCCCTCGTGATGGGCTCCGGCTGGGCGCCGGCCGCCGAGGCGCTCGGCACGCCCGCCGCCGAGTTCCCCTTCACCGAGCTGCCGGGCCAGGGCGGCGCCGCCGTCGCCGGGCACAAGGGCACGGTCCGCTCGTACCAGGTCGGTCCGAAGCGCGCCCTGGTCTTCCTGGGCCGCACCCACTACTACGAGGGGCGCGGCGTCGCCTCCGTCGTGCACGGCGTGCGCACCGCCGCCGCCGCGGGCTGCAAGACGATCGTCCTCACCAACGGCTGCGGCGGCCTGCGCCAGGGCATGCGCCCCGGCCAGCCGGTCCTGATCTCCGACCACCTCAACCTGACGGCCACCTCGCCCATCGTCGGCGCGAACTTCGTGGACCTCACCGACGTGTACTCGCCGCGCCTGCGCGCGATGTGCCAGGAGATCGACCCGGGCCTCGAGGAGGGCGTCTACGCCCAGTTCCCCGGCCCGCACTACGAGACCCCGGCCGAGGTCCGCATGGCCGGCGTTCTCGGCGCCGACCTCGTCGGCATGTCCACGGTCCTGGAGGCCATCGCCGCCCGTGAGGCCGGTCTCGAGGTGCTCGGCATCTCCCTGGTCACCAACCTGGCCGCGGGCCTGTCCGGCGAGCCGCTGAACCACGAGGAAGTCCTCCAGGCCGGCCGCGACTCCGCCGCGAGCATGGGTGAACTCCTGACCAAGGTCCTCGCGAAGATCTGATCCGGGGTACCCGTACACCCGTTGTACGTACTACGCGTCTCCGTAATACGTAATACGTAACACGTACGCCGACGTCTGAAGGAAGCCAACCGTGACCGTACAAGGCAGCGAACTGCTCGACCGGGCGAAGACCTGGCTGGCGGAGGATCCCGACGAGGAGACCCGCGAGGAGCTGGCCGCGCTCATCGACAGCGGGGACCTGGAGGCGCTCGGCGAGCGCTTCGCCGGGACGCTGCAGTTCGGCACGGCCGGGCTCCGCGGTGAGCTGGGCGCGGGCCCGATGCGGATGAACCGCGCGGTGGTCATCCGCGCCGCCGCGGGCCTCGCCGCGTACCTGAGGGCCAAGGGCCAGAGCGACGGCGTGGTCGTCATCGGCTACGACGCGCGCCACAAGTCGGCGGAGTTCGCGCGCGACACGGCCGCGGTGATGGTGGGCGCCGGGCTGCGCGCCGCGATCCTTCCGCGCCCGCTGCCCACGCCCGTCCTCGCCTTCGCCGTACGGCACCTGGGCGCGGTCGCGGGCGTCGAGGTCACGGCCTCGCACAACCCGCCCCGGGACAACGGCTACAAGGTGTACCTCGGCGACGGCTCCCAGATCGTGCCGCCCGCCGACGCGGAGATCGCCGCCGAGATCGACGCGGTGGGCTCGCTGCACGACGTGGAGCGTCCGGAGTCCGGCTGGGAGACGCTCGGCGAAGAGGTCCTGGAGGCGTACCTCGCGCGTACGGACGCCGTCCTCGCCGCCGGTTCCCCGCGCACGGCCCGCACCGTCTACACGGCCATGCACGGCGTCGGCAAGGACACCCTCCTCGCCGCCTTCGCGCGCGCGGGCTTCCCCGAGCCGGTGCTCGTGCCCGAGCAGGCCGAGCCGGACCCGGACTTCCCGACGGTCGCGTTCCCGAACCCGGAGGAGCCGGGGGCGATGGATCTGTCGTTCGCGACGGCCAGGACGGTCGACTGCGACCTGATCATCGCCAACGACCCGGACGCCGACCGCTGCGCCGTCGCCGTCCAGGACGGCGGGGAGTGGCGGATGCTGCGCGGTGACGAGGTGGGCGCGCTGCTCGCGGCGCACCTGGTCGGGCGCGGTGTGAGCGGCGTCCTCGCCGAGTCGATCGTCTCCTCCTCGCTCCTCGGCCGGATCGCCGAGGCTGCGTCCCTCCCGTACGAGGAGACGCTGACGGGCTTCAAGTGGATCGCCCGCGTCGAGGGTCTGCGTTACGGCTACGAGGAGGCGCTCGGCTACTGCGTCGACCCCGGGGGCGTGCGTGACAAGGACGGCATCACGGCCGCGCTCCTGGTGACCGAGCTGGCGAGCGGGCTCAAGGAGCAGGGCCGTACGCTCCTGGACGCGCTCGACGACCTGGCGCTCGCCCACGGCCTGCACGCCACCGACCAGCTGAGCGTCCGCGTCGAGGACCTGTCGGTCATCGCCGACGCGATGCGCCGCCTGCGCGAGCAGCCGCCGACGGAGCTGGCCGGGCTCGCGGTGGTCCGCGCCGAGGACCTCTCGGCCGGTGCGGGCGGGCTGCCGCCCACGGACGGTCTGCGCTACACGCTGGAGGGCGCGCGCGTGATCGTCCGCCCGTCCGGCACCGAGCCCAAACTGAAGTGCTACCTGGAGGCCGTGGTGCCGGTCGCCGACCGTTCCGCGCTGCCCGCGGCCCGGGAGACGGCCGCCGGGCGGCTGGCCGGGATCAAGCGGGACCTCTCGGCGGCGGCGGGCATCTGACCCGGCCGCTCAGCCCAGGGCGACGAGGATGATCAGGAGAATCGCTCCGGCCGCGGCCGGGGCGATGACCTCGTAGGCCCAGCGGACGTGCGGCTCGCCTTGCGAGGTCTTGGCCGCGGCCCGCGCCGCGTGGAGTTCGCGCAGCTCGTCCATGGACTTGTCACCGGCGGCGCGCCGCTCGGCCGGGGGCTGCGCCTCGACGTCGTCCGCCGCCCGGCCGCGGGTGCGGGCCTTGGGCCGTGGCGGGCGCTGCGCCTTGCGGCGGGCGCGGATCGAGACCGGGATGGCCCAGAGCTGGTACTTGGTGCCGGTCTCGTCGAACACCTCGTTGGAGTACCCCGAGCGGAAGCTCGCCACGGTGGCCCAGGGCAGGGTGATGACGCGGAACGGGTTGCGCACGCGCAGCCGGTCGTCGTTGCCGAGCACGACCGGGCGGATGGTGAACGCGACGACGAGCGGTACCGCGAACAGCAGCCCCGCGAGCGCCAGCCACGGCGTCCGCCCCTCCCCGTTGAACACCGCGTCCCCGCCGAGCCAGGCCCCGAGGATCAGCAGCACGACACCGCCTGCGGCACCGGCGGGTGACCGGTAGATCCGGTCGGGGGAGGAAGGGGGGCGGTTGCTCATACCCCGATTCTGCCTGACGCCACATTCCGCTCCACCCGGGACTCCCTCCGCGGCATCCCGGGGCACGGGCCCGCTCCGGGCCCCCGGGCGAGGCGCCGCGGCCGGGCGACACACGCGCCGCGGTCGCTCGCGCAGTTCCCCGCGCCCCTGGCGGGGCTGGCCTCGTCCCGTGCACGCGTCGGGTCCAGGGGGCCCGGATCGAGCCCCTCCGGCGATTGAGGAGCGGGGGCCGGGGCGGAGCCCCGGGGCTTCGCGTCCGCTCCGGGTGAAGGATCCGGCTTGCCGCCCGCGAAGGCCCGCACTGACGGACCCCGGGCCCTATACATCCGCTACGCGCGTAGATATGCTCAGCTCGTGACCATGCCCACTGCATCCCCCGCCAAAGAACACGCGCTGGCCCACGCCACCGCCTCCGAGGCCACGCTGCGCCGATTCCTCCAGGGACTGCCTGGCGTCGACGCGGTGGGCCTGGAGAGCCGCGCCGCCGCGCTCGGAACCCGTTCCATCAAGACCACGGCGAAGGCGTACGCCATCGACCTGGCCATCTCGATGATCGACCTGACGACCCTGGAGGGCGCCGACACCCCGGGCAAGGTCCGGGCGCTCGGCGCGAAGGCCGCCCACCCCGACCCGACCGACCGCACCGCCCCGCGCACCGCCGCCGTCTGCGTCTACCCGGACATGGTGGCGACCGCGAAGGAGGCCGTGGCCGGCACGGACGTGAAGGTCGCCTCCGTCGCCACCGCCTTCCCGGCGGGCCGCGCCGCGCTCGACGTGAAGCTGGGTGACGTCCGTGAGGCCGTCGCCGCCGGCGCCGACGAGATCGACATGGTCATCGACCGCGGCGCCTTCCTCGCCGGCAGGTACATGAAGGTCCACGACGAGATCCGCGCCGTGAAGGAGGCCTCCGGGTCGGCCCGGCTGAAGGTCATCTTCGAGACCGGCGAGCTGTCGACGTACGACAACATCCGCCGCGCGAGCTGGATCGGCATGCTGGCGGGCGCGGACTTCATCAAGACCTCGACCGGCAAGGTGGGGGTCAACGCCACCCCCGCCAACACGCTGCTGATGCTGGAGGCGGTGCGCGACTTCCGCGCCGCCACCGGCGTCCAGATCGGCGTGAAGCCCGCCGGCGGCATCCGTACCTCGAAGGACGCCGTCAAGTTCCTCGTGATCGTCAACGAGACCGTGGGCGCCGACTGGCTCGACAACCACTGGTTCCGGTTCGGCGCCTCCAGCCTCCTGAGCGACCTGCTGATGCAGCGCCAGAAGCTGGCGACAGGCCGCTACTCCGGTCCCGACTACGTGACGGTGGACTGAACACCATGAGCAACTCCCCCCTTACCAACGCATTTGAGTACGCGCCCGCGCCCGAGTCGCGTTCCGTCGTCGACATCGCCCCCTCCTACGGGCTCTTCATCGACGGCGAGTTCACCGAGGCCGCCGACGGCAAGGTCTTCAAGACCGTCTCGCCGTCCACCGAAGAGGTCCTCTCCGAGGTCGCGCAGGCCGGCGAGGCCGACGTCGAGCGGGCCGTCAAGGCCGCGCGCAAGGCGTTCGCCACATGGTCGGCGCTGCCCGGCGCCGAGCGCGGGAAGTACCTGTTCCGTATCGCCCGCATCATCCAGGAGCGCTCGCGCGAGCTGGCCGTCCTGGAGACGCTGGACAACGGGAAGCCCATCAAGGAGACGAGGGACGCCGACCTCCCCCTCGTAGCCGCGCACTTCTTCTACTACGCGGGCTGGGCCGACAAGCTCGGCCACGCCGGATACGGGCCGAACCCCAAGGCGCTCGGCGTCGCGGGCCAGGTCATCCCGTGGAACTTCCCGCTGCTGATGCTCGCGTGGAAGATCGCCCCGGCGCTCGCCACCGGCAACACGGTGGTCCTCAAGCCCGCCGAGACGACGCCGCTGTCCGCCCTGTTCTTCGCGGACATCTGCCGCCAGGCGGGCCTGCCCAAGGGCGTCGTCAACATCCTGCCCGGCTACGGCGACGCGGGCGCCGCGCTGGTCGGGCACCCCGACGTGAACAAGGTGGCCTTCACCGGCTCCACGGCCGTCGGCAAGCAGATCGCCCGTACCGTCGCCGGTACGGACAAGAAGGTCACGCTGGAGCTGGGCGGCAAGGGCGCCAACATCGTCTTCGACGACGCCCCGATCGACCAGGCCGTCGAGGGCATCGTCACCGGCATCTTCTTCAACCAGGGCCAGGTCTGCTGCGCGGGCTCGCGCCTCCTCGTCCAGGAGTCGATCCAGGACGAGCTGCTGGACTCCCTCAAGCGCCGCCTGGCCACGCTCCGCCTCGGTGATCCCCTCGACAAGAACACCGACATCGGCGCGATCAACTCCGCCGAGCAGCTCGCCCGGATCAAGGCGCTCGCCGAGACCGGCGAGGCCGAGGGCGCCGAGCGCTGGTCGGCGCCGTGCGACCTGCCGTCGTCCGGCTACTGGTTCGCGCCGACGCTGTTCACGAACGTCACGCAGGCCCACACCGTCGCCCGTGACGAGATCTTCGGCCCGGTCCTGTCCGTGCTCTCCTTCCGCACGCCGGAGGAGGCCGTCGCCAAGGCCAACAACACGCAGTACGGGCTCTCGGCGGGCATCTGGACCGAGAAGGGTTCGCGCATCCTGGCGGTCGCGAACAAGCTGCGGGCCGGGGTCGTCTGGGCCAACACGTTCAACAAGTTCGACCCGACCTCGCCGTTCGGCGGTTACAAGGAGTCGGGCTTCGGCCGCGAAGGCGGCCGTCACGGCCTGGAGGCGTACCTCGATGTCTGACAAGTCCGAGAAGACCGGCAACTCCGGGCCGGCGCGACTGTCCGTCCTCAAGACCTACAAGCTGTACGTGGGCGGGAAGTTCCCGCGTTCCGAGAGCGGCCGGGTGTACGAAGTGACCGACACGAAGGGCACATGGCTGGCGAACGCGCCGCTGTCGTCCCGCAAGGACGGCCGTGACGCCGTCGTCGCCGCCCGCAAGGCGTTCGGCGGCTGGTCGGGCGCGACCGCGTACAACCGCGGGCAGATCCTCTACCGCGTCGCCGAGATGCTGGAGGGCCGCCGCGAGCAGTTCGTGCGCGAGGTCGCCGAGGCGGAGGGCCTGGGCAGGTCCAAGGCGGCCGCGGTCGTCGACGCGGCGATCGACCGCTGGGTCTGGTACGCGGGCTGGACCGACAAGATCGGCCAGGTCGTGGGCGGCGCCAACCCCGTGGCCGGGCCCTTCTTCAACCTCTCCACGCCGGAGCCGTCCGGTGTCGTCACGGTCCTCGCGCCCCAGGAATCCTCCTTCCTCGGCCTCGTCTCGGTGATCGCCCCGGTCATCGCGTCCGGCAACACGGCGGTCGTGATCGCCTCCGAGAAGGCGCCGCTCCCGGCGCTCTCCCTCGGCGAGGTGCTCGCCACCTCCGACCTGCCGGGCGGCGTCGTGAACCTGCTCTCCGGCAGGGCGTCGGAGATCGCCCCGGCGCTCGCCGCGCACCAGGACGTGAACGGCATCGACCTGACCGGCGCCGACGCGGCCCTCGCCAAGGAGCTGGAGATCGCCGCCGCGGACAACCTGAAGCGCGTGCGTCGTCCCCAGCCTGTGGAGGACTTCACGGCGGACCCGGGCACGGACCGCCTGACGCGGTTCCTGGAGACCAAGACGGTCTGGCACCCCACGGGTTCGCTGGGCGCGTCCGGCTCCTCGTACTAGCCCCACCCGGCACACCTGCGGCCCCGGCCCCTCCTCCGTCCAGGAGGGGCCGGGGCCGCACCCTTGCCCGCGCCCGGAGACGGGCCCTCAGATCCCGAGCCGCCTCGCGATCCCGTCGAGGACGCAGTCCAGGCCGAACTCGAACTCCCAGCCCGGGTCGTCCTTGCGCGTCGCGGAGAGCGCGTACTTCGTGAACACGGGATAGCGGCCGGTGTCCATCAGATAGGTCATCTGCGGCGCGAGCGCCTGCCGGGCCTCGTCGCCGCTCTCCCAGCCGTGCTCCCGCTTGTACGTACGCAGCGCGATCTCGGACTGCGTCGCACCGTGCACGTAGGCGCCGACCACGCGGAACGCGGCCATCATCGAGTCGGCGTCCAGGTCGCGTCCCGAGAGCGCCTTCAACTGCCGTTCCGCGACAGCCATCCGGGCCGGGGTGAGCTGGACGAGCGGCGTCGGCACCTGGCCGAGCCACGGGTGGCTCAGCATCATCGCGCGCGTCCGCAGGGCGAAGGAGCGCAGCACGTCGCGCCAGTCCTCGACATCGTCCGCGACCGTCAGTCCGGCGAAGACCCGGTCGACCATGAGCGCCCACAGATCGTCCTTGCCGGACACGTGCCGGTACGCGGCCATGGGCGCGACCCCGAGCTTCGCGGCGAGGCGCCGCATGGTGACGGCGGCGGCGCCCTCCTCGTCCGCCAGCTCGACGGCCGCCTCGGCGATCCGGTCGAGCGTCAGCGAGGCGCGCTGGGTGGGCGCCGGCCGTTCGAGCCGCTCCCAGAGCGAGGGCTCGACCAGCCGACCCCCGTCCTCTTCCTTCCGTGCCGCCACGGTCCTTCCCCTCTCGCCGCACCTGTCCGCCGCTGAACGTGTACAGCGTATCCCCAGTAGACGGCGTACACATTGCCTGTGTACGTTGTACGCCAGTAGATACGCCGTACACATTCATGCAGGGGGCTCTCATGCCAGGCACACCGCTCCGCGTCGCCGTCCTCGTCGGCTCCACCCGCGAGGGCCGCTTCGCGCCCGTCGTCACCAAGTGGCTGACCGGCCACCTCGGGCAGCGCGACGACGTACGGGCCGATGTCGTCGACCTCGCCGAGACGCCGCTGCCGACCGTCCTGCCGGCCTTCGGCCAGGAGCCGCCGCCCGGGACGACGGAGGCGCTCTCGCTGGTGACGCCGCGTCTCGCCGCCGCGGACGCGTTCGTCTTCGTCACGCCCGAGTACAACCACAGCTATCCGGCCGCCCTGAAGAACGCCGTCGACTGGCACAACGAGCAGTGGCACGGGAAGCCGGTCGCCTTCGTCTCGTACGGCGGCCTGTCGGGCGGTCTGCGCGCGGTCGAGCACCTCCGCGTCGTCATGGCCGAGCTGAACGCCATGACGATCCGCAACACGGTCAGCTTCCACAACGCCTACGGGGCCTTCGCGGCCGACGGCCGCGTCGACGACCCGGCGGTGGACACGGCCGCGAAGGCGATGCTCGACCAGCTCACCTGGTGGGCGCACGCCCTGCGGGACGCCAAGGAGACCCGCCCGTACCCGGCCTGACCGCACGGCATCCACGTAACGGCCGCAGGGGCGCGGTGGCGTTCACCGTCGCGTGGGCGGCGCGCGAGACATCCCTGCGGACGCGCACCGCACCGCCCCCGAGAGGGGCTCAGCCCGGCAGCACGCCCACCACGGTGCCGACGAGCGGCAGCTCGGACAGTGAACTGCCCGACGTGATCGGGCCGGTGAGCGCCGCCGTGCTGACCGGCTTGAAGTCGGCGAGCTGAGTGCCGATCGCGTTGTCCAGCGGGTCCGCGCCCGTGTTGGCGAGCGGGTCGAGCTGCAGATCCTTCAGGGGCCCGAGCGCGTGCGTGGTCGAGGCGGTCAGCGCCTGGGTGGCGATCTGCACGGGCGAGCCCATACCGCCTCCGGCGTCGGGGGCGGGCGCGGCGCTCGCGGTCACGGCGCCCGCCCCGACCACCGCACCGGCGGCGGTCACGGTCAGCCCCGCGCACAGCAGGGCGCGCCGGGCGCCGTGGGTCGTCATCGGGTTCTTGCGGGCTGCGTGTCGAGCCATGATCTCTCCGCCTGAGCCTTTCGGTCCGGGTACTACGGAACGTTCGCACAATCGCTTCTGCGTAACCACAGAACTACGAAGAGTAGTTGAACGTGTCGCCTGCCACATCACCACCACGCGGACTCGGCGTCGCCGCTTCCATGCCGCACACTGTTCTCTCGTGAGTTCGCATCCTCCGATACCGACCCGGGTCGTCCTGCTCGCAGGGCTCTCCGGCTCCGGCAAGTCGTCGTTCGCCGCCCGCTCCGGGCTTCCCGTGCTCTGCCTCGACGACTTCTACAAGGAGGCCGACGACCCGACCCTGCCCCTGGTGCCCGGAACGTCGGACATCGACTGGGACGCGACCGGGTCCTGGGACACGGAGGCGGCGCTCGCCGCGATCGTCGAGCTGTGCGAGAAGGGACGCACCAACGTCCCCGTCTACTCCCTCGTCACCAGCGCACGGGTGGGCGAGACGGCGCTCGACATCGAGCGCACGCCCCTCTTCATCGCGGAAGGCATCTTCGCGGCGGACATCGTCGAACGGTGCCGCGAACTCGGCGTCCTCGCCGACGCCCTCTGCCTGCGCGGCCGCCCCTCGACGACCTTCCGCCGCCGCCTCCTCCGCGATCTGCGCGAGGGCCGCAAGTCGGTCCCGTTCCTCCTGCGCCGCGGCTGGCGCCTGATGCGCGAGGAGAAGGCCATCGTGGCCCGCCACATGTCCCTGGGCGCCCACGCCTGCGACAAGAAGGAAGCGATGGGCCGTCTGACGGCAGCAGCGGCGGGCCGCAGAGCCAAGGCCCGAGCGGCTTCATAGGCCGGGTCCTCAAGCGGGTGCGCGTCAGCAGGGCTGCGCCGCTCAGGGGCGCGGGGAGCTGCGCGAGCAACCACATACGGCCCGCACGCGCGCTGAAGGCGCAAGCACTACGGCGCGTGGGCGCGCGGCCCGCAAAAGGCGACGGGACCAGCAAGGCCCCCCGGCCCTCTGGTCCCGCCTGTTACCCCCCTCGAACACCCCGCTCCCCCGAGCGGGGCCCCCGTGACCCCCGTGACCCCCGTCCCCCCGGAGGGCCCCTCAGGCGACAAGCTCCCCGAAGCTCTCCTCCTGGTCCCGGCCGAAGCTCAGGACCTCGTCATCCCGCAGTCGTCGCAGCGACCGCCAGATGCTCGACTTGACCGTGCCGACGCTGATGTCCAGGATCTCGGCGATCTCCGGGTCGGTACGGCCCTCGTAGTAGCGCAGTACCAGCATGGTGCGCTGCAGTTCGGGCAGGCGGGCGAGCGCCTGCCAGAGCACGGCCCGCAGCTCGGTGCCGCGCATCGCGTCCGTGTCGCCGGCCGTCTCCGGCAGCTCCTCGGTCGGGTACTCGTTGAGCTTGCGGCGGCGCCACGCGCTGATGTGCAGGTTGGTCATGGTGCGGCGCAGGTAGCCGCCGACCGCGGCCTTGTCGCTGATCCGGTCCCAGGCGCGGTACGTCGAGAACAGCGCGCTCTGCAGCAGGTCCTCGGCCTCGAACCGGTCGCCGGTCAGGTGGTAGGCGGTCGCGTACAGGGAGGCGCGGCGTTCCTGCACGTAGGCCGTGAACTCGGCCTCCGACAGCGATGTACGCCGTTCCCCCGATGCCTCCTTGTACGCGGCTCCCCCGTGAGCGACCCCTTCGGTCACCGCCTCCGGCGCGTCAACCACCGTCATGTACACGGCGTGCTGACGCCCGGTGCCGCGAGCGCACCCCCGCCCGCTCACGGCACCGGACTTCTCATGACGCTCGCTGCGGCCCAGGTCGTGCAGGCGCGTGACAACTGCGGTTGATGTGGTGCTGTGCAGCGTGTTCATCTCGCGCCCCCCGTCGTGGAGTCCGGTACGTCCGTCATTCGTCATTCGTTCTGTGTGTCGTCGCGTCTTGCTGTGCGATGTCCAAAAGCTTGCCGGGGCGACTTCATGGCGGTGTCCTTCGACTGTCACAGACCTGTCACAGGGGTTCCGGCTGTGCGGGTCGGGTGTGGGACGCCCGCACCCGGTCGAACTAAAGGCCTGTCATGGGCCAGAATGGCGGCTGTGCCTTCCCTGTTGCTGATCGAGGACGACGACGCCATCCGCACGGCCCTGGAGCTGTCACTGACTCGCCAGGGTCACCGGGTGGCCACCGCTGCCACCGGCGAGGACGGTCTGAAGCTGTTGCGCGAGCAGCGGCCCGATCTGATCGTCCTCGATGTGATGCTGCCCGGCATCGACGGGTTCGAGGTGTGCCGCCGCATCCGGCGCACGGACCAGCTGCCGATCATCCTGCTCACCGCGCGCAGCGACGACATCGACGTGGTGGTGGGCCTGGAGTCCGGGGCCGACGACTACGTGGTCAAACCCGTCCAGGGCCGGGTCCTCGACGCCCGTATCCGCGCCGTGCTGCGCCGTGGTGAGCGCGAGGCCAATGACGCGGCGTCGTTCGGTTCGCTGGTCATCGACCGCGCCGCAATGACCGTCACCAAGAACGGCGAGGACCTGCAGCTCACCCCGACCGAGCTGCGGCTGCTGCTCGAACTGAGCCGGCGGCCGGGGCAGGCGCTCTCCCGGCAGCAGCTGCTCCGTCTGGTGTGGGAGCACGACTACCTGGGCGACTCGCGGCTCGTGGACGCCTGCGTGCAGCGGCTGCGCGCCAAGGTGGAGGACGTGCCGTCCTCACCGACGCTGATCCGTACCGTGCGCGGCGTGGGCTACCGGCTGGACTCGCCTCAGTGACCGATCCGCACGACACGTCCCACGGCCTGACCGTGGCGAAGAGGGCGATACCGGCAGGGCTGCGCTTCACGAGCCTGCGGCTCCGGCTCGTGGTGGTCTTCGCGCTCGTCGCCCTGACGGCCGCCGTCTCCGCGTCCGGGATCGCTTACTGGCTCAACCGCGAGGCCGTCCTGACGCGTACGCAGGACGCGGCGCTCAGCGACTTCGAGCAGGAGATGCAGAACCGGGCCGCCGTGCTGCCCGAACACCCGACGCAGGGCGAGCTGCAGCACGCGGCGAACCTGATGGCCGACAGCAGCCAGCACTTCAGCGTGCTGCTCATCGACACGGACGAGAACGACCGCCGGGTGGTGGGCAATTCGGACCTCGACGCGTTCACGGTCGCCGACGTGCCGCGCTCCCTGCGGGCCGCGGTGGACAAGAAGCAGCCGGTCACCGACAACAACAAGAACCCGTACCACCTGTACTGGCAGCGGATCACGCGCGGCGACACCCCGTACCTGGTGGGCGGCGCGCAGGTGAACGGCGGGCCGACCGGCTACATGCTGAAGTCGCTCGAACCGGAGGCCAAGGATCTGAACTCGCTGGCCTGGTCGCTCGGGATCGCGACCGCGCTCGCCCTGATCGGCTCCGCGCTGCTCGCGCAGGCCGCGGCGACGACCGTGCTGAAGCCGGTGCACCGGCTCGGTGTGGCGGCGCGCAGGCTCGGCGAGGGCAAGCTCGACACAAGGCTGCGCGTCTCGGGCACGGACGAGCTGGCCGAGCTGTCCCGGACGTTCAACAAGACGGCGGAGAACCTGGAGAAGAAGGTCGCCGACATGAGTTCGCGCGACGAGGCGTCGCGCCGGTTCGTCGCCGACATGTCGCACGAGCTGCGGACGCCGCTGACGGCGATCACCGCCGTCACCGAGGTCCTGGAGGAGGAGCTGGACGCCGAGACGGGGTCGGTCGATCCCATGATCGAGCCGGCCGTCCGCCTGGTCGTCAGCGAGACCCGGCGCCTCAACGACCTGGTCGAGAACCTGATGGAGGTCACCCGCTTCGACGCGGGCACCGCCAGGCTCGTCGTCGACACCGTCGACATCGCCGACCAGATCACCGCCTGCATCGACGCCCGCGCCTGGCTGGACGCCGTCGAGCTGGACGCCGAGCGCGGCAACCTCGTCCGCCTCGACCCGCGCCGCCTCGACGTGATCCTCGCCAACCTCATCGGCAACGCCCTCAAGCACGGCGGCTCCCCGGTGAACGTCTCGGTGCGCACGGAGCCCGGCGAGGGCGGCGACCTCGTCATCGCCGTACGGGACCACGGCCCCGGCATCCCCGAGGACGTCCTGCCGCACGTGTTCGACCGGTTCTACAAGGCGAGCGCCTCCCGGCCCCGGTCGGAGGGGAGCGGCCTCGGCCTCTCCATCGCCCTGGAGAACGCCCACGTCCACGGCGGTGAGATCACCGCCGCCAACCACCCCGACAGCGGCGCCGTCTTCACGCTGCGGCTCCCGGTGGACGCGGACGCGAGCGACACCGGGGACCCAGGGGACCCAGGGGACACGGAAGACACCGAGAACGCCGGGAACTCGCAGGAAGGCGGTGTCGTCACATGAGGCTGCGGGGACGGCTGTGGGGGCTGCTCGGGCTCTCGGCGGTGCTGCTCGCCGGGTGCGGGATCCGCCCCACGGAGGTGCCCACCGAGTTCGGCGCGGCGCCCACGCGCGTGGGCTGCGCGATGTCCCGTACCGAGGGGGTGCGGGCGCAGGCGGCGGGCGAGTTCGGGGTGCAGGTGTACCTCGTCTGTACGTCACAGCTCGTGACGGTCGACCGGACGGTCACCGTGCCGCACGACCGGACCTCCGACCGCGTCGGTGTCGCCCAGGAGCTTCTGGCGCAGCTGGCCGAGCCGCTGTCGGCCAAGGAGAAGCAGGCCGGCTACACGACGGACGTCGGCTCCCGAACGAAGGTCTCGGGCCCGCGCGAGGGCGACCCCGCCGACGCGCTGCGCCTGAACGTGCCGCCGGACGACCTGTCGCCGTACGCCCTGGCCCAGATCGTGTGTACGTTCGCGAACAGCAAGGTGGCCGTGGACGGCGAGGACCAGGTGGCCCTCGGCGGTCCGGGCGACGACCCGCTGCGCGGCTACGAGTGCTCGGACGCGGTGAAGGCCCGGCCGGGGACAGCGCCCGCCCCGGCCGAGACGGTGGGCTGATCGCGCCCCATGACGTGACCCAGCTCATCATGGGGTCCCCGGAACCGATCGTCCCACCCGGGGCGTCTACGGGGTCGTGCAGCGCCACAGCTCGAACGGTCACGGGACCGTCATCCGCTTCCGTACGGCAGGGCTCGTCCTCCTGGCCGCGCATCTTCTTCTCGTCGCCTGGGTGACGCTGCGCCCCCTGGACGTGCCCTGGGTCAGCGCCGCGAACCTGCATCCGCTGGCCTCCATCCGGGCCGATCTGGCGCTCGGCTGGCGGCAGGGCGCCCGGTGCATCGTCACCGGTCTCGCGCTGCTCGCCCCGCTCGGCGTGCTGCTGCCCCTGGCGGGCGGCCGTCTCTCCGTGTCCACCTGGGGTTCGCTCCTGCGTACGGTCGCGGCCGGGGCGCTGATCTCGCTCGGCATCGAGCTGCTGCAGACCGGGGTGCCGGGCCAGGTCGTGAACATCGACTCGCTGCTGCTCAACACCGTGGGCGTGGCCCTCGCGCACGTCGCCGTGGTGCCCGCCCTGCGGGCCAGGCTCCGCCGCAGGGCCGAGCTGCGGCCCCTCCCCCAGCAGGAGCCGGCTCAGGGTCCGACCCCGACGATTCCCAGGGTCGGCGTAGCCCCGTGAGCCGATGCCTCACCCAGCTCACCGCCGTACCTTCGAATACGTAAGCAACGACGTAGGAACCACACCACGAAGGTTCGCGAAGGAGCCCACCATGACCGCCCTGGCCCGCCCCACCAACGGACGGATGATCGGCGGAGTGTGCGCAGCGCTGGCACGGCGTTTCGGCACCTCCGCGACCACGATGCGCGTGATCTTCCTGCTCTCGTGCCTGCTGCCGGGACCGCAGTTCCTGCTCTACATCGCGCTGTGGGTGCTGCTGCCGGGCGAGAACAAGGCGCGCCAGGCCTGGTGACCTGAAGCCATCGACGTACGAGAAAAGACATACGGAAAGGGGCGCACCCCGCGAGATCGCGGGGTGCGCCCCTTCGTCGTGCGCCGCGCCGGGGTCAGCCGAGGACCGGGACGCCGGGGCTGACCGGCAGGCCCTTGGTGGGCAGCGAGTCGGTGGGCAGCGAGTTGGTGGGCAGGCCGCCGAGCAGGCTGTCGACCGGGTCGTCGCTCTCGGCGAGCTGCTGCACGACCGGCTGGACGGTGGTCAGGCCGTTGTTCACGGCGTTCTGCGCGCCGTGCAGCGCCTCGGGGCCGCCGGCGGGCAGCGAGCCGGTCACCTGGTCAAGGGGGAGGCCCGAGGTCAGGCCGGTGACGGTCCCTGCGACGTCCGGGATGGCGGCAGCGTTCGCGGCGCCGGCGCCGGCGACGGCGAAGGCGGCTCCGAGGGCGGCGACACCGAGGGTCTTGGCAGCAGACTGCTTCATGGGGTCCTTTGTTCCTTGTTCTGGGGGACGCGGTTCCGTTCCCGGCAAACACGCGAGATCACCCCGGAGTTACTACCGACCCTCATCCGGCACCCGGTCCCGCCCTGCTGACCGTACGGGGAAACCGCAGGTCAGACAGGAGAGCGAGCCGTGTCAACACGGGACGGCGACAGCCCGTTCGCCGTCAACCCCGTGTTGACCTGACGCTTAACCGAAAAGCCACTCCGCACGCAGTTCGGCGTAGCGCGGCTTGACGACGTCGTTGATCATGGCGAGGCGCTCGTCGAACGGGATGAAGGCCGATTTGAGCGCGTTCACGGTGAACCACTCGAAGTCGCCCAGCGTGTAGCCGAACGCGTCGGCCAGGTGCTCGAACTCGCGGCTCATCGACGTACCCGACATCAGGCGGTTGTCCGTGTTGACGGTGATGCGGAACCGCAGCTTGCGCAGCAGCCCGATCGGGTGTTCGGCGTACGAACTGGCGGCGCCGGTCTGCAGGTTGGACGTCGGGCACATCTCCAGCGGCACGCGCTTGTCCCGTACGTAGCCGGCGAGGCGGCCGAGCTTGACGGTGCCGTCCTCGGCGACCTGGATGTCGTCGATGATCCGCACGCCGTGGCCGAGGCGGTCGGCGCCGCACCACTGCAGGGCCTGCCAGATGGAGGGCAGGCCGAACGCCTCACCGGCGTGGATCGTGAAGTGGTTGTTCTCGCGCTTGAGGTACTCGAACGCGTCGAGGTGGCGGGTGGGAGGGTAGCCCGCCTCGGCGCCCGCGATGTCGAAGCCGACCACGCCGAGGTCGCGGTAGCGGTTGGCGAGTTCGGCGATCTCCAGGGCGCGGGCGGCGTGCCGCATCGCGGTGAGCAGGGCGCCGACGCGGATGCGGTGGCCGTTCTCCTTCGCCCGGCGCTCGCCCTCGCGGAAGCCCTCGTTGACCGCCTCGACGACCTCTTCGAGGGTGAGGCCGCCCTCCAGGTGCTGCTCGGGCGCGTAGCGGATCTCGGCGTAGACGACGCCGTCCTCGGCCAGGTCCTCGGCGCACTCGGCGGCGACGCGGAAGAGGGCGTCGCGCGACTGCATGACGGCGCAGGTGTGCGCGAAGGTCTCCAGGTACCGCTCCAGGGAGCCGGAGTCGGCGGCTTCGCGGAACCAGAGGCCGAGCTTGCCCGGGTCGGTCTCCGGCAGGTTCTCGTAGCCCTGCTCGCGCGCGAGGTCGACGACGGTGCCGGGGCGCAGGCCGCCGTCGAGGTGGTCGTGCAGGAGGACCTTGGGGGCGCGGCGGATCTGATCCGGGGTCGGCACCTTGGGGCTGTCGGGGCGGGGCACGGTGGGCTGGCTCGTCATTTCCGCACTCTAACTCCTACGCGCGTAGATCGCTCCGGTTCGGCGAGAGAAAGTGCGGAGAAAGTGATCCGTCGATACGTAACAGTGACCCCACGGACGGGTGGCGTACATCGGTGGTTCTGACACTGTTCTGTCATGCAGCAGCAAGCGACGCCGGTGCGCGAGGCGAGGCTCGGCAAGGCGAACGGGCCCGTGCCCGGGGCGGTCGGCGGCGTGGTGCTGCTGCTGCCCGCGGGCGAGGAGACGTCCACACGCAAGCCCTCCCCGCTCACGACCGCGTTCCTGCGGCCGCTCGCGCGCAGACTCACGCGCTGCGGCCGGGAGGAGGGCCTGGTCACGCATGTCGTGCACTACCGCAGACGCGGCTGGAACGGGACGCAGGCCGAGACCGCGCGGGACGCCGGGTGGGCCGCCGACGAGGTGGTGCGCCGCTACGGCGACGTGCCGGTCTGCCTCGCGGGCGTCGACATGGGCGGCCGGGCGGCCCTGCACGCGGGCGGGCACACGGCTGTCGAGTCCGTGCTCGCGCTCGCCCCGTGGCTGCCCGAGGACGACGTGGCCCTGGCCCCCGAACCGGTGAAACAGCTCGCGGGGCGGCGGGTGCTGATCGTGCACGGCACGGACGACCGGCGCACGGACCCCGAACTGTCGTTCCGGTTCGCCGAGCGCGCGAAGAAGGCCAACCGCGACGTGTGCCGCTTCGAGGTGCACTCCGACGGACACCGGCTCGCCCAGCACCGCGCCGAAGTCACCGCGCTGTCGGTGGACTTCGTGCTCGGTACGTTGTTCGGGCATCCGTTCTCACGGCCGTTGCAGGACGCGCTGGCGGCGCCGCCGCCCTTGGGGCTGCGGATGCCGCTGGCCGCGGGGTTCGGGGAGTCGCTCAACCGGTGAGTCCGTCGGTGTGTCCGTCGGTGTGTCCGTCGGCTTGTGGCAGGAGTCTGCCGCGCCTCGAGAGCAGGAACTTCTTGAACGCCGCGACCGGCGGCGTGTCCGGGTGGCCCTCCAGCCAGGCCACGCCGATCTCGCGGACCGCCCGCTGCCCGGTGACCGTCAGCTCGACCACTCCGGGGCGCGGTACGGCCGGCGGCGGCAGGAGCGCCACGCCGAGGCCCGCAGCGACGAGGCCGCGCAGCGTCTCCGCCTCCTCGCCCTCGAAGGCGACCCGGGGTGTGAAGCCCGCCTCCGCGCACAGGTCGTCGGTGATGCGGCGCAGGCCGTAGCCGGGTTCGAGCGTCACGAAGGACTCGTCGGCGGCCTCCACGAGCCGGATTCGCCTGCGCCCGGCGAGCCGGTGGTCCTCGGGGACGACGAGACGCAGCCGCTGCTCGTCGAGGCGGCGGGCGACGAGCCCGGGGGCGTCCGGCACCGGCGAGGTGAGGCACAGGTCGAGTTCGCCCGCGCGCAGCCGCTCCAGCATGGCCTCGCCGTAGTTCTGGACGAGGCTGAAGCGGATGCGCGGGTGGTCCGCGCGGAAGGCGCGGAGCAGGCCCGGCACCGTCTCCGTGCCCATGGTGTGCAGGAAGCCGAAGGCGACCTTCCCCGACTCGGGGTCGGCGTCGGCGCGTACGGACTCGGCGGCCTTTTCCACCTCGCCGAGGGCGCGCTCGACCGACACGAGGAAGGTGCGGCCCGCCGGGGTCAGGGAGACGGTGCGGCCGTGGCGGGCGAACAGGTCGACGCCGAGGTCCTTCTCGAGCCGCACCATCGCGCGCGAGAGCGTCGACTGCGGTACCTGCATCTCGTGGGCCGCGCGCGTGACGTGCTCGGTGCGGGCGACCCCGGCGAAGTAGGCCAGGCGGGGCGCGAGCAGCCGCACGATGTCCTCGTCCTGCGTGTGCTGATGCTCCATGGGAACGATTATGGGGCGTTCATGCATTGGACGCATGAATCAAGGAGTCCTACGGTGCTGGCATGCCTGCTGCCAGTAGCCGGGCGGCCGCCTCCACGGACGCGGTCGCCGATGCCTCCGACACCGCCACCGCCGCCGCCGATACGCGTATGAGTCCGGGCGGGCCCGGCTACCGCCGCATGAGCTTCGCCCTCTTCCTCGCCGGTGTCGCCACCTTCGCCCTGCTCTACTCGACGCAGGCGTTGCTCCCCCTCGTCTCCGACAGCTTCGGGGCGAGCGCGAGCGCGGCGAGCTGGACGGTCTCCGGGGCGACGGGCGCGCTCGCCCTGTGCGTCCTTCCGCTGAGCGCCCTGTCCGAGCGGTTCGGCCGGCGCACCCTGATGACGGCGTCCCTGACGGTGGCCGTCACCGTCGGGCTCCTAGTCCCCTTCGCGCCCAGCCTGGGCGTCCTGATCGCCCTGCGCGTGTTGCAGGGCGCGGCCCTCGCCGGGCTCCCCGCCTCCGCGATGGCCTACCTCGCCGAGGAAGTACGGCCGAAGGCCCTCGTCAGCGCCATCGGGCTGTTCGTCGCGGGCAACTCCATCGGCGGCATGAGCGGCCGCGTCATCGGTGGCTGGATCGCGCAGGAGTGGGGCTGGCGGGCGGCCGTCGGCACGATCGGCGTGATCGCGGTCGTCTGCGCCGCCGCGTTCCGGCTGCTGCTTCCGGAGCCCCGCCACTTCACGCCGGGCTCACTGCGGCCCCGCGCCCTGGCCAGGACGGTCGGCAACCACCTCGCCAACCCGCTGCTCCGCCGCCTGTACGTGATCGGCGCGCTGTTCATGCTGGTCTTCGGCGCGGTGTACACGGTGATCGGTTACCGGCTCACCGCCGCCCCGTTCTCCCTGCCGCAGGGCATCGTCGGCTCGATCTTCCTGGTGTACCTCGTCGGTACGGTGTCGTCGGCGGCGGCCGGACGGCTCGTCGCGCGGCTCGGGCGGCGCGGCACGCTCTACCTGGCGGCGGGCACGACGACGGCGGGCCTGGTCCTCGCCCTCGTACCGCACCTCCTGGTCGTGCTCCTCGGGCTCGTGCTGATCACGGCGGGCTTCTTCGCCGGGCACGCCACGGCGTCGTCGTCCGTCAGCCACACCGCGACGCACGGCCGGGCGCAGGCGTCCGCGCTGTACCAGTCCGCGTACTACATCGGCTCCAGCGTCGGCTCGGCCGTCGGCGCCGTCGCCTTCCACGAGGGCGGCTGGGCGGGCACGGTCGGCCTGGGCGTCGTGGCCGTGCTCGGCGTCGTGACGGTCACGCTGTGGGGTTCGTACGCGGCACGGGCGCAGGGCCGCCGGGCAGCGGCGGGAACGGCCGCCGCACACTGACCCACGCCGGACTTCTGCCTCAGAGGTTGCGTCAACGCCCCCCGGACCTGCGCTTATCGCCGGTCCGGGGGCCGTTGTCAGTGGGCTGCGGTAGCTTGCGGAGTGCTGGGACTCACAGCGGCGATGGGGGCGTTGGACGATGAGCGACACTGCGACGAAGGCCGGGCTCGACGACCTGGAGAAGTACCGGGTCGAGCTGACGGGGTACTGCTACCGGATGCTGGGCTCGGCGTTCGAGGCCGAGGACGCCGTACAGGACACGATGGTGCGGGCCTGGCGCGGCTTCGACAAGTTCGAGGGCCGCTCCTCGCTGCGCTCCTGGCTGTACCGCATCGCGACGAACGTGTGCCTGGACTCCCTCCAGGCGGGCAACAAGCGGGCCAGGCCGATGGACCTGACGGCGGCGGCGCCGCTCGCGCAGGCCGCGCTGACGCCGCGCCCGGACAATGTGTGGCTGGAGCCGATGCCGGACGCGCGCGTCCTGCCGACGGTTCACGACCCCGCGGAGGCGGCGGTGGCCAAGGAATCGGTACGTCTCGCGTTCGTCGCGGCCCTGCAGCAACTGCCCGCCAAACAGCGGGCGGTGCTGATCCTGCGCGAGGTCCTCGCGTGGAAGGCGAGCGAGGTCGCCGAGCTGCTCGACACGTCGGTGGCGTCGGTCAACAGCGCGCTGCAGCGGGCGCGGGCGACGCTCGCGGACGCGCCGCCCGCCGACTCGGCGACGGCGGACACGCTCGACGAGGAGCAGCAGAAACTCCTCGCGCGCTATGTGGCCGCCTTCGAGGGCTACGACATGAAGGCGCTCACCGCGCTGCTCGCCGAGGACGCCGTCATGACGATGCCGCCGTTCGACCTGTGGCTGCGCGGCGCGGACGACATCACGGGCTTCATGACGACGATCGGCCACGAGTGCGCGGGCTCACGCCTGCTGCCGGTGTCGGCGAACGGGACACCGGCGTTCGCCCACTACAAGCCGGACCCGGACAACGGCGGGTTCGTGCCGTGGGCGATCCAGGTCCTGGAGATCTCAGAGGGCCGGATCGCCGGTTTCCACTGCTTCCTGGATCTCGGCAAGCGGTGGTTCCCGCTCTTCGGCGTCCCCGAGAGACTGCCCGCCTGAGCCGTCGCCGGACAGGCCGAGCGCGTCGGCCAGCCCGGACATCCGGAGCAGCAGGGCGAGTGCGGGGGACGGATCCCGCAGCCGGATGCGTCCGCCGGCCCGGCGGGCGGCCAGCTGCATCCGGGCGAGCGCGTCGACGGTGACGAGGTCGGTGCTGGTGACACCGGAGACGTCGCACACGACGGTCGGCTCGCGGCCCGGGGCCCGTTCGCGGGCGGCGCGGACACGGTCGCACAGGGCGGAGGCGTCGCCGGGGCGGATCGGCCCGGCGACGACCACTACGGGAGGGATGGAGGAAGCAGCCACGCAGAGAAGGACCCCGCGTCCGGCCGGAACTCATCGCCGTCGTGGTGTGCCGGGGCGGCGTGGGCTGGGTCACGTTGCGGCAGATAGGCGTTGACCTGCGGTTCCTTCCCGTCCGAGGGTGGAGCCCGTGCAAGGGGTTCTGAACGGGTTCGCGGTTATCGCCATCGTCATCGCGGTCGGCTATGTCATCGGGCGGCGCGGTCATCTCGGCGAGGGCGGCCGTGAGGTCCTGACGAGACTGGCCTTCCACGTGGCCACCCCCGCCCTGCTGTTCACGATGCTGGCCGAGGCGGACCTGTCCCTGATCCTGTCGCCGAGCCTGCTCGTCACCGCGCTGTCCACGGCCGCGATGGCCGGCGTCTTCGTCGTGGTGGGGGTCGTACGCGGCTGGGGTGTCGGCCGGACGACGATCGGCGCGCTGTGCTCGTCGTACGTGAACTCGGGAAATCTCGGCATCCCGATCGCCGTGTACGTCCTCGGGGACGCCTCGCTCGTGGCGCCGGTGCTGCTGTTCCAGCAGATCGTCGTGACCCCGGTCGCCCTGACGATCCTGGATCTGGCGGAGTCCGGATCGTCCGGGACGCGGCAGTCGTGGGGGCGGCGGCTGCTCACCCCGTTCCGGAACCCGATCGCGATCGGGGCGCTGTCCGGTGTCCTCGTCTCGGCGACGGGGATCACGGTTCCCTCCCCCGTCCTCGACCCGCTGGAGCTGATCGGCAACATGTCGGTCCCGGCGATCCTCATCGCCTTCGGCATATCGCTGTGCGGGAGCTCCTGGCCGGGCGGGCGCGGCGCGGACCGGGTGCCGGTGCTCCTGTCGACGACGCTGAAGGCGGTGGGTCAACCGGTGGCGGCGTGGGCGCTCGCGGCGTTCGTCTTCGGCCTGCGCGGCGAGCGGCTGCTGGACGTCGTGGTGACGTCGGCGCTTCCGGCGGCCCAGAACCTGTACACGTACGCGAGCCGCTATCGGGTGGGCGAGCGTCTGGCGCGGGAGTCGATCCTGCTGTCGACGATGGCTTCGGTGCCGGTGTTGGTGGTGGTGGCGGCGTTGCTGGGGTGAGTCAGAGGGTCGGAAACTCGCCGGTGTCGATGGTCAGGTTGAAGGGGGCGGGAAGCTCCAACGGCTCCCCGAACTTGACGACGCTCAGTGGCCGGTAGACATCGCCGTGTGGTTCTCCGAAGAGCGTCGACACAGGGCCTTCGGGAGCGAAGCGGTCGATCAGCAGGAAGAAGGGAATGCCCGCGGCGGCGTATGCAGCGCACTTGCTGATCCGGTCATGCGTGGCGTTGGAGCGAGAGGTGATCTCGACGACAAGTTCGGCCATTGCTGCTGGAATGTTCGAGTACGACTCCCCATTCTCAAGCGCCGGTGCCATGAGCACGTCTGGGACCAACATCCCCATGCGGGAGGGCACCGCGACGCCCAGGGTCTGGAAGCACTCCCAATGCTCGGGGAGTACGGAGTACAGGCGCCGCTGGATGCGCGCGGCAATGTAGTTGTGCTGGTAAGCGGGCGAAGGTGACACGGTGATGGTCCCGTCTACGATCTCCACCTTGCAGCCCTCAGGCCAGTCCATCTCCTCCCAGAGCCGGACCAGTTCGTCCCAGCTTTGCCCAGGGTCGTTGCGGACGGTAGGTGCGCTCATGGCGGTCTCCAATCTGTGCGTCACCCATGCCAGCATGCCGAACGGGACCGGTGCGGGTCCACCGATCCCGTTCACCCGAAAGAGGAAACCGCAGGTCATCCGATGCGTTCCAGCACGATCGGGCGCGCCGAGAACTCCGTCCCCGCCGCCGCGATGTCGTACGCCCCCTCCACCGACTCAAGGGCGTAAGCGAACCGCTCCGGCGTGTCCGTGTGGAGGGTGAGGAGGGGCTGGCCCGCGGTCACCGGGTCGCCTGGCTTCGCGTGGAGTTCGACGCCGGCCGCCGCCTGGACCGGGTCCTCCTTGCGGGAGCGGCCCGCGCCGAGGCGCCAGGCGGCCAGGCCGACGCCCATCGCGTCGAGGCGGGTGAGGACGCCGGAGGCGGGCGCCGTGACGACGTGGGTCTCGCGGGCCGTGGGGAGCGCCGCGTCCGGGTCGCCGCCCTGGGCCGCGATCATCCGGCGCCACGCGTCCATCGCCGAGCCGTCCGCGAGGGCCTTCGCCGGGTCGGCGTCCTTGAGGCCCGCCGCGTCGAGCATCTCGCGGGCGAGTGCGAGGGTGAGTTCGACGACGTCGGCCGGGCCGCCGCCCGCGAGGACCTCGACGGACTCGCGGACCTCGAGCGCGTTGCCCGCGGTGAGGCCGAGCGGGGTGTTCATGTCCGTCACCAGGGCGACGGTCGGCAGGCCGTGGTCGGCGCCCAGGCCGACCATCGTGCGGGCCAGCTCGCGGGCCTGCTCCAGCTCCCGCATGAACGCGCCCGTGCCCACCTTCACGTCGAGGACCAGCGAACCCGTCCCCTCCGCGATCTTCTTCGACATGATCGACGAGGCGATGAGCGGGATGCAGTCCACGGTCGCGGTGACGTCCCGCAGCGCGTAGAGCTTCTTGTCGGCGGGGGCGAGGCCGCTGCCGGGCGCGCAGATGACGGCGCCGACGTCCTCCAGGGTGCGCATCATCTCCTCGTTGGAGATGTTCGCGCGCCAGCCGGGGATCGACTCCAGCTTGTCGAGCGTGCCGCCGGTGTGGCCGAGGCCCCGGCCCGAGAGCTGCGGGACAGCCGCGCCGCACGCCGCGACCAGGGGCGCCAGCGGAAGGGTGATCTTGTCGCCGACGCCGCCGGTGGAGTGCTTGTCGGCGGCGGGGCGGGGAAGGACCGAGAAGTCCATCCGCTCGCCGGAGTTGATCATCGCTGCCGTCCAGCGGGCGATCTCCGCGCGGTCCATGCCGTTCAGGAAGATCGCCATGGCCAGGGCCGACATCTGCTCGTCGGCGACCTCGCCGCGCGTGTAGGCGTCGACGACCCAGTCGATCTGCGCGTCACTGAGCCGCCCGCGGTCCCGCTTCGTACGGATGACGGAGATGACGTCCATGGCACTTCCTCCCGGTAGCAGACCCACAAAACAGATACGAGCGCCGACTCTACGCGCATAGAACCCGACGGGTAAGACGGCCCCGCCAACTCGGCGGGGCCGTCTCGTGGTTACGCGTGTTCCAGGTGCTCCGGGCCGAACGCGTCCGGCAGCATCTCGCCCAGCGGACGCACCCCCGACGCGGTCTCCAGGAGCAGCTCCCGGCCCCCGAACTCGTAGAGGAGCTGGCGGCAGCGGCCGCACGGCATCAGGATCTCGCCCTTGCCGTCGACGCAGGTGAAGTGCGTCAGCCGGCCGCCGCCGGTCAGCTGGAGCTGGGAGACGAGGCCGCACTCGGCGCACAGGCCGAGCCCGTACGAGGCGTTCTCGACATTGCAGCCGGTGACCGTGCGGCCGTCGTCGACGAGGGCCGCCGCGCCGACCGGGAAGCCCGAGTACGGCGCGTAGGCGGCGGCCATGGCCGCGCGGGCGGCTTCCCGAAGCCCGGCCCAGTCGATCGCGGAGGTCACGTGCCCTGCCCCTTCCGGTACGGCTGGCCGTCCGCCTTCGGCATGCGCAGGCGCTGGGCCGAGAAGGAGAGGACGAGCAGCGTGACGACGTACGGCGTGGCGGTGACGAGCTGCGTCGGGACGTCGTCGGTGGTGGCGTACCAGGCTGCCATGCCCGCGGCGGCGACGGCGCAGACGACACCGGCGACGTACTTCTTCTTCACCAGCATCCAGATGGCGCCGATCACCAGGAGCAGGGCGACGAGCAGGAGGAGCGCGTGGACGTTCTCCGTGCCGCCGCGCAGCTTGAGGCTGTCGGTGTAGCCGAAGAGGCCCGCGCCGAGGGCGAGTCCGCCCGGCATCCAGTTGCCGAAGATCATGGCGGCGAGACCGATGTAGCCCTTACCGGCCGTCTGCCCTTCCAGGTAGAAGGGGTTGGCGACGATCGAGAGGAACGCGCCGCCGAGTCCGGCGAGGCCGCCGGAGATGATCACGGCGAGGTACTTGTACTTGAGCACGTTGACACCGAGCGACTCGGCCGCGACCGGGTTCTCGCCGCAGGAGCGCAGGCGCAGCCCGAACGAGGTGCGCCACAGCGCCCACCAGGTGAACGGGATCAGCGCGACCGCGATGATCGTCAGCGGCGACAGGTTGGTGACCAGGCCGCCGAGGAGCCCCGCGATGTCCGAGACGAAGAACCAGTGTTTCTCGTTCAGGGTCGTCAGCCAGTTGGAGAGGCCGGGGACCGTGATCGTGCCGAGCGAGTCGACCGGCGGGGACTGCTTGGTGGTGCCGCCCTCGACGCCCTCGAACGTGAAGTTGGAGAGGTAGCGGGTGACGCCGAGCGCGAGGATGTTGATCGCCACACCGGAGACGATGTGGTTCACGTTGAAGGTGACCGTGACGACCGCGTGCAGCAGGCCGCCGAGCGCGCCGCCGATGATGCCGACGAGCACGCCGACCCACGGGCCCCACTGATAACCGGCCCAGGCACCGAACCAGGTGCCCAGGATCAGCATGCCTTCGAGGCCGATGTTGACGACGCCCGCGCGCTCGGCCCACAGACCGCCGAGACCGGCGAGGCCGATCGGCACGGCGAGCTGGAGGGCCGTCGCCATCTGGCTGACGTTGGTGATGCCGTTCGCGTCAGTGACGATGCGGACGAGGGAGGTGAGTGCCAGGACGCCCGCGATGACGAGCATCAGGACCGGCAGGGAGAGTGTGCGGCGGCCGCCGGGTGCGGGCTGCGTCGCGGCCTTCTTGTCGACCATGACCGTGCTCATCGGGCAGCCACCTCCTTCGTGAGTGCGTTGGTGTTCTCACCGGCTGCGGCGGCGAGTTCGATGCCGACCCGGCGCTGCTGGCGGCGCTGGCCCCAGACCCGTACGGCCTCGTAGGAGACGACGACGGCGATGGTGATGATGCCCTGCATGATCACCGCGATCTCCTTGTCGTAGCCGCGCAGGTCGAGTTCCTGCGAGGCCTTCTCCAGCCAGGAGATGAGGAGCGCGGCGAAGGCGATGCCGACCGGCGAGTTGCGGCCGAGCAGGGCGATGGTGATGCCCTGGAAGCCGATCGTGGTCGGGAAGGTGAGCGAGTACGTGTGCGTGTCGCCGAGCAGGAGCGGCAGGCCCGCGAGGCCCGCCAGGGCGCCCGAGACGAGCATCGCGGTGAGGACCATGCGCTTGGCGTCGACGCCCGAGGCGGCGGCGGCCGACTCCGAGGCGCCGGTGGCGCGCAGGTCGAAGCCGAAGCGGGTGCGGTTGAGGACGAACCAGTACGCGACACCGAGCAGCGCGGCGATCACGACGAAGCCGTATATCTCGCCGACGCCCTCGCCCATGTCGATGCCCGGGAACCAGCCGGACTCGTGCATGACGCCGGTCGTCTTGTTGTTGCCGACCTGCACGCCGAAGACCTCGGGCAGGTACAGATAGCCGATCACGCTGGACGCGATCGAGTTCAGCATGATCGTCGCGACGACCTCGCTGACGCCGCGCGTCACCTTCAGGATGCCCGCGATACCGGCCCACATGGCGCCGGTCAGCATGGCGACGAGGATGAGGAGCGGGATCTGCGCGAAGCCCGGCAGGGCCACCTTCGCGCCGACGATCGCGGCGACGACGGCGGCGAGCCGGTACTGGCCGTCCACACCGATGTTGAAGAGGTTCATGCGGAAGCCGATGGCGACCGCGAGCGCGGCGAGGTAGTACATGCCGGCCTGGTTGATGATCAGGACCTGCACGTCCGAGAACGTCGCCTGCTCGAACATGATGCTGTACGGCTCGATCGGGGACTTGCCCGAGGCGAGCAGCACGATGGAGGTCAGCACCACGGCGGTGAGGAGCGCGATGACCGGCCCCGAGACGCCGAGGAGCAGCCGCTCCTTGTCGAACTTGTTCTTCATGGCCATCAGGACTCGTCCTCCGCCTGCCGCGCCGCGGGCTGCTCGGCGGCGTCTTCTTCTACGTGTTCGAGTTCTACGTGTTCGAGGTGGCCGGAGGCCGCGCCCGTCATCGCCGAACCCAGCTCCTCCGGGGTGATCGTGGCCGGGTCGGCGTCGGCGACGAGCCGCCCGCGGTAGATCACACGGAGGGTGTCGGAGAGGCCGATCAGCTCGTCCAGGTCGGCCGAGATCAGCAGCACGGCCAGGCCCTCGCGGCGCGCCTCGCGGATCTGGTCCCAGATCTGCGCCTGCGCGCCGACGTCCACGCCGCGCGTCGGGTGCGCGGCGATGAGGAAGCGGGGCTTGTGGCTCATCTCGCGGCCGACGATCAGCTTCTGCTGGTTGCCGCCGGACAGGGAGGCGGCGGTGACGTCGATGCCGGGGGTGCGGACGTCGTACTCCTCGACGATGCGGCGGGTGTCCGCCTGCGCCGCCTTGAGGTCGAGGAGGACGCCGCGCGCGTTCGGCTTCTCGGTGACGTGGCCGAGGATGCGGTTCTCCCACAGCGGGGAGTCCAGGAGCAGGCCGTGGCGGTGGCGGTCCTCGGGGATGTAGCCGACGCCCCGCTCGCGGCGCTTGCGGGTGGCCCAGGAGGTCATCTCCTCGGTCTCCAGCTCGATGGTGCCGGAGTCGGCGTGGGCGAGGCCGATGAGCGCGTCGATCAGCTCGGTCTGGCCGTTGCCCTCGACGCCGGCGAGGCCGAGCACCTCACCGGCGTGGATGGTGAAGGAGATGTCGTCGAGCAGCGGGCGGCCGCCCTCGGCGTCGAGCCGCAGGCCCTTGACGGTGAGCACCGGGCGCTCCGTCACCGTCGACTCCGCCGTCTCCGGCGTCGGCAGCTCGCTGCCCACCATCAGCTCGGCGAGCTGGCGGGGCGTCGTCTCCGCGGGGACGGCCGTGCCGACCGTCGTGCCGCGCCGGATGACGGTGATCTCGTCGGCCACGGAGAGGACTTCGCCGAGCTTGTGCGAGATGAAGATGACCGACAGGCCCTCGGCCTTGAGCTCGCGCAGGTTGTCGAAGAGCGCGTGGACCTCCTGTGGGACGAGCACGGCGGTCGGCTCGTCGAGGATCAGGGTGGTGGCGCCGCGGTAGAGGACCTTGAGGATCTCCACGCGCTGGCGGTCGGCGACGCCGAGGTCCTCGACGAGGACGTCCGGGCGCACGTTGAGGTGGTAGCGCTCGGAGATCTTGAGGATCTTGCGGCGGGCGCGGGCGCCGATCCCGTACAGCTTCTCGCTGCCGAGCGCCACGTTCTCCAGGACCGTGAGGTTGTCGGCGAGCATGAAGTGCTGGTGGACCATGCCGATGCCGCGCGCGATGGCGTCGGCGGGCGAGGAGTACGAGACGGCTTCGCCGTCGATCGCGATGGTGCCCTCGTCCGGCTTCTGCATGCCGTAGAGGATCTTCATCAGCGTCGACTTCCCCGCACCGTTCTCACCGACGAGGGCGTGCACGGTGCCCTTGTGGACGGTGAGGTGGATGTCGTGGTTGGCGACGACGCCGGGGAAGCGTTTGGTGATGCCGGTCAGTTCGACGGCCGGCGGGCTGCTGGACGCGTTGATGGCGCACTCTCCTGGGAGATGGGGGCCTTCTACACGCGTAGAGCCCCTACGGCAATACGAGGTGGACGCGAGTCGGTCGATTCGGGCGAATCGGCTCCGCCGCAAACAGGTGCGGTGCGTCCCGGGGTGGGGACAGGCCGCACCCCGCTGGGGGCGGGTGTGGTGCGTCCCGGGGTTCGGGACAGGCGAGCGGCCGTGTCCCGGGGCTGCCCGGCGCCGGGCTTACCGGTGCCGGGGCTGCCCATGGCCAGGGCCGGCCTCGCCCGCCGCAGACGGGGTGCGAACTCATCCCGGTCAGAGACTCGCCGCACCCCGTTTCCCGCTCATGTCCGCGTGGTGACTACTTGCTGTTGACCTTGATCTTGCCGCTGGTGATGCCCGTCTCGGCGGCCTTCAGCGCCTTCTGCATCGCATCGTTACCGGAGAACTTCGGGTTCGAGTCGGCGAGGCCGACCTCGCCCGACTTCAGGTCGCCGGTGATGACGCCGGTCTCGGGCTTGCCATCCTGGACCGACTTGGCCAGGTTGTACACGGCCGACGCCACATTCTTCGTGGCCGACGTGAGGATGTAGTCCTTGTACGGGGCCAGGGCCTTCTGCGCGTACTGGTCGGAGTCGACGCCGATCGCCCAGACCTTCTTCGCGGCGGCGGCCTGGATGACGCCCTGACCGGAGAGACCGGCGGCGTGGTAGACCACGTCCGCGCCCTTCTCGATCTGCGCCTCGGCGGCCGTCTTGCCCTTGTCCGGGCTGGAGAAGCCGCCCTCGTCGGCGGTCTCGGTCAGGTACTGCGAGACGACCTTGACCTTGCCGTTCGTGTCCTTGACGCCCTGCTTGAAGCCGGCCTCGAACTTGTGGATGAGGGGGACGTCCACGCCGCCCACGAAACCGACCGTGTTCGACTTGGTGGACTTCGCCGCCGCGACACCGGCCAGGTAGGAGGCCTCCTGCTCGCTGAAGACGAGGTCCGCGACGTTGTCCGCCTGGACCTGGGCGTCGTCCACGACACCGAAGGTGGTCTTCGGGTACTTCGCGGCGGCGGCCTTCACGGCCGGGGCGTACGCGAAGCCGATGCCGACGACCGGGTTGTAGCCCTCCTTGGCCAGGGAGACCAGGCGCGCGGTCTTGTCCGCGTCCGTCTCGCCGTCCGTCGGCTCCTGGTCCTCGCCCTTGTAGCCGAACTCCTTCTCGGCCTTCTTCATGCCCTCGTACGCGGCGTCGTTGAAGGACTGGTCGCCACGGCCGCCGACGTCGTACGCGATGGCGATGCCCTTGGACTTGCCGCCGTTCTCCTTGCTTGCGGCGTCGCTGGAGGTGCCGCCGCAGGCGGACAGGGAAGCGGCGAGAGCGACGGTCGCAGTGCCTGCGAGCGCTATTCGGGAAACGCGGCGCATGGGATGAGCTCCTTGGGTACAAGCACCGACGACGGTCCGGACGGCGCTGGCTTCGCCGCAGATTAACGCGCGTAGAACGCGCATTGAAGACCTCCCGGCAGACCGTTATGCGTCCGTACTGAAAGCGACCGGAATCGATCTTGTACGGACATACGGACGCGCCCCGCCTTCTGGGGGAAGGCGGGGCGCGTACGGGAACGGGGGGGCGGCTACGGCTTGGTCGCCACCGTCACCTTGCCGTCGATGATGTCCTGCTTGGCCTTCGCCACGGCGTCCGCGAGGCCCGCGATCTCCTTGTACTTCGGGTTGGTGTCGGTGATGCCGACGCCGCCCGCCTTCAGGTCGAACCGGGTCACGCCCGAGAGCGGCTTCTTGTCCTGGACGGATTTGGCCAGCTCGTAGACGGCGCGGCCGACATCCTTCGTGGCGGAGGTGAGGATGGAGTCCTTGTAGGCCGCCAGCGGCTTCTGGTCGTACTGGTCGGAGTCGACGCCGACCGCCCAGACCTTCTTCGCGGCGGCGGCCTGGATCACGCCCTGACCGGAGAGACCGGCCGCGTGGTAGAC
This sequence comes from Streptomyces sp. NPDC016845, assembly GCF_044332585.1. NCBI lineage: Bacteria > Bacillati > Actinomycetota > Actinomycetes > Kitasatosporales > Streptomycetaceae > Streptomyces > Streptomyces sp. NPDC016845. The sequence continues at coordinate 150,855 of NZ_JBIRPI010000003.1, read as the reverse complement.
CACGTCGGCGCCCTTCTCGATCTGCGCCTCGGCGGCCGTCTTGCCCTTGTCCGGGCTGGAGAAGCCGCCTTCCTCGGCGGTCTCCGTCAGGTACTGGGTGACCACCTTGACCTTGCTGTTCGTGTCCTTCACGCCCTGGACGTAACCGGCCTCGAACTTATGGATGAGGGGGACGTCCACGCCGCCGACGAAGCCGACGGTGTTCGTCTTGGTCGCCTTCGCGGCGGCGACACCGGCCAGGTAGGAGCCCTGCTCCTCGGCGAAGACCAGGTCGGCGACGTTCTTCGCGTTGATCGTGGAGTCGTCGATGATGCCGAAGGTCGTCTTCGGGTACTTGGCGGCGGCGGCCTTGACGGCGGGCGCGTACGCGAAGCCGACGCCGACGACCGGGTTGTAGCCCTTCTTCGCGAGCGAGCTGAGGCGGGCGATCTTGTCCGCGTCGCTCTCGCCGTCGCTCGGCTCCTGGTCGTCGCTCTTGTAGCCGAACTCCTGGTCCGCCTTGACCATGCCCGAGTACGCGGCGTCGTTGAAGGACTGGTCGCCACGGCCGCCGACGTCGTAGGAGATCGCCATGCCCAGGTTCTTCTCCTTGGCCTCGTCGCCCGCCTTGTCGGCGCTGGTGCCGCCGCAGGCGGTGGCGGCGAGGGCGAGGCCGGAGACGGCCGCCGCCATGTACGTGAGCCGGGACGTGCGAGATCGACGCATGATGGACCGCTCCTTCGTCAACACGCCGTGTGGGGCGCTGAGTTCGGCGGAGCGTAACGCGCGTAGAAGGGGCGTGGAACCTGTTCGGCCCGGCTGTTATCGGATCGTGGCGGCGTACTGGGTGGGCGGGGCTTCGGGGTGCGGCCCCGCCGACGCCGGCGTCACGGGGCTCCGCCCCGGACCCCGCCGCTCCATCGCCGCAGGGGCTTCAATTGCCGGGGTTCGGCTTGTCCAGGAGGACCGTTGCCGTGAACAGTTCCACCCCCACCTCGATCGCCGACTCGTCCACGTCGAAATCGCCCTGGTGGAGGTCGCGGGAGGTGCGGTCCGACGGGGGCTTCACGCCCAGGCGGGCCATCGCGCCGGGGACGTGCTCCAGGTACCAGGAGAAGTCCTCGCCGCCCAGGCTCTGGGGGGTGTCCTCGACGGAGGAGAAGCCGCGCCGGGCGGCCATCGCGTCGCGCAGGAGGTCGGTCACCCCCGGCTCGTTGACGACGGGAGGGACACCGCGCACGTAGTTCACGACCGGCTTGGCGCGGTAGAGGTCGGCGATCTCCTGGACGGCGGCGTGGATCACGTCGGGCGCATCGCGCCATGCGTCGAGGTCGAGGCAGCGGACGGTGCCGGAGAGCTCGGCGTGCTGCGGGATCACATTGCAGATGTGGCCCGACTCGATGCGGCCCCAGGTGAGGGAGAGCCCGGAGCGGGCGTCGACGCGGCGGGCGACCAGGGCCGGGACCTCGGTGGCGACCTTGGCGACGGCGGTGACGAGGTCGGTGGTCAGGTGCGGGCGGGCGGTGTGCCCGCCGGGCCCGTCGAGGGTGACGTCGAGGCGGTCGCAGGCGGAGGTGATGGCCCCGTACCGCAGACCGATCCGGCCGGCGTCCACCTTCGGGTCGCAGTGCACGGCGACGATCTTGCGGACGCCTTCGAGCGCCCCTGACTCGATCGCGTCGGCGGCGCCGCCGGGCAGCACCTCCTCGGCGGGCTGGAAGATCAGCCGCACGGGGTGCGGGAGGAGCCCGAGCCGGTCCAAGTCGGCGAGGACGAGGCCCGCGCCGAGCACCACCGTGGTGTGCACGTCGTGGCCGCAGGCGTGCGCGCGGTCCGGGACGGTGGAGCGGTACGCGCAGGTGGCCTTGGTGTCCGGGATCGGCAGCGCGTCGATGTCGGCGCGCAGCGCGAACAAGCCGCGTCCGCCCTCCCACTCCCCCGTCTCGGTGCCGGTGCCGATGTCACAGATGAGGCCGGTCCCCGACCCCAGGACGCGCGGCGTGAGCCCTGCCTTCTCCAGCCGGGCCTTGATCGCGGCGGTGGTGCGGAACTCCTGGTTCCCCAGCTCCGGGTGCATGTGCAGGTCGCGCCGGAAGTCGACGAGCTCGGCGTACAGGGCTTCGGGCAGAGCGCCGGGGAGCGCACTGCCGGAGGCTGCTTCACCCGGCAGGTCGACCTCGGTCTCTCGGGGCGTCACGTAGTTCACCCTGTGAAGGGTAGGGCGATGCAGCCACCAACTAACCTGCGATCAACAAAAGTTAAGCCAGATTGGGGTAAGAAAACGGGCCGTGCTGCGCATGTCGATCGCGCTGGGTGGGTATTACGTCGCTTTCTGCTTGCGGCCCCGTGACCGCCCGGCACCGGCCCACCGTGGTGAGAGGCCGTCGCCGGTCAGGAGGGTGGGGTGCGGGCCGGCTTGGCCGAGGGCGGTCCGCGCGGCGCCTGGCGCTGGTGATGCCTCACACCATGCGCACGCCCCGCGCCGACCCCGCGATTCCCGCCAAAAAGCCCTGCGCGTGGTCGGACACGCCCTCGGAGAGCCACGCCGGGTCGATCTCGCAGACCGCGACCTTGACGCCCGTGCCCTCCAGGGCGATCGGCAGGGTGTGGACGACCGTCGAGGGGAAGCTCAGGATCGTGCGGCCGACAGGGCCCCGGCGGGCGATGAGTTCGAGGGGGAGGTCGGGGCGGACGACCTCCAGGCCGGTCTCGGTGGCGAGGCGGTGGAGTTTGTCGGCGGCCTCGCGGCGGTGAGCGAAGTAGCGGGTGGCGCCGTGGGCGGTGGCCAGGGTGCGGACCGCCTCCAGGTAGCGGTCCAGGTCCACCACTCCGGTTTCGACCAGGGACGTGCCCACCAGGTCCGCGCCCCGCGTCAGGCGCGGCGGGCCGAAACGGGCGCGCGTCCAGGCGTACGCGTTCGCCGTGATCGTCACCCCGTCGGGCGCCTCGTCGACCGGCATGGAGGTGAAGACGGACACCGTCCGGCGGCCGGATCGCGGAGTCAGCTTCCTGCGGGCCGAGGACGAGACCGGTGCGAAGACCAGGTCGCGGGGGCCGGGGCGGCCGCCGCGGCGGTGCCAGCGCACGAGGCGTTCGCCGCGCGCGATCTGCGAGATGAACTCCATGGTGGCCGTGCCGTCGTCGACGACGACCAGGTCACGGGCTCGGGTGATCATCAGCAGGAGCTGTACGTAGCGGGAGAACGGGTCGCCGATCACGACGCGCTCCGCCCTGCGCAGCGGCCCCGCGAGCCCGCCGACCGTCTGGAACGGGGCGCCCGCGCCGTCGCGCGCCTCCTCCCAGCGGACCGTGTGCCCTTCCGCACGCGCCAGTTCGGCCATGCGGCGCAGCTGGCCGCGGGTCATGGGGTCGGTGGGCGAGAGGACGACCACGGTCGCCTTCGCATCGGCGTGGTGGGCCCATTCCAGGACGTTGAGGAGCTGTACCGGGCTCTCGACGAAGCAGAGGGTACTGCTGGACATTGCGGCCCTCCCCGGGGACGCCGAGGCGGTCCGGCGTGCGCGCACACGCCGGACCGCGACAGGGGTGGTGGATCAGACGCCGACGGGCTCACCGGCGGCGACGGCGATCTCCGACTCGGCGACGACGCCCGCGACGCGGCGCAGCTTCTTCATCGGGCCGAGCTCGGACTCGTAGACCTTCTTGACGCCGTCACCGAGGGACGCCTCGATGGTGCGGATGTCGCGGACGAGGCGCTGCAGGCCCTGCGGCTCGACCGAGGCCGCCTGGTCCGAACCCCACATGGCGCGGTCGAGGGTGATGTGGCGCTCGACGAAGGTGGCGCCGAGGGCGACGGCCGCGAGGGTGGTCTGCAGGCCGGTCTCGTGGCCGGAGTAGCCGATCGGGACGTTCGGGTACTCGGCCTGGAGGGTGTTGATGACGCGGAGGTTGAGCTCCTCGGCCACGGACGGGTAGGTCGACGTGGCGTGGCACATGAGGATGTTGTCCGAGCCGAGGACCTCGACGGCGTGGCGGATCTGCTTCGGGGTCGACATGCCGGTGGAGAGGATGACCGTGCGGCCCGTCGCGCGCAGGGCGCGCAGCAGCTCGTCGTCGGTGAGGGAGGCGCTCGCCACCTTGTGGGCGGGGACGTCGAACTTCTCCAGGAAGGCGACGGCCTCGGTGTCCCACGGGGAGGCGAACCAGTCGATGCCGCGCTTCTTGCAGTGCTCGTCGATCTGGCGGTACTCGTCCTCGCCGAACTCGACGCGGTGGCGGTAGTCGATGTACGTCATCCGGCCCCAGGGGGTGTCCCGCTCGATGTCCCACTGGTCGCGCGGGGTGCAGATCTCGGGGGTGCGCTTCTGGAACTTCACCGCGTCGCAGCCGGCCTCGGCGGCCACGTCGATCAGCTTGAAGGCGTTGTCGAGGTCGCCGTTGTGGTTGATGCCGATCTCGCCGGTGATGTACACGGGCCGGCCGGGGCCTGCCGTACGCGAACCGAAGGTGCGGAGGCGGGAGTTGGGAGCAGCAGACATGTGAGGTGCGTTCCTTACTTGGTTTCGAGGGTGTCGAGAGAGGGGCCGAGGATCCAGCTGGCGATCTCTCGGATCGCGCCGTCGCCACCCGGGGCGGTGGTGACCGCGCGTGCGGCGCCGCGCACGACGTCGTGGGCGCTGGCGACCGCCACGGGCCAGCCGGCGACGGCGAAGCACGGGAGGTCGTTGACGTCGTTGCCGGCGTAGAGCACGCGCTCCGGCGCGATGCCCTGCTCCTCGCACCACTGCTTCAGTGCGAGGTCCTTGCGGTCGATGCCGTGCAGGACCGGGATCTTGAGTTTCCGGGCCCGTGCGGCGACGACCGGGTTCACTTCCGTGGACAGGATCAGCATCTTCAGGCCGCTCCTTCGGAGGGCCGCGATGCCGAGGCCGTCACCGCGGTGCACGGTGACGAACTCCCGTCCGTCGGAGTCGATCAGCACCCTGTCGTCGGTCTGGGTGCCGTCGAAGTCGAGGACGACCGCGTCGATGTCCTCCCGGGTGGGGAGGGTGCGCTGGTCGAAGAGGGGGGCCAGCGCGCGGGCGCGGGCCAGGTCGTGCGGGTCGTCGATCTCCAGGACCCGGGAGGGGTCGGTGCGCACGAGGTCGGTGCGGCCGAAGAAGCGGTGCTGGTGGCGGCGGAAGCCGGTGGCCTCCATCGCGTAGACGGCGCCGGTCTCCAGGAGGTCCTGGGGGCGGTCCTGGCGGCGCGGCCGGAAGGACTTGTCGTGGTTGACGCCGTAGCCGCCGCCGATCGCGGGCGCCTCGGTGACCAGGGTGTCGGTGCCGCCGAGCGTCGCGGACCGGTCCGCTTCGACGCCCTGCGGCTCGTCGGCGGCGTCCCGCCACACGAAACCGTGGAAGGGGGCGACGGTCAGGGCGCTGTCCGCGCCGTCCTCGATGATCGCGCGGACCACGCCGTCGACGTCCTCGCGGGCGATGAACGGGCTGGTGCACTGCACGAGCAGGACCACGTCCACGGCCGCGCCGTGCAGCGCCTCGTGGGCGTCCATGGCGTGCAGGACGGCCGCCTCCGAGGTGGCCTTGTCGCCCGCGATGGCGGCGGGCCGGGTGACGACCTCGGCGCCCGCCTCACGGGCGACGGCCGCGATCGCCGCGTCGTCGGTGGAGACCACGACGTCGGTGACCCGCCGGGTGGCCAGGCATGCGCGCACGGCGCGGGCCACCAGGGGCACGCCGCCGACCGGGGCGAGGTTCTTGGCCGGTACGCCCTTGGAGCCGCCGCGGGCGGGGATCACGGCGAGGACGCGGCGGACCGGGGTCGCCTGTCCCGCTTCCGGGTCGGTCATGTGGGGGTCTCCTTCACGGAGTTCGGGGTGGCTTGCGCGGGGCGTCCCGGCGGAGGTCACAGCTCACCCATCCGCCGGATGACGGGGGCGACGCGCTGCACGCCGTGCCGGTAGGCGCCGCGCGCGGCCCGGCGGACGATCTGCCGTACGGGGCCGGGGTCCCGGTCCGCGGCGGGGGCTCCCGGCAGCGGGCTGCCGTCGGGCGCCAGGTGGTGGCGGGCGAGGATGCGCGGCAGGTAGCCGGGGGCGGTGGTGCGGCTGTAGTACGGGGCGAGCGGCGGGCGGTCGCTCGCCAGGAGCGCGGCGACCTTGGCGCGGGCCCCGTCGAAGGCGCTCTCGTACGAGCCTCCCCCGGAGAGGGTGCCCCCAGCGGCGACGCCCTGCCGGGCCACCCACGCGGGGTCGGCCCGGGGCAGTTCGCCGGCGTCGAGCTGGTCCCAGGAGACCAGGCAGCCGGAGCCGGTGAAGTGGTGGTTGCCGAGCGCCTCGCGCACCCCAAGGTCGGTGAGCAGCGCGGTCGGGATGCGCCGGTGCAGCGATTCGAGGGCGGCCGTGGAGCTGACGGTGACGAGCAGGTCCGTACGGTCGAGGACCTCGCCCATGTTTCCGTACACGAGCCGGAAGTTGGGCGGCGGATCGAGGCGCTGGGCGAGCTTCTGGTACGGGACTTCCTCGATGTGCGTGGTGTGCTCGCCGGGCTTGGAGCGCAGCTTCAGCAGCACCTCACGCTCGGGGTACCGCCTGGCGTGCCGGACCAGGCGGTCCAGGAGGTACATCCGGTCGGCCGGGGTGTCCGGGACGGACGGCTGCGCCGCGAAGACCACGGTGTACGGGTCGTGCGCCTCCTTGTAGGAGTCGCCGCCCAGGAACGGCAGCGCGCACTCGGTGACCGAGCCCGCGTCCGCGCCGACCCCCTCGTAGACATCGCGGAAACGCTCCGCGTCGTAGGCCGAGTTGGCGAGGACCACGTCGGCGCCGTGTCGCAGCAGGAGCCCGTCGGCGAGCTTCTCGTAGACGACACCGACATAGCCGGTGACGACCACGGGACGGTCGGGGGCGCCGCGCCAGGCGTGGGCGAGTCCGTGCAGTACGGCCTGGACGCCGCCGCCCACGAGGGCGAGGACGACCACGTCGTACGCGCCGGACCCGTCGCCCCGCACGGAGCGCTCCATCTCCCGCAGGAACTCGACCGCGGTGACCTCGCGCAGCCGGTCGGCGCGGACGCCGACCTCGGTGAGCTGGCGCGGGGTGGGGGTGGCCCGGCCCCGCAGGAGGAAGCCGTCCAGGGTGACACGGGTGTCGTGGTTCGCGGTGAGCCGGGACGCGGTGAGCGCGCCCCATTTCCATCGGGTGTCGGAGTCTGCGAGTACGGCGATCCGCTGCGGAGCCGGTTGCTCGGGGGTACTTGCTGGCACGTCGACGAAGTTAGGAAGCCATTTCGATGCGCGGCCCAACCCGAGTGCAACAAACGGTTAACAGCATGCCGACGAATGGCGAATCGGCCCGGGAATCACAGTGGGCGAGGGCTGGTTCATGGTCTCGCCACACGTCGTTCACCCGGTCGCAAGTTCCCGGTCAAGACGAATGCCGGGCCGCCGCCTAACGTCACCGTCGTGGTCAAGCTCTCCGTCATCGTGCCGTTCTACAACGTGCAGCAATACGCGCCCGACACCCTGCGAAGTCTCCGTGCGAACGCGCGGGACGATTTCGAATTCATTCTCGTCGACGACTGCTCGACGGACGGCACCGCGGACATACTCGCGCGCGCCGAACGGGAACTGCCGGGTGCGCGGCTGCTCAGTCACGAGCGGAACCAGGGCCTTGCCTCCGCGCGCAACACGGGGATCGACGCCGCGCGCGGGGAGTTCCTGACGTTCCTGGACGGCGACGACTGGCTCGCCGCCGACTACTACCGTCAACTGCTCGCGGCGATCGAGGAGTTGGGGTGCGACTTCGTCCGGACCGACCATGTGCAGTGCACCGGGCGGGCCCGCGCCGTGCACCGCGTCCCGCACGGCAGGCGCGGTGTCGTGCTGAACCCCCGGGACGCGATCCTGCCGTCGGACCGGACGACCTCGGTCGACTACGCGTACGCCTGGGCCGGCGTCTACCACCGCCGCCTGGTCGACGACGGGCTGCTGCATTTCACCCCCGGCCTGCGGACCGCCGAGGACCGGCCCTGGATCTGGCGGCTGCACCGCGAGGCGGACTCGTTCGCGGTGACGGGACTTCTCGGTGTCTTCTACCGCCGAGGGGTCGCCTCGTCCCTCACCCAGATCGGTGACGTGCGCCAACTCGATTTCATCAAGGCGTTCGACCAGGTGATCGACGAGACATCCCGCGATTCCGACGCGGACCAATTGCTGCCCAAAGCGGTACGGACCTATTGCGCCGTCATGGCACACCATTTGGGCTCCATCGAAAGGTTCGAGCCGCACGTGGCACGACAATTGCGCGCCTTGTGCGCGAGCAGCCTGCGACGCCTTCCGCAGGCCGCGCTCATGGACACGCTCGACTCCATGGACCAGCAACGCGCGGCGCGCCTGCGCCGCCTGCGCCGACGGCCCGTGCCGAGCGGGGCGGTGAGCGCCTGATGCCGCGCACCACACAGATCTTCTGCGCGTCCACGCCGTACGGCGCCGCGACGCTCGCCGCGGCCATCGACGCGGGACGCTTCTCCCCCGCGGGCCGGCGTCTGCTGCTCATCAGCAACAACGCGGTCAATCCGGAGACGACCCCGTCGGTCGACGACGCGCCGGGGTTCGCCGCCGTGCGCACCCGGTTCGACGAGGTCCTCTCGTGGAACGAGACCGTCTCCCCGTTCCACCCGTCGGGCTGGCGCCCGCGCCTGAACGACGTGCCCCTGTGGGAGCGCCATCTGCGGGCGCTGTGGCGACTCGGTGACGACCGCGTCGAACTGGCCCTGGAGTCGGTCCAGGTCGCCCCGGCGCTCGCCCTGGCCCAGGTGTTCACCGACGCGCCCGTCGATGTCTACGCGGACGGCCTCATAAGCTACGGCCCCACGCGGGGCAAGCTGGACCCGCTGGTCGGGACGCGGGTGCGCCGCCTGCTCCACCTCGATCTCGTCCCGGGCCTGCGGCCGCTGCTGCTGACCGAGTTCGGGGTGCCCGCCGAACTCGTGCCGGACGAGGCGCTCGTCAAGGTCATGCGCGAGATGAGCGAAGCGGGCGCGGTGAGCGCGGGGTTGCCGGAGACCGGTGACAACCCCGTGGTGCTCCTCGGCCAGTACCTGTCCGCCCTCGACATCCTCACCGCGGAGCAGGAAGAGGATCTGCACCGGGAGATGGTGCGCGGAGCCGTCGCACTCGGGCACACCCGGCTCGTGTTCAAGCCGCATCCCGTCGCGCCCGCCCGCTGGTCGCGCCTGCTGGAGGAGGAGGCGGCGCGCCTCGGCGCCGAGCTGGTCGTCGCCTCGTCGCCGGTACCGGCCGAAGTCCTGTACGAGCGGCTGCGCCCGGCGCTCGTCGTCGGCTGCTTCTCGACGGCCCTGCTCACCGCGTCCGTTCTGTACGGGATTCCGGTGGCCCGGGTCGGCACGGACACGCTCCTCGACCGTCTCGCCCCGTACCAGAACAGCAACCGGGTTCCGGTGACGATCGTCGACGCGCTCCTTCCCTGCCTGGCCGACCGCGACCGTGTCGCCGCCCAGGAACCGGGCATGCCGGTCGAGGAGTTGGGCGACCTGCTGCGTGCCGTCGGCTTCGCGATGCAGGCCAGGATCTATCCGGAGCTGCGCCCGGCCGCCGAGCGCTACCTCTCGACCCGTCTGAACGACGACACGTGGCGCTACTTCAAGCGCCGGCGCCTCACCGCGCTGGCCCTGCCGGGCGCCGTCCCGTCCCAGCTCGCCTTCATCCCGCGCAACGCCACCGTGCGGCGCATCGCCCGTCGCGCCCGCGCCCTGCGGCCGGCGGCGCGGCGCTGAGCCCCGGCACGGGCCCGCACTCCACCCAGTCGCCCCCGTCCCGCCCCAGGGACGGGGGCGTTCTCCGTCACCCGCCCCGAAACGGAGCGCCTCCGCAGTGAACATGCCCGACGTGAGTACGTCCGACGTCAACGCGCCCGGCGTCGCAGCGCCCGACGTGAACGTGCCCGACCGGAAGCGCGCCCCCTTGCGGACCGTCCTCCGGCCGCCCAGGTCCGGCCCGGCCGGGCCGGACCCCTCCGTACCCGCCGCCCGCGGGGGACGGGACGGCCGGCTGCGGGCCCTGGACGGGCTGCGCATCCTCGCCGCGCTGATGGTCTGCCTCTACCACTTCGCCGGGAAGAACGGGACCGTCGCGGAGTCCTGGCACCAGTCGCCCGCAACGCTGTTCCCCGACATATCGGCGGTGGCGACCTACGGCTGTCTCGGCGTCCAGTTCTTCTTCGTCATCAGCGGCTTCGTGATCTGCATGAGCAGTTGGGGCCGCACCCTGGGCGACTTCTTCCGGTCCCGCGTCTCGCGGCTCTACCCGGCGTACTGGGCGGCGCTGCTGCTGGTCACCGGCGCCAGTTTCCTGCTGCCCGCGGTCGTGCACGCGGTCCGGGCGGACGAGTTCCTGGTCAATCTGACGATGTTGCAGCAGCCGATGGGGGTGCCCCGCGTCCTGGGGGTCTGCTGGACGCTGTGGGTGGAGGTGCGTTTCTACGCGCTGTTCGCACTGTTCGTCGTGTGGCGCGGCGTGACCTACCAGCGTGTGGTGATGTTCTGCGCGTTGTGGACGCTGGCCGGTGTCTTCGCCCGGGTCACGAACCACCCGCTCACCGACGAACTGGTGATGCGCGACCATGCGCCCTTCTTCATCGGCGGCCTGGCGCTGTACCTGATCCACCGCTTCGGCAGTGATCCCCTGCTGTGGGGCATCGTGGGGGTCAGCTTCCTCCTGGGGCAGCGCTATTCGGTGACCGCCCTGTGGCACCCCGGCGCGCAGGGCGACTTCGTCCGGAACCCGTACGTCATCCAGCTGATCGTCGCGCTGTCGTTCCTGTCCGTGGCGGCCGTGGCCCTGGGCTGGCTGCGCTGGGCGAGCTGGCGCTGGCTGACCGTGGCGGGCACGCTCACGTACCCCTTCTACCTGATCCACGAGCACCTGGGCTGGTTCGTGATCCGGGTGCTGCACCGCGGTGCGGAGCTGCCCCCGCGGCTGACGCTGGTGCTCGCGCCCGTCCTGCTGCTCGGCCTCGCCTGGCTGATCCACCGCTGTGTGGAGCGGCCCGTCGGACCCCGGATCAAGCGGGCCATGAAACCGCGGGCGGTCACCCGCTGAGCACCCGCCCTCGAACACTCGCGCGCCCCGCCCGAACCGTGCTCGGGCGGGGCGCGCGTGTCAGGCCCGTGCGGCCCGCACCCTGCGGACGACGCGCCGCACGGTCGGATTGCGGCGCAGCGCCTCGGCCCGCACCGGGCTCCCCCCGGGCAGGCGGAGGCTGGTCAGCCGCCGCTTCTTGAAGTAATGCGGGAACTGCTCCAGGTGCGCCGTGAGCCACGCGGCCGTCTCGTCGCGCAGCTCGGGGTGCTTGCCCGCCTGCATGCAGAAGCCGACGGCCCGCACCAGCCGCGACAGCTCGTCCGAGGCGTCCGCCGGGCGCGGGGGCTCGCCGACCGTCCCGTGCTCGGCGTCGGGCAGCGCCGCGTCGATGATGGTCAGCGGAATGCGGTTGCTGTTCTCGTACGGCGTGATGCGTTCGAGGAGCAGTTCGGTACCGACACGGGCGACCGGGATGTCGTAGAAGGCGGCGGCGGTCATCAGCGCCGTGGAGAAGCAGCCGATGACGAGTCGGGGCCGCAGGTACGCGAAGACGGTCTCGGCCAGGACCGGCGCGTCGAGGACGGTGAGCCGCACCCCGAGCTGTGCCGCCGCGGCGTCCAGGGAGTCGGAGTAGGCGGCGGGAGCGCTCGGATGGGGCTTGAACAGGACGGATTCATGACCGGCCGCGGCGGCCGCGCGCACCATCCGGATGTGCAGCTCCTCCTCCTCGTCCTGGCTGATCAGGTCGATGGCGGAGAGGTACTGGCCGAGCAGCACCGCGGTGGGCGCGTCCGTGCCGGGCAGGCGCCGCGCGAGGAGATCGGCGCCCTGGGCGCCGATCTCGTCCAGGACGGCGACGATCGCCTCGTTCGGTACGGGTTCGGGCTCGACGCCGTACTCGGACAGCAGCATGGGGCGCAGTCCGGCGATCAGGTCGAGGTGCAGGACGCGCACGATGCGGCTGGTCATGCCGTGGGGGACACGGTTGCGCGTGGGCCCGTAGCTCATCAGGCCGTCCGCGTAGATGTGGATCGGGCTGTCCGCGAAGATCTCGGCGACCGCCCTGGACGGATTGGCCTGGATCGATTCGCAGGCGATCTCGACGGGCTCGTCCCCGAGGTCCCAGGCGAGGCGTACGGCCTTCTCCCAGAGGGCGGCGTCCTGCTTGCGCGGCGACCAGCCGACCGGGTGGTGCGGATAGATGAATTCGTTCCAGGAACGCACTTCGTCGAACTCGGGGCGCAGTCTGTCGAATCCGGACATCCGGTCGAGCGGGGTGCCGACCTCTGGAATTGCCGCGGTGTTGCTGACGACGAGAATACGGCGGCGGCCCTCGCGCGGTCCGAACTGGCCCGCTCTGATGGCGGCGGTGACGGTCGCGGCGGCGTACTGCGTGGCCGAGAAGAATATCTGGATCATGCGGCGATCCCCTTCATTCCGCCGCGTACACGGCGCAGCGTCCGGACGCGTTCCTCACCCATGCCGACGAGGGCCTCCTCCAGCTCCTGTTCCGGCATCCGCCCCAGCGCCTGTGCGCTCAGCTGCCTGAGCTGCGTCGCCACGCTCCGCTCGAACCGGTCCTTGGCGAGGAGCTGGTGGGCGATCACCACGCAGTAGTTGCGCAGGGCCTTCTTGCGCAGTTGTCCGGCTTCCGGATCCTGTGCCAGCTCCGCGAGGACGAGGTCGAAGGAGCGGAAGAAGTCCAGCTGGCGTACGTCGCCGATCTGGGTCAGCGACGTGGCCACGCCCCGCCGGTAGAAGAGACCGCGCAGGCTCGCCACGGCGTAGGAGTCCGCACGGCGGTGCAGGTCCCAGATCCAGGGGCGGTCCTCGGCGGTACGCAGTCCGTCGTGGAAGCGCAGCAGGCCCCGGTCGAGCAGGCGGCGGTGGTAGACGCCGGCCCACGCGTACGGGTAGTCGACCATGGTGGACTCGCCGACCGGGAGGATGGAGCCACGAGGGTCGAGCGCGACGTGGCGGCGCCCTTCCGGGGCCCGGTGCACGGTCCGGGTCAGGCCGGTGACCTGTACGTGGTCGGTGCGCACGAAGTCGACGTCGAGCCGGTCGATCGTCTCGACGAGTTCGGGCAGATACCCCGGCGCGAGCCAGTCGTCACCGTCGAGGAACGTGAGGTAACGCCCTTCCGCCGCGTCGATACCGGTGTTGCGCGCGGTGGCCAGACCACCGTTCCGCTCGTGCCGGATCACCCTGGCGCCGGGAAGCCTCTTGGTGAGTTCGAGAAGCGCCTCGTACGTCTTGTCCTTCGTCGACCGGTCCTCGACGAAGAGGAACTCGAAATCGTCCCGCGCATTGTTCACGAGTCCGGCCACGGTTTCCGCGACGTAATGCTCGATGTTGAAGCAGGGAACTATCACGGAAAGTGTGGGCGAGCTTTTGGTCACGCGAACACCTGGGCCTTCTCGACAACGGATCCCTCGGACCCTACGAGCGCCTCGGCACCGCGTACTGAATCCGTGCCGACCACGAGGTGAACGAGAAGTGACGAGGCGGCCGTGAGCGGAACGGGTGCGGGCACGCCCGAACCGGGGTTCTCCGGCGCCGACAACAGCAGCTGCCACAGCTACTACCAGCCGGTCGACGAAGCCCTGGCCCGGTACGGCGTCGAGGTCTTCCGACCCGTTTCAGCGCACTCCGTACCGCGCTTCGATCCCCGCCACGATCAACCGCAGCCCCTCCTCGAACCGCTCGTCGTACGCCGCGAACAGATGCTGTCCCGCGGCGGCGGCGAGCGGGTAGTCGGCCAGCGCCTTCGCCCGCGCTTCGATGCCGACCTCGGCCTCCTCCCGCCCGGCATGCGGCAGCATGCCCTGCTCCTCCGTGACGAAGCCGAGCGTGTACATGTACACCGTGGTGCTCGCCCGGGCCGCCTGGCCGGGCTCGAACCCGGCGTCCACGAGGAACCGCAGGTTCGCCTCCAGCTCCGCGCCATGATCGGTCCCCGTGAACCGTGACCCGCTGAAGACCTTCGCGCCGTCGCGGTAGCGCAACAGCGTGGCGCGCAACCGCCGGTTGCCCTCGATCAGCCACTCCTGCCAGGTGCCGGCGGGCCCGTAGGTGACCTCTCCGACGGATCCTTGCCCGGCCCCCGTCATGCGCCGGAACATCACGGTCGCCATCTCGTCGAGCAGCGCCTGCTTGTTCTTGAAGTGCCAGTACAAGGCGGGCGCCTGCACGTCCAGCTCCTTGGCGATGGCGCGGAGCGTCAGGCCCTCCAGGCCGACATCGTTCAACAGGTCGAGGGCGGTGTCGGCGACGTGGGCCTTGTCGAGCTTGGCCTTCCTCGGCGCCTGGGGGCGCTCCCGCTCTTTCGGGTCTTTCTGCTCAGCCACGCTTGACAGTTTATCGCCGTTAAGGACATGCTCGGCACAGTGAACTTAACAACGTTAAGGGGTGGTGCGTGATGCCGGTGCCGACGACGGACGTCCTGGTCGTGGGGGCGGGCCCGACGGGTCTTTTCCTGGCGGCGGATCTCGCGCGGCGCGGGGTGCGGGCCTCGGTGGTGGAGCGAGCGGACAGCCTGTTCCCTGGCTCGCGGGGCAAGGGCCTGCAACCGCGCACTCAGGAGGTCCTGTACGACCTCGGAGTGCTGGACGAGATCTACGCGGCGGGCACGACGTACCCGACGATGCTGGCCTGGAAGGGGGACGAGCCCGACCAGGAGTGGGACATGGTCAAGCGCGGCGAGCCGACGGAGCAGGTGCCGTTCGCGGACGGCTGGCTGATCCCGCAGACCCGCACGCAAGCGGTGCTGTACGCGCGACTGCGGGAGCTGGGCGGCGAGGTCCGCTTCGGTGCGGGCCTCACCGGCCTGGAGCAGGACGCCGACGGCGTGACGGCGAGGTTCGAGGACGGCACGGCGGTGCGCGCCCGGTATCTGGTGGCGGCGGACGGCGGCCGTTCGACGGTGCGCAAGACGCTCGGCATCGCGATGACGGGCGAGACGGTCGACCCGAAGCCGATGCTGGTGGCGGACGTACGGATCACGCCGGGCGCGCCCGTCCCGGACACGCACTGGCACATCTGGCCGAAGGCCCAGGACGGCGGCGTCGCCTTCTGCCCTCTCCCGCCGGACGGCGGCGAGGGGCGCCTCTTCCAGCTGGCCGCGCAGTTCACGGACGAGTCGGCGGTCCCGGACACGTCACCGGCCGGGGTGGCCAAACTCCTGGCGACCCGTACGCCGTTGCGGGAGGAGCACATCGCCGAGGTCGTCTGGGCCTCCGACTTCCGGGCGCGGGCGGCCATGACGGACCGCTTCCGCGAAGGCCGGGTCTTCCTGGCGGGCGACGCGGCCCACATCCACTCCCCCGCGGGCGGCCAGGGCCTGAACACGAGCGTGCAGGACGCCTACAACCTGGCGTGGAAGCTCGCGGCCGTCCTGTCCGGCGGCCCCGAGTGGCTCCTCGACACCTACGAGGAGGAGCGGCTGCCCGTCGCGGCGGACATCCTCGGCCTCAGCACCCGTATCCACCGCGCAAACGCGGACGGCAGGCCCGCGCAGCGCGGTGAGGAGGTACAGCAACTGGGCATCGGCTACCGCGACGCGAAGCTGACCCGCGAGACCCGCACGGGCCTCGCGGACGACGCCCTGCGGGCCGGGGACCGCGCCCCGGACGGCCACCGCGGCGGAACCCGGCTGTTCGACGTCTTCCGGGGCCCGCACTGGACGCTGCTCGCGGTGGGCGAGGTTCCCGCGCTCCCGCCCCTCCAGGAGGAGTCCATACGCACGGCGCGCATCCCGGCCTACGAGGCGTACGGCACAGGCGTGTTCCTGGTGCGGCCGGACGGCTACGTGGGGTGGGCCGGGGAGACGGCGCGGGGCGTGGAGACGTACCTGAGGGAGGTCGGGGCCGGGGCCGGCTCCGGGGGCTGAGAGCCCGCCTCCGTAACCGGGCGGCTGTTACACGCTGGCCAGGGACAGCTTCACCGCGAAGCCCAGGAACAGCACCCCGGCCGCCGACGTCGCGCCCGCCGAGAGGCGCTTGCGGCGGCGGAAGGCGGCGGACAGCTTCGTGCCGCTGAAGATCAGCGCCGAGAGGTACAGCACGCTCGCGAGCTGCGCGAAGGCGCCGAGCACGACGAAGGAGACGGCCGGATAGGCGTAGGAGGCGTCGACGAACTGCACGAAGAACGCGATGAAGAAGAGGATCGCCTTCGGGTTGAGCAGGCTGATCACGAAGGCACGGCGGAAGGGCCGCTCCTGCGCCGAGGGTGCCTCGCCGGAACCGGCCTCGGCGGCGGCGATCCGCTCGCGCCGGGTCCGCCACATCGACCACGCGGCGCGCATCATGCCGATCGCGAGCCAGGTCAGATATCCGGCGTCCGCGTACTTCACGATCCCGAAGAGCACCGCGTTGGCCTGAAGGAGGGAGGCGACACCGGCGGCGGAGAGGGTCATCAGGACCGTGTCTCCGCACCAGACACCGGCGGCCGCTTTGTAGCCGGTGCGGACGCCGCGGCGGGCGGCCACGGAGAGCACGTACAGCGAGTTCGGCCCCGGGAGGAGGACGATGAGGACGGTACCCGCGAGATAGGTCGGAAGATCGATGACACCCAGCATGAGCGGAGTGTCGCACAGCGGTCCGACCCTCCGCCCATCTGTTCCAGCTGCCGGAACCGCACCGGCCCGCCCTCGGGAAGTGCCGGTAGATCGACGGAAGGTCGCTGGTCAGAACCGTTCCGAGGGGGTGTAGGTGCCCCACACCTCGCGGAGCGCGTTGCTGACCTCGCCGACGGTGGCGCGGGCGCGCAGGGCGTCCTTCATGGGGTGGAGGACGTTGTCGTCGCCCTCCGCGGCCTTCTTCAGGGCGGCGAGCGCCGTGTCGACCGCGGCCTGGTCGCGCTCGGCGCGCAGGGTGGCCAGGCGCTGCGCCTGCTGGGCCTCGATGGCGGGGTCGACGCGGAGGGGTTCGTAGGGCTCCTCGGCGTCGAGCTGGTAGCGGTTGACGCCGACCACGACGCGCTCCCCGGCGTCCGTCTCCTGCGCGATCCGGTAGGCGGAGCGCTCGATCTCCGCCTTCTGGAAGCCGTGCTCGATGGCGGCGACCGCCCCGCCCAGCTCCTCGACCCTGCCCATCAGTTCGAGGGTCGCGGCCTCGACGTCGTCGGTCATCTTCTCGACCACGTAGGAGCCGGCGAAGGGGTCGACGGTGGCTGTCACGTCCGTCTCGTAGGCCAGGACCTGCTGGGTGCGCAGGGCCAGGCGGGCGGACTTGTCGGTGGGCAGGGCGATGGCCTCGTCGAAGGAGTTGGTGTGCAGCGACTGGGTGCCGCCGAGGACCGCCGCCAGGCCCTGGACGGCGACGCGGACCAGGTTCACCTCCGGCTGCTGCGCGGTCAGCTGCACCCCGGCCGTCTGCGTGTGGAAGCGGAGCATCAGCGACTTGGGGTTCTTCGCGCCGAACTCCTCGCGCATCACCCGGGCCCAGATCCGGCGCGCGGCCCGGAACTTGGCGACCTCCTCCAGGATCGTCGTGCGGGCCACGAAGAAGAACGACAGGCGGGGGGCGAAGTCGTCGACGTCCATTCCGGCGGCGACCGCGGTGCGTACGTACTCAATGCCGTCGGCCAGCGTGAAGGCGATCTCCTGTGCGGGCGAGGCCCCCGCCTCGGCCATGTGGTAGCCGGAGATGGAGATGGTGTTCCAGCGCGGGATCTCCGCCTTGCAGTACTTGAAGATATCCGCGATCAGCCGCAGGGAGGGCTTGGGCGGGAAGATGTAGGTGCCGCGGGCGATGTACTCCTTGAGCACGTCGTTCTGGATGGTGCCGGTCAGCTGGTCGGCGGCCACCCCCTGCTCCTCGGCGACGAGCTGGTACAGCAACAGCAGCAGCGCGGCGGGGGCGTTGATCGTCATCGAGGTGGAGACCCGGTCCAGCGGGATGCCGTCGAACAGGACGCGCATGTCCTCGATCGAGTCGATCGCGACGCCGACCTTGCCGACCTCGCCCGAGGCGATCGGCGCGTCGGAGTCGTGGCCCATCTGGGTCGGCAGATCGAAGGCGACCGAGAGGCCCATCGTGCCGTTGGCGATCAGCTGCTTGTAGCGGGCGTTCGACTCGGTGGCGGTGCCGAACCCCGCGTACTGGCGCATCGTCCACGGGCGGCCCGTGTACATGGAGGGATAGACACCGCGCGTGAACGGGAAGGCGCCCGGCTCGCCCAGCTGACGCTCCGGATCCCAGCCCTCCAGGGCCGACGGGCCGTACACCGGCTCGATGGGCAGTCCCGACTCGGATTCGCGCGCCATGGTTGTGCCTCCAGCGATCTGCCGACTGATCGTGCGGGGGTGCGTGCTACTGCCAGTAGTCGCCGCGTCCTGCGACGGACTGTAGCGGCGGGCGTGCGCTCGGTGGAGGGGCCCACGCTGGGAGCTTGCTCACAAGCCGCGGGGCGGGAGTCGGCCAGAGTGCCCGCGCCCTGTTCGCAACCGTCGCGGCGCGGGCAGCATCTGAAGTGACAACAGGGAACGGCGCGGCAGGCGGGGGACGTCATGCGAACAGCTGTCATACGGAGAACACTCGCCGGGCTGGGGGTGCTCGCCCTGGCCTGCGGGTGCAAGGCCCAGGCGGTCGGGTCGGACGGCGCGGCGCGGTCGGGGCCGGTGCCCTCCGGCCCACCGGCATCCGCCGCCGCGCCTGCGGCCCCGTCGGCACCCGGGTCCGCGGCGACGCCTTCGCCCGGTCGGGACAAGCCGTCGTACCCCGCGCCCGCCAAGCCGTCGAACCCCGGTGCCGACAGGCCGTCGAGCCCCGCCGCGTCGCCGACGCCGCCGCCCCGGACCTTGTACGCGCCGGGCAGCCGCGGCACGCAGGTGCGTGAACTCCAGGCGCGGCTGCGGCAGATCGCCTGGCTCTTCGACGGACCGACCGGCACCTACGACGACCCGACGGCGAAGGCGGTCGGCGGGTTCCAGCTCAAGCGCGGTCTGCCGAGCACCGGTGTCACCGACACCGTCACCTGGCAGCGCCTGGTGGCGATGACGCACGAGCCGACTCGCGACGAGCTGTACGCGGCGGGCGGGCAGCCCGCCGCGAAACCGGACCCGCGCTGCATGACGGGCCGGGCGCTGTGCATCAGCAAGAAGAGCCGGACGGTGTCGTGGATGGTGGACGGCAAGCGGCTGCTGACGACGGACGTGCGGTTCGGGTCGCAGTACACGCCCACCCGTGAGGGCCTCTTCCACGTGTTCTGGAAGTCCCGGCACCACGTCTCGACGATCTACCACACGCCCATGCCCTACGCGATGTTCTTCAGCGGCGGCCAGGCGGTGCACTACTCGTCGGACTTCGCGGCCCGCGGCTACAACGGCGCCTCGCACGGCTGTGTGAACGTACGGGACGAGGCGAAGATCGCGAGCCTGTTCGCGCAGGTGCGCGACGGCGACAAGGTCGTCATCTACTGGTGAGACGAGGAGAGGCGCCGGACGAGAAGACGTGAGATGAGGTGCGGGGGCGTGGGTGGGACCGGGGGAACGTGTCCCACCCACGCCGGTGGCATGAGCCGAAGGTACGGGGGGAACCCCCGGCCCGTGCGCTGCCGATGACCAGTCGGCAATCAGTACTGCGTCGGCGGGTCGGAAAACGTCACACCTGGTGCGCAAGATTTTTTCGCGGGCCGGATTCGGGCAGGTCAGAGCGGGTTTCCCGGTACGTTTTCTGGCCGCGATCATGCCGGTCGCTCCGGCCGTGGCCGTCGTCGTGGCGGTCGTCGCGGTCATCGTCGTGACGGTCGCCGCCGACCCGGTGGGAGCCGCGGCCTGAGTCGGACTCCGAGTCGTCGTCCTCGTCGTTGTCCTGGCCGCCGCCGTGGTCGTGCGAGCCGGTGAGGCCGTACGAACCGTCGGGCCCGCCGGAGCCGTTCGCGCCACCTGACTGGTTCGTCCCGTTCATCCCGTTCGAGCCGTTCGAACCGTTGGGCGAGCCGTCGCTGCCGCCGTAGTAGTCGGAGTCGCGGGGGCTGTCGGCGTCGCTGGAGCCGTCGGACGGGTCGAGCACGCGGTCGCAGAACCGGCCGAGGTCCGCGGCGTTCCGGCCGTATTCCTGCGCGGAGCTGCGCAGCCGCTGCCGCTCGTCGGCGCTGAGGTCGCCGCCCCGGTAGCGGCGGCAGGCGTCGGTCACGCGGCGGTGGAGCCGGTCGGACATTCTGTCGCCGTCCTTGCCGCCGCCGGCGTCGGCGTCGCCCTTGCCGTCGTTGTCGGTGGCGTCGGACGCGGGATCACGGGACGCGTCCTTGTTCCCGGCGTCTCCGGCGCCGTTCCCCGCGCCCTGCGAACCGCTGGGGTCCGGGGTGGCCGGGCCGTCGGGCCGGGCCTCGTCCTTGTCCTTGTCCTTGCCGCGCGGCGGCGGCGAGACCAGCGGCCGCTCGTCGGGGTCGGTCACGCCTCCCGACACGGAGGAGGCGGGCGTCGGATCGCCGTTGCCACCGAACGGGGACGGCAGCATCCCGGCCCCCACGGCGACGCCGACCCCGCCGACCATGCAGGCGGCCAGCGCGGCGGCGAGCCCGAACCGCGCCGGACGGGCCCAGCGCGGGCGCCCCCCGGCCTCGTGCCGTCCGGCGATCACCACACTGTCGCCCGCCTCGTGCACGGCGGCGTCCACCGCGGAGACGGCGCGGGCCTCCCGGAACGCCTTCAACGCCACGTCCTCGCCCGGGAGTTCACCGTCGGGCCCGGCCGGGAGCACGGTCAGCGCGTCGAACGTGGCGCGGAGCCGTTCGGCCCGCCGGACGTCGTTCTCGGTGGCGGCCTCCAAGGGCTCCCCGCTCAGCAGGCGCTCCGCCGCGTCGCGGTCCAGCCACTTGTCGTGCTCGTCGGCCATCACATGTCCTTCTGCGTCCGTGTACGCGATTGCGTCACACCGGCAGACGTCACCGTACGGGTACTCGGCTGCCTCTGGTGCGGGACGGATTCGAGGGAACCGGAGGATCTATGCTCCGCGCCGAGCAGCTCGGCGAGCCGTTTGAGGCCGCGATGGGCGGCCGTGCGGACGGCTCCCGGCCGCTTGCCCAGGGTCTGCGCGGCGCTCTTCGCGTCGAGGCCGACGACGACGCGCAGCACGACTGCCTCCGCCTGGTCCTGGGGGAGCTGCGCTATCAGGTGCATGGCGCTGCCCGTGGCGAGGGACTCGAGCGCCTCGTCGGCGGTGTCGGAGAGGGCGGGCCTGCCGGTGAGTTCGCTCTCGTCGCCGCCGATGGCGGGGCGGCGCCCCCGCATCCGTATATGGTCCAGGGCGCGGTTGCGGGCGATGCGGGCGGCCCAGCCGCGGAACCGGTCGGCGTCGCCCTCGAAACGGGTGAGGTCCCGGGCGATCTGCAGCCAGGCCTCGGAGGCGACGTCCTCGGCGTCCGGGTCGCCGACGAGCGTGCGTATGTATCCGAGCAGCCGTGGGTGCACGGCGCGGTACACAGTCCGGAACGCGGTCTCGTCCCCGTCCTGTGCCGCAAGCACCGCGGCGGTCAGCTCCGCGTCGTCCCCCAGCACTTCCTGTCCCTGCCTGCCCCGGTGGTGAAGCCCGTGCCCCGTGTGAAGGTGTGCGCTCCCGGCGCGAATCAGCACGCTACGGCCTGAAACGCCCTCGCGTCCATGTTTGTACAAGGCGCAACCACCGAGTCACGCAGCGGGGTGTGACACAAAACGCATGCGCGGCGCTGAGACAAGTACGGGCCGCTAGCGACCCGTACCGCGCGGCGGCCGGGGTCTCTCCTGTGGGGGGTGGCGACCCCGGCCGTCCCGTTCACGGCCCGGTCGTGGCGGCCGGTGTCCAGCATCCGGCGGCGGCCCGCTCCGAGCGGTTCAGCCCGCGCCCGGCCTCGTACGACTTGCAGCGGGCCTGTTGGTCCTCGGCCGGTTCTGGGCGGGAAGGGTTCGCGGCCCCGGACGTCTTCTCGCGCTTGCCCGGCGGCACTTGCTCCGGGTTCACCACAACAGGGCTACTTACGGGCGGGGTTGACGCCCCCGCAGCCGAACTCGCCGTAGCCGTAGCCGGGCCCGTTGCCGCATTCGTGGACGGAGATGGAGCCGGAGCCAGTTCCGGAGCCGAAGCCGGAGCCGACGCCACCGGATCAGAGCTCGCCGGATCAGAGCTCACCGGAGGCGAACTCACCGCAGGCGGCGCCGTGTTCCGTACCGGCCGCGCCCGGTCCCCCGGAGCATCCGGCGAGGACACCGTCCCGATACCCGCCACCGCCACCCCGCCCACCGCGACGCTCGCCAGCAACGCCCCGATGACCGCCCGCAGGGACCACCCCGCCGGGCGGCGCCGTGGCCGCCAGTCGTCGCCGGGCCGGGGCCGCGCGTCGAGCCCACCGGCGTCCCGTACGGCGCGGAACGCGGTCAGCGCCGCCTGTTCCGCCTCCTGATCGGGCGGCCCGACGCGGACGACGGCCGCGGCGAGCCGGGCGCCGACGGCATCCGGCGGTACGGATCTCCCGGTCATCCCGCTCCCTCTTCCGTGCCGGGCGCGTCCTCGGCCCCGGCCAGTTGCCGCGCGAGCCGCTTCAGCCCCCGGTACGCCGCCGTGCGCACCGTGCCGGGGCGTTTGCTGAGGACGCGCGCGGCGGTGGGCCCGTCGAGCCCGACGACGACACGCAGCAGCACGGCCTCCCGCTGATCCGGGGGGAGTTCGCCGATGAGGGCGAGGGCGCGTTCCGTCGACAGGGTTTCCAGTGCCTGCTCGGCGGTGTTGTGGGCGGCGGGCAGGTCGAACACGTCCCGCTCCAGGACGGTGGTGCGCGGGCGCACCTTCTGCCGGCGCAGCAGATCGAGGGCGCGGTGGCGGGCGATGGTCGCGGTCCAGCCGCGGAAGCCCGCGCCGTCGCCCCGGAACCGGCCGAGGTCGCGGGCTATCTCCAGCCACGCGTCGGCGGCGACGTCCTCCGCCTCGGGGCCGACGAGCCCGCGCAGGTAGCCGAGGAGTCCGGGCTGCACCATGCGGTAGGCGACGGCGAAGGCGGCCTCGTCGCCTTCCTGGGCCCGCGCCACGGCCGCGCCCAGCTCGTCGTCGCGCGCATGCGGACGACGGGGCTCCGCTCCCTGGCCCAACCGCTTACCTCTTCGTACGACGAACGACGCGGACGGCGTGCACGGTTGTGGACGCGCCCCACGTCGATCAGCGCCCTTGCGCACAGAAACGTCACAGGGCGCTCCACAGATGTACGTACAACCTTTGGACGCCGCCGTTCGTCTGCAGGCACAGCCGTGGGGCGCGTGTGACGTTCCTCGACGGTTGTTCGCTGAACAGATCGACTACCCGCGGTTCCCGCGGGGTTCTTGTTAACTTCTCCAAGGGGTGGGGCATTTGAGCCCGCGACATTCGCGCGGCAAGGAGCAGGGCGCGCGCGCTTCGCACGCGTACAAGCCGCTCAGTATGAAGCGCAGAGCGTGGATCACGCTCGGTGCGGTGGTGCTCGGCGGGGCGGGGGCGGCGACGTACGCCATGGCCTCCGGCCCGGCGGACAGCGCCAAGGGTCCCGAGCGGCGGGCCGCGGCGGTGCACACGCTGAAGCTGCAGTCGAAGGGCGACCGGAAGGTCGTGCCGCAGAAGTCGACCGCGACGTTCGGCGCCGTGTCGGTGACGTGGAAGAACCCGGACGCCGAGATCGACGGCAAGGCGCAGTTCCGCGCGCGGGACGCCGAGAGCGGCGACTGGGGCAAGTGGACCACGCTGCCCGAGGAGACGAACGACGCGGACGGCGCCGAGCGCGAGCGCTCCGCGATCCGGGGCGGCACCGCGTCGGTGCCGACGGAGGACGTCTCCGACGGGGTCGAGGTCCGGGTGATCGCCGCGGACGGCACCGCCTCCGACCTGCCCGCGGGCATGGACGTCAAGCTGATCGACCCGGGCACCGGGCCGACGGCCGAGGGTCTGGCCAAGCCGGCCGCGTTCAGCGAGGACACGGCGACGCCCACGGCGACCGCGACGGCCGACCCGGCCACGACGCCCTCGGCGCCCTCGGCGCCGGAGACGGTGGACCCCGGCTTCACCGGGACGGAGACCGGAAGCCCGGCCGAGACCCCGCCGGCCACCACGACGGCCACCACCTCCCCGTCGCCGAGTGACACACCGCCCCCGGCTCCCCGCCCCTCCACGGTCGTGAAGCCGTACATCATCCCGCAGTCGGTGTGGGGCCCCGGCCTCTCGCACGACGGGACGCCGTCCTACGACACGGAGATCAAGGCCGCCGTCGTCCACCACACCGGTGTCGACGCCGACAACCAGGTCCCCTGCGCCAAGTCCGCCGAGCGGCTGCGCCAGATCCAGCAGGACCACGTCTCCAAGGGCTACTACGACCTCGGCTACAACTTCGTCGTCGACCGCTGCGGCCAGATCTTCGAGGGCCGTACCGGCGGCATGGACCTGCCGGTGCACGGCGCCCACGACTACGGGTTCAACACCGACACCGTCGGCATCTCCTACATCGGCAACTTCGAGAAGGTGAAGCCGACCAAGGCGGCGCTCGACGCGATCGCCCGCGTCGTCGCCTGGAAGTTCGGCCAGTACGGCATCAAGGCGACCAGCAACGTCACCCTGACGTCCAACGGTGACCTGGGTACCGACGGCAACAAGGTCGCCAAGGGCTCGACCATCACCCTGCCGCGCGTCTTCGGCCACAAGGACACCAACGCCACGCTGTGCCCCGGCGTGAACCTGTACCCGAAGCTGTCGCGCATCCGCACCCTCGCCGCGACGCCGGGCATCTCGCACGCGCTGCCCTCGCAGAACCTGACCGGCGACGCCACCCCGGACATCGTGACGGGCGTACCGAAGGGGTCGAGCGGCGGCCAGGTCGTCGTCGTCCCGGGCACCATCGACGGGCCCACCGCCACCGGCCGCAAGGCCATCTCGCAGGCCGGTGACGTGCTCGGCGCCGCCGAGACCGGTGACGAGTTCGGCACGGCCACCGCGACCGCCGACCTCAACGCCGACGGCTACACCGACCTGATCGTCGGCCAGCCCGGCGAGGACGACTCCGCGGGCCACAAGGACCGCGGCGCCGTCACCGCCCTGTACGGTCCCGAGCTCACCAAGGGCTTCGCCCTCGACCTGCCCGCGAGCTACACGCCGACCGGCGCCCGGATCGGTGCGGCGGTCGCCGCCGCCGACTTCGACGCCGACGGCAAGGCCGACGTGTTCACCGCCTCCACCGGCGCGGGCGGCACCTGGGCGGCCCGTTACGCCGACGGCCGGATCGCCCACGCCAAGCTGACGACCGCCACCGCCAACCTGGCCTGGGCGGACGCCACGAGCGGCGACTTCAACCTCGACGGGTACGCCGACGTCGCTCTCAACTACCGCGACGCGGGCTCCGTCGGCCGCGTCGTCTGGTTCAAGGGCGGCACCACCGGCCTGACCAAGGTGGGCACGCTGACCGTCAAGGGCGGCCGCTCCATCGCCACCGGTGACGTCAACGGCGACGGCGTCGACGACATCGTCGTCGGCCAGCCCTACACCGCCGAGTCCGGCGGCGTCTCCGGCGGCCAGGTCACCTTCGTCAAGGGCGTCGCGGGCACCGGCCTGACCGCCACCGGCGCGAAGACGATCAGCCAGTCCACCGCCGACGTCCCCGGCGCGAACGAGTCCGGCGACGCCATGGGCTGGTCCGTCGCGGTCGGCGACTACGACAACGACGGCTACGCGGACATCCTCACCGGCGCCCCGAACGAGGACATCACCCGTACGACGAACCGCTCCAACACGGGCACGACGCTCCTCCTGAAGGGCTCGTCGGCCGGGCCGACCGGCGCCGGCTCCGTCGCCCTCTCGCAGGACACGACGGGCGTCCCGGGCGCGACCGAGACGAACGACAACTTCGGCACGGCCACCGCCCTGGTCGACCTCTCCGGCTACGGCCGGGCCGACCTGGTCGTCGGCGCGGCGGGCGAGGACACCAACAACGGCACCCTGCTGTACGTGCCGAGCAACAGCACCGGTCTCGGTCTGACCTCGACCAAGACCTACAACAACGCGTCCCTGGGCACCCCGGCGGGCGCCCGACTGGGCGCCGGCCTGACGCCGTAGCGCCGCTTTTCCGGACAAGCTCCCGGACCGGCCTCGGGGGCGGCGCTCACTGCGCCACCCCGAGCCGGTCCAGGAACCGGAAGAACAGCTCCTCCGCCGACGGCTCCGCCGCCGCGCACAACACGTCGGCCAGCGGCTGCGCCTCGACGGTGCGCCCGCACTCGCCCGCCCAGGAGACCGCGCGCTCGGCCGCGTCGTCCGGCGGCAGGAAGTAGTCCTCCAGGGCGCGCTCGTCACCGCCGATGAACACGGCCATGGTGGTGCGCCCGAGGCACGTCGTCCACGCGCCGCTGTCCGGCGCCGCCGCCTCGATCACGGCGCAGCTGCTGTCCATCACGTACGCGAAGAGGGCGGGCGCCCGCGTCTCCGCCGCGAGAACGTTCATGCTGCCGACGTCGCGCGTCCGGTCACCCGTGCCGCCGGGGCACTCCCAGATCTGCCAGTCGCCGGGCCGCTCCTCCAGGAGCGTCAGCTCGTCGGCCACCGCGTCGAGGGCGCGCAGCTCCTTCAGCGGACGCTCGCTCCTGGCCACCACGTAGTAGCCCCAGTAGCCCATTGCCGTGCCCCCGTCCCGGTGCTCCCCTGTGGACCCCGGGCGAATAGACCACAGCGGTGCGGGACTTCGCCACCCGAAGCGTCAACTAGGCGATGACAGTGGCCGGGACGCCACCGGCCGTCACCTTGCGGTTCTGCAGGCGGGTCAGGGAGCGGACGAACCAGATCGCGGCCGCGGCGCTGACGATGTCGAGCACGTCACCGGCGATCACCCAGGCCGTCGCCGACTCGATCTCGGTGAGGCTCTCGGCCTTGTCGTACTGCCGGCCCGCGAACCGTCCGAAGACCTGGTTCAGGATCCAGAGGAACCACCACAGCTCGATCACGCCGGACCGCGCCCGCTTGCGGGAGAGTTCGAGGCCGTCGGCGCTGGCGTGCCAGGTGTCGAGCGCGATGCGGCGCGGGAACCAGAACGCCACGACCGGCACGAAGAAGCCGAAGACCGCCCAAGGGCGGGCCTTGCTCTGCCCCTGCGGCGCGAAGATCTCCGCGTTGTCGCGCACGCGCAGGAACCAGAGGATGAAGCCGATCGCGGTAACCACGAGCGCGCCCGTCTGGGCCACGCCCAGGAACCGGTACGCGTCGTCGAGGCGGCCGAACTTCCCGTCGTCGAACCCGGCCCAGCCACCGCCGACGAGGTCGGACAGGGCCCGGTACTCGGCGATCCCGACGCCCACGGCGCCCAGGTCGACCACGAGGACGAGGCCGAGCAGCGCCATGGCGAGGGTGGCGAGGCCGTTCGGCGACCGCAGCAGCGCCCAGCGGGCCCTCGGGTCGTAGGGCGCGGACGGCACCGGCGGCGGCAGCGGCGCCAGCGGCTCCGCCCGGTCGGCCCCGGCGCCCGGCGGCGCGGTCAGCGACCCGAACGCCTCGTCCGAGCAGCGGGCGCACAGCCCGTCCTCGACCAGCGCGTTGTTCTTCCCGCATCTTCTGCACAGCACAGCCGCGCGCCCTCCCCAGGCAACCGCCGCTGTGTTCGACCCCCCGGCCGCGCGGCCAGCGGACCATACGGCCCGCCGACCTCCGATGTCCAGTCGTTTCCGCAGGTCAGCCGGTTACCCGAGCCGCGAGGTCGACGAACTGCGGCCACGTCGGCTCCGGCTTCCGGGCGTCCCAGAGCTTCTGCGCGGTGGCCCGCAGCGGCATCCGTACGCCTTGCGCGACCTGCGCCTGGGTCTGCGACTGCGCGAGGTCGCACCAGACGGCGAAGGTGCCGCCGAGGATCTGGTCGTCGTACTTGGCGGGCACGGCCGTCGTCCCGCGCACGACGCGCGGCGTCCAGCTCTCGTAGATCCGCTTGCCGGTCGGGTAGGTGAAGGTGTTCGGCTGGCCGAGGACGTAGTAGAGGAACTCGTCGTTGTAGTTGGTCAGCTTCCGCCCGGCGCTCAGGTACGAGACCGGTTCGCGGGCCCCGATCTCCTTGCCGGTCCAGTACGCGACTTCCAGGTTCTTGTCGGCGTCGACGTTCCCGCCCTCGTAGAACCCGTCGTTCCAGGCCTTGAGGTGCCGGTCGTAGGGGGCCATGGTCTTCGCCCGGTCGTTGAGCCAGGACTGCGCGAGGTCCTGCACGCGCGCGCCCGAGCCGTGCGCCCGCCGCGCCGCCGCGGCGAGCTGCGGGTAGGAGGTCTCCGGGCTCTTGACCGTCAGCGCCCGGTACTCGTCGGCGCCCAGGTGCCAGTAGGCGCCCTTGAACAGGCCCGCGTACTCCTTCAGCAGGTCGTCCACGATCTTCGCGGACTCCGGCTCGGAGATGTCGACGGCACCGCGCTGCGCCACGCCTTTCGCGTCGCGGAGCTGCAGATCGGGGTGGGCCTTGATGACCGCGCCGAGGTGGCCGGGCGAGTCGATCTCGGGGACGACCGTCACATGCCGCTCGGCGGCGAGGTCCAGGATCTCCCGCACCTGAGCCTTGGTCAGGTGGTCCTTCGACACGATCTCCGGGTGCGAGTCGGACTCGATCCGGAAGGCCTGGTCGTCGGAGAAGTGCAGCCCGAACTGGTTGTACTTCAGGTCCCCGATCTCCCGGATCCTGTCCTTGATCCAGTCCGCGGAGAAGTGCTTGCGGGCGATGTCCATCATGAACCCGCGCTGCGGCTTCGCGGGCGCGTCGTCGACCACACCTTCCGGGACGGTCGCACCGCCGTGCGCCTCCTGCTTCAGGGTGCGCGTGCCGTAGAAGACGCCGGTCTCGGTCGGCCCGACGATGCGGACGGCCCCGTCCCGCACCGTCATCCTGTACGACTCCTGGTTCGCCCGGCGCGCCCCGCCGAGCGCCAGTTCGACGTCCCCGGCGCCCGCCTCGGCGTCCTCGCCCGCGTACTTCAACCCCAGTTCCCCGGCGATCAGCCTGCCCTCGTCGGCGAGCTTCCCGTCCCGTACGACGACGCGGCCGCCGTCCGCCTTCCAGCCGGGTCCGCGCGCCGCGGTGAAGTCGCGGACCGCGGGGATCGTGCGCGGTGGCTTCGACAGCGCGTACGACCGGCTGGGCGAGGGAGACGGGGACGCGGGCGCCGACGAGCCGGTCTTGCCGTCGCTCGGTGCCGACCCGGAGGAGCTGTCCCCGTCGTCGGGCCACAGCACGGCCGCGACGACCACCGCCCCGGCCACGACGACCCCGCCGCCGGCCAGCAGAACCTTCCGCTCCACGTGCGACCACCTCCGCTCGCGATCATGTTCCCGCCGACGGTAACGGCCGCCCCCCAGGGGTGCGGGGACCTGTGCGCCCAGCCACGACGCGTCGGCACGTACAGCGGGACAGGACCACGACGGCGCTGTCACGGAAACGCCCTAAACTCTTCCGTCCGGGTGAAATTCGCGCATCCGTCGGACACTCGCAATCACACCTCGCTAGCGTTACGGCACAAACACACGCACGCCGCCCGTATCACCAGTCCATCGCACAGCCCCCACCCGTTTCCGCCGGAGGACCCGCTGTCCGCGCACCGCGCCCCGTTCGTACCCGGCCGTCCGCCCCTGCCGGCGCAGACCGGATCGGCTCAGGGAGTCGCCCGCTTCAACGCACTGCCGCGGGCCACCGCCGAGGACGCCCTGCACACCTGCTTCGGCAGCCGCGCCTGGGCCCGCCGCCTCGTCGCGCACCGCCCCTACCCCGACCTCGACGCGCTGCTCGCCGCCGCCGACGAGGCCGCGTACGACCTCCCCATCAGCGCGATCGCCGAGGCCCTGACCAGCGAGGAGCTGCCCCGCCTGCCGGGCGCCGCCGCCTACTCGGCCGCGTACACCGCGCTGGCCGCGGCGCACGGCGCGTACGAGAGCCGCTTCGGGCACGCCTTCGTGATCTGCCTGGACGACATCGCGCCGAGCGAGGCGCTCGACCATCTGCTCGCCGGGATCCACGCCCGCCTCGGCAACGACCGGGAGGAGGAGCGCGTGACCGCCGCGGAGGAGCTGCGCCGACTCGCCCGGGGACGCATCACCCGTCTGCTGCGCGCGCTGCCCGCCGCCCGGTCCGGGGACCCGGACACCGCACGGGAGCCGAGCCTGGGCGATAGCCCGTACGTGCCTGTTTGATTGCCTGTTTGATCACACCGGAGGCCCCGGCGCGATCGAGCCGACAACTCGTCGATACGATGACGAGCGGCCGGTGGACCGTACCCGGCCGGGCCCGACCGACAGTGAAGCCGGCGCGGCCCTCAGTCCCCGCTCCCGGAGGGTTCTTCCGTGCCGGCTGGAACGCTGTACCGCGGCCGGGAAGGCATGTGGTCGTGGGTGGCTCATCGAGTCACCGGTGTCCTCATTTTCTTCTTCCTGTTCGTACACGTGCTGGACACCGCTCTCGTCCGCGTCTCCCCGGAGTCGTACGACGACGTCGTATCCACTTACAAGACGCCGATCGTCGCGCTCCTTGAGTACGGCCTCGTCGCCGCCATTCTCTTCCACGCGCTCAACGGCCTGCGTGTCATCGCCGTCGACTTCTGGTCGAAGGGCCCGCGCTACCAGAAGCAGATGCTCTGGACCGTCGTGGGCATCTGGGTCGTCCTGATGATCGGGGCGCTCTACCCGGTCCTCGGCCACGCCGTCCGTGAACTCTTCGGGAGCTGAGGCCAGAAATGTCCGCTGACACCACTTCCGCTCCGTCCGGCGTCGGGCCCGTCGAGGGCGTCTCGCTCTACGACGCCGACAACCCGGCCCCCGTCATCGAGGCGCCGCGCAAGCGCACCTCGAAGACCGGCAAGGGCAGCCGCGGCAACTTCGAGATGATCGCCTGGCTGTTCATGCGGCTGTCCGGCGTCGTCCTGGTCGTCCTCGTCCTCGGCCACCTGCTGATCCAGCTCGTGCTCGACGGCGGCGTCTCCAAGATCGGCTTCGCGTTCGTCGCGGGCCGCTGGGCGTCCCCGTTCTGGCAGGGCTGGGACCTGCTGATGCTCTGGCTCGCGATGCTGCACGGCGCCAACGGCCTGCGTACCGTCATCAACGACTACGCCGAGCGCCCCCAGACCCGCCTGTGGCTGAAGGGCCTGCTGTACGCCGCGACGGTCTTCACCGTCCTGCTGGGCACGCTGGTGATCTTCACCTTCGACCCGAACATCCGTTAAAGCCGAGGCGAGCGAACCCCGTGAAGATTCACAAGTACGACACCGTCATCGTCGGCGCCGGTGGCGCGGGCATGCGCGCGGCCATCGAGTCGACCAAGCGCAGCCGCACCGCCGTGCTGACCAAGCTCTACCCCACCCGCTCCCACACGGGCGCGGCGCAGGGCGGCATGGCCGCCGCGCTGGCCAACGTGGAGGAGGACAACTGGGAGTGGCACACCTTCGACACGATCAAGGGCGGTGACTACCTGGTCGACCAGGACGCCGCCGAGATCCTGGCGAAGGAGGCCATCGACTCGGTCCTCGACCTGGAGAAGATGGGCCTGCCGTTCAACCGCACCCCGGACGGCACGATCGACCAGCGCCGCTTCGGCGGTCACTCCCGTAACCACGGCGAGGCGCCCGTGCGCCGGTCCTGCTACGCCGCGGACCGCACGGGCCACATGATCCTCCAGACGCTGTACCAGAACTGCGTGAAGGAGGGCGTGGAGTTCTTCAACGAGTTCTACGTCCTCGACCAGCTCATCGTCGAGGAAGACGGCGTCAAGAAGTCCGCCGGTGTGGTCGCCTACGAGCTGGCCACCGGCGAGATCCACGTCTTCCAGGCGAAGTCGGTCATCTACGCGTCCGGCGGCACCGGCAAGTTCTTCAAGGTGACGTCCAACGCGCACACCCTGACCGGCGACGGCCAGGCCGCCTGCTACCGGCGCGGGATCCCGCTGGAGGACATGGAGTTCTTCCAGTTCCACCCGACCGGCATCTGGCGCATGGGCATCCTTCTCACGGAGGGCGCCCGCGGTGAGGGCGGCATCCTCCGCAACAAGGACGGCGAGCGCTTCATGGAGAAGTACGCGCCGGTCATGAAGGACCTCGCGTCCCGTGACGTCGTGTCCCGCTCCATCTACACGGAGATCCGTGAGGGCCGCGGCTGCGGTCCCGAGGGCGACCACGTCTACCTCGACCTCACGCACCTCCCGCCGGAGCAGCTCGACGCGAAGCTCCCGGACATCACCGAGTTCGCGCGTACGTACCTCGGTATCGAGCCCTACACGGACCCGATCCCGATCCAGCCGACCGCGCACTACGCCATGGGCGGCATCCCGACCAACGTCGAGGGTGAGGTCCTCGCGGACAACACCACCGTCGTCCCGGGCCTGTACGCCGCCGGTGAGGTCGCCTGTGTCTCCGTGCACGGCGCCAACCGCCTCGGCACCAACTCGCTGCTCGACATCAACGTCTTCGGCAAGCGCGCGGGCATCGCCGCCGCCGAGTACGCGCACACCACGTCCTTCGTCGAGCTGCCGGAGGACCCGGCGTCGCTCGTCGAGGCCCAGGTCGAGCGGTTGCGCAACGCGACGGGCACCGAGCGCGTCGCGGTCCTGCGCAACGAGCTGCAGGAGTGCATGGACGCCAACGTGATGGTGTTCCGCACCGAGCAGACGATCAAGACGGCCGTCGAGAAGATCGCCGAGCTGCGCAAGCGTTACCTCAACGTCTCGATCCAGGACAAGGGCAAGCGGTTCAACACCGACCTCCTGGAAGCCATCGAGCTGGGCAACCTGCTCGACCTGGCCGAGGTCATGGCGACCTCCGCGCTGGCCCGCAAGGAGTCGCGCGGCGGCCACTACCGCGAGGACTTCCCGAACCGCGACGACGTCAACTTCATGCGCCACACCATGGCGTACCGCGAGGTCGGCGACGACGGCTCCGAGTCCATCCGTCTGGACTACAAGCCGGTCGTCCAGACCCGCTACCAGCCGATGGAGCGTAAGTACTGATGGCAACCCCGATCATGGACAAGGCGGAGGCGGCCGGCAAGGCCGAGCCCGGGTTCGCCGACTCCCCGTACATCACCGTCACCTTCCGGATCCGCCGGTTCAACCCGGAGGTCTCGGCGGAGGCGAACTGGGTCGACTTCCAGCTGGAGATCGACCCGAAGGAGCGCGTCCTCGACGCCCTTCACAAGATCAAGTGGGAGCAGGACGGTTCGCTGACCTTCCGCCGCTCCTGCGCGCACGGCATCTGCGGGTCCGACGCGATGCGTATCAACGGCAAGAACCGCCTTGCCTGCAAGACGCTCATCAAGGACATCAACCCGCAGAAGCCGATCACGGTCGAGGCCATCAAGGGCCTGACGGTCCTGAAGGACCTGGTCGTGGACATGGATCCGTTCTTCCAGGCGTACCGCGACGTCATGCCGTTCCTCGTCACCACGGGCAACGAGCCGACGCGTGAGCGCCTGCAGACGGCCGAGGACCGCGAGCGGTTCGACGACACGACCAAGTGCATCCTGTGCGCCGCGTGCACGTCGTCGTGCCCGGTGTTCTGGAACGACGGGCAGTACTTCGGTCCCGCCGCGATCGTGAACGCGCACCGCTTCATCTTCGACTCGCGCGACGAGGCCGGGGAGCAGCGCCTGGAGATCCTCAACGACCGTGACGGTGTGTGGCGCTGCCGCACCACCTTCAACTGCACGGATGCCTGCCCGCGCGGCATCGAGGTCACCAAGGCGATCCAGGAAGTGAAGCGCGCGCTGATCACGCGCCGCTACTGACCTTACGGTCGTGCCCGGTCCGTGGGCCCCGCTCCTCTCCAGGAGCGGGGCCCACGGCCGTTCAGTGGCGTGTCCGCCACGAGTCCGCCACGGATTCCGGACACCGGATACACGCCCGCCTGCCCGATTCAGGGCTAATCTGACGTTATGTCATACGCCACGCCATCCCCGTCGGCCGTCCTCGGCTTCGACAACGCCCTGCTCCCCGTCGGCGACCTGGCCGAGGCCGCCGCCTTCTACGAGCGTGCCGGGTTCCCCGTGAAGTTCCGTCTCGACGAGGCCGGCATCGCGGTGCTCGGCGCCGGCAAGGAGACGCCGGGGCTGCTGCTGCGCGTCGAGGAGGGCTTCACGCACCGGCCGCCGCCATGGCCCGCGACGCGGCTCTGGCTGGAGGTGCCGGACGCCCGCGCCACGGCCCGCTCCCTGGCCGAGGCGGGCATCACGCCGCTCGACCCGCCCTTCTCCACGTCCACCGGGTACGTCGTCGAGATCGCGGATCCCTGGGGCAACGTCATCGGGTTCACGGACTACCTCAAACGCCCCGAGCTGGCACGTAATTGACGATTCCACCGCGCCCCGACCGAGACCCCCGTCACGCCCCGCCACTCCCGCTTGAACGTGTTCAAAAACAGGTCTACTGTCACTCCTGTCAGCGTTTTTGAACGCGCTCAAGGCAGTCCGAGGCAGTTCAAGGAGGGTGGGGCATGGACCTCACAGTGGTCGCCTACGTCGTGTACCTCGTCATCAGCATCGGTCTGACCGTCTGGGTGGCGCGCACGCTGAGCCGTAACGGCAGGGTCTTCCTCGCCGACGTGCTGCACGGCAACGAGAAGCTGGCCGACGCCGTCAACCACCTCCTCGTGGTCGGCTTCTATCTGGTCAACCTCGGCTTCGTCGCCCTCTACCTGAGCGACGACGGGACCATCCAGAACGCCCGCGGCGTCTTCGAGGCGCTGTCGACCAAGCTCGGCGTGGTGCTCCTCGTCCTCGGCGTGATGCACCTGGGCAACGTCTATGTCCTCAACAAGATCCGGCGGCGCGGCGTCATGGAGCGCGAACAGCTGCCGCCGGTCCCGCCGCAGGGATGGGCCGCTCCGGTGGCCGGGGCGTGACAGCGGTGGGAACCCCGGGGGGAGCCACGGGGGAGACGGACCGGAGCGCCCGGGGGGACGCTCCGGTCCGCCGGCTGACCGTGCTCTACGACGCCGGATGCCCGCTGTGCACGTTCGCGCGCGGCTGGCTGGCCCGGCAACGGCAACTGGTACCGCTGGACTTCGTGCCCGCGGGGTCCGACGAGGCGCGCGGCCGCTTCCCGGGCATCGACCACGCGGCGACGCTCAGCGACATCACCGTCATCGGCGACGGCGGGCAGATCTACCGCGGCCCCGCCGCCTGGGTCGTCTGCATGTGGGCGCTGCGCGAGCACCGGGCCACCGCCCACCGCATGGCGACGCCCGCCGGGATGAAGGTCGCCAAGCAGGTGGTGCTCGGCGCCGCCAAGTACCGCGAGACGCATCAGTGGCGGCAGGCCGGGGGCGGGGCGTACCGGCGCGCGGACGGCTGGGTGTACGACGCGAAGGACGGCTGGTACTACGTGCGGCCCGGAGCGGTCAGTGCGAGTCGCGGGGCGGTCAGTGCGAGTCGCGGGGCGGTCAGTGCGAGTCGCGGGGCGGGGCGCGCGGCCTGTGACACCGGTTGCCGCGTCGCCGATTAGGCTTCTGGGCGTGGCTACAGACAAGTCGGAGGCCAAGGGCGCCAAGAGTGAGCAGACGCGGGCGCTGATCCTGGAGACCGCGATGCGGCTCTTCCGGGAGCGCGGCTACGACAAGACGACGATGCGGGCCATCGCCCAGGAGGCCGGCGTCTCCGTCGGCAACGCGTACTACTACTTCGCCGGCAAGGAACACCTCATCCAGGGGTTCTACGACCAGATCGCCGCCGAGCACCGGGCGGCGGTCCGGTCCGTCCTGGACAACGAGACCGACCTCCAGGCGCGGCTCGCCGGGGTCCTCCGGGTGTGGCTGGAGATCGCGGAGCCGTACCACGAGTTCGCGGCCCAGTTCTTCAAGAACGCGGCCGACCCGGACTCGCCGCTCAGCCCGTTCTCGGCGGAGTCTGAGGGGGCGCGGGAGGCGTCGATCGCGGTGCACCGGGAGGTTCTCGCCGGGTCCAGGTCGAAGGTGGCGAAGGAGCTCGCGGTGATCCTGCCCGAGCTGATGTGGCTGTCCCAGATGGGGCTCGTCCTCTACTGGGTCTTCGACAGTTCGCCGGGCCGCGAGCGCAGCCGGCGCCTCGCCGAGCGGGGCGCGAGGCTCACGGCACGGGGCGTGGCGCTCGCCCGCTTCCGGGTCCTGCGCCCGCTCGTCCTGGAGGTGCACGAACTGTTCATCGACTTCCTGCCGGGGATGACGCGGACGGCGCCGGAGGCGTAGGCGCGGGCGGGCCCGGCCCGTGGGCCCCTCTGTCCTTTACCCGGGCTTGGGCCGGTACCGTCGCGGAATGCCCGGCACCACCCCTCCCCCACAGTCCTCGCGAACCGCCTCGCGCATCAGCCGCCGCAACGCCCTCGGCATGGGCCTCGGCACGGCGGCCGCGCTCGCTCTGCCCACCGCTCAGGGCGCGTACGCCGCTCAGGGCGCGTACGCCGCTCAGGGCGCGTACGCCGCTCAGGGCGCGTACGCCGCTCAGGGCGCGTACGCCGCGACCTCGGTCATCGGGGGTGAGCGGCTGGCCGCCTCCGGTGTGCAGGTGCGGCTCGGCGCGGGCGCCCCGAAACTGCCGAGACTCGCCGCGAAGGCGTGGCTGGTCGCCGACAGCGACAGCGGCCACGTCCTCGCCTCCTACGGCGCCCACCGCGTCCTGCCGCCCGCCTCGACGCTGAAGATGCTGTTCGCGGACACGGTCCTGCCGGAGTTCGAGCACGGCATGAAGTACAAGGTGACGGCGGAGGATCTGGCCGACATCCCGGCGGGGTCCAGCCTCGTCGGCATCCAGGCCGGAACCACGTACACCGTCCACCAGTTGTGGCAGGGCGTCTTCCTGCGCTCCGGGAACGACGCCGTGCACGTGCTCGCCTCGATGTACGGCGGCGTCGACAAGGCGGTCGCGGCGATGCAGACCCGCGCGCGGGATCTCCAGGCCCTCGACACGCACGTGGTCAGCCCGGACGGCTTCGACCATCCGGGCCAGGTCTCGTCCGCGTACGACCTGACGCTCTTCGCCCGCGCCGGGCTGCGGAACGCGGACTTCCGCGGCTACTGCGCCACGAAGGTCGCCGACTTCCCGGCGGGCGGCGGCAAGACGTTCCAGATCCAGAACACCGACCGCCTCCTCACCGGGCAGGGCATCGCCGCGTACGAGGGCCTCATCGGCGTCAAGAACGGCTACACCTCGCACGCGGGCAACACCTTCACCGGCGCGGCGACCCGCGACGGCCGTACGCTCCTGGTCACCGTCATGCACCCGAAGGCCGGGTACGAGGCGGTCTACGCGGAGACGGCCGCGCTCCTCGACTGGGGCTTCGCGGCGGGCGGCAAGGTGAGCGCGGTCGGCGAGCTGGTGACGCCGCTGAGCGAGCGCCCGAAGTCCTCCGGGTCCTCCGCGTCCCCGGTGCCCGGCGCCCCCGGCGCCGCCTCCGCGACGCCGCCCGCCGAGACCACACAGGGCTGGGCGCTGGGCGGCTCGGCTGCGATCGCGGCGCTGGCGGGTGGCGGGTTGTTCGCGTTGCGGCGACGGGGGCAGCAGCGGCCCACCGGCCGCCGCAGGAAGGCGTGACCGCACTGGCACCAGACGGCCCCGTCCGTGGCCCCGTGACCCCGTAGCCTCGTAGCCTCGTAGCCTCGTAGCCTCGTAGCCTCGTAGCCCGCGTCAGCGTACGGCGCCGGCGCGCGGGTCCGCGTCCGTCGACACCTCCACGTCGTACACCAGGGGCTCGTCGCCGACCGTGACGCGCCGTTCGAGCGAGTCGGCGTTCCGGTCGGGCGCGGTCACCCTGAGGACGTACGTGTCCGGGGCCGGGGCCGCCACGATGTAGGAGCCGTCGGCCAGGGACTCGACGCGGTCGAGCGGGCGGCCGTCCGTTGCGGCCAGGGTGACCGCGGCCCCGGCGAGCGGGTCGCCGTCCGGGGTGCGCAGGAAGCCGTGGACGACGGTGGCCCCGGGCGGCTTCTCGGCTGTCAGCGGATGGGGTGCCGGTGCTTGTGTCGGTGCCAATGCCCGGGCCGGTGTCGGTGCCGGTGCCGGTGTCTCGCGGGGTTCCACCGCGAGATGGGGCAGGCGCCGGTCGAGGCCGCGCGGCAGCCACCAGTTGGCCCGGCCGAGCAGGAACATCGCCGCCGGCACCAGCGCCGTACGCAGGATGAACGCGTCCAGGGCGACCGCCGCCGCGAGCCCGATGCCGGCCATCGCGCCCTCCATGTCGCCGCTGAGGACGAACGCGGAGAAGACGCAGACCATGATCAACGCGGCGCAGTTGATGACGCGGCTGGTCTCGGCGAGGCCGACCCGTACGGCCCGCGCGTTGTCCTTCGTATGCACCCATTCCTCATGCATCCGGCTGACCAGGAACACCTGGTAGTCCATGGAGAGGCCGAAGAGCAGCGACAACATGATGACCGGGAGGAAGGCCGTGATGGGCCCCTCCTTGCCGAGACCGAGGGCCTCCGCGCCCCAGCCCCACTGGAAGACCGCGACGAGCACGCCGAACGAGGCCGCCGCCGCGATCAGATTCATCAGCGCCGCCGTCAGCGGGACCACCAGCGAGCGGAACGCGACGAGCAGCAGCAGGAATCCGAGCGCGATGATCGTGCCGATGAAGTACGGCAGCCGGTCGCCGGTCACCGCCGCGAAGTCCTTGAAGACCGCGGTCACACCGCCGACATGGGCCTCCACCCCGGCCGCCGGAATCACCTCCTCGCGCAGCCGGTCGATCAGCTCGTCCGTCTCGACGGACTGCGGTGAGGTCGTCGGTACGACCTGGACGACCGAGACGCCGTGCGCGGGCGGCGCCGCCGCGACCTGCGCGACCCCCTCGGTCGTACGGATCCGGGCGACCAGGCCCGACGCGTCGGCGCCGTCCGCCATGACAACCTGCAGCGGCCCGTTGAAGCCGGGTCCGAAGCCCTCCGCGAGGAGGTCGTAGGCCTGCCGGGTCGTGGTCGAGGTCTTGTGGTTGCCCTGGTCGGTGGCGCCCAGGCGCAGCGAGAGCACCGGGATCGCGAGGACCAGCATGACGACGAGCGCCGCCGCGCCGATCGTCCTCGGCCGCTTCTGCACGTACGCCGCCCAGCGCGCCGCGAGCCCGATCGGCTCGGCCGGCTCCGGTCCCTGCGCGGCGAGGCGACGGCGCCTGCGGCGGCTGAGCACGCGCGGGCCGAGAACGCCGAGCAGCGCGGGCAGCAGCGTGATCGCGGCGAGGACCGAGAGCACGACCGTGAGGGAGGTGGCGATGACGACGCCGTCGAGGAAGCGCAGGTTCATCACCAGCATCCCGGCGAGCGCGACGCAGACGGTGCCGCCCGCGAACAGTACGGCCCGGCCGGAGGTGTTGAGCGCCTGGACCGCCGACTCCTCGGGGGCGAGGCCGCGTTCGATGCCCTTGCGGTGGCGGGTGACGATGAACAGGGCGTAGTCGATGCCGACGCCGAGCCCGATCAGCGAGCCGAGCAGCGGGGCGACCTCGGGGACGTCCGTGAC
The DNA here is from genome assembly GCF_044332585.1 of Streptomyces sp. NPDC016845. Lineage (NCBI taxonomy): Bacteria > Bacillati > Actinomycetota > Actinomycetes > Kitasatosporales > Streptomycetaceae > Streptomyces > Streptomyces sp. NPDC016845. The sequence continues at coordinate 111,421 of NZ_JBIRPI010000003.1, read as the reverse complement.
GTGGCTGATCAGCGCCGTCGACATCAGGCCCGTGCCCACGCCCATCACCGCGACGACGATCGGCAGCGCCATCGCGAACAGCGAGCCGAACGCCAGGAAGAGCACGACCGCGGCCGCCGCGACGCCGACCGCCTCGGACAGGCCCTGCGGCGGCTCCTGGGTCCGGGTGATGGCCTGACCGCCCAGTTCGACCTGCAGCCCGCCCTGTTCGGCCGCTCGCGCACGGTCGACGACGTCCTGCACGAGGTCCTTCGGCACCTCGTTGGCCTGCTGGGTGAAGGTGATCTGGGCGTAGGCGATGGTGCCGCCGTCCTCCCTGCTGATCTGTGCCGCCGCGCCCGGTCCCGTCCCGTACGGGCTGGTGACCTCGCCGACGCCCTTCATCGCGGCGATGTCCTCCAGCGCGGGCTCGATCCGGTCCCGTACCGCCCGGTCCCGTACGGAGCCCCCGTCGTCGGGGGTCTTCCAGACGATCGTGTCCGTGTCGCCCGCGCGCTCCGGGAACGCCTTCGTCATCTCGTCGTACGCCGTCTTGGAGTCGGTGTTCGGGAGGGAGAAGACGTTCGCGTAGTCGGTGCCCGCCGCCGTGCCCGTGGCCCCGAGGCCGAACAGCGCCCCCAGCCAGAGCAGCAGGACCACGAGGCGGTGCCTGTAGCACCACCGTGCCAATGCCGTCACGTTGCTCGCTCCTTGTCGATGCGTCCGCGTCCCCCGAGGCATGGACCTGTGCGGACCTCAGCATCCGCCGACGGCCCGCCGTCCGCCGTGGCGCGGCCATGACTCTCAAGGAACTCCAAGGAGCGCGGGGCCCTGCCGGGGCGGGGCGCGCGGATACTTGGGGTATGAGTGCCGATGACAGGGACGGTGCGAGGGGTTGTGCCGGGGGCGATTCCGCGACCAGGGACGAGCGCCTGGGGACGAAGCCGGCTGAGCGCGCGGGCTCCGCGCCGGGGGGCGGGGCCGGGGTCAGGGCCGGGTCTGGGGTCGGGGTCGGGGTCGGGGCTGAGCATGCGGGTTCCGCGCCGGAGGCCGGGGCAGGGATCGAGGCCGAGGCCGGTTCCGCAACCGGGGCCGGTTCCACGACCTGGGCCGGGGTCGGGGCTGAGCATGCGGGCTCCGCGCCGGAGGCCGGTTCCACGACCGGGGCCGGGGCCGGGGCCGGGACCGGGGCCGGGACCGGGGCCGGGGCCGGGGCCGGGACCAGGGCCGGGGTCGGGGCCGGTTCCGCGACCGTGCTCGTCGTCGAGGATGAGCCGAGCATCGCCGACGTCCTGACCATCGCGCTGCGCTACCACCGCTTCGAGGTGATGGCGGCCGGCACCGTACGCCAGGCCCTCGCCCTCGCCGAACGGACCCGGCCGGACGCCGCGCTCCTCGACATCATGCTGCCGGACGGCGACGGCCGCGCCCTGGGCCGGGAGCTGCGCGCCCGCCGCCCCGAACTGGCCCTGGTCTTCCTCACCGCCCGGGACGCGCCCGCCGAGGTCGTCGGCGCGCTCGGCTTCGGCGACGACTACATCACCAAGCCGTTCAACATCGACGAGGTCGTCGCCCGCCTCCACGCCGTCCTGCGCCGCACCCGCCCGGCGGACGTCCTGCCGCAGCGGCCCCCGCTCACCTACGGCGACCTCGAACTGGACGACGTGACGTACACCGTCCACCGCGACGGCCGCGCCGTCCGCCTGACCCCGACCGAGTACGCGCTCCTCCGCTTCCTCGTGCGCAACGGTGGCCGGATCGTGCCCAAGGAACAGCTCCTGCGCCACGTATGGCAGTTCGAGCACGCGGCAACAGCGGAGTCCACGGTCGTCGAGACGTACATCAGCTACCTGCGCCGCAAGCTCGACGCGCTGGGCCCGCCGTTGATCACGACCCGGCGCGGCGTGGGGTACGGGCTGGCGACGCTGTGAGGCACCCCCGCCGGTGGACGCGTTCGCTGCGCGCCAAGCTGACCTTGGCCAACGTGGTGCTGCTCGCCCTCGGTATCGTCGCCGCCACCGCCGTCAGCCTGATGGGCATGCGCCACTACCTTCTCGACAACGTCGACCAGGAGCTGCGCGCCTCCCGCACCTCGATCCAGCGGACCGGGATCACCCTCAAACAGGTCCAGGCCCTCAGCCAGCTGGGCATCGCGCTGGACAAGATGTCACCGGGCACCACCGGCCCGGCGGGCTCTCTCCCCCGGTCCGAGTCGGTGTTCGTCGCGGTGGACAAGGACGGCGAACCGGTCCCCGTCGGCGCCCTCCGTCCGACCGGCCGCCAGCGCGAACTGGCCGCCGCCGTCGACGACCCCGCCGCCCTCGCGCGCGACACCGGCATCCGCGACCTGCACCTCGGCGGCGACCCGTACCGCCTGGTCGGCGCCCATCTCGCCGACGACACCACCATCCTGATGGCGACCTCCACCGGCGCCGTGCAGTCCGCCGTCCACAAGGCGCTGCGCCTCGATCTCGCGCTCGGCGCCGCGCTGTTGCTGCTCCTCGCGGTGGCCACGCTGCTCGGCACGCGGCGCCGCCTGCGCCCCCTGGAGGACATGGTGGAGACGGCCTCAGCCATCGCCGAGGGCGACCTGACCCGGCGCGTGCCCTCGCGCCGCGCGCCCGTCCAGGAGACCGAACAACTCCGCATCGCCCTCAACTCGATGCTGCACCAGGTCGAATCGGCCTTCGACACGCGCGAACGCAGCGCCGCCCAGCTCCGCCGCTTCGTCGCCGACGCCTCGCACGAACTGCGTACGCCGCTCTCCGCGGCTACCTCCAGCTCTACGACAAGGGGATGCTCCGCGACCCCGAGGAGCGCGCCCGCGCCTGGCGACGGGTCAACGCCGAGGCCGACCGCATGCAGCGTCTCGTCGACGAGCTCCTCACCCTGGCCCGCCTCGACCAGCGGCCCGAACTCCGTCTGCGCAACGTCGACCTGAGCCGCCTCGCCCGGGACGCCGCCGACGACCTGCGGGTGCAGCAGCCCGAACGCCCGGTGACCGTCGCCGCCGAAGGGGCGGTACTCGTCCGCGCCGACGAGCCTGGGCTGCGCCAGGTCCTGGGCAACCTCCTCACCAACGTACGGGTGCACACGCCGGTCCGTACTCCCGTCTCGGTGTCCGTGACACGGGCGCCGGCCGATTCCGGGGCGGTACGCCTCGTCGTCGCGGACGAGGGCCCGGGGCTCGCACCGGAGGACGCGGCGCGCGTCTTCGACCGGTTCTTCCGGGCCGGGGGCGCCGCGGGGAGCGGACTCGGTCTGGCCATCGTGCAGGGGGTGGTGGAGGCGCACGGCGGGAAGGTCGCGGTGCGTACGAGCCCGGGGGCGGGGCTCAGCGTGACGGTGACGCTGCCGGGGGCGGGGCCGGGAACGGGCACGAGCACGGACACGAGCACGAGCACGAGCACGGGCACGGGGACGGGGACGGGGACGGGCACGGGCACGGATGCGCGGCCCGGAGCGGAAGGTGCGGAGAGGGCGGGGGCAGGGCCCGGCTCCGTGGAGCAGGGTCAGGAACGCACCAGCGCCCAGACCGTCTTGCCGTAACGGCCCCGATGCCACACACCCCACGCCTCGGCGAGCGCGTCGACCAGGTGCAGGCCGCGACCGCTCTCGTCGTCGGGGGAGCGCGGCGGCCGCATCTCGGGATCGGCCGTGGACTCGTCGGACACCTCGATGAAGCACGAGCCGTCCGCGAGCACGGTCACCGCGATCTCGAACTCCCGCTCGCGCGCGGGCCCGTGCCGGATCGCGTTGGTCGCCAGCTCGGAGACGAGCAGTATCGCGGCGTCGAGCGCGTCGGCCGGTTCCGTGTGGCCCCAGACAGCGAGATGATCGCGCACGCGCAGCCGCGCCACCCCCACCGAGGCCGGGTGTCGGGGCAGTCTGAACGCACTGCGCCGCAACACACGTAGCCACCTCCTCCACTAGTGAACACAGGTTCGACACATAATGCAGCGTGAAGGCAACTGTGTGTGTCACTGCGCTCACTTTCCCCACACCACTATTCGGACAGTTTGCCGACGTGCAGGAGGAATGCGCGTTCTCAGGCCTGTTTTGAGGCGAGTTCGACGACCGTGATGTCGGACGGCGCCCCCACCCGGACGGGCGGTCCCCACGCGCCCGCGCCGCGGCTGACGTAGAGCTGGGTGTCGCCGTACCGTTCAAGACCGGCGAGCGTCGGATTGGCCGCGTCGGCGACGAGGTTGCCCGGCCACAGCTGACCGCCGTGCGTGTGCCCTGACAACTGCAGATCGACGCCGTGTCGCACCGCTTCGTCGATCATCACCGGCTGGTGCGCGAGCAGCACCGCGGCGCGGGATCTGTCCCGGTCACCGAGCGCCTTCGCGTAGTCGGGCCCGTCGTCGTGGTTCTCGCCGCTGATGTCGTTGACCCCGGCGAGGTCGAAGGCGCCCATCTCGACCCGGGCGTTCTCCAACGGGCGCAACCCGATCTCCCGCACATGCGCCACCCACGGCTCGGCACCGGAGAAGTACTCGTGGTTGCCCGTGACGAAGAAGGTGCCGTGCCGCGCGCGCAGCCCGGCGAGCGGGGCGACCGCGGGGGCGAGGTCCTCGACGCTCCCGTCGACCAGGTCCCCGACGACCGCGATCAGATCCGGCTGCGTGGAGTTGATGGTGTGCACGACCCGCTCGGCGAACCCCCGCCCGAGCACGGGCCCGAGGTGGACGTCGCTGACCACCGCGATCCTGAACCCGTGCGCCGAGCGCGGCAGCCTGGCCAACGGCACGGTGACCCGCTTCACCTTCGGCCCCCGCAGCACGCCGTACGCCCCATTGCCCACGACGCCGACGGCCGCGACGGTGGCCACGGCCCCGACGGAACGAGCGAGCACCAGCCGCCGGGTCGGGGCGCGTGGGACGGTCGGAGCGGGGGCGGTCGGAGCGGGGGCGGTCGGAGCGGGGGCGGTGTGGTCGGCGCTCTCAGGGGCGGAGGCCAGGGTTACAGGGTCGGCGGCAGCGGGGTCGGCGGCAGCGGGCCCGGCGGCAGCGGGGTCGGCAGTAATGGACGCAAGCTCCGCTGAAGGAACCTCGGGCACGAACACGCGCCGCAGCAACGGTCGCACCACCTCCCCCACCAGCAGGCCAAGCAGCAAGTAGAGCGCGAAGGCCAACCAGAGGAACCCCGGCCACGCCAGAATCCGCTGCAACAGGAACGGCGCCCCGGCCCGCTCCGCGATCAACGCCGCGAACATCAGCACCGGCCCGGCGACGAACACCACCGTGCCCAGCCGCCTCGGCCATCCGGGCCCCGCGGTCGTGTCCCGCACGAGCCGCCGCCACGCGTAGTAGTGCAGCCCGGCGAAGGCCGCGAGCACCACAAGGCCGACCAGCACAAAGACAACGACCATGACCCCGCCCACCCGCTTCGCTCGTTATTGCCGATAAGTCCGTGCTGTGGCCCGCTAGGTCGCCGAGGTGCGCCGCAGAGCGCGCACTCCACGGAACCCGATACCTCCGACCACCGTCCCCAAGACAAAGGAGACGACGGCGAGCGTCAGATGCACGAAGAAGTACGCCGTCGGGTCACCGGCGTCGTCGAAGGCGAGGCCGCTGCCGTCCTTCCACAGGTTCTTGACGAAAGTGATCCAGATGATCCAGCTCCACACCCCGAAGGCGAGCAGGAACCAGGAGACGGGACGGCTGAGCTTCATACGTTCAGTATCGTCAGCCGCCGTCGCACACCGCCGCCGGGGTGGGGCCGGAGAGACACAGAACACCTCGGCGAAGACTTACGGGCCGGGTACATGTACGTTTCCGACCGTGCCTGCCTCCCATGCGTCGTACTCGTCATACTCGTCGGACACGTCATATGTGCCGCACGTGTCGGACGCGTCGAACTCGCCGTACCCACCGCGCTCTCCGTACTCGTCGCGCTCCAGGCTGCTGGCGGCTTCCGCGGCCCTGCTGACGGTCTCCGCGCTGTCCCTGACAGCCGCGCTGCCCGCGTCCGCCGCGGACAGCCCGGACAGCAAGCCGACGGAAAGCGCCTCGGGCAAGGCCGGTCCCCCGGCCGACATGTCGACCATCGGCGGCGCGCAGCTCGGCAAGTCGGGCACCCAGGTGAACCTCGGATCCGGCGCCCCCGTCCTCCCGAAGGACCTGACCGCCAAGTCCTGGATCGTCACGGACGCCGAATCCGGCGAGGTGCTCGCCTCACACAACGCGCACTGGCAGCTGCCCCCCGCAAGCACCCTCAAAATGCTCTTCGCGGACACGCTCCTCCCCAAGTTCCCCAAGACCACGACACACAAGGTCATCCCCTCCGACCTGGACGGTATGGGCGAGGGCTCCAGCCTCGTCGGCGTCAAGGAGAACTTCACCTACACCGTCCACGACCTGTGGCTCGGCGTCTTCCTGCGCTCCGGCAACGACGCCGTGCACGTCCTCTCCGCGATGAACGGCGGCGTCTCCCAGACCGTCGAGGACATGCAGACCCACGCCGACGAGCTCCAGGCCAACGACACCCACGTCATCAGCCCCGACGGCTACGACGCCCCCCGCCAGTACTCCTCCGCCTACGACCTCACCCTCTTCGCCCGCTCCGGCCTGCAGAAGGCGGACTTCCGCGAGTACGCCGCCACGGCCACCGCCAAGTTCCCCGAGGCGCAGAAGAAGGGGAAGACGACCAGCCGCTTCGAGATCCAGAACACCAACCGCCTCCTCACCGGCGACGTGGGCCTCGACGCCTACAAGGGCATCGCCGGCGTCAAGAACGGCAACACCACCAACGCCGGCGCCACCTTCACCGGCGTCGCCGAACGCAACAACAAGGTCCTCCTCGTCACCGTCATGCACCCCGACGCGAAGGAGAGCCACGCGGTCTACAAGGAGACCGCCCGCCTCCTCGACTGGGGTTTCCAGGCCGACGGCAAGGTCACCCCCGTCGGCACCCTCGTCCCCCCGAAGAGCGCCGCCTCCCCCAGCGCCTCCGCCGGCTCCCAGGGCGACGCGGGACCCACCAAGCCGGCCACCCGCGCCGCGGTCTCCGCCTCCCGCTCCAGCGGCATCGGCATCGCCCTGGCCATCACCGCCGGCGCCCTCCTCGTCCTGGCCGCCGCAGCCTTCACAGTCCGCAAGAAGTGGCCCACCCGCACGTCTAAGCCGTAACTCCCCCCTCCCCTCAACCCCGCCGAGCCGCTCCCCTCGCCCACTAGCTCCGCCCTGCCCCGACGGGGCGGATCGGCCTACTGGGGCAAGGCTGCCGGACGGGGCTGTCCCGGCTTGGCGAGCCTCCTGTCGTGTGTCGTGCCTTGTGTCTCGTGCCTCGTGACCAGGCGGATTGGTTTTGCTGGGCTGAGGCCGCTTGGCGCTGCTGGGCTGAGGCTGCTGGGCCAGGGCTGTCGCGGCTAGCCGGACCCCTTGTCGTAACCAGGCGGATTGGTCCTGCTGGGCTGAGTCTGCTGGGCCAGGGCTGTAGCGGCTTGCCGAGCGATCTGACCGCCCAGGCCGGCTGACCGCCCAGGCCGGCTGGCGGCTGGCGGCTGGCGGCTGGCGGCTGGCGGCTGGCGGCTGGCCGAGGTGACCCGGCGACCCGGCCGGTCCGCACCTTCAGCGTCTGCAGTTCAAGCCCACCCAGCCGGACCCTGCCCCCTCACCGTCGGTCACGCCCCGGCTCTGGACTCCCGGTCGGCCCCGCCCCCAGCAGCGAGGGAACTCCCTCCAGCCTTCCGCGCGCCACGACCACCATGGCCACCACCAGCCTCACCACCACCAACTTCACCACCACCAACCTCACCGGCGTCCGCAACTCCGGCGGCCCCTGCACCACCTTCCAGACCGGCGGGACCCACCGCCCCCTCCAACTCGGCGCTCTCCCCATCCCGCTCCCGCGCGGCAGCGCGCCCCGTCGCGGTCCACGCCGCGCAGAACAGCACCAGCTTCGCCGTGAAGTTGATCCACAGCATCAGCGCGACCGGCGTACCGAACGCCCCGTACATGCTCTTCCCGGCTACCCCCTTGATGTACCCGCCGAGCAACAGCTTCAGCAGCTCGAACCCCGCCGCACCGATCAACCCCGCCTTGAGCAGATCCCGCCGCGGCGGCTGCACCCCTGGCAACAACGTCAGCACGTACAACAGCAGCAGGAAGTCCGCCGCCACCGCGATCACGAACGCGAAGACTTGCAGCAGCGCCCCGCCCCACCCCTCCTTGTCGATTCCCAGGTGATCCGCGGACCACCCCACTGCCGTGGACGCCACGGTCGATGCCACCAACGAGGCGAGCCCGGCACCCCCGAGCCCCACCAACACCCCAGCATCCTTGAGCTTGCGCAGAATCGGGTTCTCGTCACCCTGCGGCAACTCCCACACCGTCCGCAGACAGTCCCTTATCGACCCGACCCAGCCGACACCGGTGAACAACAGCAACGCGCCGGCCACCACCCCGATCGTCCCCGCATTGTCGATCAGCGCCCCGAGATCCAGCTGATCGGCGATCCCCGGCACCTGCTCGCTGATCTTCTCCTCGAACTTCCGCTGCTGCCCCGGCCCAAGCGCCCCCGCCGCGACCGCCGCGCCCACGGTGATGAGCGGGAACAGCGCCAGGAAGCTGATGAACGTCATCGCCGCCGCCAGCCTCGACCAGAGCACCTCGTCGAGCCGCTCGTAGGCCTTCCAGACATGGGTCCGCATCAGCCGGGCGAACAACGGCCCGACTACGGGAAGTCTCTTCAGCCAATCCATGATCCCCGCCTGCCCTGATCGACCGGTCCGACCGGTCCGACCGGTTCAACCGGCACGCCCGATCGAACTCGTCGCGCCGCGGTCGGCTCCTCGTCAGCCGGCCTCCCACTCGGTTTCGTACCGAAGGCCAGAGTCCGAGTACCCCAGAACCGCACCACCGTGGCCAGAGCCATCCCCACCCCGGCCCCTGAGACAGTGTCCGCCCGCGGCGACGTGAAGCCGAGCACGTAATGCGAGACCGCGATGCACAGCACCTGCACCAACGCCCCCGCCACATTCACCGCGAAGAACACCCCGTACTGCCGCAGCCGCGACGCCCCCGTCACCCTCTTCCGGTACGTCCCCAGCGCGTTCCCCACGTACGCCACCGAGCAACCGGCGACGAACGACAAGGCCTTGGCAGAGATCGGATCCATCCCCGCCGCCCCGCGCAGGCACACGAAGAGCCCCAGGTCAACGGCGTACGCACACACCCCAGCCGCCGCGAAACCCACCAGCTCGGGCCCCAACACCCGGAGCCGCTCCCCCAATAGCCGACGCCTCTCGCGCATGACTCCCCTCAAGCCCGCCACCACACCCCGCCCCCTTCCTCTGCCCTCTCCACACCCCTGGTCCTCTCCAGACCTCTGGCCCGGTCCACACCCTTGGTCCCCTTCACACCTCTGGCCCGGACCACACCCCTGGTCTTCTCCACACCTCTGGCCCGGCCCATGCCCCTGTTGCTCACCAACCCACGACCGCGAGCCCATACATCGCCAGCCACACGAGCCCGATCACCGCCAGCGCCCGGTCCCGCAGCACCACGTTCTCCGGTTCGCCCGCCGTGCCCCGGTCGGCGAAGACCGCGTATCTCAGCACCGCGACGATGAACGCCACCATGGACAACTGCCGCCACGGCAACAAGCTGCTGTCCGCGCCCCCTCCCTCCTCCATCGCCCACAGGCAGTACGCGAGCACAGCCACCCCTGCAGCCAACTGCCATACGAAGCGCAGGTATCCCGTCGTGTACTCGGTCAGCAGCGCCCGCGTGGCGCCCGCTCTGCCAGCCATCTGGACCGACTCCGAATACCGCTTGGCCGAGACCATGAACAACGCCCCGAACCCCGTAGTGATCAGAAACCAGCGCGACAACGGAATCCTCAGCGCGAGTCCCCCGACCATCGCCCGCATCAGAAACCCGGTGGTCACCACGATCAGGTCGACGACCAGCACATGCTTGAGGCTGATGCAGTACGCCAACTGCATCCCGACGTAGGCGGCCAGCAACGCCGCCGTCACCGCATTGCACAGCACCACCGCCCCAGCCGGCGCGAGCACGGCCAACGTCCCGCCGACGGAATACGCGACCGGCACCGGAACCAGCCCCGCCGCCACGGGCCGATGCCGCTTCAACGGGTGCGCCCGATCCGCCTCCGCGTCCCGCGCGTCATTGATCAGATACACCGCCGAGGCCGCCGCCGTGAACAAAACAAAGACGACCGCCAGTTGCACGAGCGCGTCCGGTGCGAACAACTCGCCTGCCGCAGCCGGAGCGGCCACCACCAGGACGTTCTTCACCCACTGCTTCGGCCTGGCCGTCCAGAACAACCCGACCGGCAATGCGACCGACATCGCAACGGCACCCGCCGCGACCTGCCCAGGCGGCCGCTCCAGCACCGCGGTGCCGGCCCCAGCATTACGCGCCGCCCCGGCAGACCACGCTGCACCTTCACTCACCCCCATGTCCTCCTCACCCCCTGCCCTCTCATCCCGGCCCTCACCGCCCACTACGCGGCCCTCCAACCCGTCGGCCCTGTCCCCGTCCTCGAAACGCCCCGCACCTCGCCCTCCCCCACACGGCGGCTTGCCGCCCTCCACCGGCCCCACCTGCTCCACCGGCTTCGCTCGCCCCACTCGCTCCGTCACCGCACTCCACCCCCGGCCATCCAGCGGGCCCCGAGCCGAGCTGTGACCGCGCCCAGCAACGCGCCCGCCGCGACATCGGAGGGGTAATGCACACCGACGACCATCCGTGAGACGCACACCGCGGCTGCCAACGGCGGCACCAGCTGCGCCCCCACCGGCCTCAGCGCCCCGTACGCGACTGCCGCCGCGGCCGCCGACGTCGCATGCGAGCTGGGGAACGAGTGCTTTCCCGCCGTCCGCGCCAGCGGTTCCGCCCCCGCTTGCCCGCCTGGCCTCGGCCTGCGCACCACCCGTTTCACTCCCATGCTGGCCAGATGCGCTCCGGCCGTGAGAGCCGTCCCGCGCAACCATGCCGAACGCCGCTCACGATCGGCCGCGGCACCTGTAAGCCCCACCACCAGCCACAACGCCGCATGCTCACCCGCCCAGGACAGTGCACGCGCCGCCCCGGCCACGCGCCGGTCGGTGCCACAGTCGCGCAGTGCCGACAGCAATCGACGGTCCATGTCGTCCATGTGGCTCACCCTGAGTCCCCGACCACTCATATTGTTGGCTATTCATAGCGACATCCCCTGAATCACCCGTTTCGTGGAGAGATCACTAGTTTTAGAGTGAATTCTCCTATTCGGAGCGATACGGTTTCGCACATGGCTGCCGACTCCGCACCCGCCCTCACTTCCGCGCCCGCACCTGTCGCCGCCCCTTCACCCCTCGCTCCCACCGCAACCGCGCTCAACCCTTCGCCTTCCACCTCGGCTGCGCCGACCTCTCCCTCGGTCCCGGCAGCGACTTCCGTCTCGCTCCCCTCTGCATCTGCCGACGCCGCTTCCCGCCCGGCCTCGGAATCGATCCCTGCGTGGACTCCCGGTTACGACACGGCGCCCATCACCGGCTGGGGTCGGACGGCGCCCACATCCGCGTACCTGGTGCGGCCCCGCTCCTACGAGGAAGTCGTGGCGGCGATCGGAGAATGCGCTCTCCCCGGCCACCGGGGCGGCATCGCCCGTGGTCTGGGCCGCGCCTACGGTGACGCGGCACAGAACGCCGGGGGCGCCGTCCTGGACATGACCGCGCTCGACGCGATCCATGCCATCGATGCCGCCGGCGGCACCGTGTTGTGCGACGCGGGTGTCTCCCTGCATCGGTTGATGGAAGTGCTCCTCCCTCTCGGCTGGTTCGTGCCAGTGACTCCGGGCACGCGCTACGTCACGGTCGGCGGTGCGATCGGCGCCGACATCCACGGCAAGAACCACCACGTCTCCGGATCGTTCTCTCGCCACGTCCTCGCTTTTGAGCTCCTCACGGCCGACGGTGAGATCCGCATCGTCGAGCGCGGCACCGAACTCTTCGACGCCACCGTCGGCGGCATGGGACTGACCGGCGTCATCCTCACTGCCACGGTGCAGCTGCAGCCCGTCGAGACCTCGCTGATGTCCGTCGACACGGAACGGGCCTCCGACCTCGACGATCTACTGGCCCGGCTCACCGCCACGGATCACCGCTACCGCTACTCGGTCGCCTGGATCGACCTGCTGGCCCGCGGGACAGCAATGGGCCGCTCCGTCCTGACCCGGGGGGATCACGCCCCGCTGGACGCCTTGCCTGCCCGCACCCGTCGCAAGCCGCTCGCCTTCCGGCCCGGCCGGCTCCCGTCCGCTCCCTCCGTCTTTCCAGGAGGTCTGCTGGGCCGGACGACAGTCGGTCTGTTCAATGAGTTGTGGTACCGCAAGGCCCCCGCTTCGCGTGTCGGCGAGATCCAGAAAATGTCGACATTCTTCCACCCCCTCGACGGCATTCCGCACTGGAACCGCATTTACGGGCGCGGCGGTTTCGTGCAGTATCAGTTCGTCATCGGCTATGGAAAAGAAGAGGCGCTCCGGCGCATCGTGCAGCGCATTTCGGATCGCCGCTGCCCTTCCTTTCTCGCGGTACTCAAGCGCTTGGGAGACGGAGATTCGGGCTGGCTGTCCTTTCCCATGCCGGGCTGGACCCTCGCTCTCGACATCCCGGCCCACCTTCCGGAGCTCTCCCTGTTCCTCGACGAACTCGACGAGGAGGTGGCTGCCGCGGACGGTCGCGTCTATCTCGCCAAGGACTCCCGGCTGCGCCCCGAACTGCTTGCCGCGATGTATCCGCGTCTGGACAATTTCCGCTCGCTGCGGGCACGGATGGACCCCCGGCAGGTGTTCCGCTCCGACTTGTCGCGTCGGCTGAATCTCTGAATTGCTGCGTGGCGCGAGCTGAATCCCGCATCCGTACTCGTACTCGCACCCGCTCTTGCTCTCGCTCTCGCTCTCGCTCTCGCTCTCGCTCTCGCGCGCAGGCTTCCATGTGACGCACCCGTCCTGTCCGATTTACCGCCGCGGCTCCTCCGCGCCTTCGTCACTTTCAATACACCGCTCGGACCGACCAGGTTCCCGATCTCATTCGTCGAATTTCCGGCCGCCGGCCGACACCGCACCCTTGGAGTTCGGATCTCATGAAGGACGCCTTCGGCACCCCGCAGTCCCTTCTCATCCTCGGTGGCACGTCCGAGATCGCCCTGGCGACAGCCCGTCGGCTCGTCGCCCGCCGCACCCGTACCGTGTGGCTCGCGGGCCGTCCGTCCCCCGCGCTGGACCGTGCTGTCGCCCAACTGCGGGGATTGGGCGCCGATGCGCATGCCGTCCCGTTCGACGCCCTGGACTCGGGATCCCACGAGGAGACGCTGGGCAAGGTTTTCGCCGAAGGCGACATCGACATGGTGCTGCTGGCCTTCGGCGTCCTCGGTGACCAGGCCCGGGACGAGGGCGAGCCCATGGCGGCGGTGCGTGTCGCGCAGACCAACTACACGGGCGCGGTCTCGGCCGGTCTGGTCTGTGCCCGGGCGCTGCAGACCCAGGGGCACGGTTCGCTGGTCGTACTCTCCTCAGTCGCGGGTGAGCGGGCCCGCCGCGCCAACTTCATCTACGGATCGAGCAAGGCGGGACTGGATGCTTTCGCTCAAGGGCTGGGTGACGCACTGCACGGCACGGGCGTCCACGTCATGGTGGTGCGCCCCGGGTTCGTGCGGTCGAAGATGACGGCCGGCATGGCGGAGACGCCGATGGCCACGACGCCGGAGGCAGTGGCACTGGCCATCGAGACGGGGCTCCGACGCCGTTCGGAGACGGTCTGGGTGCCGGGGGCGCTGCGGGTGGTCATGTCGGCTTTGCGGCACGTGCCTCGGCCGTTGTTCCGCAGGCTGCCGGTCTGACGGTCCCGCACGCGCGCGATGCCGCGTACGTGTGTGCCTGCGCGACCTGGGTCAGCTTGCGGGCAGTCGTCGGCCGCGCTTCGTGCGGTCGGGCGCCTGTGCGGGGAGCGTGGGCTTGCCGAAGGTGAAGTCGCGCAGCCGCCGCCAGATGCCGTCCTCGCCCTGCTCGTAGAGGGCGAAGCCATTGCATGACCATGCCGCTTCGTAGTCGGCGAGCTCCGCGAAGGCGTGGTCCATCGCCTCTTCGGAGATCCCGTGCGCCACAGTGACGTGCGGGTGGTACGGAAACTGCAGCTCGCGTGCGACCGGCCCCGACGCGTCACGTACTTGCTTCTGCAGCCAGGTGCAGGCCTCGGCGCCTTCGACGACCTGCACGAAAACAACGGGCGACAACGGCCGGAAAGTTCCTGTACCCGAAAGACGCATCGAGAACGGCCGCCCGGACGCGGCGACCTCCACCAGGTGCGCCTCGGTCGCCGGAAGATCCCCAGCCTCCACCTCGGTGGGCGGAAGCAGGGTGATGTGCGTGGGGATGCCGTGCGCCGCGAGGTCGCCGAAGCCCGCACGCCGCTCCTGGAGCAGGCTGCCGTGAGGCTCCGGGACCGCGATCGAGACACCGATCGTTACGGTCCCCACGTCGTACTCCTGTCGTCGTGTGGCGGGCGTGCGGGCGGGCGTGCAGCAGGTGCGGGCTCAGTGCTTGGCGGGCAGGAAGCCGATCTTCTCGTACGTCTGGGAAAGGGTCTCGGCGGCGACGGTACGCGCCTTCTCCGCACCCTTGGCCAGGATCGAGTCGAGCGTCTCCGGATCGTCCAGGTACTCCTGGGTGCGGGTCTGGAACGGTGTCACGAAGTCCACCATGACCTCAGCCAGGTCCGTCTTGAGCGCACCGTACATCTTGCCCTCGTACTTCTGCTCCAGTTCCGGGATACCGGCGCCGGTGAGGGTCGAGTAGATGCTGAGGAGGTTGCTGACGCCCGGCTTGTTCTCCGCGTCGTAGCGGATCACGGTGTCGGTATCGGTGACCGCGCTCTTGACCTTCTTGGCGGTGGCCTTCGGCTCGTCGAGGAGGTTGATGAGGCCCTTGGGCGTCGACGCCGACTTGCTCATCTTGATCGACGGGTCCTGAAGGTCGTAGATCTTGCCCGTCTCTTTCAGGATGTACGGCGCCGGGATCGTGAAGGTCTCCCCGAAGCGGCCGTTGAAGCGCTCGGCCAGGTCGCGCGTCAGCTCGATGTGCTGGCGCTGGTCCTCGCCCACCGGAACCTGGTCTGCCTGGTAGAGGAGGATGTCCGCGACCTGCAGGATCGGGTACGTGAAGAGACCGACTGTGGCGCGGTCGGCACCCTGCTTTGCGGACTTGTCCTTGAACTGTGTCATGCGGCTCGCCTCGCCGAACCCTGTGAGGCAGTTCATGATCCAGCCGAGCTGAGCGTGCTCGGGGACATGGCTCTGGACGAACAGCGTGCAGCGATCCGGGTCGAGACCGGCGGCAAGGAGCTGGGCCGCGGCGAGCCGCGTGTTCGCGAGGAGTTCCTTCGGGTCCTGCGGAACCGTGATCGCGTGCAGGTCCACCACCATGTAGAAGGCGTCGTGGGACTCCTGCAGGGCCACCCACTGGCGGACCGCGCCGAGGTAGTTGCCGAGGTGGAACGAGCCTGCGGTGGGCTGGATACCGGAGAGCACGCGGGGACTGTCAGAGGCCATGCTCCTCATTCTCTCAGGTGTCTCTCATTGCTTGGGCCCAGGTGCGTGCCGTGTGCGCATCGCCATGTGGAAGCTGCGCACGCAGGCTCGGGCCCGGGCGTGACCGAACGTGAGAACTCGTGCGGTACGAGTGGGAACCGATCACCGCCGGCCGGTGTATCAACGCTGTGAGGGCACAGGTGGAAGTCCTGGAGGGGGGCCGCATCGTCGACGAGGATGCGGTGATCGCCCGCGTGCGCGCCGGAGAGCCGGAGGCGTACGCGGAGCTGGTCCGCGCCTTCACCGGCGTCGCTCTGCGGGCAGCGAGAGCGCTTGGGGCGGGGGCGGACGTGGAGGACGTGGTGCAGCAGTCCTTCTTCAAGGCGTACTGCAACCTGGGGCGATTCAAGGACGGGTCGGCGTTCCGGCCTTGGTTGCTCAAGATCGTCGCCAATGAGACGAGGAACACAGTGCGATCGGCCGGGAGGCAGCGCTCCGTCCTCGGCCGGGAGGCCGCGATGGTCGAGGCCGAGCCGCTTATACCGGAGTCGGCCGATCCGGCGGCCGCGGCGATCGAGATAGAGCGTCGGGCCGAGCTGCTCGACGCGGTGGAGCGGCTGAGTGAGGAGCATCGGCTCGTCGTCACTTACCGCTATCTCCTGGAGATGGACGAGGCGGAGACGGCGCAGGCGCTCGGCTGGCCGCGTGGCACGGTCAAGTCCCGACTCAACCGGGCGCTGCGCAAGCTGGGCGAGTTGTTGCCCCGTGCGGCGCAGGGAGCCGCTTCAGTACCGGCACAGCGGTCGAGGAAAGGAGGTGACGAGCATGGGCGGGCGACGCGGTGAGGAGCCGAAGCTGCCTGACGAACTGCGCTCCCTGGGCCGCCTCCTGGAGGGGCCGGAGAACGCGGGCGAGACGATGGCGGAGCGCGTGCTGGCCCAGATACTCGCCGAGCGCGTGCCCACGCCGGTCGCCGAACCACGGAAACCGATGGGCCTTCTGCACACGATACGGCGATGGGTGCGGCTGCGCTGGCGGGCGCTGGTCGCTGCGCTGTGCGGGGTGGCGACGGTCGTGGTGTTCACGCCGCCGGTACGGGCTGCGGTCGAGGACTGGTTCGGCTTCGGTGGGGTCGAGGTGCACTACGACCCGTCGGCCACTCCGTCGGCGGGCGCTCACGTCCCGGGGTGCGGTGCCTCCCTTTCTTTGGAGGAGGCCGTGCAGCGGGTCGGTTTCGAGCCTGCAGTCCCGTCCGAGCTCGGCCGGCCGCAAGCGCTCACGGTCACCCGCGCGCCGGGCGATCGCATGCTGCTCACCCTGTGCTGGCGTGCCGCGGGCCGCACGATACGGCTCAACGAGTACCCCGCCCACCTTGATATCGGGTTCACCAAGACGGCCCCGCTCCGTCCGCGGTGGGTCACGGTGAGCGGCTCACCCGGCCTGTGGTTCGCGGACGAGCACCGGTTGAGCTTCTGGATGTACGACGAGCACGGTCACCGGTGGACCCGCTCGGAGCGGACAGCAGGTCCGACGCTGCTGTGGGCCCACGGAACGGACGGCGCCGACCTCACGCTGCGACTGGAAGGCGTCGCGTCCATGGACGAGGCCATGACGATCGCCGAGTCCGCAGGCGAGGCACGCGAAGGCTAATGCGGGCGCCGGACAGCGCGGGCTGAATCGGAAGGACACCGCGCCGGATCGGGAACCTCGAAGCGTCGAGCGGTGTACCAGAAGTGAATCGGCACGGAGCACCCGTGCCAAACCGACTGGGGGGTTCGGATGCGTACGTTGTTGAGAGGGGCGGCGCTGCTCACAGCGGTGGCGGCCGCACTGGCCATGGTGTTGTGGAGCGGGCCGCAGGCGTTGGCCGGCGGACCCACGAGCGTCCTCGTCGTTTCACCGGAGAGCAAGCAGAGCGCGTCGCTCTACTTCAGTGACAAGGAGTACGACGCTTTGAGCGGTCTGCTCGGTGCGCCGGGCAAATCACCGGAGGAGCTGCCGCCCGGGCTCGGGGTGGGTGCGGGGCGGCAGCTCAACGTCACGTGGTTGCTCCACGATGTGCAGCCCTGGCGCATGGACCGCGTCTATCCCGACACGCCGGGCACCAAGGCCGTCTGGATACACACGTCCGCAAAGCTGCCGAGGTCGTACGACGGTTACTGGCACAAGGCGGAGAACCCGGCCGAGCTGCGCGCCCTGCTACGCAGGCTGGGTGTGATGGGTAAACGGTCACCCGGAGGAGCCCCACCCATATTTCCGCGCCCGGAGACCCACTGGAACTCGGCTGCCACTGCTTCCGGAGCCGACGCAGACGCACCAGCAGCGCCCTCAGCGGCTGCGGTGAGCCGCAGCACCAACTGGTGGTGGGCGCTGCCCGGCCTCGCTGCCGGAGTGGCGGTGACTCTGCTGGTGCGGCCGATGGTGGCGCGCATACCGGAGTCCTTGGCTTTGGTTCGACGACGCCGGGAGGCGGGGCCGAGGCAGGAGCTTCAGGATCTGTGAGGGTCCTGGAGGCCAGGCCCTCGGAACGGCGCCAGGGCGAGGCGGGTGCCGCCTCCGTCGGGTCATCCCGTACCGGAGACGGCGACCGGTGAACAGGCTCAGGTGAGGTCGACCGACGGGTAGAGCGGGAAGCCGGTGAGCAGCTCGGCCGCCCGGTGGGCGACCTCATCGGCGATCTTGGCCTCCAGCACGTGCTGCGCCTTGGAAGGAGCTCCCTTACTGGTGGTGCCGGGCTCGGTGGCCGTGAGGACACGATCGATGAGCGCGGCGATCTCGTCCATCTCGCCCGCCCCCAGTCCGCGCGTGGTGAGCGCGGGGGTGCCGATGCGGATGCCGGAGGTGTACCAGGCGCCGTGCGGGTCGGCAGGGATGGCGTTGCGGTTGGTGACGATGCCGGAAGCGAGAAGCGCGGACTCGGCCTGTCGGCCGGTCAGACCATAGGAGGTGGCGACATCGATCAGATTCAGGTGATTGTCCGTACCGCCGGTGACCAGGGTGGCGCCGCGACGGGTGAGGCCTTCGGCGAGAGCCCGGGCGTTGTCGACGACGGCTTGGGCGTAACCGCGGAAATCGGGGCGGCGTGCCTCGGCGAGGGCGACGGCCTTGGCCGCCATGACGTGCGGGAGCGGTCCGCCCAGCACCATCGGGCAGCCGCGGTCGACCTGGTCGGCGAGCGAGTCGTCGCACAGGACCATGCCGCCGCGCGGGCCGCGCAGCGACTTGTGGGTGGTCGTGGTGACGATCTGGGCGTGGGGTACCGGGTCGAAGTCCCCGGTGAGCACCTTGCCGGCGACGAGGCCGGCGAAGTGCGCCATGTCGACCATCAGCGTCGCCCCGACCTCGTCGGCGATCTCCCGCATGAGGCGGAAGTTCACCAGACGCGGATAGGCGGAGTAGCCGGCCACGATGATCATCGGCTTGAACTCGCGGGCCGTGGCACGCAGCGCCTCGTAGTCCAGGAGCCCGGTGGCCGGGTCGGTTCCGTAGCTGCGCTGGTCGAACATCTTGCCGGAGATGTTGGGCCGGAAGCCGTGAGTGAGGTGACCGCCGGCGTCAAGGGACATGCCGAGCATGCGCTGGTTGCCGAAGGCCTGGCGCAGTTCGGCCCAGTCGGCGTCGGACAGGTCGTTGACGTTGCGTACGCCGGCCCGCTGCAGGGCCGGGGCCTCGACGCGGTCCGCGAGGACGGCCCAGAAGGCGACGAGGTTGGCGTCGATACCGGAGTGCGGCTGGACGTAGGCGTGCTGGGCGCCGAACAGCTCTCGGGCGTGCTCGGCGGCCAGGGCCTCGACGGTGTCGACATTGCGGCAGCCCGCATAGAAGCGGCGGCCGACGGTGCCCTCGGCGTACTTGTCGCTGAACCAGTTGCCCATCGCGAGGAGGGTCGCCGGAGAGGCGTAGTTCTCGCTGGCGATCAGCTTGAGCATCTCGCGCTGGTCGGCGATCTCCTGGCCGATGGCGTCGGCGACCCGGGGCTCCACACCCCGGATGACGTCGAGGGCGCTGCGGAAAGCGACGGACTCGGTGGAGAGAGAGGAGGAAGAAGGGGTGGGCTCTGGCATGAGGGACCTCCGGGACGGGTTTCCCCGGGCCCGAAAGAGATCGGGCGCACGGGGCGGTGCACGGTTCGGCCCAGGCGCACGGCACACAGTTCGCGGGCCGCTCCCCGATGGTCGGTCCCATCCCAGCGCGCCAGTCACGGCCCGGACATCACACTACCGGGCGCGGCGGTGCGGAAGGTTTCCGCGTCCATGATGCGAGCGACGATAGGAATGGGCGACAAACCCGTTTCGCGCCGTAAGAGCCGCAAGGCCTTCAGAGCCGTAAGAACGGAGATCCCGTGACTTCTGTAACTCCCACCCACACCGATGGGAACGCACGCACCGCTACGGAGGACCTGATCGCTGTCTCCGACGAGCACAGCGCGCACAACTATCACCCACTGCCTGTCGTCATCGCCACGGCGGACGGCGCCTGGATGACCGACGTCGAGGGGCGGCGCTATCTGGACATGCTGGCCGGATACTCCGCGTTGAATTTCGGGCACGGAAACAAGCGGCTGATCGACGCCGCGAAGGCACAGCTGGACCGGGTCACCCTGACCTCCCGGGCGTTCCATCACGACCGGTTCGCCGAGTTCTGTACGCAGCTCGCCGCTCTGTGCGGCATGGAGACGGTGCTGCCGATGAACACGGGGGCGGAAGCGGTGGAGACCGCGGTGAAGACCGCACGCAAGTGGGGCTACCGGGTGAAGGGGGTACCAGACGGACAGGCCCGGATCGTGGTCGCGAGCGACAACTTCCACGGCCGGACGACGACGATCGTCAGCTTCTCGACGGACCCGGAGGCCCGGGCGGACTTCGGGCCGTACACGCCGGGGTTCGACATCGTTCCGTACGGGGACCTGGCGGCGCTGCGGGACGCGGTCACCGAGAACACGGTGGCGGTGCTGCTCGAGCCGGTACAGGGCGAGGCGGGGGTGCTGGTGCCGCCGCCGGGGTACCTCGCGGGCGTACGGGAGCTGACGCGCGAGCGGGGCGTGCTCTTCATCGCGGACGAGATCCAGTCGGGTCTCGGCCGGACGGGGCGGACGTTCGCCTGTGAGCACGAAGGTGTGGTGCCCGACATGTACGTGCTGGGCAAAGCGCTCGGCGGTGGTGTCGTGCCGGTGTCTGCGGTGGTGTCGAGCAGGGCGGTGCTTGGGGTGTTCCGGCCGGGCGAGCACGGGTCGACGTTCGGGGGCAATCCGCTCGCGTGTGCCGTGGCGCTCGAGGTGATCGCAATGCTGCGCAGCGGCGAATTCCAGCAGCGGGCCGCGGAACTGGGTGAGCACCTCCACGCTGAGCTCGGCCTGTTGGCGGGGACGGGCAAGGTGACGGAGGTCCGGGGCCGCGGGCTCTGGGCGGGTGTCGACATCGATCCCGCGTACGGGACGGGCCGGGAGATCTCGGAGAAACTGCTGGAGCGGGGTGTCCTCGTCAAGGACACCCATGGCTCCACGATCCGGATCGCCCCGCCCCTGGTGGTCAGTAAGGAGGATCTGGACTGGGGACTCGACCAGCTCCGTGCGGTACTCGGCGCGTGAACGGCAGCGCCCGGACAGACGTCCGACAGATCTTTGACATCTGAACAGTGACAGCCCCGGCCCGCGCTAGAGGATGACGTGCGGCAGGAAGCGGGCGTACTCGTCCGTGACCGGGCCTGATGACTCGCGGATGCCGAGTCCTGCCGCCTCGTTCTCCACGACCCAGGCACCGAGCACCACGCGGTTGCCGTCGAAGTCGGGCAGGGGGCACAGCTCCTGGTAGCAGCATGCCTCTTCGCGGACGGGCGGCGCGGACGGGGCACTGCTCGGTTCGTGGAGGGTGATGCCCGCGCCCTCGCGACCGAGGAGGGGCTTGGCGACGTACCCCGTAGTGCGGGCGAGTTCGCGCGGGCCATCCAGATAGGCGGGGAGGAGGTTCGGATGGCCTGGGAAGAGTTCCCAGAGCACCGCGAGGAGCGCCTTGTTGGAGAGGAGCATCTTCCAGGCTGGTTCGATCCAGAGGGTGGTGCCGGTGCCGCCGCCGTTGTCGAGCGTGTCCAGGACGTGCGGCGCGAAGCGGTCGGTGGTCAGCCACTCCCAGGGGTAGAGCTTGAAGCAGCTGCGGATGAAGCGGAGCTTCTTGTCGACGAAGCGCCGCGACAGGGGGTCCCAGCCGATGTCCTCGACGGAAATCGCTTCCGTGTCCAGGCCTGCCTGGGCGGCGGTCTCGCGCAGGTACGCCACGGTCATCAGGTCCTCGCCGAGTTCGTCGGCGGCGGAGTGCGCGAAGTACAGGGGGCTGCCGGGTGGGAGGAGCGTGGCCTGCTTCTTCCAGGCGTCGACGAGGCGCTCGTGCAGCGAGTTCCACTGGTCGGCGCCAGGGAAGCGCTCCTCCATCCAGAACCACTGGGGGCTCGCGGCCTCGACGAGGGAGGTGGGTGTGTCGGCGTTGTACTCCAGGAGCTTGGCGGGAGCCCCGCCGCGGCCGTCGTAGTGGAGATCGAAGCGGCCGTACACGGCAGGCAGTTCCGCGCGGCGGTGCCAGGACTCGCGGACCAGGCACTGGAGGCGTGGGTCGGTGATACCCAGGTCGGCGAGGCGGTCCTGGGCTACGAGGTACTCGGCCGCGGCGAGGCACATGTCGTGCAGCTCTTCGACGACCTCCTCGAGCGCCTCTACCTCGGGGAGGGAGAACGCGTAGTAGGCGCCCTCGTCCCAGTAGGGGCGCAGGGAGTCGTCGGGGTAGCGGGTGAGCGGGTAGATCAGTCCCTGGCTCTCGACGGTCTGCTGCCAGCCGTCGCGGGGTTGGATGGTGTGGCGCCGCATATCCGGTTCAGCCGCCCCCGGAACCGGAGCCCGAGCAGCCGAAGCCGCCACGGTCGACAGCTTCGCTCTTGCTGAAGGTGCCGTCGTCGGCGTAGCGGCCGCTGACGTCGGGGTCGTAGTACCAGGCGCCGTCGACGCGTCCGTTTTTGCCGGTGCCGCTCGTGTTGCCACCGGTGGTGGTCTTGCGGCCCTTCCCGGCCGAGGTCGTTCCCGAGCCGCTCTTGCAGTACTGGTCGCTGACGATCTTGTACCCGTTGTATGTGTCGTAACTGTCGCGGTCCACGCAACGCCGGTCCGGATCGGAACCGCACGAGGTCAGGGCCGTGGCGATCACGCCCATGCCACCGAGCACCACTGTGCTCGACCGCAGCCGTCGTCGTTTCTCCGTCATGCTCAGGACTCCCCCGTATGTCGATGCTCAGACATGTCGGTGTCCAGACATGTCTGCGGCCAGCGTAGAAGAACGTGGGCGGTGTCCGCGCATCGCCTCCGGCGGCTACGGCAGCACCCGGCACAGCGCGTCCAGGGCTCCGGCCCAGGCGTGGTCGGGTGGGGTGCCGTAGCCGACGACCAGGGCGTCGAGTGTGGCAGCCGCTGCCGCGGCGTGCTCGTGGCGGAAGCTGGAGAGGCCTGCGACGCCGAGGCGCTGCCAGGCGGCGGCGCGGACCACGGACCGTTCGGTGCCGGGAGGGAGCTGAAGGACCGCGTGCAGACCCGCGGCGATACCGGTGGCGTGGACGGAAGGGGCGTTCTCGGCGAGGGCGGTGACGAGCTGGTCGCGGCGGCGGCGGTAGCGCAGGCGGGCGTTGCGCAGGTGGCGGTCGTAGGCGCCGGAGTTCAGGAACTCGGCGAGGGTCAGCTGGTCCAGGACCCCACAGGACCAGTCGGTGGCGCCCTTGGCTTCCACGACCTCGTCGGTGAGGGACGCCGGGAGGACCATCCAGCCGAGGCGCAGTCCGGGGGCGAGTGACTTGCTCGCCGTGCCGAGGTAGACGACACGGTCCGGGTCCAGTCCCTGGAGGGCGCCGACCGGTTGGCGGTCGTAGCGGAATTCGCCGTCATAGTCGTCCTCCAGGATCAGTCCGCCTGTTCGACGGGCCCAGTCGACGACGGCTGCTCTGCGGTCCGGGTGCAGCGGTACGCCCATGGGGAACTGGTGGGCGGGCGTGAGCAGGGCCGCGCCGACGGCAGCGCGTTCGGCGTCCTGGGGTGGCCCGTTCGTGGCCCAGGCATCCAGTTCGCCGGTGTCCGTACCGAGTCCGTCGAGAGGAAGGGGGTGGGTGCGCAGGGCGGCACGGTGCAGGAGGTTCCAGTGGACGTCGAGGCCGTAGGTCTCCACGGCTACGTCCTGTACGCCTCGGCGGCGCAGTACCTCGCCGAGCAGCATCAGGCCCTGCGCGAAGCCGGCACAGATGACGACGCGGTCGGGGTGGGCGTGGACGCCCCGGACGCGGGAGAGGTAGCCGGCGAGGGCGCTGCGGAGTTCGGGGCGGCCGCGAGGGTCGCCGTAGCCGAGGGCCTCGTTCGGGGCGGCGGTCAGGGCCCGCCGGGACGCCTTGAGCCATTCGGTACGGGGGAAGGAGGCGAGGTCGGGGGTGCCGGGGTGCAGGTCGTGGAGGAGTCTGCCCGGAACGCGACGGCCGGGAGCGGGGGCTGGGCGCGGGGCTTCGACGGGACGTTCGGCAACGCGGGTGCCCGAGCCCTGGCGGGCGGTGAGCCAGCCTTCCGCGACGAGGTCGGCGTAGGCATCGGCGACGGTGTTGCGTGCGATGCCCAGATCGACCGCGAGTGTGCGGGAGGCGGGCAGTCGGGTGCCGGGGGCGAGGCGTCCGCCGCGTACGGCTTCGCGGAGTGCGTCGGTCAGGCCTCGGCGCAGGCCGGTGCCGGTGCCCGTGCCCGTGCCCGTGCCCGTGCTGGTGCCCATGCTCGTGGGCTCGATGTGCAGGTCGATGCCGAGTGCTTGACCCGACGGCGAAGTGGCCCAGGATTTCTCCATGGGAATGGACCATACCGTTGGGCCACATCGTTCGTAGGCTCGCAGCATGACCACGCACGAGAGCAACTCAGGACAGGCCGGGAACGGCGTAGCGGCACACGGCACGGACGGCGGATACATGCACGAGCACACTCCGCGGCTCGCCTGGTCCCAGCACGCCCCCGAGGTGTTCAAGGCGATGGTCCGGCTGGACGCGGCGGCTCGTCAGGGGGTCGACCCGGTGACGTACGAGCTGGTCAAGATCCGTGCGTCGCAGATCAACCACTGTGCGCTCTGTCTCGACATGCACTCCAAGGACGCGCTGGCCGCCGGGGAGAGCGTGGAGCGGATCATTCAGCTCGCCGCCTGGGAGGAGTCGAAGCACTACTACACCGAGAAGGAGATCGCCGCGATCGAGCTGACGGAGGCGATCACGGTGCTCACGGACGGCTTCGTGCCGGACGAGGTGTACGAGCGGGCGGCGAAGCTCTACGACGAGCGGGAGCTGAGCCAGTTGATCGCGGCGATCACCACGATCAACGCGTGGAACCGGTTCGGCGTGTCCACGCGTCAGGCGCCCGGGCACTACCAGGCGGGGGACTTCAAGTGAGTGCTCGGACGACGCAGCTGGACGCCGGGGTGCGGAACGCGTTGTCCGCGTTCAGCGCCGCTGCCAAGAAGGGGCTCGGGGACGCGGTCCTGGCCGAGCTGGTGATGATCCGGGCTTCGCAGATCAACGCGTGCGCCTTCTGCCTGGACATGCACGTCGACGCCGCCGTCGACAAGAACGGGGAGAGCGCGAAACGCATTGCGCTGCTCAACGCCTGGCGCGAGGCTGGTGAGTTGTACAGCGAGCGGGAACGGGCAGCTCTCGCGTTGACCGAGGCGGTGACGGTGCTCACGGACGGCTTCGTGCCCGACGAGGTGTACGAGAGTGCGGCGAAGCACTTCAGTGAGGCGGAGTTGGCGCACCTCATCGGGGTGATCGCTGTGATCAACAGTTGGAACCGGCTGATGGTCAGCCGCCGGATCGAGCCGGGAGGGCCCGCGTGGTGAGTGCGGAGGGGCCGAGCAGTACGGGGGCCCGAGTGGACGTGTTCCGCGCGTTGCACCAGCGCCGGGCCACGGGGGATCCGTTGGTGCTGCCCGGGCCGTGGGACGCGGCCAGTGCGCGGGTCTTCGAGGAGGCCGGGTTCCCGGCTCTGGCGACGCCGAGCGCGGGGGTCGCGGCGTCTCTCGGCCATGAGGACGGGCAGACGCCGGCGGACGAGATGTTCGCCGCCGTGACCCGGATCGTGCGGTCCGTGTCGGTGCCGGTGTCCGCAGACATCGAGGGCGGGTACGGGATCGCGCCGAAGGAGCTCGTGGAGCGGCTCCTTGAGACAGGGGCCGTCGGATGCAACCTCGAGGACTCGGCCGACCCTGCGGAGGCCGCGTCCGGGTCGGTTCTCAAGGACCCGCGGCGGCATGCCGACTGGCTGGCCGAGGTGCGGGCGGCCGCGGGGGACCGGATCGTGCTGAATGCGCGGATCGACACGTTCATCAGGGACGTCGACGATCCGGTCGAGGAAGCGGTCGAGCGGGCTCGGCTGTACGTGGCGGCGGGGGCGGACTGTGTGTACCCGATCGGGGCGCCCGTCGAGGTGCTGCCCCGGTTGCGGGCCGGGATCGAGGGGCCGATCAATGTCGGGGCGCCGCTCGACGGGCCTTCGTTCCGGGAGTGGGGGGAGCTGGGGGCGACGCGGATCACGTTCGGTCCCGGGTTGCAGCGGCGGGCGGCTGTCGCGCTGCGGGAGATCGCGGACCGCCTCGCCTGAAGGGCGGCGGGTGCTCATAGGCGTGCCGGGTGCCCCCGTCAGGAAAGGCACCCGGCACCGTAGAACCTGCCCGGCTAGTCGGGCAGCCACGCCTGCCAGGTCGAGCGGTGTGCGTCGATCCACTTCTTCGCCGCTTCGTCCGGCGACAGCTTCTGATCGGCGATCATGAGGGAGACCTCGTTCTGGTCCTCCGTGGTCCAGTGGAAGTTCCGTAGGAGGGCCGCGGCCTTGCCGCCGTTCTTGGCGAAGTCGGCGTTGAGGTACTTCTGCAGTGGGGTCTGCGGGTAGGCGCAGGCGACCTTCTCGGGGTCGGCGTCGCAGCCGTCCTTGTAGGCGGGCAGCTTCACCTCGGTCATCGGCACCTTCTTGAAGAGCCATTGCGGCTGGTACCAGTACGTGAGGAACGGCTTCTTCTGCTTGGCGAACTGCTTGATCTGGGTGATCTGGGCAGCCTCGGAGCCGGAGAAGACGACCTGGTAGTCCAGTTTCAGGTTCTGGACGAGGGCCTTGTCGTTCGTGACGTAGGACGGTGAGCCGTCGAGCAGTTGGCCCTTGCCGCCGCTCTCCGCGGTCTTCAGCCGGTCGGCGTACTTGTTGAGGTTCTTCCAGTTCGTGACGTTCGGGTGCTGCTTCGCGAAGTACGTGGGGACGAACCAGCCGATGTGGCCGGTGACGCCGAGGTCGCCGCCGTTGCGGATGGTCTTCTTGTCCTTGACGTAGCGCTGTTCCTGGTCGGGGTGGCCCCAGTCCTCCAGGATCGCGTCGACGCGGCCCTGGCTGAGGGCGTCCCAGGCGGGGACCTCGTCGACCTGGACGGTGTCGACGCGGTAGCCGAGTTCGTGCTTCAGGAGGTACTGGGCGACGGCGACGTTGGCCTGGGCGCCGACCCAGGACTGGACGGAGAGGGTCACCGTCCTGGCGCCCTGGGCGTTTGCGTAGGGGGACGCCTGTTTGGTCATGTCGGCGGCGCCGCAACCGGTGAGGGTCAGGAGTGCGCCGAGGCTGGCGGCTGCTGCTCCGAGGGGCCTGCGCCTGCGGGGCCGGGGGGCCTTCGTTGACCTGTTCTGCGTGGTGGGTGTTCGCCTGGTCGGTGTGGGCGTGGTCGGTGTGGGCGTGGTCGGTGTGGGCGTGGTCGGTGTGCGCATGTCAGGCCCCCTTTCCCTGGCGGGTGCGGCGTTCCGTCGGCTGGGTCACCCGGTCGAGCATCAGGCCGAGGCAGACGATCGCGGCGCCCGCGACGAGGCCGGTGGCGAGGTCCCCCTGGGCCAGGCCGAAGACGACGTCGTAGCCGAGCGCGCCGCCGCCGACGAGGCCGCCGATGATGACGACGGCGAGGACCAGGACGACCCCCTGGTTCACGGCGAGGAGCAGCGCCGGGCGCGCGAGCGGGAGTTGGACCTGGCGCAGTTGCTGGCCGGTGGTGGCACCCATCGAGCGGGATGCCTCCATCGCCGCCGGGTCGACCTGACGCAGGCCCTGGGAGGTGATGCGGACGACGGCGGGCAGCGCGTACACGATGGCTGCGGCGGCGGCCGGGGCGCGGCCGACGCCGAAGAGGGCGACGACCGGGATCAGGTAGACGAACTGGGGCATGGTCTGGAAGACGTCGAGGATGGGACGCAGGACGCGTTCGAGTCGCTCGCTGCGGGCGGCCGCGATGCCGATGGCGAAGCCGAGGACGAGGGTCACGGCGACGGCGGCGAGGACCTGGGAGAGCGTGTCGAGGGACGGTTTCCAGACGCCGAGCACGCCGATCGCAGCCATGGCGAGCACCGCGGTCAGTGCGGTGCGCCAGGTGCCGATGAGCCAGGCGAGGGCGGCGACGATCAGGAGCACCGACCACCAGGGCAGCCAGGTCAGGCCGGAGCGCAGCGGGTCGAGGATCCAGGTGGTGAAGTGGCCGGCCCAGTCGGCGGTGCCACCCACGTAGGGGACGCCGGTGTAGAGGTGGTCGGTCATCCAGTCGACGGTGTCGTTGACGGGGGTGGCGATGGTGACGGCCCAGGATCCGGGCCAGTCGAGGTGGTCGGTGAACCGGGTCGCGAGGGCTGCCACGAGAGTGCCCACGGCTACGACGCCCCACTTCCAGGGGGCCGGGGATTCGTGGGAGCCGAGCCGTTCGCCTGCCGCGCCGGTCACCCGGTCGAGGACGACGGCGAGCAGCACGATCGGGATGCCGGCGGCCAGGGCGGCGCCGACGTCGACGGAGGCGAGCGCCTGGTAGACGCGGTCGCCGAGGCCGCCCGCGCCGATGACGGAGGCGATGACGGCCATGGAGAGGGCCATCATGATCGTCTGGTTGACGCCGAGAAGGAGCTCCTTGCGGGCCAGGGGCAGTCGGGCGGTCAGCAGGCGCTGGCGTCCTGTGGCGCCGAGCGAGGCGACGGCCTCCATGACGCCGCTGTCGGCCGAGCGCAGGCCCAGGGCGGTGAGGCGGGCCATGGGCGGGGCCGCGTAGACGACGGTGGCGAGGACCGCGGCGGGGACGCCGATGCCGAAGACCAGCACGACGGGGAGGAGGTAGGCGTACGCCGGGAACACCTGCATGGTGTCGAGGACCGGGCGCAGGGCGCGGTTCATCCGGTCGCTGAGGCCCGCGGCCAGGCCGAGCAGGGCGCCCAGGGCGACCGAGACGAACACGGCGACGGCCATCAGCGCCAGCGTCTGGACCGTCGGTACCCACATGCCGAGGACGCCGCACGCCATCAGGGCGAGCACGGAGGTGGCGGCGAGGCGGACGCCCGCGACGCGCCAGGCGATCAGTCCGGCCGCGGCCGTGACGCCGGCCCAGCCTGCGGCTAGCAGGACGAGGTAGACGGCTCGGACGGAGAGGACGATCGCGTTGCTGATGTGGCCGAGGAAGTAGAGGAACAGGGGGTGGCTGTCCCGGTTGTCGATGATCCAGTCGCTGGCCTTGCCGAGCGGTTCCGAGATGTCGACGGTGAGGGCGTCGGGCCAGGTGCCGCTGGACCAGCGGGCGTTGACGATCGGGGCGATGACCGCGGTGAGGGCGGCCAGGAGGAGGAGTTTGCCGAGTATGTGGTTGCTCCGCAGGGACCTGAGGCTCTGGGTGCCCCGGGTTCTCTGGGTGTGTTGAGGTCCCTGGGGGGTCTGCGTGCCCTGGGGGTTCTGGTTCTCGGCGGGGTTGGTCGTGACAGCGGCTGACATGTCAGGAGGCGTCCTCTCCGGCGGGGCGGAGGGAGGTGGTCCGGGGCAGGGAATCGGCCCCTTCGCCTCCGCCTCCGCCATCGCCATCGCCATCGGGGTGGAGAGTGGACGTCCCCAGCGGAGTTGCGGCGCCCTCGGGGTGGGCGGTGGCCGTCTCTGACGGGGGCTCGGCGCCCTCGGGGTGGGCGGTGGCCGTCTCTGACGGGGGCTCGGCGCCCTCGGGGTGGAGGACGGGCGTCTCGGGCGGGGGCTCGGCCCCTTCGGCACGCGCGGCCTTCCACGTGGCTGCGCCCTTATCCAAGTCGCCGGTTTCCGGGGTCATGTCGGAGCTCGGCGTCACGCCAGACCCGGATTCCTCGTCCTCAACCTCCGGCGTCAGGCCAGACTCAGAACCCTCACCCTCAGCCCCCGGCACCACACCAGACCCCGGGCCCTCGCCTCCAGCCCCCGGCATCACACCAAGCCCGGAACCCTCACCCCCGGCCCCAGCCCCAGCCCCAGCCCCAGCCCCAGCCCCAGCCCCAGGCATCACACCAGACCCCGGGCCCTCACCCGTACCCCCCGGCATCACACCAGACCCAGACCCCTCACCCGTACCCCCCATCGTGGTCCCCGCCACAACCCGCAGAAGTTGTTCGTGGTCGACCACGCCGACGCACTGGCCCGCGTCCATCACCCGTACCGCGAACCCGCTGCGGGCCACCGCGTCGATCGCCTCCGAGACTGTGGCGTCGGGGGCTATCTCGGGGCCGCGGGTGGTTTCGTCGGTGTTGGCGGGGCGCATGGCGCGGCGGACCGTCATGACCTGTTCGCGGGGGACGTCGCGGACGAAGGCGCGGACGTAGTCGTCGGCGGGGGCGCCGACGATCTCCTCGGGGGTGCCGAGCTGGACGATGCGGCCGTCGCGCATGAGGGCGATGCGGTCGCCGAGGCGCAGGGCCTCGTTGAGGTCGTGGGTGATGAAGACCATCGTGCGGCCCTCCTCGCGGTGCAGGCGGACGACCTCCTCCTGCATGTCGCGCCGGATCAGCGGGTCGAGCGCGCTGAACGGTTCGTCGAACAGCAGAACCTCGGGGTCCACGGCGAGGGCGCGGGCGAGACCGACGCGCTGTTGCTGGCCGCCGGAGAGCTGACCGGGGCGGCGCGATTCCAGGCCCTCGAGGCCCACCTTGGCGATGACCTCCAGCGCCTTCGCCCGGCGTTCGGCGCGTCCGACGCCCTGGATCTCGAGGCCGTAGGCGACGTTGTCGAGGACCGTGCGGTGCGGCAACAGGCCGAAGTGCTGGAAGACCATGGCGGCGCGGTGGCGACGCAGGGCACGCAGACGGGCCTTGTCCATGGCGCGGACGTCCTCGCCGTCGATCGACAGCGACCCGGACGTCGGTTCGATCAGGCGGGTCAGGCAGCGCACCAGGGTGGATTTGCCGGAACCAGACAGGCCCATGACAACGAAGACCTCACCGCGTGCGACATCGAAGGAGACGTCGCGCACGGCGGCCGTGCAGCCGGTGCGGGAGCGGAGTTCGGCGGCGGTGAGGCCGGAGAGCTCAGGGTCCGCCGGCACGCGTTCGGCCTTCGGGCCGAACACCTTCCACAGGTTGCGGACCGAGAAGACGGTCTCGCCGGTGCCGGCGCTCGTACCCGCGTCGCCCTTCCGGTCCGGGGCAGGGTCCTTCACCACAGTCTGCGTACTCATCACGCATCACCACCCAGCAGTTCGGCGCACTTCTCCCCGACCATGAGCACCCCGATCATCGGGTTCACCGCGGGCATCGTCGGGAAGACGGACGCGTCGGCGATTCGGATGGAACGCAGCCCGCGGACTCTCAACGCGGGGTCGACTACCGCGAGTTCATCACTCGCGGCGCCCATGCGACAGGTTCCGGCCGGGTGGTAGACGGTGTGGGCGACCTTCCGGGCGTACTCGCCGAGCTCCTCGTCGCCGGTGACGTCGGGGCCGGGGCACACCTCGCGCTTGAGCCAGCCGGCCAGCGGCTGCGTCTTCGCGATCTCGCGGGCGATGCGGATGCCGTCGACGAGGGTGCGTCCGTCGTAGTCTTCCTCGTCCGTGAAGTAGCGGAAGTCGAGGGCCGGCTTGTCCTCAGGATCCGCGCTGGTCAGGTAGAGGCGACCACGGCTCTTGGGCTTGGGGATGTTGGGGGTCATGGAGACGCCGTGCTCGGGCCGGACGTAGCCGAGCCGTTCCGGGTTGTCGGTGAACGGGATCTGGTAGAAGTGGAACATCAGGTCCGGCCCGGCAGCTTCGGGGTCGCGCTGGATGAACAGGCCCGCGTCGCTGTCCATCGCGCTGTTGTCGGGGATCGGGCCGTCCGTCTCCCAGACGATCACCGACTCCGGGTGGTCGAGCAGGTTCTCCCCGACGCCCGGCAGGTCGTGCACGACGGGTATGCCGAGCCTCTCCAGGTCGGCCTTGGGGCCGATGCCGGAGTGCAGGAGCAGGCGGGGTGTGTCGACGGCCCCGGCGCACACGATGACCTCGCGACGCGCGGTGATCAGCCTCTTCTCGCCGTCCTTCGTACGTACGTGCACGCCGCGGGCCTGAGGATGACCCCCGTCGGCGTCGCCGTCCTCGACGAAGTCGAGCCTGTACGCCCACGTCTCGAGCAGCAGCGTCAGGTTCGGGCGGTCGCCCGCCTCCATGTGGGGGTGGAGGTACGCGACCGAGGCCGACGACCGCTTGTTGTCCTCGGGGTGGTAGGCGAGGTCGAAGAAGCCGACGCCGTCCTTGAACGGGGCCTTGTTGAAGCCCTCGACGCGCGGCACGCCGGTCGCCGCCCGCGCGGCTTCGACGAAGTCGCGGGCGATGGCGTTCCGGTCCTTCTCGTCGACGGCGACGATGTTGTTGCGCAGCTTGGCGAAGTACGGGTCCATCGCCTTGTGGTCCCAGCCCTCGGCCCCGGCGGCCGCCCACTCGTCCCAGTCGCCGGGCAGCGGCTTGAACGAGATCAGGGTGTTGTGCGAGGAGCAGCCGCCGAGCACCTTGGCGCGGCTGTGCAGGATGTGCGAGTTGCCGCGCGGCTGTTCGGTCGTGGTGTAGCCGTAGTCGAGGTCGCCGCCGAGCAGGCCGAGCCAGCGGCGCAGGGTCAGCACGTCGTCGCGGTCGATGTCGCTGGGGCCGCCCTCGATGACGGCGACGGTGGTGTCCGGATTCTCGGTGAGCCGGGAGGCGATCACCGATCCGGCGGTGCCGCCGCCGACGATCACGTAGTCGTAGGCGTCGTACGGAACATCGGGGTTCTCAGAGTTCTCAAAATTCCCAGTGTTCCCAGGGTTCCCAGGGTTCCCAGCGTTCCCAGGGCTTTCAGGGCTTTCAGGGCTTTCAGGCATGCGTCAACTCCTATGCGGCGCGCGGTGCTTCTCGTAGAGGGAGTCCGGAAGGGCGCGGGATCAGCCCGCGAACCAGCGCACCGGCTTCGGCGCCAGGTTCTGGTACACATGCTTCGCTTCGCGGTACTCGGCGAGTCCGGCCGGGCCCAGCTCGCGTCCGATGCCACTCTTGCCGAAGCCGCCCCACTCGGCCTGCGGCAGGTAGGGGTGGAAGTCGTTGATCCAGACCGTGCCGTGGCGCAGGCGGGCGGCGACGCGGCGGGCGCGGCCCGCGTCGGCGGTCCAGACGCCGCCGGCGAGACCGTACTCGGTGTCGTTGGCGAGGGTGACGGCCTCGTCCTCCGTGCGGAACGTCTCGACGGTGAGGATCGGCCCGAACGTCTCCTCGCGCACGACGCGCATCTCGCGGTGGCACTGGTCGAGGACGGTCGGCTCGTAGAAGTAGCCGGTGGCGGGGCGTACGGCGCTGGGCTCGGGGCGCTTGCCGCCGCAGCGCAGCACGGCGCCCTCGGCGAGCGCGGAGGCGACGTACGACTCGGTCTTGTCACGCTGCTGCTCGCTGACGAGCGGCCCGCACTCGACGCCGTCCTCCGTACCGCGGCCGAGCCGGATCCTCTCGGCGCGGCGGGCGAGTTCGGCGACGAAGCGTTCGCGGACGGACTCCTCGATGATGAGCCGGGAGCCGGCGGAGCAGACCTGGCCGCTGTGGATGAACGCGGCGTTGAGGGCCTGGTCGACGGCGGTGTCGAAGCCGTCCTCGGTCTCGCAGGCATCGGCGAAGACGACGTTCGGGTTCTTGCCGCCGAGTTCGAGAGCGACCTTCTTGACCCCCGCGGCGGCGGCCTGCGCGACCTTGACGCCGCTGACCAGGCCGCCGGTGAAGGAGACCAGGTCGACACCGGGGTGGTCGGCGAGGCGGGCGCCGACCGAGGCGCCCGGGCCCGTCACGATGTTGGCGACACCGGCGGGCAGCCCCGCCTCCACAAGGAGCTCGACGAGGACGACCGTGGTCAGCGGGGTGATCTCGCTCGGCTTGACGACGAAGGTGTTGCCCGCCGCCAGAGCCGGAGCGATCTTCCAGCTCGCCTGCAGCAGCGGGTAGTTCCACGGCGTGATCATCGAGCAGACGCCGACCGGTTCGTGCACGACGACGCTGTGGATGTCCTCGGAGCCCGCGTCGACGACGCGTCCCGCACCCTCGCCGATCACGAGGTCGGCGAAGTAGCGGAAGGCGTCGGCGACGCAGTCGACGTCGACGCGGCCCTCCTCGACCGTCTTGCCCGCGTCCCGGCTCTCCAGGAGGCCGATCTTCTCCCGGTCGCGGACGAGGAGGTCGGCAACGCGGCGCAGCAGCGCGGCGCGCTCGGCGACCGGCGTCCTCGGCCAGGGCCCTTCGTCGAAGGCGCGGCGCGCGGCGGCCACGGCGGCGTCCACGTCCTCGACGCCGCCTTCGGCGATCACCGCGAACGCCTTGCCGTCCGCGGGGTCGAGGATCTCCCGGCTCTCCCCCGAGGCGGCGCCGCGCCACTCCCCGCCGACATGGATGGTGCTCTGAACCGACACGACTGACCCGTCTGACACGTCCCGCTTCGCCTTCCGCTTCCGTTTCGCAGCGCTCCCGAGCGCCGCAGACGGCCCTCTCGGCGCGCTCTGCCGTGATGCCGGATGCCCCTGCCCGGGGCGGCGGGAAGCATGCGCGTTACGTGGTCGAAAGTGCGCCGCGTCACCGGTCATACCGCGTATGTGCCGGTCAAAGCGGCGAAACGTACCCTGAGGATGTTCTGTCTTCGGGGGTGCGCACATGGTCAAAGAGAGTCAGAGGCAGCCCACGAAGAAGCACGGGTGGGTGTGGGTGCTCGTGTCGGCCGTCTGCACGGCGACGCTGCTCGCGGCGACCGCACGCTCGAACGGCGACAGCAACAACAACAGCAGCAACGACAAGAACAACGGCAACAGCAACAGCAACGATGACAGAGGCGGAGACGACGGCGTCGCGCGGCTCTCCGCCCGCGACATCGCCGACAGGGCGCGGCAAGAACTACTCACCACCACATCGCTGCACGTCACGGTCGTGGACCGGTCGAGGGGGGCCGGCGGCACCGCCCCCTCCTCGATGGACCTCGCGCTCGACCGGGAGGGGAACTGCACGGCGACGCTCACGTTCGGAGCGGACGGCAAGGCGAACGTCGTACGGCGTGGGGACCGGGTCTGGATGCGCATGGACGACAAGTTGTGGCAGGCACAGGTGCCGGGCGCCGAGGGGAAGGCGGCGGCCGACCTTCTCAAGGGCCGCTACGTCACGGGCTCGGTCGACAAGCCGGTCCTCAAGAATCTCGCGGGTGTCTGCGACTGGAACACCCTGCGGCGACAACTGCGCGGCCAGACGGCGTCCGACGAAGTCGGCAAGAAGGGCTCCCCGACGACGCTGGACGGCACCCCCGTCATCCCGCTGAGCGGCGAGGAGCGGAACGGCACGCGCAAGACCTTGTACGTGGCCACGCGCGGCAAGCCGTACCCCCTGAAGTACACCGAGGTCAGCGCCGGTGCGCCCGGTACCCGTAAGACCGACACGACGACGCTGTACGCGGACTACGGGCAGCCGGTGCTGCTGCGGACACCGTCCGCCTCCGACTCCGTGGACATCGCGAAGCTGGACTCACTCGACGCGATCTGAGTCCGCACCTGGGTCCGCATCCGGGTCCGCATCCGGCTCTGGGGACCGCATCAGGTCCCGTACGCACCCCCGGAGCCACGCGTGTGCCGGGTCCGCGTCGTGGCGCGGGTGCCAGGCCAGGCCGATCGGCAGGGGTGGCAGGTCCAACGGGACCGGGAAGGTGACGAGGCCGAGCGCGTCGGTCATGGGCAGGCACCACGAGCCGACGAGCCCCACGAGGTCCGTCTCGCGCAGGAAGAACAGCGACGACGGGAACGAGCCGACGCTGCCCACCACGCGGCGTTGCAGCCCGAGTTCGGCGAGCGCCTCGTCGACCGGGCCGTGCAGTCTGCCGCGCCGCGACACCGTGAGGTGCTCAGCTTCCTCGGCGAACCGACGGGCCGTCATCTCACCGCTCAGCAACGGGTGCCCGGCGCGCACCGCGCCCAGCATCCGGTCCACGGTCAGCGGCTCGATCCGCACCTCGGGCGCGGTCGCGTCGATGACACCGACCTCCAGATCGGCCGTGCCCTCGCGCAGCACCGGCGCGTCGAGGTGGCTCTCCCCCAGGAACCGCAACCGGATGCCGGGCGCCTCGGCCGCCGCGCGGGAGAGCAGGGGCGGGCCGAGGAGCGCGGCGAGCGAATCGCTGCCGTGGACGGTGAACGTACGGGTCAGGGACCGCAGGTCCTCCGCGCCGCGTGCGGCGAACAGCGCCCGCGCCCGTTCCACCACCGCTCCGACCTCGGCGCGCAGCGACAACGCGTACGGCGTCGGCACCATCTGCCGTCCGGCGCGCACCAGGAGCGGGTCGCCCAGCGCCTTGCGGGCTCGGCCGAGGGTGCGGCTCATGGCGGGTTCGGACAGGTGCAGGCGCGCGGCGGCGCCCCGCACGCTCTGCTCCTCGAGCAGTACGTCGAGTGCGACGAGGAGGTTGAGGTCGAGTCCGGCGGCCGACGCGGACGGCGATGACGCCGAGGCCGACGCCGACGCCGTTGCGGATTGCGTCATACACAATCATCCCCTGCATAAGTTGCACTGGAAAGCAGGTCGGGGCCGACCCTACGTTGGACGGGCATCCCACGCATCCCTCACTCGCACACGCACGCTCCTAGGAGGAGCCATGCCCTCCCCTGCCCGCGCCCAGAAGACCGGGGTGACCCGAACCGCGGCGGTCCCGCCCCGCCTCCGGCGGCTCACCCTGCTCGCCGTCTGCGCCTGCGTCATGGTCGCCCAGAGCATGGTCGCGGCCATCAACCTCCTCATCCCGCAACTGGCTTCTTCGTCACTGCACCCCACCTCTTCACAGATCCTGTGGACGGTCGACGCGTACGTGATCGCGTTCGCGGGGCTGCTGATCCCCGCGGGCGCCGCCGCCGACCGGTACGGCCGCAAGGGGGCACTCCTTTCCGGCCTCGCCCTGTTCGCCGCGGGCGCCGCCACCAGCGCGCTCGCCACCGCCCCCGGCGTCCTCATCGCGGGCCGCGCGATCTGCGGCACCGGCGCCGCACTGATCACCCCCGCGACCATGTCGATCCTGGTCCATCTGGCCGAGGGTCCGGCGCGTCGCGCCCAAGCCATGACCGCGTGGACGCTCGCGATGGGCGTCGGCGGCGCGCTCGGCAACCTGGGCGGCGGCCTCGCGGGCCAGTTCCTGACCTGGCGGGCGCTGTTCTGGGCGATGGTCCCGCTGGCGGCGCTGCTCGCGCTGGCCGTCGTGCGAGCCGTCCCGCGCACCGCGCGCGTGGACCGGGGCAACCCGGACCCGCTCGGCACCCTGCTCCTCACGACCGCGCTGGTCGCGCTCCTCTTCGGCATCATCGAGGGGCCGACGTACGGCTGGGGCTCGGCCCGTATCCTCGTCGCCTTCGCCCTCGGCGCGCTCCTGGCGGCGGCCTTCACCGCGCACGCGCTGCGTTCGGCGGCGCCGCTGTTCGACCCGCGCGTGTTCCACTCCGCGCGGCTGCGCGCCGCGACGCTCGGCACAGCGGTGGGCTTCTTCGGCCTCTTCGCCCTGTTCTTCGTCAACTCCCAGTACCTGCAGAACGTGAAGGGGTACGGGGCCGCCCTCACCGGCGTCGCGATCCTGCCGGTGACGGTGGGCATGGCGCTGGCCCCGAGGTTCACCGCGCGCTGGCAGACCGCGCCCCGGCCGGTGGTCACGGCCGGCCTCGCGCTGATCGGGCTCGGCCTGCTCGGCACGTCCACGGCCGGGCCGCACACCCCGTACGGGGTCTACGTCCTCTGGCTCCTGGTCATCTCCTTCGGCACGGGCGCCTGCATGCCGGCCCTGACCATCGGCGTCGTGACCTCACTGCCCGCGCACCAGGCGGGCCTGGGCTCCGGGCTCGGGACGGCGTCCCGCGAACTCGGCGCGGCGCTCGGCGTGGCCGTCACCGGAACGGTCCTGGCGGGGGCCGGGCGGGACTTTTCCTCGGGTATGTCTTCGGGGCTGGTCTGGGTCGGGGCGGTGACGTTGGTCGCGACGGTCGTGGTGAGTCTGGGGTACCGGGAGCGTGCGTGAGCGTCTGCCCCGTGGGGTCTCGGGCGGGTGCGGGTCCCGGGCGAGTGCAGGTCTCGGGCGAGTGCGGGTCGCAGGCGAGTGCGGATCGCAGGCGAGTGCGGATCGCAGGCGAGTGCGGATCGCAGGCGAGTGCGGGTCCCGGGCGAGTGCGGGTCCCGGGCGAGTGCGGGTCCCGGGCGAGTGCGGGTCTCGTCGTGGCTGGTCACGCAGTTCCCCGTGCCCCTGGAGGCATGCGGCTCCGCCGCGCCTCCCCCGACGGCGCACGCCCACCGGAACAGCACCCCTGAGATGGCGCACGCCGATGACGCAGGGCCTGAGATGGCGCAGGGCCTGAGATGGCGCACGCAGTGCGCGTCTCAGGGGCGCGGGGAACTGCGCGAGCGACCACGGCGGCGCCGCACCCGGAAGACGGCGGGAGAATGCCGCACGAAGTACGCGTCTCAGGGCGCGAGGCACTGCGCGACCAGCCACGACGAACCTGCGGGCGGGCGCGAAGCACAAACCGCCCACGGCGAGTCGCGGAGACAACTCGCCGAGGGCGGCGGACCCGGTCGGAACCGGAGGTCAGAGCAGGCCGAGACCGCGCACAGCCTCCCGCTCCTCCGCCAGCTCCGCGACGGACGCGTCGATCCGCGCGCGCGAGAACTCGTTGATGTCGAGGCCCTGGACGATCTCGTACTTGCCGTCCTTCGTGGTGACGGGGAACGAGGAGATGAGGCCCTCGGGGACGCCGTACGAACCGTCCGACGGGATACCCATGGAGGTCCAGTCGCCCTCGGCCGTGCCGTTGACCCACGTGTACACGTGGTCGATCGCGGCGTTGGCGGCCGACGCGGCCGACGACGCGCCGCGCGCCTCGATGATCGCGGCGCCGCGCTTGGCGACGGTCGGGATGAACTCGTCGGCCAGCCACGCCTCGTCGTTCACGGTCTCGGCGGCGTTCTTGCCGGCGATCGTGGCGTGGAAGATGTCGGGGTACTGGGTGGCGGAGTGGTTGCCCCAGATGGTCAGGCGCTTGATGTCGGCGACCGTCGAGCCCGTCTTCTTCGCGAGCTGGGTCAGCGCACGGTTGTGGTCGAGGCGCGTCATCGCGGTGAAGCGCTCGGCCGGTACGTCCGGCGCGGCGGCCTGGGCGATGAGGGCGTTGGTGTTGGCCGGGTTGCCGACGACGAGGACCTTGATGTCGTCCGCGGCGTGGTCGTTGATGGCCTTGCCCTGGGGCTTGAAGATGCCGCCGTTGGCCTCGAGGAGGTCACCGCGCTCCATGCCCTTGGTGCGGGGGCGGGCGCCGACGAGGAGACCGACGTTGGCGCCGTCGAAGGCGACGTTCGGGTCGTCGGTGATCTCGATGCCCTGGAGCAGCGGGAAGGCGCAGTCGTCGAGCTCCATGGCGGTGCCCTCGGCGGCCTTGAGCGCCGGGGTGATCTCCAGGAGGCGCAGCTTGACCGGCACGTCCGCGCCGAGCAGCTGGCCGGAGGCGATGCGGAAGAGCAGTGCGTAGCCGATCTGGCCGGCTGCGCCGGTGACGGTGACGTTCACGGGAGTGCGGGTCATGGCGTTCTCCGTAGGACAGCGGGTCTTTTGATCGATCTCTCGGCATCAAGAGATCCGCTCGTCAGGCTATCGCGCCGCGCCCCTGCCGGACCTATCGGTACGTGTGGCTCACCCCACAGGGCGATCACGTGGCGATCCGGTTCGAGGCCCCCGGACACGGGACGGCCGCCGGCCCGGGGGGAGGGGCATCGGCGGCCGCCGGGGGTGTCACCGAGTGACCATCCCGTGGGGGTACTCGTGCGCCTTCCCCGAAAGCACACCCCTATGCACGGTCATCAGCCGTTGCATTGCCATCGGGGCCCGCTGAGTTACTGGGCCCGCTGAGCTACTGGGCGTACTCAGCTACTGGGCCCACTTAGCTACTGGGCTGAGGCCGGTTACTCGGTGCAGCCCTGCTGTCCGGAGCCGAGCGTCGTGCAGGCCTTCGCGTCCGCGGACGAACCCACCGCCACCATCGGCGTGTACGCGTCCGTGTCGGCGTCGTCGACCAGGCCCTTCTTCGACTTCTCGCTGCCCGCGTCGAGTTGCACGCTGTCGCCCGGGGCGGCGCCCTGGATCCGCGCCCAGGCCGCCTTGCACGTCTTGCTGTAGCGGACCTCGACGGTGACAGCGCCGACGACGGCCCGCGCGGAGCTGTCCGCATGGGCGCCGCCGCACCCCATGGCCTCCGGGTCCTTGCCGGTGCAGCCGGCGCCCACACACTCGACGCCGGCGGGCAGCACGGGCGCGCTCGTCGTCGGTGACGGCGACGGCTCGGCCTTCTTGTCCTTGTGGCCGGTGAGGAAGCTGGTCAGGACGTAGGCGACGACCACGAGGAGCGCCGTACCGACGGCCCCGGCGAGGAACACGAGCACCCTCCGCCTGCCACGACCACGACCACGACCGGAACCGGCTCCAGACCCAGACCCAACCCCAGACCCAGACATAGGCCCAGACCCGGCGCCCGGATTCACACCCGGCCCCCGCCCGGCAGGCGAAGCACCCGTCGGCGCGAACCCGACCGGCGGCCCGAACTGGTCCACCGGCGGCGCCGACCTCTGCGGCGGCACGGTCGCCGCGCCACCCGCACCCGCGACACCGGTGCCGGTGCCGATACCTGCACCGGCACCAGCGGCACCAGCACTGGTACCGCCGGCACCTCGCTGCCCCGCAGTCGCGGCCGGCCCCCCGGACTCCCCCAGCGCTGCCCGCGCCTGGGATATTCGGATCGCTTCCATGGTCATGTCATGGCGCATCTCGGAGCGGCTCCAGGCGCGCTCCGCGAGCTCCCACAAGGTCGTCAGGTGGACAGGGCTGGTGCCGGTCACCTCGGCGAGCGCCACGACAGCGCCCTTGGGTGCGAGCAGCCGTCCGTTCAGATACCGCTCCCAGGACGTCTTGCTGTACCCGGTACGGTCCGCCAGCGCGGCGATGCCGAGTCCACTGCGGTCGACCAGTCTGCGCAGTTGGCCGGCGAACTCCGCGAGCTGCGGGTCGAGTTCGTCCGGTAGCGCCTTCCAACGAGGCATTGCTTACCCCTCTTCCCCCCGTACGTGCTGAATTACCCCGCCGTTCCCCCGACGCCCGACAACGTCC
Organism: Streptomyces sp. NPDC016845; assembly: GCF_044332585.1. NCBI lineage: Bacteria > Bacillati > Actinomycetota > Actinomycetes > Kitasatosporales > Streptomycetaceae > Streptomyces > Streptomyces sp. NPDC016845. The sequence continues at coordinate 70,442 of NZ_JBIRPI010000003.1, read as the reverse complement.
CCCGTCTGACTGGGATGCGTGCAGCCAGGATGACAGTTCCCGTGTCGGCGGCGGCGTGCGCCCTCTGCCGACAAAAACCCCGAGGCGGGCCGGACATCGTCACACAAGGACGAAGGGCCTCCGTCCCGGAGGCCCCGCCCGTCGTACGAGGAACAGGAACGAGGAACAGGAACAGTCACCGCACGGTGAAGTGCAACGTGTCCTGGAGGAAGGGGATCTGCAGCCACGGGTTCGGCTGCGCCATCATCGCCAGCAGCACGATGGCGAGGCCGAGGACCCCGTACGTGGCCAAGTCCGTGAAGCGGGAGCGCACGGCGAGCATGCCGACGGACGGCAGGGCCCAGCGCAGCGCGGCGCCGCCGAGGAGAGCGAGGCCCACCAGGATGGTGCCGACGCGGAACAGGCCGAACGCGGTGAGCAGCAGTCCGAGCCCGGTCGCCACCAGCACCGCGATCAGCGGCCACTGGCGGGCTGGGACGGGGGCGTCGGCGGGGGCCGCGCGGCCGCCACCCTCGGGGCGTGCGGTGTCGCGCGTCCAGAGCGGGAAGCGGCGCGTGCCCCGCCTCTTGGCGCGCGCGCCCTTGACGCCCTCGTCCTGATCGCCCGCGCTCACGGCACCCGTGTCCTCGGCACCCGCTTCCGTGGTCACCACATCCTGGGCACCCACGTCCTCGGCACCCGCTTCTGTGGACCCCGCGTCCTGGTTGTCCGCGTCCTGACTGCCCGCGTCCTGACTGCCCGCGTCCTGGCTGCCCGCGCCGTCCCGGGAGGCCTCAGCGAACACCGCTGGCGTTCCGCTCGGCTGCCTCGACGACGTTGACCAGGAGCTGGGCGCGGGTCATCGGGCCCACTCCGCCGGGGTTCGGGGAGATCCAGCCGGCGACCTCGGCGACGCCGGGGTGCACATCGCCGACGATCTTGCCGTTCTCGTCGCGCGAGACGCCGACGTCGAGGACGGCCGCGCCCGGCTTGATGTCCTCGGGCTTGACCAGGTGCGGGACGCCCGCCGCGGCCACGATGATGTCGGCGCGCTTGAGGTGGGCGGCGAGGTCACGGGTGCCGGTGTGGCACTGGGTGACCGTCGCGTTCTCCGACTTGCGGGTGAGCAGCAGCGGCATCGGGCGGCCGATGGTCACGCCGCGGCCGACCACGACGACCTCCGCGCCCTTGATCTCGACGCCGTGCTTGCGCAGCAGCGTGATGATGCCGAACGGGGTGCAGGGCAGCGGCGCCGGCTCGTTCAGGACGAGACGGCCGAGGTTCATCGGGTGCAGGCCGTCCGCGTCCTTGGACGGGTCCATCAGTTCGAGGATGCGGTTCTCGTCGATGCCCTTGGGCAGTGGCAGCTGGACGATGTAGCCGGTGCAGGCCGGGTCCTCGTTCAGCTCGCGGACGACCGCCTCGATCTCCTCCTGCGTGGCCGAGGCGGGCAGCTCGCGCTGGATGGAGGCGATGCCGACCTGCGCGCAGTCGCGGTGCTTTCCTGCCACGTACTTCTGGCTGCCGGGGTCCTCGCCGACCAGGACGGTGCCGAGTCCGGGCGTGACCCCCTTCTCCTTCAGGGCCGCCACGCGGGCGGTCAGTTCGGACTTGATCGCGGCTGCGGTGGCCTTGCCATCGAGAATCTGGGCGGTCATGGTGCCCATTCTTTCAGGGCGGCCCTGGTTCACCCAAGTTGCACTTGCACAACGGCCTGACGGCCCACTGGACAGGAGCATGTCCGATTAAGGAGCATGATCCGCGCAGTGCCGCGGACGGCGGCAGGGGGCGAACCGCACAAGCGGTGGCATTTCCGTTCCTATACCTCCGCATTCCTCCGCGGGGCCGCACCGTCCCCGTAGTCGTCCCCGGAGGAATCTCGCCATGAGTCACGGCGAACCGAACAACCCTTACGGTCAGCAACCGCCACAGCCGAACCCGTACGGCCAGCAGGCCCCGCAAGGCGTCCCGCCGCAGCAGCATTACGGCTACCCGCAGCAGCAGGGCCAGCAGCCCTACGGGGCGTACCCGCAGTACCCCCAGTCCCCGCAGCAGGGGATGCCGGCGCCCGGGGGCATGGGCATGCCCGGTGTGCCGCCGCTCGCCACGATGGGCCGCAGGCTCGGCGCGCGCCTGATCGACGGCGTGCTGTACTTCGTCATCTACCTCGCGGTTCTGCTGCCGAAGTTCACCGACTTCTTCTCGGAGGTCCAGGACTGCGACGCCAACTCGTCGTCCTTCGACACCTGCGTGGACAACGCCGTCTCGGACTTCCAGTCCTCGACGCTGCCGCTCGCCGGCCTCTTCCTCGTCCTCGTCCTGCTCTACGAGGTGCTGCTCATCGCCTTCGTCGGCGCGACCCTGGGCAAGCTGGCCGTCGGCATCCGCGTCCTGAAGCTGGAGAACGGCGCGAAGCCGGGTATCGGCAGCGCCTTCCTGCGCTGGATCATCCCGACCGTCGGCGGCTTCGCCTGCGGCATCGGCGGTCTGCTCGTCTACCTTTCCCCGTTCTGGGACAAGTCCGGCCGCAGGCAGGGCTGGCACGACAAGGTCGCGAGCACGGTCGTCGTACATGTGAAGGGCTGACACCCGCACGCAACGGCACGACGAGGGCCCGCCGGTCGGCGACCGGCGGGCCCTCGTCACGTACGGGGCGGTGCTCAGCGGGACACGTACAGGGTGCTGCTCAGTGGAAGAAGTGGCGCGTCCCCGTGAAGTACATCGTCACGCCCGCCTTCTTCGCGGCCTCGACGACCTGCTCGTCACGGATCGAGCCGCCGGGCTGCACGATCGCCTTGACGCCCGCGTCGATGAGGATCTGCGGCCCGTCCGGGAACGGGAAGAACGCGTCCGAGGCGGCGTACGCGCCGCGCGCCCGCTCCTCGCCCGCCCGCTCGACGGCGAGCTTGCAGGAGTCGACGCGGTTGACCTGGCCCATGCCGACGCCGACGGAGGCGCCGCCCTTGGCGAGCAGGATGGCGTTGGACTTCACGGCGCGGCACGCCTTCCAGGCGAACGCCAGTTCGTCGAGTTCGCCCTGCGAGAGCGCGTCGCCGGTCGCGAGGGTCCAGGACGCCGGGTTGTCGCCGTCGGCCTGGAGCCGGTCGGTGACCTGGAGGAGCGCGCCGCCGTCGATCTGCTTCGTCTCGACCGGGGCGGACGGGCCGTCGGGGGCCCTCAGCACTCGGATGTTCTTCTTCTTGGTGAGGGCTTCGAGGGCGCCGTCCTCGTAGTCGGGCGCGACGATGACCTCCGTGAAGATGTCGGCGACCTGCTCCGCCATCTCCTTGGTGACCGGCCGGTTGACCGCGATCACGCCGCCGTACGCCGAGACCGGGTCGCAGGCGTGCGCCTTGCGGTGGGCCTCCGCGACGTTCGAGGCGACGGCGATGCCGCAGGGGTTCGCGTGCTTGATGATCGCGACGCAGGGGTCGTCGTGGTCGTACGCGGCACGGCGCGCGGCGTCCGTGTCCGTGTAGTTGTTGTACGACATCTCCTTGCCGTGCAGCTGCTCCGCCTCGGCCAGGCCGCCGGTGCCGTCGACGTAGAGGGCAGCGCCCTGGTGCGGGTTCTCGCCGTAGCGCAGGACGTTCTTGCGCGCGTACGTGGCGCCGAGGAACTCGGGGTGGCCACTGTCGTCGGCGGCGGCGTAGTCGGCGGCGAACCAGGAGGCGACCGCCACGTCGTAGGAGGCGGTGTGCTGGAACGCCTCGGCGGCGAGCCGCTTGCGCGTGGTGAGGTCGAAGCCGCCGTCCTGGACCGCCGCGAGGACATCGGCGTACCGCCGCGGGCTGGTCACCACGGCGACCGACGGGTGGTTCTTGGCGGCGGCGCGGACCATCGACGGGCCGCCGATGTCGATCTGCTCGACGCACTCGTCCGGGGTGGCGCCCGAGGCGACGGTCTCCTTGAACGGGTACAGGTTCACGACGACCAGCTCGAACGGCTTCACACCGAGGTCGGCGAGCTGCTTCTGATGGTCCTCCAGGCGCAGGTCGGCGAGGATGCCGGCGTGGACCTTCGGGTGCAGGGTCTTCACGCGGCCGTCGAGGCACTCCGGGAACCCGGTGACGTCCTCGACCTTGGTGACCGGCACCCCGGCTGCGGCGATCTTCGCAGCGGTCGAACCGGTGGAGACCAGCTCGACACCCGCCTCGTGGAGCCCGCGCGCCAGCTCCTCCAGACCGGTCTTGTCGTAGACGCTGACCAGCGCCCGGCGGATGGGCCGCTTGTTGCTCTCGGCGGTCACGAAATAACTACCTTTCGTCCCTCAATGCTGTAGCCGTTGCGGGCCAGACGCCCCACGACATCGACGAGCAGCGTGCGCTCGACTTCCTTGATGCGCTCGTGCAGAGCGCTCTCACCGTCGTCCGAGTCCGCTTCCACGATCTCCACCACGCCCTGGGCGATGATCGGGCCGGTGTCGACGCCGTCGTCGACGAAGTGGACGGTGCAGCCGGTGACCTTCGCGCCGTACGCGAGGGCGTCGCGCACACCGTGGGCACCGGGAAAACTGGGCAGCAGAGCCGGGTGCGTGTTCACGAACCGGCCGCCGAAACGGGCGAGGAACTCCTTGCCCACGATCTTCATGAAGCCCGCGGAGACGACGAGGTCCGGCTCGTACGCGGCCGTCGCCTCGGCGAGCGCCCGGTCCCAGTCCTCGCGCGCGGCGTGGTCCCTGACCCGGCAGACGAACGTCGGGATCCCGGCGCGCTCGGCGCGCTCCAGACCGACGATGCCGGTCCGGTCGGCGCCGACGGCGACGATCTCCGCGCCGTACGCGTCCGCTCCCCGCTCCGCGATGGCGTCGAGCAGGGCCTGCAGATTCGTACCTGATCCGGAGACCAGCACGACGAGGCGCTTGGCCTTGGCCACGGCGGGGCCCTTTCTCGTACAGGGGCGTACTTGTATGTTCCTACGGAAGCTTCGCTCTGCCCCGTACGGGGGACTCTACGAAGCGGCCGACCGTCAGCAACGATACCGGCACACCAGCCAGCCCCCACGGGACGGGGGCGCGGCCGGGAGGTAGCGTCAGCGTGCAGGAAGACCGGGCCTTCGCGCGGAACGCGGAGCGGGCGCGGAACGTTGACGTGAATGAACGTAAAGAACGAACCAAGCACCAGACGACCCACTCGACCCACGCGACCCACGCACCGACGACCTAGGGGAAGACGCACAGCTGATGCCGGACCGAAGCCTTCGCCAGTCCCAGGAGTCCAAGGAGTCCGACGAGGGCAAGAACTCCGGGGCCTCTGGGGACTCCGGGAACACCGGGGACTCCGGTAACTCCGGGAACTCCGGCGCGGACAATCCGTTCGCACCGCCGCCCGAGGACGCCCCGGACCGCCCCTGGCAGCCGCGCCGCCCAGAGGGCTCCGACGCCGAGCAGGGCGGGCACGGCGACGGCCGTTCACCCTGGGGCAGCCAGTGGAGCGACCGCCAGCCCGGCCCCGCCCAGGGCGGCCGGTTCGGCGACCGCCCGGGCAACAACGGCGGCGGACAGGGCGGCCCCGAGGGCCAGGGACCCGGCCGCGGGCCCGGCTCCGGCGGCATGCGCTGGGACCCGACGGACCCGGCCCAGCGCCGCGCGCGCTACGCACTCCTGTCGGGCATGTGGGGCTTCTTCTTCGCCCTGTTCGCCTGGCCGTACGTGGCGCTGCTGCTCGGCGCGCTCGCCCTGTACTGGAGCATCAGCGCCCTGCGCGCCAAGCCCCGCACCACGAACCCGGACCCGGACACCCCCGCGCCGCCCGTCAAGGCCGACGCCGCCGGCAGCTCGCGTCCGCAGACGACGGCGGCGATCAGCGGCCTGGTCACGGGTGCCCTGGCGCTGGCGATGGTGGCGTCGATGTTCGCGGCGAAGCTCGTCTACAGCGACTACTACGAGTGCCGGGCGGACGCCCTGACATACGCGGCGGACCAGTCCTGCGAGGACCTTCTGCCGAAGCAGCTCCGGCCGCTGCTCGGGTCGCGGTGACGGTACGTCAGGAACTCGGGCGGGCCTGAGCATCGGGGCCCGGCTCCGGCTCCGCATCCGGGGCCGGGGGTCCGCCCCTCGGTCCGTTCCTCGGTCCGTTCCTCAGGATCGCCCAGCGCTCGGCGCGTGACTCCTCGTCGAAGAAGTCGAACGGGTCGAAGTCGTCGTCCGTCCCGACGGGTTCGGGCTCCGGCGCGACGGGCTTCCGGCGCCACGGCACACGCCGCCCCGCCTTCGGTACGCCCCCGGGCCCGGCCACGTCCTCGGCCACGGACCCCGCCTGAGCCACGGACTCCGCCAATGACTCCGCCTGAGGCTCGGGCCCGACCACGGGCCCGAGCCCGACTACGGGCCCGAGCCCGGACTTATGAACGGCCCCGGGCCCGGACGCATGAACGGCCCCGAGCCCCGAATCGGTCGCAGACGCAGGCACAAGCGCAGGCCCAAGCGCAGGCACAAGCGCGGACGCGCCTCGGCGCCCACGCCACCACCCCACCACCAACGCCACCGGCAGCCCGAGCACGCCCACCCACGCCGTTGCGGCGAGCCCGGTCAGCCAGCCGACAGGCCCGAACGTGGCGAGGACCTCCACCCCGAGCGCACCGCCCGCCGCCACCGCGAGCACGGCGAGAGCCACTCCGCACAGCGCGGCCGCGACGACGGTCCCGTAGGCCATCCGCCCCCGCGACCAGGCGGACCGCTCGCCCCCGATCACCACGAACCAGGCCACGGTCACCGCCGCCACGACGGGCACCACCCCGACCGCCCAGGTCAGCGGCGATCCCTCGCCCTCCGGGGGCACCGCCGCGAGCAGCGGGACGGCCGGAAGCATCAATCCGCCCGCGCTGCCCAGCGGCCCCACGACGTGTCCGGCCCCGACGGCGAATCCGGGCCCGAGCGCGTACGCGGCGCCCCAGACCGCCGCGTTCGGCACCAGCGCGAGGCAGAGCAGCAGGACCGCGATGCGCCCCGTCCACGCCGCCGTGAGCTGGGTGAACGCCTCCCGCGCCGCGCCCCCGTGCCAGACGAGGCCGACGGCCACCAGGAGCGCTCCCCCGGCGACCAGGACGAGGACCCCGGCGGCCGCGGCCCGCGCGGCGACCGGGAGGACCTCCCGTACGAGCACCTGCGGCAGCACGTCGAGCGACCTGCGCAGCGCTTGCGGCAGAGGCCCGTACGGCCTGCCGTGCGCGGCCCACACCCCGGCCCCGGACGCGACCACGGCGACCAGGACGAGGTGGGCGGCGCAGCTGATCCAGGAGGGCCGCAGTTCGCCGCCGCAGGTGTAGAGCGCGGCGGCGGCGCCGATCAGCAGGTAGCCGAGCGCGACCCCGCCCCACACCCCGGCGGCGGGGGCGGGCGGCGCGCCGGCCTCCTCCTCCGGGGGCTCGGCCGCGTCACGCCCGGCCCGGAAGACCAGCCACACCGGCAGCGCGAGCAGCAGCAGCGGACTCACGCCCACCGGGGCGGGGGCGCCGGTCAGCGTGTCCGTCCTGACGATCTCGGCGCCGTGCGCGAGCAGCCACAGCGCGGTGGCGGTGTGCAGGGCGCCGTCGGGGCCGCTGTCCGGGTAGGGCGAGCTGATCCACATCGCGATGACCAGGACCGCGAAGAGGCCGAGCCCGAGCCCCGCCGCGACGAACCCGCCGAACATCCCGGCGGCGGGCCCCGGCGAGCGTTGCCGCACGCGGGTGAGGAGCACGGGCATCGACGGTCCACGGCCGGTCATCTGCGTCACGGGCCCATGCTGCCAAGTACACCCGCGTTCCTCGCGTAACAGGCAAAGTACGGATGTGTCGCTCAAGATACGCTTATGTACTTTTTGGCGCGAAAGGGTGTGTGGAGTTCCTCATGACGCAGAGCGCCGCCACCCCACTGCCGACGCCGAAGGAGCGCCGCAGGCTCCGCGAGGCGAAGTCCCTGACCCAGGCCCAGCTGGCCGCGAAGGTCGGCGTGACGCGCGAGACGATCCGCGCGTGGGAGTCGGGCCGTACCACGCCCGGGGGAACGAGGCGGGAGAAGTACGCGGAGCTTCTGCTGGCCCCGGTGGAACGACCGGTACCGCGGGAAGCGGCCCCGAAGCCCGACCGGAAGCCCCGGCAACCCGCCCGAGAGCCCCAGAAACCCGCCCCGGAATCCGTCGCGCCCGCCACGAAGACCGTCGCGCCCGCCACGAAAACCCCCGCACCCGCCACGAGGACCGCCGCACCCGCCCAGGCCGTCGCCCGGCCCCCGGCCCAGGCATTCGACGCCCTGTACGCGTACGCCGCTCCCCTCCTGGTGCGCCACACCTACCTGCTCTGCGGTCGGCGGGGGCTGGCCCGCGAGGCCGTCGAGCGCGCGTTCCAGCTGGCCTGGCAGCGCTGGCCCGAGGTCGCCGTCGACCCGGATCCGGCGGGCTGGGTGCGCGCGGCGGCCTACGAGTACGCGATGTCGCCCTGGCACCGGCTGCGCCCCGGTTTCCGCCGCCCGGACGCGCCGCCCGCCGATCCGGCCGACCGCGAGCTCCTCGACGTACTCCTGAGCCTGCCCCCCGTCTACCGGCGCACGCTGCTGCTCTACGACTGGGTCGGCCTGGATCTTCCGGAGACGGCCGCCGAGACGGAGGCCAGCACGCCGGCCGCCGCCAACCGCATCCTGCACGCGCGCGAGGCCGTCGCCGAGCGGCTGCCGGAGCTGGCCGTCCCCGAGCGGCTGCACCGGCGGCTGACCGAGCTGGCGGGCGCGGAGAAGCTGGACGCGCCGAAGCCGGTGCTGGTGCGGGAGGTCGGCGAACGGCGTACCCGGTTCTGGACGCGGGCGGCGATCGCCGTCACGACGTTGATCGTCGGGGCGACGGCGCTGACGCTGCGGGTGGCCCCGACGCACTACGAGCCGGTGCCCGCGCCCGGCGCGCCGATCAGCGGCGTGCCCGCGCTGACGGGACCCGGACCGCTGTCGGACCAGGAGCGGGAGCTGCGCGCGCTGCTGCGGGCGGAGCTGAGCGGCGGCCCGGAGCGGCTCGCACCCGCCGCCGAATAGCCACAGAACAGCGACCGGACAGCCTCCGGACACATCAGTGGGCCCGCGCCGACGTCGGCGCGGGCCCACTGATGAACGTACGTAGAAACGTACGACTGCTGAAAACGTACGACTACTGGCTACTGACTACGAAAGCAGCTCGCGCGCCAGCTTCGCCGTCTCGGTCGGCGTCTTGCCGACCTTGACGCCGGCGGCCTCGAGGGCCTCCTTCTTCGCCTGGGCGGTGCCGGACGAACCGGAGACGATGGCGCCGGCGTGGCCCATGGTCTTGCCCTCGGGGGCGGTGAAGCCGGCGACGTAGCCGACGACCGGCTTCGTCACGCTGGCCTTGATGAAGTCGGCCGCGCGCTCCTCGGCGTCGCCGCCGATCTCGCCGATCATGACGATGAGGTCGGTCTCGGGGTCGGCCTCGAACGCGGCGAGCGCGTCGATGTGCGTCGTGCCGATGACCGGGTCGCCACCGATGCCGACGGCGGAGGAGAAGCCGATGTCACGGAGCTCGTACATCATCTGGTACGTCAGCGTGCCGGACTTCGAGACCAGGCCGATGCGGCCCGGCTTCGTGATGTCGCCCGGGATGATGCCGGCGTTCGACTGGCCCGGCGTGATGAGACCGGGGCAGTTCGGGCCGATGATGCGGGTCTTGTCGCCCTTGGACTTCGCGTACGCGTAGAACGCGGCGGAGTCGTGGACGGCGATGCCCTCGGTGATGACGACGGCGAGCGGGATCTCGGCGTCGATCGCCTCGACCACGGCGGCCTTGGAGAAGGCCGGCGGGACGAAGAGGACGGACACGTTGGCGCCCGTCTTCTCGATCGCCTCGGCGACCGTGCCGAAGACCGGGATCTCGGTGCCGTCGAAGTCGACGTTGGTGCCGGCCTTGCGCGGGTTCACACCGCCGACGATGTTCGTGCCGTCGGCGAGCATGAGCTTGGTGTGCTTCATGCCCGTGGCACCGGTCATGCCCTGGACGATGACCTTGCTGTCCTTGTTGAGGAAGATAGCCATGGCTGTTCTGTCCCTCGTCCCTTACTTCGCGGCCGCGAGCTCGGCGGCCTTGTCGGCCGCGCCGTCCATGGTGTCCACGCGCTGCACCAGCGGGTGGTTGGCGTCGGAGAGGATCTTGCGACCCAGCTCGGCGTTGTTGCCGTCGAGACGCACGACGAGGGGCTTCTCGACCTTCTCGCCCTTCTCCTCGAGCAGCGCGAGCGCCTGGACGATGCCGTTGGCGACCTCGTCGCAGGCGGTGATGCCACCGAAGACGTTGACGAAGACGGACTTGACGTCCGGGTCGCCGAGGATGATCTCCAGGCCGTTCGCCATCACCTGGGCGGAGGCGCCGCCACCGATGTCGAGGAAGTTGGCCGGCTTCACGCCGCCGTGCTTCTCACCGGCGTACGCGACGACGTCCAGGGTCGACATGACCAGACCGGCGCCGTTGCCGATGATGCCGACCTCGCCGTCGAGCTTGACGTAGTTGAGGCCCTTCTCCTTGGCAGCGGCCTCGAGCGGGTCGGCCGCGTCCTTGTCCTGGAGCGCCTCGTGGTCGGGGTGGCGGAAGTCCGCGTTCTCGTCCAGGGACACCTTGCCGTCGAGGGCGATGATGTCACCGGAGGCGACCTTGGCCAGCGGGTTGACCTCGACGAGGAGGGCGTCCTCCTCGATGAAGGTCTTCCAGAGCGTCACCAGCACGTCGGCGACCTTGTCGGCCACCTCGGCCGGGAACTTCGCGTCCGCGACGATGCGACGGGCGACCTCGGGGGTCACACCCTCGTTGGCGTCGATCGGCGTCTTGGCGACGGCCTCCGGGCGCTCGACCGCCACCTCCTCGATCTCCATGCCGCCCTCGACGGAGGCGATGGAGAGGAAGGTGCGGTTGGTGCGGTCCAGGAGGAAGGAGACGTAGTACTCCTCCACGATCTCCGGAGCCGTCTCGGCCATCATCACCTTGTGGACCGTGTGGCCCTTGATGTCCATGCCGAGGATGTTGGTGGCGTGCTCGACGGCCTCGTCGGGCGTGGCGGCGAGCTTGACGCCACCCGCCTTGCCGCGGCCGCCGACCTTCACCTGGGCCTTGACGACGGACTTGCCGCCAAGACGCTCGGTCGCCTCGCGGGCCGCCTCAGGCGTGTCGATGACTTCACCGGCCAGCACCGGTACACCGTGCTTGGCGAAGAGGTCCCTCGCCTGGTACTCGAACAGGTCCACGCGCGTCCGTCCCTATCAGTGATCTCGCGGTTCGATCTTCCTGCGTGGGCGTGCCGCGATGGGCAACGTGACTCCGCTGTCACAAGGGAGGCGTACGAGGCGTACACAGTGGCCGGGTACGCGGCATGTCCGTCTCGCAGGTTATCGCCGCTCAGCGACGGCTTCTAAATCGCAGATCACACATGAGCGGTGATACCTGTCACAGAGCGCGTCCGATACCACCTTTTTGCGGGATCGTTCGCGGCCTCACCGCGCGGGGGTACGCACGGTGAGGCCACCCGATGAGCCCCGTGCCTCGCACGCGGAGCACGCGAAGCAAGCAGGGGCCCGGAACGGGCGGCCCGTCCCCAACGGGTCCGCCCGCACGCCGGGAATCGGCCAGGTCTCGCCGACGGATTCGGCTGACGGGGCGCTCCGGCGTCGGTCAGATGCCGGGCTGTCTAGCCAGGGAGTACGGGAATGTCGCGATGCCGGTCGGTCACCGGCGCGGCCGTGCCGGACGCGAAGGCGCCGGGCGGCAGCAGCACGGACACCCGGCGGCCGGCGAACGCGGCCGCGTGCAGATCGCCGTGGCGCGAGCCGCCGCCGTCAGCCGCGGACGCGCCCGCCACGAGTACGCCGCCCGGGTGCACCGGGGCGTGGGGCGCGGCGGGCTGGGGCGCGACGGTGTGCCGGGCCGCGGAGGAGCGGTGCGGGTGCGCGTCCGCCCGGTTCTCCTGTACGGCGCCGGTTCCGGCGGGGTCGTACGCCGTCGGGCCGGCCGGCGCGAGGGCGTACGGACCGGGGGCGTACGGACCGGGGGCGTGCGGTTCGCCGCGCGCGGCGTCGGGGGCCTGGCGCTCGGCCTCGGCCTCGACGCCGGAGGCGGCCGATGTGACGGGCGCGGCTGAGCCGGTGGTGTCGGCGTCGGCATCGGTGGACCCGGCTGGCCCGGCGGACGCCGGGGGCTCGGCCGGGTTCGCGGGTGTCACGGGCGCCGTGGGCCGGGGCGGCGCGGGCAGCGGAACGATCGCGCCGGGCGCGTCCGGCAGCCCCGGAAGCACCGGCGGCCCGCCCGGCAACGGTCGCGGGGCCGCCGAGGCGAGCCCGTCCACGACCTGCCCGGCCAGCTCACCGACCGGCTCCGTCACGCCCCGCACGGTGTCCTGCACAGTGTTCTGCACCGTGTCGAGAACCGGCAGCAGGACCGTGTCCCGTACGGTTCCGACGACGTTCCGGTCTTCCGGCGCTCCGTCCCGCCCGAGCAGCCCACCGAGAACGCCGTGGCCGTGGCCGGGCTGCTCCGAGCCGCCGCCGGTGGTTTCCTGTGCTGCCGTGTACCGGAGGGTGCCCGAGGCGCCCTCCGCGTGAGCCTGGCCGCCGCACAGGAACCCGAGACCGATCAACCCGCCGAGCAGCAGCGCCAGTTGCAGCGCGCGACGTCTCGCCACCGGGCGCGGAAGGCGCTCGGCGGGGGCGGGAGACACGGTCGCATAGATCACGGTGCGCGAATCCTCGCACGGGACGCGGGCGCCTGCGCAAGCCCCGTGTTACCGATGGGTACTCAATTCCGGTTTGCCGCTGCGGACCCGCTTTCCGCCCCTGCGTCGGGTATGGGCAGCGGACGCTTCTCGATGGCCGCGGCCATCACCTCGGGGAACAGATCGGGGGTGCAGGCGAACGCCGGCGCGCCCAGCGAGGCCAGCGCCGCCGCGTGCTCCCGGTCGTAGGCGGGCGCCCCCTCGTCGGAGAGGGCGAGCAGCGTCACGAACTGCACGCCGGACGCCTTCATCGCGGCGACCCGCTTCAGCATCTCGTCGCGTATCCCTCCCTCGTAGAGGTCGGAGATGAGGACGACGACGGTCTCGGCGGGGCGGGTGATCTGCGACTGGCAGTAGGCGAGCGCGCGGTTGATGTCGGTGCCGCCGCCGAGCTGCGTACCGAAGAGGACGTCGACCGGGTCGTCGAGCTGGTCGGTGAGGTCCACGACGGCCGTGTCGAAGACGACGAGCCGGGTCTGGATCGACCGCATGGACGCCAGCACGGCGCCGAAGACGGAGGCGTACACGACGGACGCGGCCATCGAGCCCGACTGGTCGATGCAGAGGACGACCTCCTTCTTCACGGACTGCGAGGCCCGTCCGTACCCGATGAGCCGCTCGGGCACGATCGTGCGGTACTCCGGCAGGTAGTGCTTGAGGTTGGCCGCGATCGTGCGGTTCCAGTCGATGTCGTGGTGGCGGGGCCGGCTGATGCGGGCGCTGCGGTCGAGGGCGCCGGTGAGGGTGGCGCGGGTGCGCGTCGCGAGCTTCTTCTCCAGCTCCTCTACGACCTTGCGGACCACCGCGCGGGCCGTCTCCTTCGTCGTCTCCGGCATCGCCTTGTTCAGCGAGAGCAGCGTGCCGACGAGGTGCACGTCCGCCTCGACCGCCTCCAGCATCTCCGGTTCGAGGAGCAGCGTGGACAGGCCGAGGCGGTCGATGGCGTCGCGCTGCATGACCTGGACGACGGAGGACGGGAAGTACGTGCGGATGTCGCCGAGCCAGCGGGCGACGGACGGGGCGGACGCGCCGAGTCCCGCGCTCCGGTTGCCGCCGTTGTTCTGTGGCCGGGCTCCTGCGCCGCCGCCCGAGCCGTACAGGGCGGTGAGGGCGCCGTCCATCGCGGCATCCCGGCCCGTCAGCTGGCACCCTGTGCCCTCGGCCGCGTCGCCGCCGAGGACGAGCCGCCAGCGCCGCAGGCGTTCGTCACCAGTGGTCGTGTCCGTACCGATCGTCATGTCGCCACCTTCACTGTGAACCGGGGCTCTGTACCGGGGCTGTGTACCGGGGCTGTGTACCGGGGCTCTGTACTGGGGCTCTGTACCGGCCCGCCTTCTCGTCTGCCTTGTGCGGTGTGCACGCGACCGCGGGTGCGTCGTGGCTCGTCGCGCAGTTCCCCGCGCCCCTGAAGGCGCACTCCGTGCGCTCCAGGCAGCGAGGCCGGGACGCGGCCTGATGAGAGGCGCGGCCCTTGGCCCGTGCGCCGGCACAGGGACGCGACCCCCGCCACCCGCACGGAGATGGCGCACGAAGTGCGCGTCTCAGGGGCGCGGGGAACGGCGCGAGGCAGGGCCACGTCCCGCACCCGGCGACGCACCCCGAACACCCCGGACACCCCGAACACCCCGGACACCCCGAACACCCCACCCGAAAGCCGCGACCGGCACTCGGCCGAACAATTCCGCCGCCCCCCGGTCATCCGCCCGCCCCCAACAACATCCGCACCACCGGCACCACCGCATCGGCCCGTTCCAGATCCAGCTCATCCGCGAACCCGGGCGGCAAGCCCCCCGTGGCCGGGGCCGAAGTCGCCGGACCACGCCGGACCAGCTCCCCGAGCGTGCGCCGGACCCCGGACTCGTACGCCGAGAAGGTGCGCCGCAGCAGAGGCAGCACGTCGGTGAACGCGTCCGGCTCCACCCCCACCAGCCACGCGTCGACGAGGCCGAGCAGTCGCTCGTCGTGGACCAGGAGGAGGCCACCGCCGGAGCCGCCGCCGACGAACCCCTCGATCCAGGCGGCCGCCTCCCCCGGCGGGGTGCCGGGGGAGAGGGCGAGGCCCATGAGCCGGGCCGCGCCCTCGTCCTCCAGGGCGCCTTCGTCGAGCAGGATGCGAGCGCAGCGCCCGCGCACCACGCCGGCCACGCTGTCCCGCGCGGCAAGCGTGTTGAGCACGGAGCGCCAGCGGACGCGCAGTTCGGCGTCGTCGAGGAGGCCGATGGCGGAGTGCACCGCGTCGACATGGCCGCGCATCTCCTCGGCGGCGTCGGTGTCGAGGTTGGCGCAGGCCGGGGGCAGCCCGACGAAGATCCGCCGGGCGAGCCCGGTGGCGACCCCGGCGAGGGCCCCGGTGCCGGTGCCGCGCACGTCGCCGTAGCGCAGGGCGCGGACCAGTGCGGGCAGGGCCTGGGCGAGATGGCCGACGTCGGCGTCCAGGGCGGCGCGGTCGGCGAGGACCCGCATGACGACCGGCAGCGCGTCCGGCAGCTCGGCCAGCAGACACCGCTCGGCGAGCGCCGTCACATCGGCGAGGGCGGTGGCGGAAACGGCGTCCGCGGCGGCCTTGGCATCGGCGGCAGCGATGACGGTCGTCCCCCAGATCCCGGCCTCGGCGACCCGCACGGACAGCTCGGGCTCCCACCGAAGGCGCCAGGTCTCGCGGAAAGTTCCGGTGGAGCCGCGGGCCGATCTGGCGGGTTCGCCCCAGGGGACTCCGAGAAGCCGAAGCCGGTGCAGCAGACGGCTCCGCGCGACATCCGTGTCCCCACGAAGGTCGAGGTCCAACTCCCGCTCCGCGGCAGCGGGTTTGAGCCGCAGGCCGCGCTGGAGGCGGCTGAGGTCCCGCTGCAACGGCACGGCGGGCGCGGCGTCGGGCACCTCTCCGAGCACGTCACCGACGACGAGCTTGTCGTGGATGAGCGCGAGCGGGACGTCGGACCCCTCGCACAGCACGGCCCGCACCGCGTCGGTGGTCTCCGTGAGCCCGGCCAGCGGCCGCCCGCGCATCGCCGCGAGGCTCTCCGCGAGCCGTACCGCCTCGATGACGTGGGCGGACGACACGATGCGGTCCTCGTCGCGCAGCAGCCCGGCGACCTTGGTCAGCCACCGCTCCACGGGCCGGTCCGGGGCGCTGAACAGATGCCCGTACCAGCCCGGCGATTCGATCCCGGCGCCGTAGCCGCCCGCGCGGGCGAGCCTGCGGTGGGTCCACGGCACCCAGGTCATGTCGACCTTGGCCTTGGGCAGCCCCTTGAGCAAGGCGCGGTCGGAGGCGACGGTGGTCTTCTGCCGCAGTGCGGGCACGTGCCACGCCCCGCACACCACGGCGACGTCCTCCCCGAACTCCTTCACCGCAGCGCGCACTTGCAGCCGCATGTAAGCCTCGCGCACGAGATCGCGTCCGTGCCCGCCGTCCCCGAGCTCCTCCCGCAGCGCCCCCATGGCCTCACCGAGCGCGGCGAAGGCGTCGCCTTCCCGGTGCTCGACGACGTCCTCCCACCACCGCTCCGCGTCGTCGTACCCGGCGGTCTCGGCGAGGACGCGCAACGGATCGACGCGCACGTCCTCCTCCGCACCCTCCTCCGCACCGTCCTCCGCTCCCGCCCCCTTGTCCTTCTCCTCGGCGTCCCGCATCGCCAGGGTGTGCGCGGCGGGCAGGTCGATGAAGCGGACCTGCGCCCCGTGCTCCAGGGCCCAGCGGAGGGCGACCCACTCGGGCGAGAACTCGGCGAACGGCCAGAACGCCGACTTACCCGGCTCGTCGACCACGTGCGCGAGCAGCGCGACGGGCGGCCGCATGTCCTCCTCGGCGGCGAGCGGCGCCAGCGCGTCGGCCTCGGGCGGCCCCTCGATGAGCACGACCCTCGGCCCTGCCGTGTCCAGGGCACGGCGCACGGCGCGCGCGGAGCCGGGCCCGTGGTGCCGGACGCCGAGCAGCAGCGGCCCTGTCATGCGCTCACCTCGCGGCAGGCCCGGTAGAAGTCCTTCCACCCGTCCCGCTCGCGGACCACGGCCTCCAGGTACTCCTGCCAGACCACACGGTCGGCCGCCGGATCGCGGACGACGGCGCCCAGAATCCCGGCGGCGACGTCCGAGGACCGCAGCACACCGTCCCCGAAGTGAGCGGACAGCGCGAGCCCGCTGGTGACGACGGAGATCGCCTCGGCCGTGGACAGAGTCCCGCTCGGCGACTTCACCTTCGTACGCCCGTCCGCGGTGATCCCGTCCCGCAACTCACGGAAAACGGTGACGACCCGCCGGATCTCGTCAATGCCGTCGGGACCGCTGGGCAACCCCAGCCCACGCCCGACCTGCTCGACCCGGCGCGAGACGATGTCGACCTCGTCCTCCACACTCGCCGGCAGCGGCAGCACCACGGTGTTGAACCGCCGCCGCAACGCGCTCGAGAGGTCATTGACGCCCCGGTCCCGGTCATTGGCCGTGGCGATCAGATTGAACCCGCGCACGGCCTGCACCTCCTGCCCCAACTCCGGTATCGGCAGCGTCTTCTCGGACAGGATGGTGATGAGCGTGTCCTGTACATCGGCGGGGATCCGGGTCAGCTCCTCGACCCGCGCCGTCATGCCGTCCGCCATGGCCCGCATGACAGGGCTCGGGACCAGCGCGTCCCGGCTCGGCCCGTTGGCCAGCAGCTGCGCGTAGTTCCACCCGTACCGAATCGACTCTTCCGGTGTGCCGGCCGTGCCCTGCACCAGCAGCGTGGAGTCCCCGCTGACAGCGGCGGCGAGGTGCTCGGACACCCAGGTCTTGGCGGTCCCGGGGACCCCGAGCAGCAGCAGCGCGCGGTCGGTCGCCAGCGTCGTCACGGCGACCTCGACGATGCGCCGGGGCCCCACGTACTTGGGCGTGATCACCGTCCCGTCCGCCAGCGTGCCACCGAGCAGATACGTGGCGACGGCCCAGGGCGAAAGGCGCCAGCGGGCAGGCCGGGGCCGGTCGTCCCGGGCGGCCAGCGCCGCGAGTTCAGCGGCGAACGCGTCCTCGGCGTGCGCCCGCAGCACCTCTCCCCCGGCCTGCTCGCCGGCCCGGTCCTCGACGGAAACGGTCATGGCTTCCCACCCCTCGACTAGCGCAACTCGAACCATTCACGACGAGATCCGATCCCCCTCGCCGAGCAACTGGTCCCACGGTGCACCACGCCACTGACAATCGCCGTGGCGAACACGATCACCGCAGGTCAGCCGGTTCCCCAACGGAATTGTCAGTGGCGGGACCTACCGTCGAAGACATGACTCAGCAGGGGGTGCGCTGGACGACGGACCAGGTGCTGGCACTGGCGCCTGACGCCTCGTCACGCAAAGCGGGAAGCAGGCTCGGAGTGGCCGGACCCTGGTCGGAGACCGGGAGTTCCACCGAGGGGGCGGTGTGGGGACTGTGCAAGGGAAGCGGCAGCAAGCCGTACCAGACGATCGTGGACACGGGTGGGACGGGCCCGGCGTACAAGTGCTCGTGCCCGAGCCGGAAGTTCCCGTGCAAGCACGCACTGGGCCTGCTCCTGCTCTGGGCGGCGGACGACGCGCACGTACCACCGGAGCAGACACCACCGGAGTGGACGGAACAGTGGCTGGAGTCCCGCAAGAAGAGGACGCAGCCCAGACCACCCAATCCCGAAGCAGCCACCACATCCACCACGGCCACCAACCATGAGGCGGCACAGCGCAGAGCGGAGCGCCGAGCCCAGCGGATCACCGCAGGCGCCACAGAGTTGGAACAACGCCTGACCGACCTGCTCCGGGGCGGACTGGCGCAGGCGGAGCAAGCGGGATACGGCCTGTGGGAGGAGACGGCCGCCCGCATGGTGGACGCACAGGCGCCGGGACTGGCGGCCCGCGTACGCGAGTTGGGCACGATCCCCGCCTCGGGCCCCGGCTGGCCGATGCGGCTCCTGGAGGAATGCGCCCTGCTGCACCTCCTGACCCAGGCCTGGCAGAACCGGGCAACACTCCCAGAAGACCTGGCAACAACGGTCCGCACCCGCATAGGCCTACCAGCCACACCCATCACAACGCCCCTACGGGACCACTGGCTGATCCTGTCCCAGTACGACACGGCTGACGGCCACCTCACCACCCGCCGCATCTGGCTGCACGGCGAGAGGACGAACCGCACAGCCCTGCTCCTCTCCTTCGGGGCAGCGGGCCGCGCCCCGTCCCTGGCACTCCCGACGGGCCTGACTCTGGACGCGGACATCGCCCCCCACCCGGGAGCGGGCGTCCTCCGCGCAGACCTGGGCACCCACCACACGCCCCCGGCACCGACCACCACCCGCCCGGAGGGCAAGCGCATAGCCCAGGCCCTCACGGCCTACGGCCAGGCTCTGACGACAGACCCATGGCTGGAGTCGTGGCCGATGACACTGACGAACGTCATACCGATCAGAACAGAGGACGGACATGTCTGGCAGCTGATGGACGCGACCGACAAGACGGCCCTCCCCGTACCCACCCGCACCCCGTCACCCCCCGACCTCTGGCGCCTGATGGCCCTGTCGGGCGGCGCCCCGCTGACGGTGTTCGGGGAGTGCGGCCACAAGGGCTTCACCCCGTTGTCGGCCTGGACACACCAGTCGCCCGAGGTCATATCCCTGCACTGATCGTGCACCGAACGTGAGCAACCGCGTTCCCGCACCCGCCCGCCGACGGGAGGGGACGTGCCGGTGTGCCCCCGCAGGACACCGCAGGAACCCAGCACAGGACGACGCGCCCATGGCGGACAGCGGGCGACGGGACCGATCCGGCCGAGGAGGCACACCGGCACGGCCCCGCCCCACGACACGACGGACGGCGCACGACGAAGCGGAGGAAAACGGCCGATGCCAGAAACAACGACCCCCCACCCGACCTGGGACGACCTGGTGACCACGGCGCTGCTCGGCACGGACCGCCGCCCGTCCACCACCCCGAAAGACCTCCTGGACGAGGCAGCGCTCCAGACCGTACGACGCCGGGCGGGCCTGCGCCCGTCCCCCGCCGCGACCCCGCCCACCCCCGCGGCAGCGGACCCGCGTCCCCCACTGCCACCACTCGCCCGCAACCGCCTCGCCATGCTCCTGACCGACCGCCCGGGCACCGGCACCACCCGCCGAGGCGCCACCCCCGACCTCCTCGAACTCCTCCCCCAGTGGCTGGCCACAGCGAACAGCCACGGTTACGCAGCCCCACCCGAACTGCTCCCGGCCCTCCTCGACGCGGCCCGCGGCCGTACGGACCTCCGCCCCGGCGCCCTCGCCTTCTCGGGCCCCCGCGCCCTGTGGCTGGCCCGCTCCAACCCGGACTGGAAGTTCGCCCTGCGAGCGACCCCGGGTTCGGGCGCGACACTGCCGCCCCCGGACGAGCCCGACCAAGTACAACGCCTCTGGCAGCAGGGCCTGTTCGCAGAGAGAGTGGCCCTGCTCGCCACAGTCCGCGCGCACGACCCCGAAGCGGCCCGCACCCTGCTCGAGAACACCTGGAACACGGAGCGCGCCGAGGACCGCCTCATGTTCCTCGACTCACTGCGCACGGGCCTGGCCGACGCGGACGAGCCGTTCCTGGAGCAGGCCCTGACCGACCGCAGCCGCAACGTGAGGGCGACGGCCGCCGAGCTGCTCTCCGCGCTGCCGCGTTCGGCGCTCGCGGGACGCATGGCGGACCGGGCGCTGTCCTGCGTGGCGCTCGACCGTACGACGGGCACGGTCGTCGTCGAGGCCCCGCACGAGTGCGACGCGGCGATGGAGCGCGACGGCCTGGTGGCCAAACCGCCCGCGGGCCGGGGTGAACGGTCATGGTGGCTCGGCCAGCTGATCGAGGCCGCGCCGTTGGACCGCTGGCCGGCGAGGCTGGGCGGCCGCACCCCGGAAGAGATCGTGGCGCTGCCGGTGGCGGACGACTGGCGGAACGAACTGCACGCGGCATGGTGCAGAGCGGCGGTGCGCCAGCGCGACATCGGCTGGTCGCGGGCGCTGCTCGGCACGCCGACGGCGCCGGACGCGGCGGGCCCCGGCGCGGTGTCCCTTGCCGAGCGCTCGAAGCTGCTCGCGGCGCTGCCGTCGTCGGAGCGGGCGGAGTGGGTCGCCGGGTTCATCGCGGCGCACGGCCTGTCCGAGGCGTTCCAGCTGCTCGGGGTGTGCGCCACGCCCTGGGCGCACCCGCTCGGCGGCGCCGTCGTGGACGCGCTGAACATCGCGCGGGACGCGGGCAGTTACCCCTGGAGCTTCAGCGGCGTGATGGGCCTGGCGGAGCGGTGCCTGGACCCGGAGGAGGCCGTACGCCTGGAGAGCCTGACGGCAACCGTGGAGGAGACGGAGGACGCGGCCCCCGGCGCGGGCAGCTACTGGTCGGAGGCGTTCCAGCGCCTCCTTGGCACGCTGCGCCTGCGCCGGACGATGCGAGAGGAGCTGCAACCGCGCAGAACATGACCGGAACCGCCCCGACCCGAACCGCCCCGACCCCGAAGCGACTCGACCCCGAACTCGACCCGACCAGAACCAACTCGACCCGGCACCGACAACGTCGGGCCTTCTCCCGGCGGGGCTACGCCTCGGCGGGCTGCCTGACGTTGGCCCGGACCCAGTCCACGATGGAGGCGGTGGTGGCACCAGGGGTGAAGATCTCGGCGACGCCCTGTTCCTTCAGCGGCGGGATGTCGGCCTCGGGGATGATGCCGCCGCCGAAGACCTGGATGTCGGCGGCGTCGCGCTCCTTGAGCAGTTCGATGACGCGGGCGAAGAGGGTGTTGTGGGCGCCGGAGAGGATGGAGAGACCGATGGCGTCGGCGTCCTCCTGGATGGCGGTGTCCACGATCTGCTCGGGCGTCTGGTGCAGGCCGGTGTAGATGACCTCCATACCGGCGTCGCGCAGCGCCCGCGCGATCACCTTGGCCCCGCGATCGTGGCCGTCGAGCCCCGGCTTCGCGACGACCACGCGGATCGGACCGGCTGCCACACCCATCACTGCCTCCATGAAGTGACTGACCCCCGGACCTTGGTACCCGGGCCGAGGGGTCCGGATACCCATCCGGGACATCCGAAGTGAACGAACGTTATCCACAGCATCCCGCAAGGGGCAGTTTCACGGTGCACGGGGAGGGGGAAATCACACAAAGGGACATGTTCACTGCGCGCCGCAACCGTTCCGGCCGGCACATCGTCTTTTCCGGAACAGGCGCGAGGGGAGCCGTTTCGGGGCCGCCGCGCCATCGCGCCGCCAGCCGTACGACACGCCCGCGGGACTCACTTCACCCGGCTCCCCATCGAGTGCACACGGGGGACAGAGGCGCCCTCCGCGTGCCGACGGGAGGCTGACCTATGCAGGTCACGAGGAGTTCGCCCTTTCGCCCGCTCTGCCGGGTGCTGCCGGTAAGACTGGCCGGGCTTTCGATCGCCCTGCTGAAGGCGACCGCCCTCGAGCTGGCGATCCTCGCGGGCCATCTGCTCTTCTACCCGTCGGGCATCCTCCCGGAACGAAGGTACCCGGGGCCGCCCGCCCACCCGGAGCTCCAGAACCCGGACACCCCGGACGCCCAAGGCACCCCGGACGCCAAAGGCACCCCGGATGCCCAGGACATTACGGACGCCCGAGCGGACGGCACCCCGGTCCTCCTCCTGCACGGCTTCATCGACAACCGCTCCGTCTTCGTCCTGCTGCGCCGCAGCCTGGCCCAGCACGGCAGGCACCAGGTCGAGTCGCTCAACTACTCGCCGCTGACCTGCGACATACGGACGGCGGCGGCGCTGCTGGCCCGGCACGTGGAGGAGCTCTGCGAGCGGACGGGCCAGGAGCGGATCGACGTGGTGGGCCACAGTCTGGGCGGACTGATAGCGCGTTATTACGTGCAGCGGCTGGGCGGCGACGAGCGGATCCGCACCTTGGTCACGCTCGGCACGCCGCACGCCGGCACCAGGGTCGCACCGCTCGCGGACGCACACCCGATCGTGCGGCAGATGCGCCCCGGTTCGTCGGTGATCGAGGAGTTGAAGCGGCCCGCGCCCGGCTGCCGTACGCGCTTCGTGAGCTTCTGGAGCGACCTCGACCAGTTGATGGTGCCGCTGAAGACGGCGTGCGTGGACCACGAGGACCTGCTCGCGCAGAACGTGCGGGTGACGGGGATCGGACACCTGGCCCTCCCGGTCCACCCGGCGGTCGCGACCGGCATCCGCCAGGCGCTCGACGCCGCCCCGACGCGCAAGGGAGGCGCCGCCGCCGACTCGGTCGGCGGCCTGACGGTGGCCTGACGGTGGCCTGAAGGCGATGCGCTGAAGACACCTGTCCGGGCGGGCAAATGCGACGAATCGTCGAACGGGGCTCGAACTCAGAACCAACACTGCGCCCACAGTTCACCGAAAGGCGGCTGATTGCCCGATTACGCGGGGCATGAAACCTGCCGAAGATTGTCGCGCCCTCGTACCGCCGGGTACAGTCGCCGACACTGCTCTGGCAGCCCCTGTTGTCGAGGCGAAAGAGAAGTTGGTGAACGACCGTCATCCGTCGGGGACCGCGCACTACGCGGCGTTCGACGGGCACTCCACGACCAGCTTCGGCACCGACCCCCTCTTCGGTGACTTCCCGGGCGACACCCCGTACAACGCGGCGTCGTACGACACGGGTTCCCACGAATCGGGCTTCTACCACACGGGCCAGTGGCCGACTTCCTCGTACGACACATCGGCGTACGCCCACGGCACAAGCAGTTACGACACAGCCAGTTACGACACAGGCGGTTACGACACAGGCAGCTTCGAAGCGGGCGGCTTCGAGACGGGCAGTTACGACACGACCGCCATCTGGGCGGTGAGCGAGCAGCAGCACACCGGCCAGTGGCAGGCCCAGCCCTACGACACGCAGGTCTACGGCGGGCAGCCCGACGCCACCCAGACCTTCGAGGCGCCGTTCTTCGGGGCGACGGCCTACGACACGGGCGCGTACGACGCCACGGTGTGGAACTCGGCAGAGTCCACCGGCCTCACCGACACTGACACCGACACCGACACCGGCGCACACGCCTACGTGCCGGACCAGTACAGCCCCGCCGAATACCCGGCCGCACATGACGATCAGCACGACGACGAGCCGGACCTGGAGCCCGCACCGGAGCCCGGCCCAGAGCCCGAGCCCGGGCCCACGCCCCGCGCGGCGAACCGTTCAGCCACCCGTTCGAGGCGCCGTACCCCCGCCAAGCGCTCCGCGCTGCTGACGATCGCGGTGCCGTCGGTGTGCGTGGTCGGGGTCGCGGGGATCGCGGCAGCGTCGGTGGGCGGCGGCGGGGACGAAGGGGGCCAGGCGCAGGCGGCGTCGGCGCCCGACGCGAAACCAGTACAACCGGCCGTCGCCAACAACCAGCTGGACACGCAGCTGAAGGATCTCTCCGCGGACGCGGGTGACTTCGCCGACCGGGCGAGCCGCACGCAGGAGCGGATCGACCTGAAGGCGAAGCAGGAGCAGGACCGCAGAAACGCCGCCGAGGAGGCCGCGCGCAAGGAGGCGGCGCGCCCCAAGTTCGCGCTGCCGGTGAAGCGGCAGGGGCTGAGCGCCTACTTCGGCCAGGCCGGTATCAACTGGATGTCCGTGCACACGGGCATCGACTTCCCCGTCTGGTACGGGACGCCGGTGATGGCGGCGACCGACGGGACCGTGCGCACGCAGATCAACTCCGCGTACGGGAACATGGCGATAGTCACCGCGAAGGACGGTACGGAGACGTGGTACTGCCACCTCTCCTCGTACACCGTGACGAACGGGCCGGTGAAGGCCGGTGACGTGATCGCGCACTCGGGCAAGTCCGGCAACTCGACCGGACCGCACCTGCACTTCGAGGTGCGGCCGAACGGCGGCGCCGCGATCGACCCCCTGCCGTGGCTTCGCAGCCACGGCCTGGACCCGACGTAGCAGGACCAGTAACCGGAACAGAGAGCCTTACAACTTCTCGACCGGCGCGTACCGCAGCAGCAGCCGCTTCGGCTTCGGGTCGCCGAAGTCGATCGTCGCCTCCGCGTTCCCTCCCGAGCCGCCGACGCCGACGACCGTGCCGAGGCCGAACTGGTCGTGGGTGACGCGGTCACCGACGGCCAGGGAGACGACCGGCTTCTCGTTGGCGCGGCGCGTGGCGAACGCCGGTGTCGTACGGGAGCGCGACGAGGACAGCGACGCGGCGATGCCGCCCCCGATCCCCTTCGTGGAGGGCGCGGGCGCGGAGCCGCCCTTGCGCTTCCACTCCAGGTGCGTGTCCGGGATCTCCTCCAGGAAGCGGGAGGGCGGGTTGTACGAGGGCTGGCCCCAGGCGCTGCGCATGGAGGAGCGCGTCAGGTACAGCCGCTCCCGCGCGCGCGTGATGCCGACGTAGGCGAGGCGGCGCTCCTCCTCCAGCTCCTTGGTCTGGCCGAGGGAGCGCATGTGCGGGAAGACGCCGTCCTCCATGCCGGTCAGGAAGACGACGGGGAATTCGAGGCCCTTGGCGGTGTGCAGGGTCATCAGGGTGATGACGCCGCTGCCGTCGTCCTCCTCGTCGGGGATCTGGTCGGAGTCGGCGACGAGCGCGACCCGCTCCAGGAAGGCGGAGAGGTCGGCGCCTCCGGTCTCTCCCTCTCCCTCGCCCGTACCCTCGGCGTCCGTGTCCGCCTGCGCGGACTCCTGCTCGAACTCCAGGGCGACGGCCGCGAGTTCCTGGAGGTTCTCGATGCGGGTCTCGTCCTGCGGGTCGGTGGAGGACTGCAGCTCGGCGAGGTACCCGGTGCGTTCGAGGACGGCCTCGAGGACGGTGGCCGGTCCGGCGCCGGACTCCACGATGGTCCGCAGGTCCTCCATGAGGGTGTTGAACCGCTTCACGGCGTTGGTCGAGCGGGCCGCCATGCCGTACGCCTCGTCGACGCGGCGCAGCGCCTGCGGGAAGGAGATCTTCTCGCGCTGGGAGAGGGCGTCGATCATGGCTTCGGCGCGGTCGCCGATGCCGCGCTTCGGCACGTTCAGGATGCGGCGCAGCGGGACGGAGTCCTCGGGGTTGGCCAGGACGCGCAGGTAGGCGAGGACGTCCCGGACCTCCTTGCGCTCGTAGAAGCGGACGCCGCCGACGACCTTGTAGGGCAGGCCGACGCGGATGAAGATCTCTTCGAAGACACGGGACTGCGCGTTGGTGCGGTAGAAGACGGCGACGTCCCCGGCCTTGGCCTCGCCGGCGTCGGTGAGCCGGTCGATCTCCTCGGCGACGAACTGGGCCTCGTCGTGCTCGGTGTCCGCGACGTAGCCGGTGATCTGGGAGCCGGCGCCCGCGTTGGTCCAGAGGTTCTTGGGGCGGCGCGACTCGTTGCGCTCGATCACCGCGTTGGCCGCGCTGAGGATCGTCTGGGTGGAGCGGTAGTTCTGTTCCAGGAGGATCGTCGTCGCGTCCGTGTAGTCCTCCTCGAACTGGAGGATGTTGCGGATGGTGGCGCCGCGGAAGGCGTAGATCGACTGGTCGGCGTCGCCGACGACGCAGAGCTCGGCGGGGTCGGCGTCCTCCCCCTCCGTGGGCCCGACCAGCTCGCGCACCAGCGCGTACTGCGCGTGGTTGGTGTCCTGGTACTCGTCGACCAGGACGTGGCGGAAGCGGCGCCGGTAGTGCTCGGCGACGTCGGGGAACGCGCGCAGCAGGTTGACCGTGGTCATGATCAGGTCGTCGAAGTCGAGGGCGTTCGCCTCGCGCAGCCGCGACTGGTACATCGCGTACGCCTGGGCGACGGACTTCTCGAAACCGTCGGCCGCGGTCTTGGCGAAGTCCTCCTCGTCGATCAGCTCGTTCTTCAGGTTCGAGATCTTGGCGCTGAAGGACTTCGGCGGGAACTTCTTCGGGTCGAGGTCCAGGTCGCGGCAGACCAGGGCCATGAGCCGCTTGCTGTCGGCGGCGTCGTAGATCGAGAACGACGAGGTGAAGCCGAGCTTCTTCGACTCGCGGCGCAGGATGCGCACGCAGGCGCTGTGGAAGGTGGAGACCCACATCGCGTTGGCCCGGGGGCCCACCAGGGACTCGACGCGCTCCTTCATCTCGCCCGCGGCCTTGTTGGTGAAGGTGATCGCGAGGATCTGGCCGGGGTGCACACCGCGCTCGGCGAGGAGGTAGGCGATGCGGTGGGTGAGGACGCGGGTCTTGCCGGAACCGGCGCCCGCGACGATGAGCAGGGGCGAGCCTCCGTGCACGACGGCCGCCCGCTGGTTCTCGTTCAGCCCGTCGAGCAGCGCCGCCGGGTCGAGGGCAGGGCGGGGCGCGCCGCCGCGGTAGTACTCGTCCCTGGCCGGGGGCGCGTCGAACTTCCCGCCGAACAGATCGTCCGGGATCGGCTCGGGCTCCGGTCCTTCGTGCTCGCTGTCGGGCGGCGGCGGGGGCCCATCGGTCCGGTTCTGGAGGCCCGCCAGGAAGCTGTCGTCAAAGAGGCTGCTCATCGCCGTACGAGTCTAGGCGGACCCACTGACACCCCGCCCCCTCCTTCAGGACTCGGCGCCTCACTGTCGCCAAGGTCACGAAAATGTATCGGGCATATCGAACAACGTCCTTCACAGCAGCAACACGAGTTGGCTACGGTGCTGCGCGGGCAGTCCGTCCCCACGACCGCGAGCGCCGCGGCGAGCGGGCAGCCCCCGCCGAGTCCCGTACGCCGTGAGGCAGGGAACCGGGGACCCACCGACCTTGGGGTGAATCGGCCCGAAGGCCCGTCGTCGACGTCAGCGACAACGACAGCGGGCAGCCGGCCGTAGGGCAGCCTTCCGTACGCCCGAACCCGACAGCTAACCCGGTAGGCGGACCACGGAAGGAGTCGCCAGCCTTGGCGTCGCACCGCAAGCCGCGCACGCGCTCCCGGATGACCGGTGGCCTGCGCACCACCCCCGCGGTCGGGATCACGACCGCCGCCCTCACCTCGGTCGCCCTCCTCTCGCAGACCGCGCAGGCAGCGCCCGCGCCGGCGAAGCCGAGCCTCGAAGAGGTGCGGAAGAAGGTCGACAGCCTGTACCGGCAGGCCGAGACCGCCACGCAGAAGTACAACGCCGCCAAGGAGCAGGCCGACAGCAAGAAACGGCAGGTCGACAAACTCCTCGACGACATCGCGAAGCGCACCGACAAGATGAACACGGCCCGCCAGGAGCTGGGCCGGTTCGCCGCCGAGCAGTACCGGACGGGCGGGATGAGCGACACCGCGACGATGTTCCTCGCGGACGATCCCGAGGACTACTTCGCGCAGGACCGGCTGCTGAGCCGTATGACGGCCGACCAGAAGAAGGCCGTCGACGACTACCAGGAGCAGCAGCGGGCGACCGCGAAGAAGCGCACCGAGGCGCAGGAGAACCTGCGACAGCTCACCTCCTCGCAGACCGATCTGCGGACGTCGAAGCAGAGCGTGCAGTCGAAGCTCTCCGACGCGCGCGTGCTGCTCTCGGAGCTGACGGCGGAGGAGAAGCAGCGGCTCGCCGCGATCGAGAAGAAGAAGGAGCAGGCGGCCCGCGAGAAGGCCGCCGAGCTGGCGGCGAAGCAGAAGGCGGAGGAGGAGCGCAAGCGCAAGGCGGCGGAGGAGGCGGCCCAGGAGCAGGCCGACTCGGGCTCCGGGTCCACAGGGTCCACGGGGTCGGGCTCCACCGGGTCCACGGGGTCGGGCTCCACCGGGTCCACGGGGTCGGACACCTCCGGCAGCACCTCGTCCGGCTACGCGGCCAAGGCGGCGAAGGCGCTGGCGTTCGCCAAGTCCCAGGAGGGCAAGCCGTACGTGTGGGGCGCCACGGGCCCTGACTCGTACGACTGCTCGGGGCTCACCCAGGCGGCGTGGAAGGCCGCCGGGATCTCGTTGCCGCGCACCACCTGGGACCAGGTGGAGTCCGGCACGACGGTCGCGCTGTCCGACATCCAACCCGGTGACCTGGTCTTCTTCTACGACGACATCAGCCACGTCGGCCTGTACCTCGGCGACGGCATGATGATCCACGCGCCGAAGCCGGGCGCGTACGTCCGCGAGGAGTCCATCTACTACGACGGCACGTCCTCGATCCACAGCGTGGTGCGGCCCGCCTGACTGCGGCCGGGCCGGGTTCGGGCGGTGCGGCACCGCCCGAACCTGCCGACCCCGGCTCGGGCAGGCGGCTCAGGTCCAGAGCACGGCGATGAAGATGTTGGCGAGGGTGAGCGCGCCGACGGCCGCGAACAGGCCCTTCTCCGCCTTCTCCTCGTCACGCTTCACATAGACGATCCCGAGGATGACGATCAGGATCGCGAGCTTCACGCCGATCTTGATGTTGTTCACGGTGTTGTCGTCGGCCTGGTTGAGGCCGACGAGGGCGACGCCGGTGACCAGCATGGTCAGGGCGCCGTGCAGCATCGCCTTGTTGAAGCGGGCCTCACCCCGGCCCAGCGCCGACATCTGCGTGAGGAAGCCGCCGAGCAGCGAAGCGATGCCGACGATGTGCAGGCCGACGAAGAGATGGATGAGTACGTCCATGGTTCCGGAGCCTAATGGGGTGCCTGTCGCGGCCTGACAGCGGGCGTCGCCTGACAGCGGGCGTCGCCGGACAGCGGGCTGTCACTCTCCGCCACCGCTCGCAACAAAGGGGACAGTTGCGAACAATGCGCGGCCGACCCGTTACGCGGAGGTTTAGCGTCCTTGCTCAGGTGACCGGCTCCCCACCGCCGCCCGGGCCAGGGGCGGCAGCCGGACACCACCGCCGAGAAGAAGTCCGGTGGCGCCCCGCTCCCCCTGTGCGGGTCGCCGCCGGACGTGCGAGAAGGCGGCAGTACGACCGGAAGGACGTAGCACTTCGTGCCGGCAGCGCATCGCAAGCCCCGCCAGCGTGTTCTCAGTGGCAGTACGGTCCGCACCGCGGCCACCCTCGCCCTCGCCTCCGCGGCGACCGTCACCGCCCTCGACGGCGGCGCGGCGCACGCGGAGCCGGACCCCACCCCCGCTCAGGTGAGGACGAAGGTCGACCAGCTCTACCAGGAGGCGGAGGTCGCCACCGAGAAGTACAACGGCGCGAAGGAGACGGCCGGGCAGGCCCGCGAGCAGGTAACCGCGTTGCAGGACAAGGCGTCGCGCAGGACCGAGTCCCTGAACGCGCATCGCGAGCGCCTCGGTTCGGTCGCGGCCGCCCAGTACCGCGCGGGCGGCGTCGACCCGTCCGTCCAGCTCCTCCTCTCCTCCAGCCCCGACCGCTACCTCGACGAGGCGTCGATGGCGGACCGCGTCGGCACGCGGCAGGCGTCCACGATCGCGCACGTCCGCAAGGAGCTGCGGGAGATCGAGCAGCTGCGGACGCAGGCGGACCAGACGCTGACGCAACTCCGTGTCCAGCAGGCCGAGTTGAAGAAGCAGAAGAAGACGGTGACGGGGAAGCTGGCGGAGGCGCGTGCGCTGCTCGACCGGCTGACACCGGCGGACCGGGCGCAGGCCACGGGCGCCTCCGACCGGGCTTCGCGGTCCACGGCCCGAGGTGATGCGAGTACGGCTGCGGCGCCCGACTCCCGGGCCGCGGCGGCGGTCTCGTTCGCGCGGGGCGCGCTCGGCAGCCCGTACGTCTGGGGCGCCACCGGGCCGAACGCGTTCGACTGCTCGGGGCTGACGCAGGCCGCGTACCGCGCGGCGGGCGTGTCCCTGCCGCGCACGACGTACGCGCAGATCGACGCGGGCCGGCGCGTCCCGCGTTCTCAGCTCCGCCCCGGTGACCTGGTGTTCTTCTACTCGGGGATCAGCCATGTCGGCCTCTACATCGGCAACGGCCAGATGATCCACGCCCCGAACCCGAGCGCGCCGGTGCGGATCGCGCCGATCGACCAGATGCCGTTCGCGGGGGCGACGCGGGTGGCGTAGGAGCGGACACGGCCGTTTCAGCGGCTCACGGGGGTCTCCCGGTCCACCCGCGACAGCTTCTCCGGGTTGCGGACGGCGTAGAGCCCGGTGACCAGGCCGTCGTCGATACGGACCGCGAGGGCGGCGACGAGTTCGCCACCGAGGCGGAGCATGAGGCCCGGGGCACCGTTGAGCCGGACCGGCTCGGCCGACACACCCGAGGCGGTGAACCTGCCGAGGACCTCGGTCACGTCCGCGACGCCGACGATCGGCGCGAGGGCGGCCTGTACGACGCCGCCGCCGTCGCCGAGGAAGACGACGTCCGGGGCGAGGATGTCGAGCAGGCCCTGCAGGTCACCGGTGTCGACGGCCCGTTGGAACGCGGCGAGGGCGCCGCGGGTCTCGGCGGGCGACACGCTGCCGCGCGGCCGTCGTGCGGCGACGTGCGCGCGGGCCCGGTGCGCGATCTGCCGGACGGCGGCCGGGCTCTTGTCGACGGCCTCCGCGATCTCGTCGTAGCCGAGGTCGAACACCTCGCGCAGGACGAACACCGCGCGCTCGGTCGGCGCGAGGGTCTCCAGGACGAGCAGCATCGCCATCGAGACGCTGTCGGCCAGTTCGACGTCCTCGGCGACGTCGGGCGCGGTGAGCAGCGGCTCCGGGAGCCAGGGACCCACGTACGACTCCTTGCGGCGGCCCAGCGTACGGAGGCGGGACAGGGCCTGGCGGGTGGTGATCCGGACGAGGTACGCGCGCTGGTTGACCACGGTCGCGAGGTCCACGCCGCTCCAGCGCAGCCAGGTCTCCTGGAGCACGTCCTCGGCGTCTGCGGCGGAGCCGAGCATCTCGTAGGCGACGGTGAAGAGGAGGTTGCGGTGGGCGACGAACGCCTCGGTGGCGGGGTCGGGGGCGGCGGCCATGGGTGCTCCTGTCCTGTTCCACATCGGGTCGGCTCGCACACGGGACACCGGTCGGCGTCCGCCTGTGACACCCGCGCCCGCGACGGCACGGGTGATTCAGGTCACACGGCAGCGACGTCACAGCGACCCGGCCACCGGCATCCCATGCCCGACAGGACGCCGCGCCACGAGGTCGCGGCGCCGCGGAAACCGTACCGAAGGATGAAGTGACGTCATGGAGACCCGGACGCAGCACCACGCGCACAGCCCCCGCCTCGACCTCTTCGGCGACCCGGTCGTCGCCAAGGCCCTGAAGTACTTCGCCTCGGCGAGCCAGGCCCTCATCACCGGCTCCCGCATCCCGAAGACCACCCAGGACCTGGTCCTCCTCCGGGCCAGCCAGATCAACGGCTGCGGCTACTGCACCGCCCTGCACAGCAAGGACCTCGCCGACGCGGGCGAGAGCGCGTCCCGCGTCCACCTGGTCGCCGCCTGGCGCGAGGCCACCGTCTACACCGACGCGGAGCGCGCCGCTCTCGAACTGGCCGAGCAGGGCACGCGCATCGCCGACGCGGCGGGCGGCGTCCCGGACGACGTCTGGGAGCGCGCCGCCAAGCACTACGACGAGTCCCAGCTCGCCGCACTCATCGCTTTCATCAGCCTCATCAACGCGTCCAACCGCATGGGGGTGATGAACCGGATGGCGGGCGGGGCGGCCTGAACGGTGCGTTCCGGCCGGGACCGGGGCGGACCGGGCAGGGGTCAGATGCGCCAGGAGCGCAGGCGGTCGGCGACGTCGTACACCTGTTGATCCGGGTCCGCTCCGCGTTTCACGGTCCGTCGCAAGCCGATCGCCGAAAGTCATCTGTCCGTGTCGAACGCGGAGTTGAGCGGGGGGGGTGGGCGGGCGGGAGAAGGTCCCATCCACCCATTCCTTGCAAACACAACTCGGACCCCGCGGCTCGGAGCACGGGCGGTTCCGCCCCGCACCCGGCCCGCCCTCCCCGGCTACGCCGTCACAGCGTCTTCAGGCCCGCCGCCGTAGCCGCCGCCAGCCGTCGCAGATAACCCTTCGGCAGCCCCGGGTTCCGTACCACCACCGACCGCCAGTAGAGCGGGCCCGAGATCAGGTCGAGGGCGAGGTCCTCGTCGAGGCCGGTGCGTAGTTCGCCGCGGGCGACGGCCGCCTGCACGATGCCGTTGGCCACCCCGTGCTGCCCCTCGCGGAGCGCCTTCTGCAGGGCGTCCGCGATCTCCGGGTTGCGGGCCGCCTCCGCCTGGAGGTCGGGGAGGATCTGGCCGGCGACCGGGTGCTTGAGGGCGCGGGACGTGACCTTGTAGAGGAGCAGCAGGTCCTCGTCGAGCGAGCCCGTGTCCGGCGCGGGCAGGCCCTGGACCGCTATCGCGGAGACCAGGTCGAGGACGAGGTGGAGCTTCGAGCGCCAGCGGCGGTAGACCGCCGTCTTTCCGACGCCCGCGCGGCGCGCGATGCCCTCGATGGACATGCGGGCGTAGCCGACGGCGGCGAGTTCCTCGAAGACGGCGGCCCGGATGGCGTCGGTGACGTCCTCACGGAGGACGGCGGCCCCGGCCGGGGCCCGGCGCCGTGGCGGCGGCCCGGGGGCGTCGGCGTTGGTCGTCATACGGCCAGCATAGTTCCGTGACGACGAAACGGTTGCGTTCCGACGTCCGGACGGCCTACGCTCCCGTTGCGACGATACGGGCCCGTCCCGACGTAAACGGCAGGCGAACAGCTGGTGTCCACGAGCCCGGCAAGCCCGGCAGGCCGACGGGCCGACAGGCACAGCAAGCCCAGCAGGCCAAGCCCCGACCGAAAGCAGCGCATGTGAGTCAGGTCCTGGAGACACCCCCCACCCCGGCGACCCCCTCCCCCGGCACCACGGCGGAGCCGGGCGCCACAGCGGAACCGGGCACCACGGCGGAGCCCGACGCCGCCGCGCTCGCCGCCCGCTACGGGCTCACCGTCAGCGGCGCCCGCCCGTCACTGCCCGCATACGTGCGCCTGCTCTGGCAGCGGCGCCACTTCATCACCGCGTTCTCGACCGCGAAGCTGACCGCGCAGTACAGCCAGGCCAAGCTCGGCCAGGTCTGGCAGGTGGCGACGCCACTGCTGAACGCGGCGGTCTACTACTTCATCTTCGGCGTGCTCATGGGCACCAGCCACGGCGTGCCGGACTTCGTCCCGTTCCTGGTCACGGGCGTGTTCGTATGGACGTTCACGCAGTCGTCGGTGATGGCGGGCACCCGCGCGATCTCCGGCAGCCTCGGCCTCGTACGGGCGCTGCACTTCCCGCGCGCGTCGCTGCCGATCTCGTACTGCCTGCAACAGCTCCAGCAGCTGCTGTTCTCGATGTGCGCGCTCGTCGTGATCCTGCTCTGTTTCGGCGTCCCGCCGACCGCGTCGTGGCTGCTCGTCGTCCCGGCGCTGGTCCTGCAGTTCACGTTCAACACCGGGCTCGCCATGATCATGGCCAGGATCGGCGCGAACACCCCGGACATCGCCCAGCTCATGCCGTTCCTGCTGCGTACGTGGATGTACCTGTCCGGCGTCATGTGGAGCCTGGAGCACCTGCTGAGCAAGACGGACCTGCCGCACATCGTGACCGTGCTGCTCAAGGCCAATCCGGCCGCCGTCTACATCGACCTCATGCGGTTCGCGCTGATCGACAGCTTCACCGGCGACCAGCTGCCGCAGCACGTGTGGGCGTGGGCCCTGGGCTGGGCGCTGCTCGTCGGCGTCGGCGGATTCATCTTTTTCTGGAAGGCAGAGGAGACGTACGGCCGTGGCTGACCGCACACAGGAACCTGTCCCCACCGTCATCGTCGACCACGTCGACATCGTCTACCGCGTCAACGGCACGGGCGCGGGCCGCGGCACCGCCACCGCCGCCCTCAACCGCATCGTCGGCGGCCGGAAGAAAGCCGAGAAGCGGTCCGGCGTACGGACCGTGCACGCGGTCCGCGACGTCTCCTTCACCGCCTGCCGCGGCGAGGCCATCGGCCTCATCGGCACCAACGGGTCCGGCAAGTCCACCCTGCTCAAGGCCGTGGCCGGACTGCTTCCCGCCGAGCGCGGCCGGATCTTCACCGACGGCCAGCCCTCCCTCCTCGGCGTCAACGCGGCCCTGATGAACGACCTCACCGGCGAGCGCAACGTACGGCTCGGCGGGCTCGCCATGGGCATGAGCCGCGAGCAGGTCCGCGACCGCTACGACGACATCGTCGGCTTCTCCGGGATCAACGAGAAGGGTGACTTCATCACCCTGCCCATGCGCACGTACTCCTCCGGCATGGCGGCCCGGCTCCGGTTCTCCATCGCCGCCGCCAAGGACCACGACGTGCTCCTGATCGACGAGGCGCTCGCCACCGGCGACCGCTCCTTCCAGAAGCGCTCCGAGGAACGCATCCGCGAGCTGCGCAAGCACGCGGGCACCGTCTTCCTGGTCAGCCACAGCAACAAGTCGATCCGCGACACCTGCGACCGGGTGCTGTGGCTGGAGCGCGGCGAGCTGCGGATGGACGGGCCGACGGACGAGGTTCTCAAGGAGTACGAAAAGTTCGCTAGGTGAATTTTGTCCGCTTAGTGTGCGGGTATGCGTCGTGCCCGGCTGAGTGTGATCGTCCCCGTCTGCAACGTCGAGCTGTACCTCGAAGAATGTCCCCGCTCCCTCGCCGACCGGACCTTCACCGACTCCGAGGCGGTGATGGTCGACGACGGCTCGACCGACGCGAGCGCGGAGATCGCCGAGGCATGGGCCGCGCGTGATTCCCGCTCCCGGCTCATATCCCGGGCCGGCCAAGGCCTCGGCGCCGCCTGCGACGCCGGGGTGCGCGCCCTCGGCCCGGACACCGAGTACCCCGCCTTCGTCGACAGCGACGACACCCTCCCGCCGGGCGCCTACGAGCTGATGGCCGAGACGCTCGACGAGACCGGCTCCGACCTCTGCGCGGGCAACGTGACCCGCTTCCGCTCCGCCGGGCACGTCCAGTCCCCCGTGCACCGAGCGCCCTTCGCCGCGACGCGCCCTCGCACGCACATCTCCCGGTTCCGGCCACTGCTCACCGACCGCACCGACCCGCGCGGGCTGCCCGTGCCGCACAAGCTGAAGATCTGTCCGACTGTGCACCGGCGCATGGACGAACTGGCCGGGTTCACCGCCGTCGTCGACCCGGGCAGGTTCAAGCGCGGCGGCCGGTGGGTGGACGGCGTCGTCCGGCACGTCCGGATCGCCGTGGCCGGGGCCCGGGCGACCCCGCGCCGCGTCGTGGACCGGATACCGCAGAGGAACGGGGGCGAGGCATGAGCACACAGCTGAGCGTCATCGTGTACGGCCGCGACACACAGGGCCTGCTCGGCGGCTGCCTGGACGGCATCACGGGGCAGCTCCCGCCCGGCGCCGAACTGGTCACCGCCACCGTCGGCGAGGCCGCGCGGGGCGTCGCCGAACGGTACGGCGGCGCCGTCGTACCGCTGCCGCAGGGCGCCTCCGACTCGGCCGCGCGCGCGGCGGGCGCCGAGCGGGCGAACGGCGACTGGCTCTGGTTCGTGCATGCCAAGGACCGGGTGCCGACGGGGGCGCTGCGGGCCGTACTCGACCGGCTGGCGGAAGTGCCCGAGCACGCGCCCGAGCTAGCGGCAGGCCGCAACTGTGTCGATGTGCTCGTCGCCGACCACATCCGCTCGACCTGGCGGGGCACCCTCGGCGCCGGCGGCGACGCCTGGCGCCTGGCCCGCGTCGGCCGCCGCGACCTGCCCCCGGCCCACGCCCCCGACCTGCTCCGGGTGGCCCCCCTGCTCGGCAACCGGGTCGTGCGCGCCGCGTTCTGGCACGAGCACCACGCCGGCCTGACCAGGGCCGAAGAGGCGTCCGCCGAGATGTTCGCCGCCCGCGCCTGCCTGGTCCTCGCCGAGCGGATCGCCTGCCTGGAGCATGTGATCGTCGACGTACGTGAGCTGCGGCCCGAGAGTCTGCCCCCGGTGACGGCCGACGAGCGGTACGGGTTCGTCGAGGCCTACGAGGAGCTGCAGCGGCTCATGGCGCGGCTCGGGACCCCGGCCCGGCCACGCGCCGTCCTGTACGACCTGATGGCCACGGAGTCGATGCGGGTGGTGGCGCGCGCGCCGATGCCGTCCGCGGTGGCCAGGGAGTTCTTCCACCGGGCGTCGGCCGCTGCCGTGCGCTGGCGGCCCGAAGGGTACCGCCGCCCCGCCGGTCTCGAGGGCATCCGACGCCGCCTGCTCGAAGAGGACGCGTACACGAAGTACCGGGCGTTCCAGAGCGCCAACCACAAGCGGCGCGACGTGAAGGCGGCGGTGCGCGCCCGCAAGACGCGGCTCGGCGCGAAGGTGCGCGACCTGCACTACCAACGCGCCCTGCGCGAGCCGGTCGACCCCGGCCTGGCCGTCTTCTCCGCGTACTGGGACCGTGGCGTCGCCTGTAACCCGGGCGCCGTCGCGGCGAAGCTCACCGAGCTCGCGCCGCACGTCCGCCAGGTGTGGGTCGTCTCGAAGCGGACGGAGCCGCTGCTGCCGCCCGGCACGGAGCACGTCGTGCCCGGCACCCGCCGCTACTGGGAGGTCATGGCCCGCGCCAAGTACCTCGTCAACAACGTCAACTTCCCCAACGCGGTGGTCAAACGGCCCGGCGCGATCCACCTCCAGACCCATCACGGCACTCCGCTGAAGAAGATGGGGCTCGACCAGCTCGACTACCCGACCGCCTCCAAGGGGCTCGACTTCGACGCGCTGCTCGCCCGGGTCGACAAGTGGGACTTCAGCATCAGCTCCAACAGCCACTCCACCCGCATGTGGGAACACGCGTACCCCTCGCGCTACACCTCCCTCGACCACGGCTACCCGCGCAACGACGCCTACTACGGCGCCCGCGCCGCCGACATCCGCTCCATCCGCGACCGGCTCGGCATCGCGCCCGGCCGCCGCGCCGTCCTCTACGCGCCGACGCACCGCGACTACGAGGCGCGCTGGACCCCGCGCCTCGACCTCGCCGCGCTCACCGAACGCCTTGGCGACGGCACGGTCCTCCTCGTACGGGGCCACTATTTCTACGGCGGCGCCGCGTCCCCGCTCGCCACGCTCCGCCGCAGCGGCCGCGTCATCGACGTATCGGCGTACGACCCGGTCGAGGAGGTGGCGCTCGCGTCGGACGCGCTGATCACCGACTACTCGTCGATCATGTTCGACTACGCCAATCTGGACCGGCCGGTCATCGCCTACGCCGACGACTGGGAGACGTACGCGAGCACGCGCGGCGTCTACTTCGACCTGATGGCGGAGCCGCCGGGCCATGTCGCGCGTACACAGGCCGAGTTGACGGAGATCCTCGCCACCGAAGCGTGGCGTGACGAGGTGTCCGCGAAGGCCCGCGCGCACTTCCGGCGCCGGTTCTGCGAGTACGACGACGGGCGCGCCGCCGAGCGGGTCGTGCGCCGCGTCTTCCTCGGCGAACCGGAGGAGGCGCTGCCGCCGGTGGTGCCCGTCGAGGAGCGCACGCCCGCGCCGACGCCCGAGGAGGCGAGTTCCTGATGGCTGCCCCTCCCGATGTGACGGTCACGGTGATCGTCTTCAACGACGCGGAGCGCCTCCCGCGCGCGGTCGCCTCGCTCCAGGCGCAGACGCACGCGAACATCGAGATCGTCATCAGCGACGACCACTCCACGGACCACACCCCGCGGGTGGCGCGGGAGCTGGCGGCGTCCGACCCCCGCATCACATACCTGCGCCTGCCCGAGAACTCGGGTGGGTGCAGCGCGCCGCGCAACCGGGCCCTGGACATCGCCCGCGCCCCGTACGCGATGTTCCTGGACAGCGACGACGAGCTGCCGCCCCGCGCGGTGGAGCTGCTCCTCGCAGCGCACCGCGAGGACCCGTCCATCGACTTCGCGATGGGCGCGGTCGAGCGGATCCGCGTCGACACCGGCCGCGCCTCGGTCTGGATGCCGCATCTCGTCGCCGAGCGCCGCACCGTCGACGGCATCGAGGCCGAGCCCGGCTTCTTCTTCGAGCACCTGTCGACCAGCAAGATGTACGCCCGCGCCTTCCTCGACCGGCACGGCCTGCGCTTCCCCGAGGGCATCCACTACGAGGACCAGCTCTTCTCCGCCCGGGCGTACTGCCTGGCGAAGTCGTTCACGGTCGTCCCCGAGCCGGTGTACCGCTGGTACATCGCGCCGTACGCGGAGGAGTCCGCCGCCTCCATCTCCAACCAGCGGCACAAGCTGAGCAACGTCCGCGACCGCGTCCACGTCCAGGAGCTCATCGACGCCTTCCTCGACGAGGGCGATCACAGCCCGGCGCTCCGCGAGGCCAAGGACTACAAGTTCCTCAAGCACGACTTCCGCATGTACGCGAACGATCTGCCGTACCGCGACGAGGAGTGGCTGCGGGGCTTCGCGGAGATCGTGAACCCTTATCTGGCCCGGCTCGCGCCCGGCGCGTACGCCCGGCTCCCGCGCGCCGAACGCGTCGTCCTGCAACTGGTGCGCGACCACCGCCTCGCCGACGCGCGGCTCGCGGCCCGCGGGCTCGGCCAGGGGGTCGCCCCGCGCACGGCGGTCGCGGACCCGGCCACCGGAACCCTCTACTGGGGCGCGGAGATCCCGGCGACGGAGACCGCCCGCCGCGAACTGTCGCTGGCCGACCTGGCGCTGGACGCCCGTCCCTTCCCCCGCGCCTTGTTCCGCCACGAGATCGTGCGCCTGGAGAGGGGCCCAGGACCGGCGTCGGTACTGCTGCGGGTGCGCACCTACGACCCCGGCCTCCGCCTGCCCGTCGGCCCGCAGATCGCGTCGCTCGTCGTCTCCCCCGCCCGCAGACGCCTGACCGTCCGCTTCCGGCTCGACCCGGTGCGGCCCGGCGTCTTCGAGGGCAGGGTCCTCCTCGACCTGGCCGCGGCGTCCCTCCCCCACCAGGGCTTCGACGGCATCCGCCACCCGGTGCTGCAACTCCAGGCCCCTGGAGGCACACGCAACACGGGCCTGCTCCTCGCCCCGCTGGGCTTCCCCGCCTTCACGGGAGAGGTGCCCCACCACCGGGTGACCGTCGAGCCCGAGGGGCGCGGGGCGGGCCGGATGCAGGTCAGGTGGGAGACGACGGGGCTGACGGCGAAGGTCGTGCGCCCGGTGGCACGCCGGGTGTCGGGCACGCCGCTGGCCCGGAAGGTGCGGCAGGCGGTGCGGCTGGTCCGGGTGTAGTCCGGGTCCTGCGCGGGTCGGACGAAGCACGTTGCCGTTCGGCAGCGCCCCGAAGTGGCGCGGGGAACCACGCGACCAGCCTTGACGGCGCCGCAGTCGGCCGCACCCCTGTCGCGGCGCTTCCCGCGGAGCGCTCAGCGCCGGGAGACTCGGTACAGGAGCTGGCCGCGCGGGCCCACCGCCACCTTCTCCAGCGCCGGTCCGCCCTCCGGGGCCTCCCCGGGGTACGCCACCACCCACCCCACGCCGTACCGCCGCAGCACGTCCGCCCGCCGCCGGTCCGACGTGTCCGGCGCGAAATACGTACGCACCGCCGCCGCCCGCTCCTCCTCGTCGTCCAGGAAGAAGTCCGGGTAGCCGGGGGCCACCGTGTACGGCCCGTACGCCGGGATCTGGCGGGCCGGCCACTTCTTGGCCAGAACCACGTCCCCGTACTTCACCCACGGCGTGATCCAGTGGTACCCGGGCCACGGCTCCCGGTACCTGTCGGCGACGACGGCAGGCAGGGCCGAGCGCGGCAGGACGTGACCGAGCACCCCGCACTGCGCCCACGCCCCGACGAGCAGCGCCCCGGCGACGACCCAGCCGAGCGTCACCCGTACCGCGCGGCGCGGCGCGCAGAAGACCTCCAGGCCCGCCGCGACCTGCGCGGGGATGAGCACCGCGGGCAGCACCCGGCCCCAC
This sequence comes from Streptomyces sp. NPDC016845, assembly GCF_044332585.1. NCBI lineage: Bacteria > Bacillati > Actinomycetota > Actinomycetes > Kitasatosporales > Streptomycetaceae > Streptomyces > Streptomyces sp. NPDC016845. Next base: position 30,134 of record NZ_JBIRPI010000003.1, on the reverse strand, counting down.
GACCAGTGCCCGCTCAGGCCGCCCGCCGCGAACACCACGGCCCCGAACACGCAGCACAGCACGAGCGGATCACGCCGGTCGCGCCGCCAGCGGAGCGCGAGCGCCGCGCCGCCGACCGGCGCCACCAGCCAGAAGCGGCCCGGCAGGCTCCGGTACAGGGAGCGGTGGATCTCCTCCAGGCCGCCGATGCCGAACAGGCCGAAGAAGGAGTAGTACGGCCAGAGCGCGAGCAGCGCCAGGCCCAGTGCGAGTCCGGCGGCGAGGCGTACCCATGCCGCCCGGCCGGGCCACGGGCGCGCCCCGAGCACCATCGCCAGCGCCCCGAGCGAGGCGACGACCCCGGTGAACTGGTGGCTCAGCAGGATCACCGCCCACAGGACACCGGCCCACAGGAAGTGCGGCCAGGCCGTCGCCCGGCGCAGCAGAGCCCACAGCCAGAAGGCGGCGCCCAGCGCGAACGTACTGGGGTAGGAGACGGTCAGCGCGAGGGAGTTCAGGCCGAGGAAGCCGCTCCAGTCGAGCAGGGTCGTGCCCCACAGCAGCACCAGGGAGAGCAGGACGAGGGCGACCGCGGCGGACCGCCGCCACCGCCCGGCCGCGCCCGCCTCCAGGAACGTACCGACGAAGGCCCACACCCCCGTCACCAGCACCGCGAGCGATACGAGCGCCGCGCCGCGCAGCACCACGAAGACCCCGAGCCCGGTCACCTTCGCGGCGCAGCCGAGCAGCAGCGTCCAGGGCGTGTAGTACGGGCTCGGCGCGTCGGCCGCGACCAGCGGGTCGCCGGGGTCGAGCAGGTCGTGCCGCAGGCGTTCGACGGTGGCGGCGTGGACGCCCAGGTCACCGGCCCACGGCAGCCGGACGACGACCGCCACCAGGAGCACGAGGAGCAGCAGCGCCGCGCCCCGCGCCGTCCGGCTACCGGCGACGCGCACTCGCGCGGAGCTTCCACGGCATGGCGACGGACTCCAGCTGGACCATCAGGTTCATCTTGGACTCGCCGACCGTACGGTCCTCGAAGTGGATCGGCACCTCCATGATCCCGAAGCCACGGCGCACCGCCCGGTACTTCATCTCGACCTGGAAGCTGTAGCCCGCGCTGTCCACGGAGGCCAGGTCGATGGCGCGCAGCGCGTCCTCGCGCCACAGGTTGAAGCCGCCGGTGATGTCGCGGACGCGGGTGCCGAGGATGGTGCCCGCGTAGGCGTTGGCCCAGCGCGAGAGCAGGCGGCGGTGGGCGCCCCAGGCGTCGGAGAGGGTGCCGCCCTGGACGTAGCGGCTGCCGAGGGTGACTGCGGCGCCCGTGGCGAGGGCGACGCCGAGGAGCTGGGGGACCTTGGCGACGGGGTGGCTGCCGTCGGCGTCCATCTGGAGCACGTACCGCGCGCCGTCCGCGACGGCCTGCCCCATGCCCGCGGCGTACGCGCGCCCGAGGCCCTCCTTGCCCGCCCGGTGCAGGACGCCGACGCGCTCGGGGCCGAACCGGCGGGCGTACTCGTCGGCGATCTCGCCCGTGCCGTCGGGGCTGGAGTCGTCGACGACGAGCAGCCGCAGGCCGGGCAGCGGAAGCTCCATCAGCGCGTCGGCCATCCGGGGCAGGTTCCCGGCCTCGTTGTAGGTCGGCATGACGACGGTCAGCGGTGTCGCGGCCCAGTCGGCGGGCAGCGCGGCGGCCCGGCTCTCCGGCTGCGTGTCGGACCCGGACGGCTTGGACGGGATCAACGGCATCGGCTCTCCCTGTGACTGCACATCTGCACATCAGCACATCAGCCGTGTGCACATCTGCACATTTCCGCATCAGCGCATCTGCTTACCTGTCGGACAATCATCTTCACCTTAGATGGATTGCCCTATTTTGTGGCGTAACGCGAAGAGGGCGCCCCGGGCCGGAACTCGTCCGGCCCGGGGCGCCCACCGTCACGTGACCCCTACGAGTGCACCCGCAGCAGCGTACGCATCGTCCGCATGGCCACCGACAGGTTCGCCAGGTCGAAGGCGTCCGAACCCTGGATCTCCTCCAGGGTCGAGCGCGCGCGGCCCAGGATCGGCGCGTTCTTCTCCTCCCACGCCTTGAACCGCTCCTCCGGCGTCGACGCCCCGTTCCCGACGGCCAGGACGTCGGCGGTCAGGGCGGCGTGCGCCGCGTAGAGGTCCTCGCGGATGGAGGCGCGGGCCATCGACTGCCAGCGGTCGGCCCGCGGGAGTTCGATGATGCGGTCCATGAGCTGGGTGATGGAGAGCCGGTCGGCGAGATCGTAGTAGACCTCGGCGACGGCCGTCGCCTCCTTGCCGGTCCGGTCGGCGATCTGCACGATGTCGAGCGTCGGGAACGCGGACGAGAACCCGGCGACCTGGGCGGCCAGCGCCTCCGGCACGCCGCTGCCGGTCAGCTCGTCGCAGATCGACTGGTACCACTCGGCGTCCGCGCCCCTGAGCATCTTCGGCATGGCGGCCCACACCTCGGCGACACGGTCCTTGAAGAAGGAGATCGTCTCGGCGAGCTGGAGCGGCTGCGGCCGGTTGTTGAGCAGCCAGCGCGTGCCCCGCTCGACGAGACGGCGCGAGTGCAGCCGGATCCGGGTCTGGACGTCGGCGGCGACGACATTGTCGAGCGCCTCCACCGCGTCCCACACCTCGCCGAGCCCGAAGATCTCCCGCGCGGCGAGCTGCGCCCGCACGATCTCCTCCAGGGACGCCCCGGTCTCCTCTCGGAGGCGGTGCAGGAACGTCGAGCCGCCCGTGTTCACCGTGTCGTTGACCAGCACCGTCGTGATGATCTCGCGGCGCAGCGCGTGCGCGTCGATCGCGTCGGCGTACTTGTCCCGCAGCGGCTTGGGGAAGTAGGCGTGCAGCAGACGGCGCAGGTAGTCGTCGTCGGGCAGCGTCGTGTGGATGAGCTCCTCGGCGGCCGTGATCTTCGTGTAGGCGAGGAGGACGGCCAGCTCGGGCTGGCTGAGCCCGCGCCCGGAGTTGAGGAGCTCCTTGATCTGCCGGTCGTTGGGCAGGAACTCCAGGGACCGGTCGAGGTGGCCCTGCTTGCCGAGGCGGCGCATGAACCGCTGGTGGGCGTGGAGCAGGGACGGCGACTGGGCGACGGCGTTGGAGAGCGCCACGTTCTGCGCGTAGTTGTTGCGCAGGACGAGGTGCCCGACCTCGTCGGTCATGGCGGCGAGCAGCTTGTTGCGCTGCTTCACCGTCAGGTCGCCGTCCGACACCAGGCCATTGAGCAGGACCTTGATGTTGACCTCGACGTCGGAGGTGTTGACGCCCGCGCTGTTGTCGATGGCGTCGGTGTTGACCTTGCCGCCGGTACGGGCGAACTCGATGCGGCCCAGCTGGGTCGCGCCGAGGTTGCCGCCCTCGCCGATGACCTGGGCGCGCACGTCCTGGCCGTCGACGCGGATGGCGTCGTTCGCCTTGTCGCCGACGTCCGCGTTGGACTCCGCCGAGGACTTCACGTACGTACCGATGCCGCCGTTCCACAGCAGGTCCACCGGGGCCTTGAGGATCGCCTTCATCAGCTCGGCCGGCGTCATCTTCGCCTGGCGGGACTCGATGCCGAGCGCCTCGCGGATGTGGTTGTTGAGCTGGATCGCCTTGGCGGAGCGCGGGAAGACGCCGCCGCCCTGCGAGATCAGCTCCTTGTCGTAGTCGGCCCACGACGAGCGCGGCAGCTCGAACATGCGGCGCCGCTCGGCGTACGAGGTCTCCGCGACCGGCTTCGGGTCGATGAAGATGTGCCGGTGGTCGAAGGCGGCGATCAGGCGGATGTGCTCGCTGAGCAGCATGCCGTTGCCGAACACGTCGCCGGACATGTCGCCGACGCCGACGACGGTGAAGTCCTGCGACTGGGTGTCGACGCCCAGCTCACGGAAGTGCCGCTCGACGGACTCCCAGGCGCCGCGCGCGGTGATGCCCATGGCCTTGTGGTCGTATCCGGCGGAGCCGCCGGAGGCGAACGCGTCGCCGAGCCAGAAGTTGTAGCTGCCCGCGACCTCGTTGGCGATGTCGGAGAAGGTCGCCGTGCCCTTGTCGGCCGCGACCACGAGGTACGTGTCGTCCTCGTCGTGGCGCACCACGTCGTTGGGCGGCACGACCTCGCCGCCGACCAGGTTGTCGGTGATGTCGAGCAGCGCCGAGATGAACGTCTTGTAGCTGCGGACGCCCTCGGCCATCCACGCGTCCCGGTCCACGCTCGGGTCGGGCAGCTGCTTGGCGACGAAGCCGCCCTTCGCGCCGACCGGCACGATGACGGTGTTCTTCACCATCTGCGCCTTGACCAGGCCGAGGATCTCGGTGCGGAAGTCCTCACGCCGGTCGGACCAGCGCAGGCCGCCGCGCGCGACCTTCCCGAAGCGCAGGTGCACGCCCTCGACGCGCGGCGAGTACACCCAGATCTCGTACGCGGGCCGCGGCGCGGGCAGGTCCGGGATGGCCTGCGGGTCGAACTTCATGGAGACGTACGCGTGCGGCTGGCCGCCGCCCGCCTCCTGGAAGAAGTTGGTGCGCAGCGTCGCCTTGATGACGGTGAGGAAGGAGCGCAGGATGCGGTCCTCGTCGAGCGAGGCGACCTGGTCGAGGGCGCCGTCGAGCTCTTCGAGCAGGCCGTCGGTCAGCTCGGTCCCGGCGCGCTGGCGCTCCGGCGACATCCGCGCCTCGAAGAGGGAGACGAGCAGCCGTGTCGTGTGGACGTTGGTACGGAGGGTGTCCTCCATGTAGTCCTGGCTGAACGTGGAACCCGCCTGGCGCAGGTACTTGGCGTACGCGCGAAGGACCATCGCCTGCCGCCAGTTCAGCCCGGCGCGCAGCACAAGGCTGTTGAACCCGTCGTTCTCGGCGAGCCCGGTCCAGGTCGCGGCGAACGCCTCCTGGAACCGCTCGCGGCCGTCGGCGCCGAGATCGTCGGCGCCGCCGTTGGCCGGCTTCGGCATCCGAAGCCCGAAGTCGTAGATCCACGCGGTCGTCCTGTCACTGCACCGCAGCTCGTACGGGCGCTCGTCGGTGACCTCGACGCCCAGGCGCTGGAGCACCGGCAGGACCTCGGAGAGCGAGACCGGCGCCCCGGTCCGGAAGATCTTGAAGCGGCGCTCGCAGGGCGCTGCGCCGACCGGCTCGTACAGCGAGAGCGCGAAGTCCTTGCCGCCCTCCTTCAGCTGCTCCAGGTGGACGAGGTCGGCGACGGCCGCGCGCGGCGAGTGGTCGGCCTTGTAGCCCTCGGGGAACGAGCCCGCGTAGCGGCGCAGCAGCTCGGCGGCGCGCTCCTCCCCGCACTCGGCGTTCAGCGCCTCGGCGAAACCGTCCGCCCAGGAGCGGGCGGCGTCGACGAGCCGCGCCTCGATACGGTCCTTGTCCGAGTCGGAGAGCTGGGGCAGCTCGGTGCCCGGCGCGACACGGACGACGAAGTGCAGCCGGGAGAGGATCGACTCGGTGTTCCAGGCGGTGAAGTCGACGCTGGTACCGGCCAGCTCCTCCTTGAGGATGTCGATGATCCGCAGGCGGACGCCGGTGGTGTAGCGGTCGCGCGGCAGGTAGACGAGCGCCGAGTAGTAGCGCCCGTACTCGTCCTGGCGCAGGTAGAGCCGCAGCCGGCGGCGCTCCTGGAGGTAGAGGACCGAGGTGACGATGGAGCGCAGCTCGTCGGCCGGGGTCTGGAACAGCTCGTCGCGCGGGTACGTCTCCAGGATCTGGAGCAGGTCGCGGCCGTCGTGGCTGTTGGGCGAGAAGCCCGCGCCCCTGAGGACCTCGGCGACCTTGCGGCGGATCACGGGCACGCGGCGCACCGACTCGGTGTACGCGGCGGAGGAGAAGAGACCGAGGAAACGGCGCTCGCCGACGACATTGCCGTCGGCGTCGAACTTCTTCACGCCGACGTAGTCGAGGTAGGACGGCCGGTGCACGGTGGCGCGGCTGTTGGCCTTGGTGAGGACCAGGATGCGGTGTTCGCGGGCCTTGGCGCGGGCGTCGGCCGGCAGCCGGTTGAAGGACGGCGAGACCGGGTGGTGGTCCTCGCTCTCGTGGTGCGGGTCGGCGCGCAGGATGCCGAGGCCGGTACCGGGCACGGCGGCCAGGGAGTCCTCGTCGGTGAGGGTGTACTCGCGGAACCCGAGGAAGGTGAAGTGGTCGGCGGCCAGCCAGCGCAGCAGCTCGCGGGCCTCCTCGATCTCCTGCTCGGCCAGGTCGCCCGCGGTGGGCTCGGCGGGCAGCTCCTCGGCGATGCGCAGCGCGGCGTCGCGCATCTTCTCCCAGTCCTCGACGCACTCGCGGACGTCGGACAGGACGCGCAGCAGGTCGGCGGTGATCTGCTTGAGGTCCTCGCGGTCGCTCTCGCGGTCCGTCTCGACGTGGATCCACGACTCGGTGAGCACGTCGTGGCCCTCGGCGGTGGAGCCGACGGGCAGCACTTCGAGGAGTTTGCCGGTGACGTCGCGGCGGACGACGACCTGCGGGTGGATGACGACGTGGATGCCGCGGCCCTGCCGGGACAGCTCGTTGGTCACCGAGTCCACGAGGAACGGCATGTCGTCGGTGACGACCTCGACGACGGAGTGGCTGCACGTCCAGCCGTTCTCCTCGACGGTCGGGGTGTGCACCTTGACGTTGGCCGTGCCCTGCGGTCGCGTCTCCGCGAGCCGGTAGTGCGCGTACGCGGCACCGAAGACGTCGACCGGGTCGCGGTCGGCCAGGTCCTCGGGCGCCGTGTGCAGGTAGTAGCGCTGGAGGAACGCGAGCACGGTCTCGTGGTCCAGGGGACCGTCCGCGCCCTCGCCCGCCGCCCCAGTCGGTAGGTGCCCCCCTACCGGGCTGTTCTCAGCTACCCGGGCGGCCCGTGCGAGCAGCTCGGCCTTGGCTTCGTCCAGCTTGGTCTGCATTGTCCTCTGGCTCCTGTCGCGCGCCATTGCGTGACGTAGACGTTCCGGTGATGAAGCGATCGACGCAACGCCGTGACGCGGGGTGTCCGGTCAGCCTCGACGTTATGCCGGTTTGGAAGAAGAGCGGACGGTAATGCGCCATTTTCAACGAACTGGCCATCCGCCCGAAACGATCAGTGGCTGCGCGCCGGGCACGGTCGCGGTGGCGACCCGTGTCTTCCCGGCGCGGGCAGGGGGCGACGATGCCCCCGCGAGATATCGCGCTGATCACGGCACCAGGCTATCGCTCTCCGCGGGGGACCCGTCATGAGCTGTATGTGTACAAAACCTACGGTCGAACTTTGACACTCTGCACAGATGCGCGCCCCGACCCGTGCCAGGGCCCGCCCTCTTGCCAGGACCACGGGGCGGCGGGCACGTTGGGCACAACGGCGGATACCCGACCGCCGGGGGGAGGGTGTGACCAATGGCACCACCAACGTCATCACCAATGGCACCGAAGGTCCTGATCGTGACCGGCGACGCGGCGGAGTCCCTCGAGGTCCTCTACCCGTACCAGCGGCTGCGCGAAGAGGGCTACGACGTCCGCATCGCGGCCCCCGCCCGCAAACGGCTGCGGTTCGTGGTGCACGACTTCGAGCCCGGGTTCGACACGTACACGGAGAAGCCCGGTTACACCTGGGAGGCCGACCTGTCCTTCGCGGACGTCGAGCCGGGCGAGTACGCGGCCCTCGTGATCCCGGGCGGCCGGGCCCCGGAGTACCTGCGCGGCGACGGCGAACTGCGCAAGATAGTCAAAGCCTTCTTCGACTCCGACAAGCCCATCGCCCAGATCTGCCACGGCCCGCTCCTGACCGCCGCGGTCGACGGCCTGCGGGGCCGCCGCGTGACGGCGTACCCGGCGCTCGAACCCGACATGCAGGCGGCGGGCGCCACGTTCCAGGACGCGGAGGCGGTCGTCGACGGCACGCTCGTCTCCTCCCGCGCCTGGCCGGACCACGCCGCGTGGATGCGGGAGTTCCTCACGGTGCTGCGGGCGAAGGCGCCGCTGGGCTGACGCCCGCGGGGTCACGGCGGGCCGGCTGCCCCGCCGACAGGGCAGCCGACCCCAGCATCGCCCGGTATCCGTGCTCCCTGCATCGGTATGCGGGCGGGACAGGGCTACGCAGGGCGGGGCAGGTATACGCACGGCGGGGCGGACCCGGGACGTCCGTATACCTAGAGCCCCGCGCCCCCTCCGAGGGGGCGCGGCAACGGCACTGGTCAGGCCGCGGCGGCGATCCGTTCCGCCTCGCGCACCGCCTCGGCCAGCGTGTCCACGACGGGCGCCCCCACCCCTTCGAGACCGGCCCGGCTGTGCGAGCCGCCGGTCCAGAGCACCGCGTGCGCGCCCGCGGCGAGCGCGGCGACCGCGTCGTCGGCCGCGTCCCCGATCACCACGGTCCGCTCCGGCGCCACGCCTCGCAGTGCGCGCAGGTGGCGCACCATGTGCTCGGCCTTGCTGCCGCCGGACGGGCCGGTCCGCCCGTCGACCCGCACGAACCGCTCGGCGATGCCCAACTGGCTCACCAGCGGCACCAGTTGCTCGTGCCCGTACAAGCTGAGGATGGACTGACTGCGGCCCGCGTCCTGCCATCCGGCGAGCAGCGGCTCCACCCCTTCCGCGAGCCCGCACGCCACGGAGTGCAGCGCGTAGTGCCGCTGGAACGCGCCGTCCATGAGGACCCACTCGTCGTGGGTGGGCAGCCGCCCCATCAGCCGCTCGTAGAACTTGGGCACCGGCACGGTGTACAGGGCGCGGTACTTCTCCAGCGTGATCGGGGGCAGCCCGATCTCCGCGAAGGCGGCGTTGGTGGCGCGGATGATCGCCTCGTTGTCGTGGAACAGGGTGCCGTTCCAGTCCCAGACGATGTGCGCGGCAGGTATGTGTCTCCCCATCCCTAGAACCTACCCGCCGCGTACGGCGGGGCCCCGGGGCTCAGTCGTCGCGGGCTCAGTCGTCGCGGGTTCAGTCGTCGCGGGCTCAGTCGTCGCGGCCCACGAGGTTCGGGATCTCCTGGGTGGCGAACCACAGCAGCTCGTGGTCCTCGGCCCCGTCGACGGTGAACTGCGCGTCGTCGTCCCCGTGGTCGGCGGCGCCGAGCGCGGCCGCGGCGGCGGTGACGTCCGCCTCGGCGTCGTCGGCGTCCACGTGGACGGCGGCGGCCTTGGCGAGCCGCACGGTCTCGCGGACGGTGACCTCGCCGAGCGAGGCGGGGTCGAGCCCGGTGTCGGGGTCGGTGACGGCGGCCTTGTCCGCCACGTCCACGGCGACGACGACCCGCCGCCGCGCCGCGTCCGGCTCCCCGGCGAGCAGCCGCAGCGAGGCGAGCGCGGCACGGCTCAGGGCCGCGTACTCCAGCTCCTCGATGTCGTCGGAGAGATACCACTCGCGCAGCGCGGGCGTCACGGCATAGGCGGTGAGCGGCGCGGGCCCCAGCTCGCCCGTCCTGTACGCCTCTGCGAGTCGGGGCAGGGACAGAGGTACGTACACGCGCATGGCCGGCCGCTTTCGTCGTCTTGGGGAGGCGTAAGGGCTTCAGGATACGTAAGGGAGTACCCCTTCGGGCTGCGGCCGCCGTCCCCCGCCCACGTCAAGGGCGGTGGACCGGTGTTCCGGACCACCGCAGGCCCGACCGCGCCCACCTGCCGCCGGGTCACCCGGATAGGTGAACTCACCGGCGCCCCCGAGGCCGGCCCCACGCCTCTTGCACGCGTCTCCCCGGGCCCCGTACAAGGTCCCACACGCAGTGTTACCGACCGGTATTGAGCACGCGGAGGCGAAGTGCAGAAAGTGATGTCCAGGCAGGGGCCACGAGGAACGACCCGGCCGCCGTCCCGCCGGGATTCCCGCCGCCCGGCCGTACGCCGCGTCCCGCCGGCGGCCCCGCCGCACCCGACCGAGCTGTTCACGCAGCGCCTGCTGCTGGTCCTGTGCGGGACCAGGCCCCCGCACTGGTTCGCCCGGTACACCGCCGACCGGGCGTACGACGACCTCCTGTGGCTGGTGGCCCGCCGCCCGCTCGGCACCGGCGGCCGGCGCCCGACGATCCACGAGATCGGCTACTTCGAAGCCGCCGCCGACACCTTCGAGGTCTTCGCCCGCATCACCGCTGGCCCCCGGCTGCACGCGCTCGCCTTCCGCATGTACCTGTCGGAGGACCGGCGCTGGCGCGTTACCGCGGTGGAGCTGGGCGGCCGCCCGCCCCGGCAGAGCCGGTGAACGGCGGAGGGGCCGGACACACCGTGCCCGGCCCCTCTTCGCGTCGTCGCCAGACGCTACTTCTTGCGACGGCGGCCCTTCGACTGCTTGCGGCGCTCGGCCCGCGTCAGACCGTCCGCCTCGGAGCGCGTCGGCCCGTCCTCGGTGACGAAGTCACCCTCGTCGACACCGCCCTCGGCGTTCGGCGCCTGGAAGTGCAGGCGGTCCGGCCGCTGCGGGGCGTCGAGGCCCTTGGCGCGGATCTCGGGACGCGAACCGGCCTGCGCCGGGACCGCGTCCTCCTTGTCGAGGGACGTGGCGGCCGCGGCGTCCTCGACGGGGACCTCCTCGACCTGCTGCTCGACCTGGACCTCCAGGTTGAACAGGTAGCCGACGGACTCCTCCTTGATGCCCTCCATCATGGCGGTGAACATGTCGAAGCCCTCGCGCTGGTACTCGACCAGCGGGTCCTTCTGCGCCATGGCGCGCAGGCCGATGCCCTCCTGGAGATAGTCCATCTCGTAGAGGTGCTCGCGCCACTTGCGGTCGAGGACGGAGAGCACGACGCGGCGCTCCAGTTCACGCATGATCTCGGAGCCGAGCTGCTCCTCGCGCTGCTCGTACTGCGCGTGGATGTCGTCCTTGACGGCCTCGGCGATGAACTCGGCGGTCAGACCGGCGCGGTCACCGGCCTCCTCCTCCAGCTCCTCCACCGTGACCTTGATCGGGTAGAGCTGCTTGAAGGCACCCCACAGCCGGTCGAGGTCCCACTCCTCGGCGAAGCCCTCGGCGGTCTCGGCGCCGATGTACTCGTCGATGGTGTCGTCCATGAAGTGGACGACCTGCTCCTGCAGGTCCTCGCCCTCCAGGACACGGCGGCGCTCGCCGTAGATGACCTCGCGCTGACGGTTGAGCACCTCGTCGTACTTGAGCACGTTCTTACGCGTCTCGAAGTTCTGCTGCTCGACCTGCGACTGCGCGGAGGCGATCGCGCGCGTGACCATCTTGTTCTCGATCGGCACGTCGTCCGGCACGTTCGCCATCGACATGACGCGCTCGACCATCTGCGCCTTGAACAGGCGCATCAGGTCGTCACCGAGGGAGAGGTAGAAGCGGGACTCGCCGGGGTCACCCTGACGGCCGGAGCGACCGCGCAGCTGGTTGTCGATACGCCGCGACTCGTGGCGCTCGGTGCCCAGGACGTAGAGCCCGCCGAGCTCCTTGACCTCCTCGAACTCCGCCTTGACGGCCTGCTCGGCCTTCTCCAGGGCGGCGGGCAGGGCCGCGGCCCACTCCTCGACGTGCTCGACGGGGTCGAGGCCCGCCTGGCGCAGCTCGGCCTCGGCGAGGTCGTCCGGGTTGCCGCCGAGCTTGATGTCGGTACCACGGCCGGCCATGTTCGTCGCGACGGTGACGGCGCCCTTGCGGCCCGCCTGGGCAACGATCGTCGCCTCCCGGTCGTGCTGCTTGGCGTTGAGCACCTCGTGCTGCACACCGCGCTTGGAGAGCTGCTGCGAGAGGTACTCGGACTTCTCGACCGACGTCGTACCGACGAGGATCGGCTGGCCCTTCTCGTGCTTCTCCGCGATGTCGTCGACGACCGCGTCGAACTTGGCGACCTCGGTGCGGTAGATCAGGTCGGCCTGATCCTTGCGGACCATCGGCTTGTTCGTCGGGATCGGGACGACGCCGAGCTTGTAGATCTGGTGGAACTCGGCGGCCTCGGTCATCGCCGTACCGGTCATGCCGGAGAGCTTGTCGTAGAGGCGGAAGAAGTTCTGCAGGGTGATCGTGGCGAGCGTCTGGTTCTCGTCCTTGATGTCCACCCCTTCCTTCGCCTCGATCGCCTGGTGCATGCCCTCGTTGTAGCGGCGGCCGGCGAGGATACGGCCGGTGTGCTCGTCGACGATCATGACTTCGCCGTCGATGACGACGTAGTCCTTGTCCTTCTTGAACAGTTCCTTCGCCTTGATGGCGTTGTTCAGGTAACCCACGAGCGGGGTGTTCACCGACTCGTAGAGGTTGTCGATGCCCAGCCAGTCCTCGACCTTGGCGACGCCGGGCTCGTGGATGGCGACGGTGCGCTTCTTCTCGTCGACCTCGTAGTCGCCGGTCTCCTCGATGCCCTTCAGCTGGTTGCCCGGCTCGCCCCTCTTGAGGCGGGTGACGAGCTTGGCGAAGTCGCCGTACCACTTGGTGGCCTGGTCGGCGGGGCCGGAGATGATCAGCGGTGTACGGGCCTCGTCGACGAGGATGGAGTCGACCTCGTCGACCACCGCGAAGTTGTGGCCGCGCTGGACCAGCTCGTCCTGCGACCACGCCATGTTGTCGCGCAGGTAGTCGAAGCCGAACTCATTGTTCGTGCCGTACGTGATGTCGCAGTTGTACTGCTCGCGGCGCTGCGCCGGCGTCATGTTCGCCAGGATGCAGCCGACGCTCAGCCCCAGGAACTTGTGGACGCGGCCCATCATCTCGGAGTCGCGCTCGGCCAGGTAGTCGTTCACCGTGATCAGGTGGACGCCCTTGCCGGACAGCGCGTTCAAGTACGTCGGCAGCGTGCCGACCAGGGTCTTGCCCTCACCGGTCTTCATCTCGGCCACATAGCCGAGGTGGAGCGCGGCGCCGCCCATCAACTGGACGTCGTAGGGGCGCTGGCCGAGGACGCGCCGGGCGGCCTCGCGCACGGTCGCGAACGCCTCGGGCAGCAGGTCGTCGAGGGTCTCGCCGTCCGCGAGCCGCTGCTTGTACTCGTCCGTGAGCGCGCGCAGCTCGGCGTCGGAGAGGCTCTCGAAGTCCTCTTCGATGGAGTTGACCTGGTCCGCGATGCGGTGCAGCTTGCGCAGGATCTTGCCTTCGCCTGCACGCATGATCTTCTGGAGGACGGACACGCGGTTGGTCTCCTTGCCGGTCGGGCCTGGCACGGTCGGTTACTCAAGCGACAGCCTGAGCAACGGCCATCGTATGCGAGGACCCCACCGCGCCGGGAGGTCTGCCATGAGGTCCAACGGACAGGGGCCTCAGAAGGTGCCGCCGCAGCAACCGAAAAGTCATGGCGTCCGCCCTCGGCCCCGAGCAGAATCGGGCGATGGACCCCGTGAGACTGACCACCGCCCGCCTGCATCTGCGTACCTTCGAGCCCGCCGACATCGACGCGGTGTGCGCGGCGGTCCAGGACCCGGAGATCCAGCGCTGGGTGCCGGTTCCCTCGCCCTACGCGCGCGTGGACGCGGAACACTTCGTCCAGCGCGTGGTCGCCGACGGCTGGCGCACCGACACCGAGTACACCTTCGCCGTCCGCGCCGAGGAGGACGGGCCGGTCCTCGGCGCGGTCTCGGTGCACCACCCGCGCGCGGGCACCTGGGAGATCGGCTTCTGGGCGGTCAAGGAGCACCGCGGCCGCGGCTACATGACGGAGGCCACCCTCGCCCTGGCCCGCTGGGCCTTCACCGACCTCGGCTGTACGCGCCTGGAGTGGCGGGCCGAGGTCGGCAACGCGGGCTCGCGCAAGGTCGCCGAGAAAGCCGGCTTCGTCATGGAGGGCACCCTGCGCTCGGGCCTGCTCAACAGGGACGTCGTCCGCGACTGCTGGATAGCCGCGCTGCTCCCCTCCGACCTGGGCCTGCCGTGCCCGGTGCCGTACCTGCCGGCCCCCGCGTGAGGGCCGGCGCGGCCACCTGACTGTCAGTGGCCGGGCCTATCGTTTCCGGCATGACGACCCTGCCGCGTCCGGCCGCCGATCTGTCCGCCGACGAAGCCCGCCGCATCGCGCTGCGCGCCCAGGGCTTCCTCGGCGCCCCGGACCGCAAGGGCGGGGTCCGCGGGGTCCTGCGTCACCTGGGCGCGGTGCAGCTCGACACGATCTCGGTCCTCGCCCGCTCCCACGAGCTGATCCCGTACGCGCGCCTGGGCGCGGTCGGCCGGTCCACGGTCGAGACGGCGTACTGGAGCGACCGGCACGCCTTCGAGTACTGGTCGCACGCGGCCTGCGTCCTGCCGATCGAGGAGTGGCCGCACTTCGCGTTCCGCCGCCGCGCCTACCGCGCCCGTCCGCACTGGCACCACGACCTGCCCGACGGCGCGTACGAGCAGGTCGTCAAGCAGCTGCGCACCGAAGGCCCGCTGACCGCCACGGAGCTGGGCGGCGCGAAGAACAAGGGCGAGTGGTGGGACTGGTCCGAGTCGAAGATCGCCGTCGAGCGCGCGCTGATGTACGGCGAGGTGGTGTGCGTGGAGCGCCGCTCCTGGAAGCGGGTCTACGACCTGGCGGAGCGCGTCGTCCCCGCCGATCTGCTCCATGACGAGCTGGACGACCAGGAGTGCGTGCGCCGTCTGGTCCGGCAGGCGTGCGAGGCGCTCGGCGTCGGCACGCGCGCGGACATCGCCGACTACCACCGCCTCAGGAGCGAGCAGTTCGACGCGGTGATCGCGGACACCGGCCTGGTCCCGGTGACGGTCCAGGGCTGGCCGAAGCCCGCCTGGGCCGATCCGGCGGCCCTGGCGTCGACGCCGCGCGGCCGCCACCGTACGACGCTCCTGTCGCCCTTCGACTCCCTGGTCTGGGAGCGGGCCCGCACGGAGCGGATCTTCGGCTTCACGCACCGCCTGGAGGCGTACGTCCCCAAGCCGAAGCGGGTGCACGGCTACTTCGCGATGCCGGTCCTCGCCGGAGGCCGTCTGGTGGGCCGTGTCGACCCCGCGCGCGAGGGCACCACCCTGGTCGCCAGACAGGTCTCCCTGGACGGCCCGAAGGCGGTCACCGGGGTCGCCGAGGCGCTGCGCGAGGCGGCGAGCTGGGTCGGCTGCGACAGCGTACGGGTGGAGCGCATGGACCACCCCGAGCTGAAGAACGCTCTGGTGGCAGCGCTCGGCTAGCGGATCTCGAGGATCTTCTCGCGCATCGCGTAGACCACGGCCTCCATCCTGGAGTGCAGCTGCAGCTTCTCCAGGATGTTGCGCACATGGTTCTTCACGGTGTTCTCGGAGA
This sequence comes from Streptomyces sp. NPDC016845, assembly GCF_044332585.1. NCBI lineage: Bacteria > Bacillati > Actinomycetota > Actinomycetes > Kitasatosporales > Streptomycetaceae > Streptomyces > Streptomyces sp. NPDC016845. Next base: position 15,040 of record NZ_JBIRPI010000003.1, on the reverse strand, counting down.
TGAACAGCTCCTTGGCGATGTCCCGGTTGTTCATGCCGGTCGCGACGAGCTTGAGCACTTCAAGCTCCCGGTCGGTCAGCCGGGGCGCGGGCACGAGCCTGCGCTCGTCGGTGCGCTGGATCATCGATTTGAACTCGGTGAGCAGCTTCGACGCCATCGACGGGCTGATCTGCGACTGCCCGTCCGCGACCGCGCGAATGGCCGTGGCCACCTCGTCGGTGGAGATCTCCTTCAGCAGATAGCCGGTCGCGCCCGCCTTGATCGCGTCATAGAGATCGGCTTCCTCGTCGCTGATCGTCAGCATGATGATCTTCGCGCTCGGCGCCACCTCCTTGATGGAGGTGCACGCCTCGATCCCGCCCCGCTTGGGCATCCGTACGTCCATCAGAACGATGTCCGGCAGCAGGTCGGCCGCCTTGTCCACCGCCTCCGCGCCGTCCCCGGCCTCGCCGACGACCTGGATGTCCTCCTCGGCCGCGAGGACGATCTCGAGGCCGCGCCGGAACAGCGCATGGTCGTCGACCACAAGGACCCGGATGGGCTCCTTGCGCGGGGAGCCCTCGTCCGGTCCCATGCCGGCGCCGTCGTCGGCCGCGCCGGCGTCCTCGCCCCGCATCGGTCCGAAGCTGTCCGCCATCGTTCCTCCCCCTGAAGGCCGTGGCCTGTCTTCTTGTGCCGCGCCAACCCGAGGCGCCGACAAGCCGGTTGACCCGGCCCGGCCATGATTTCATGCTCCGGCGTCCGCGCGACGACGGTGCGCCGCACTGGGGGGTCGCACAAAGGTGCCCCCGGGGGGCGCACGCGCGCTCCAGGGGCACCCGATGAGCGGGTTTTCGGACGACCGTTCCCGGGCGAGCCGTCTGCCCGGGCGGGCTCAGCCGCCGATGGCGTCACCCGCGTCGGCGCTGCTCGTCTCCGCGGCGGTCACCATGGGATCGGTGCTGAGGTGGATGACGCCGTAGTCGTAGGCGTGGCGGCGGTAGACGACGCTCGGTTCCTTGGTCTCGGAGTCGACGAACAGATAGAAGTCGTGCCCGACCAGCTCCATCTCATAGAGCGCCTGGTCGAGCGTCATGGGGGCCGCCACGTGCGTCTTCTCGCGCACGACGAGCGGGCCTTCGCCCTGGACCTCGAGCGACCCCATCTTGGTGGTCGGTACGCCGTCGCCCTCGGTCTCGTCCCGGACGACCGAACCGTCCCCGTTCAGCGTCGCCGCGCCCGGGACGACCTCGGCCACCTCGGCCGCCGAGATCCGCTTGGTGCCACGGCGCGTCGAACGCTTGCCGTGCTCCTTGCGCAGCCGCGCGTCCAGCTTGTCCGTGGCGAGGTCGAGCGCCGCGTACGGGTCGCTCGCCGCGGCTTCGGCCCGGATCACCGGGCCGCGCGTGCGCAGCGTGATCTCCACGCGGTCGCACCGGTCGGCCTGTCGGGGGTTGGGCTCCTTGGACACCTCTACGTCGAGGCTGATCACCTTGCCGTCGAGCTTCTGGATCTTGTCCAGCTTCAGCTTCTCGGCCACGTGCTTGCGGAACCGCTCCGGTACCTCGGTCTTGCGGCCCTTGACGACGATGTCCACGCAGAACTCCGTTCCCGGATCGCTCCGCCTCTGTCGGCGGAACTACTCCCTCTTGCACCAGGCTCCGGCCATATCCGGAGCCTCGGACTCGGTGACTTCCACCTCCTCCTCCCCCGCGGACAAGATCTCCACCCCACCGTTCCGGGTGATTGCGGAATCCTTGTGCAAACCCACGGGACGGCAATCCGATATGCGAGGCACGGAGGCTGTCTTTCTCGCCAAGTTCCTCACATCCGAACATATCTCGCCCGGACGGATGTCGTCACCCTCTACTGACGCGTACCTCCATTCAGTGGAAATAACCCTGTCACGACCTGCAATGACGCAGATTCTCGGTCACTTCCGGTTTATTTCGAAGGAATCCGGAGAGGCGGCGATCACCGCCCCCAGGACCTCGTCCGGCCCCGCCATTCGAGAACCTGTCGCGCGGCGTTCCCGTGCGTCTCCGACCTCCTCGTTACCCGATACCGGATGCGACAACGCACGTAAGGCACGGCTCGCCTCGGACAAGGACGCGCCGGTCGTCATGAGGTCGTCGACCACCACGATCCGGCCAACTTCGCGCACGAGCCCGCCGGCCCCGGCCGCCACTTCCAGCGCACCGGTCACGTTCACGAGCCGCTCCCGGGCGTCGAGCCCCGCCTGGTCGGCCATCGCACGCCGCTGCCGCAGCACGGCAAGGACCCTGGCCGAGACTCCGGCCCGCCGCAGCTCGGCCGCCGCGGCATACGCGATGCGCCGCATGGGGTCGTGCCCACGGGCCCGTACGGCGCGCGCGGCGGAGGGCACGGGGACGAGCCCGACGGTGCCCGGGCAAGGCTGCGGGACAACCGCCGTCAGCCTCTGCGGGGCCGGACCGGACAACCCCCGCCGGACCGCGCCCGCGAGAGCCAGCCCGAGCGGCCCGGCGAGCCCCAGCGCCCCGCGCTCCTTGTGGGCGAGCAGCACGGCCCGCACGGCGTCCTGGTACGGCGCGGCCGCGTACACCACAGGCAGACCGGGCGGCTCAGCGCGCGGCCGCACCCGCCCGGGCACAGCACCGCACAACGCCGCCGAGCACCGCGCGCACAGCGACGTACGAGACCTGCCGCAGCCCGCGCACAGAGCCGGCAGCACCAGATCGGAGAGGTCCTGCCACCACCCCCGCATACCCCCACTCTGCCAACCGGCCCAGCCCACCACCAGCCCTGTGGACAACGGCCTGTGGACAACCGGCCCGGTCCGACAGGGAGCCCCCGCGGGCCCCACCGGCTACCCGGGGTAGACCGGCGCCGTCCCGTCCTTGAGCACCGACTGCCATGCCGCCCCCGGCGGCAGCCGGACGATCCCGTCGTCCGAGTGGGCGAGCAGCGGCAGGCGGTCGTCCTCGGAGGCCGCGATCTCGCTGACGCGGGTCAGGCCGGGCAGCGCCTGGCCCGTCGGGGTCGAGCCGTCGCACTGCACGTACCGCATCTGCTGCAGCTCACCGGCCTCCCGGCCGACGACCAGGAGCCGGCTGCTGCCCGCCCATGACACGGCGGTGACGTCCTCCATCTCCGGCGCGGCGATGCGCAGATCGGCGACGGAGAACTCGACGCCCCCGTCCCCGTCGGACCGCCGTTCGACGCGCCCGATCCGCAAGGAGGTCGCGCCCTTCTGCTTCACGACGAGCGCGATCCGCGCACCGTCGGCGGACGCCTTCACCGCCTCGATCCGGGCGCCGTCGGCGAGCCCCTCCGTCGAGACCTCCTGCATCTTGTCGCCGAGGCCCTGCCCGAACACGAGCAGTCGCGCGTTGTCCGGGTCCCGGTCGGCCACCCACAGGTCGCCGCGCCCGTCCCAACTGGGCTTCGACAGGCCGTCCTTCACCGAAGCGGCATGGCTGCGCACCAGCGCGTCCCCGAGCGAGGCGCTGGAGACGAACGAGGCCACGTACAGCGACCGCCCGTCGCCCGACACGCCCGCGCCGCGCTCCTGGTCCCGGGAGACCGCCACGGACTGCAGCGGCTGCACACCCTCGCCCAGCGGGCCCGGCACCCGCGCGGGCTCCCGGTCGGAGCTGCTGCTGCCCGCCATGCGGACGAGCCGCCCCTTGCCGTCCAGGAAGTACTGGTTGTCCATGACGGGGGAGCGCCGGGGCGCCACGAAGGCGTCCGCCTCCGACTCGTTCAGCGCGCACATGAACCGGCCGTCCGCGCGCTTCAGCTCGACCTCGCCCACGCTCGACGACGACAAGTCCCGCAGGGAGTAGAGGAGTTGCGCCGCCATCTCCTTGCACTTGGTCGGCGTGACCGCCTCGGCCTGCGTGTTCAGCGGCACGGTCAGCTTGTTCGCGTCGTCCGCCGTCAGCGACTCGACGCCCTTCTTGAGGCCCGCCCCCGTCGGGAACGCCGTCCGCACCGCGGGGTTCAGCCACCGCGTCGGCCCGGCGAGGACCTCCTTGACCGTCTCGGTCAGCGGATCCGTCCACTGCCGTACGAACACGGGATCGGCGACGAGCTGCTTCCGCGGCGCCGCGTCATCGGAGACCGAATCCACGGCGTAGTAGTACTTGTTGACGGACTGGTAGACGCGCTGGAAGTCGGACTCCCCGAGCACGACCCCGGTCGGCAGGTCGTCGATCCGCCACTGCTTGCCCTTGGCGGTCTTGACCAGGGACAGGTGCAGACTCTGCCCGTACTCGCCGGAGTCCGGCTGGTAGGCCTGCTGCTTGTCGACCGTCGCGACCCGCTGGCCGGTCAGCCGGAACGTCTGCCCCTCGTCGCCCCCGTCCTGCTGACTGGCGGGCCGCGCGCTCGGTCCGTCCGCGAGCACGACGGTCTCCTGCCCCGGCCGCCAGTCCTTCGCCGCTTTCGGCGTCAGATACTTGCGCGCCATCGCGTACGAGGGATCATCACTGGTCAGCGCCTCAAGAAAGCCGTCGACGACGCTGTTCGGGCTGGCCCCGTCCCGCGGCGGCAACGCGAACACGCGCACCTGCGAGTCCGGCCGCTGCGACGCCTCCACGGACTCGAGCCCGCCCTTGTCCGGCATGGACGCGCACCCGGCGAGCACCATCCCGCACCCGACGAGCGCGCCCGCCCGCATGCCACGCCTCCGGCCCGGCCCCCGCACCTCACGCACGCCCACCGTCGCCCCCTTCGCCACGCTCGCCCGGCCTCGCCGCACCGTCCCGCCGCCCGCTAACCGACACGTCGTCCGGCGGCGCACCGAGACGCGAAGGCGCCGCAGGCCGGGTCGGCCCGGGTCCCACACGATCATCCGGCTGCCGCGGCACGCCCGGCGCGCCGTCACCGTTGTTCACGCCCCCGCGGGGCACCACCCGCGCACCGCTCCCCGGCAGCGCCGTCGGGTCGGCGGGCACCGCGGCCTGCGGGAAACGCGACGCCATCTGCGTCTGCATCTGCCCCGCCGCCGGTGCGGCCGACGAGGTCTGCGCCGGCACCGTCGCCAGCTTGCGGCCCGCGTCCGACGACTCCGCGTCGCCCGGCGCACGGCCGCGCCGCGAGTCCTCCGGCTCCAGCGGAATCGGCGACCCGCGCAGCGGCTCGTCCGCCGTCCGCGGCAGGGTCAGCCGGAACTGCGACCCGCCGCCCGGCTCGCCCCACGCCTGCAGCCAGCCACCGTGCAGCCGCGCGTCCTCCAGGGCGATCGACAGGCCGAGGCCCGTACCGCCCGTCGTACGCGCGCGTGCCGGGTCGGCCCGCCAGAACCGGCTGAACACACGTGTCGCCTCGCCCGGCTTGAGCCCGACCCCGTAATCGCGCACCGCCACGGCGACCGCGCCGCCCGCGGCGGCGAGCCGCACCACGACGTCCTTGCCCTCACCGTGCTCCACGGCGTTGACGACCAGGTTGCGCAGGACGCGCTCCACCCGGCGCGCGTCCGCCTCGGCCACCACCGGCAGCTCGTCGCCGACGACGCGTATGTGCGTGCCCTTGCGCTCGGCCAGCGGCTCGGCGCCGCCGACGACCCGGCGCACGACCTCCCGCAGATCTATCGGCTCCGCCTCGAGCGCCGCCGCCCCGGCGTCGAACCGGCTGATCTCCAGCAGATCCGCGAGGAGCGACTCGAACCGGTCCAGCTGGTCGGCGAGCAGCTCCGCGGAGCGCGCGGTCACCGGATCGAAGTCGACCCGCGCCTCATGGATGACATCGGCGGCCATCCGTACGGTCGTCAGCGGCGTGCGCAGCTCATGGCTCACGTCGGAGACGAACCGCCGCTGCATCCGCGACAGGTCCTCGAGCTGCTGGATCTTCAGATGGAGGTTCTGCGCCATCTTGTTGAAGGCTTCGCCGAGGCGCGCGATGTCGTCCTCACCGGTCACCTTCATACGTTCCTGGAGGCGGCCCGCGGAGAGCCGCTCGGCCACTCCGGCCGCCATCCGCACGGGCGTGACGACCTGGCGCACGACGAGCCAGGCGATGGCCCCGAGCAGCACGACCACGAACAGCCCCGCCGTCGCGAGGGTGCCCTTCACGAGGCCGAGGGACTTCTCCTCCTGGGTCAGCGGGAAGAGGTAGTACAGCTGGTAGGCGTTCCCCTGCGGATCGGCCAGCCGCTTGCCGATGACGAGGGCGGGCTGCGAGTCGCCGTCCCGGTAGATGATGCGGGTGTACTCCTGCGACGCGCCGGTCATGCGGTCGACCCGCGCGCGCAGGTCGTCGGGCACGCTGCGGTCCGGCTCCACGTCACCGGAGGCGCGCGGCCCACGACCGCTTCCGCTGCCGCTGCCCGCGTCGTCGGGACTGAGCGTCACCACGTCGTAGGCGCCCTTGCCGCCACTGGAGAGCTGGGTGACAAGGTCGCTCAGCCAGACGTTCGGGTTGAGCGTGGTGCGGCTGTCGGTGGCCGCACCGTCCCGGACCCCGGTGGCCGCCGTGTCCGCCCGGTCCTTGGCCGCGCGGAAGCCGCCCTCGGCCTGGCTCTGCGACGCCTTGACCTTGGCGTCCAGGAGACCGTTGCGCACCGAGCCGATGACGACGATGCCGAGCAGCAGCACGACACCGAGCGACATCAGCAGCGTCGTGACGACCACCTTCAGCTGGATGTTGCGCCGCCACAGCCGCATCGCGGGCAGCAGCGGCCGCCGCACCCAGCGGGTGAACAGACGCAGCACCGGGCTGCCGTTCATCCCGCCCTGGAGCAGCAGCCCGCCGTCCATGACGCGGCGCAGCCGGGAGCCGCGCCCGGCCGCGGGTCCCACAGGCCGCTCCGGACGGTTCCCCGGCTTGCCGGGCGCCGAAGCGGCACTGTTCCGGGACATGTCAGCTCGGTCCGGCCTTGTAACCGACGCCACGGACGGTCACCACGATCTCCGGCCGCTCGGGATCCTTCTCGACCTTCGAACGCAGCCGCTGAACATGCACGTTGACCAGGCGGGTGTCCGCCGCGTGCCGGTAGCCCCAGACCTGCTCGAGGAGCACCTCACGCGTGAAGACCTGCCAGGGCTTGCGCGCGAGAGCGACCAGCAGGTCGAACTCCAGCGGCGTCAGCGCGATCGACTGCCCGTCCCGCTTGACCGAGTGCCCGGCCACATCGATGACCAGGTCACCTATGGCCAGCTGCTCGGGCGCGGGCTCCTCAGACCTCCGCAGCCGTGCCCGGATACGGGCCACGAGCTCCTTCGGCTTGAACGGCTTCACGATGTAGTCGTCCGCGCCCGACTCCAGACCCACGACGACATCGACGGTGTCGCTCTTGGCCGTGAGCATCACGATCGGAACCCCGGACTCCGCCCTGATCAGGCGGCAGACCTCGATGCCGTCCCGACCGGGCAGCATCAGGTCCAGGAGGACCAGATCGGGCTTGGTCTCACGGAAAGCGGCCAGCGCCTTGTCGCCGTCGGCTACGAACGACGGCTCAAAACCTTCACCACGCAGCACAATGCCGAGCATCTCGGCCAGTGCGGTGTCGTCGTCGACGACAAGGACTCGTCCCTTCATGGACCACATCATCCCATTAGCTCATCGTTACCTGGCGTGACCTGGAACACAGGTCCTCCAGACTCCCACCCGTCACAGGGGAAACAACGCCCCACTCTGTGACGATCGCCGTCACCAGCTCCGGCGGCGTCACGTCGAACGCAGGGTTGTACGCCTGCGTTCCCAGCGGTGCCACCGGAATTCCGCCACCGGCCTCCATCCCGGCCACCGGCGCCTGCGGCGCCGTGACCTCTGTCACTTCATGCCCGGCCCGCTGCTCCACCTCGATGGACGCACCGTCCGGAGTCCGTAGATCCACCGTCGTCACCGGCGCCACCACGATGAACGGCACGTGGTGATATCGAGCCAGTACGGCGAGCGGATAGCTCCCCACCTTGTTGGCCACCGAACCGTCCGCGGCGATCCGGTCCGCCCCGATCAGCACAGCGTCCACCTCGCCCGCGGCGAACAGCGACCCCGCCGCATTGTCCGTGAGCAATGTGTACGCCATGCCGTTGCGAGCCGCCTCGTACGCCGTGAGCCGCGCGCCCTGCAGCAGCGGACGCGTCTCGTCCACCCAGAGCCGGCGCAGCCGCCCCGCCCGGTGCGCGGCGAGCGCCACGGCGAACGCGGTGCCCTCCCCGCCGGACACCAGCGCCCCCGTGTTGCAATGCGTCAGCACCCGGTGGTTGCCGCCGGGCAGCAGCTCGTCGAGCAGCCGCAGCCCGTGCTCGGCCATCTTTCCGCTGGCCTCGGCGTCCTCCTGGTGCAGTGCCCGCGCGGCGGCGAGCGCGGCCGCGGCGGCCCGCTCATGTACGGCGCCGCCTCCGCCCGAGCCGTTCCCCACGGCGGCGCGGTACGCCTCCTGGGCCCGGCGCACGCCGTACGCCAGGTTGACCGCGGTGGGCCGCGCCCCCGCCAGCGCGTCCGCCGCGTCCTGCACGTCGAACCCGCGGGCCGCCGCGAGCGCCACCCCGTACGCCCCGGCGATGCCGAGCAGCGGAGCACCGCGCACGGACAGGGAGCGGATCGCCTGCACCAGACCCTGTGGGTCGGTGCACACCAGCTCGATCTCCTCGGCCGGCAACCGGGTCTGGTCGAGCAGGACCAGAACAGGCCCCTCGGCCGGTTCCTCCCACCGGATCGCCGGTATGTCGATGGTCTTGGGCTGTATGTCCTCGCTGGGCCGTATGTCCCCGCCGGATTGCGCGTACTGATCAGCCATCTGCCCAGTCTGCCCCGGACAGGGCCGACAATTGAAGGTGTCCAGCCCCTACGGGCCCAGGTCACCTGGCGCCCGCCCCATGGCACGATGGCAGCCAACCTGCCGCCGCGAACGCGGACGGGCACCGTGAAGGAGCGACGATGAACGACACTCCGGGCTGGGCATCGCCCGGGTCCGCCCCCTCCGACGGCCCTGGCGACCACCGCCAGGACGGTCCGAGCGGCGACGAGCAGGGCGCCGGTCCGCAGGACTCCGCGGGCCAGGGCCCGCAGTGGTCCAAGGAGCAGCCGCCGCCCGCCCAGTGGTCCGCCCCCTCCGGCCCGCCCGCATCCGGTCCGGGCCAGCCACCGCCACCTCCGGCCCCCGGCCAGGGACAGGGCTGGGGCGGTCAGAACTGGGGCGGCGGCCAAGGCTGGGGTGGCGGCCAGGGCGGCTACGGCGGCCCCGGCCCATGGGGGCACGGCGGCTACGGCGGCCCGCCCCCCGCCGCCAAGCCCGGCGTCATCCCGCTGCGCCCGCTCGGCGTCGGTGAGATCCTCGACGGCGCGGTGTCGACCATGCGTGCGCACTGGCGCACCGTCCTCGGTATCGCGCTCACCGTCGCCGTGGTCACCGAGGTCCTCGTCGTCCTCCTCCAGGGCTTCGCCCTCAACGGCGCGACCACCGACGTCCTCGACGATCCGAACGCCAGCGCCGGCGAGCTCACGCGCGCGCTGGGCGAGCTCCTGGGCGGCCTGGGCGTGGTCCTCGTGATCACGCTCCTCGGCACGATCGTCGCGACGGCCCTGCTCACCACGGTCACCAGCCGCGCCGTACTCGGTACGTCGGTCACCATCAAAGAGGCCTGGCGCGATGCCCGCCCGCAGGTCTTCCGGCTCCTCGGCCTGACCCTGCTGCTGCCGCTGATCTGCGCCGCGGTCGTGTTCGTCGGCACGCTCCCCGGCATCCTCGTCGCCGTGCTCGGCTCGACCGACGGCGGAATCGCCCTCGCCGTCATCGGCGGCATCGCCGGGTTCGTCGTCGCGTTCTGGCTGATGGTCCGCTTCTCCCTCGCCTCGCCCGCGCTGATGCTGGAGAAGCAGACCGTCCGCAAGGCCATGAGCCGCTCCGCCAAGCTCGTCCGGGGCTCGTGGTGGCGGGTCTTCGGCATCCAGCTCCTGGCCACGATCATCACCCAGGTCGTCGCGTCGATCATCCTGGTGCCCTTCAGCATCGTCGCCGGCATCGTCGGCGGCGACGGCGTGGCCGGCTTCCTCGAGACCAGCGGCGACGTCGGCTGGGCCTTCCTGATCATCAGCGGCATCGGCTCGGTCGTCGGCTCCACCATCACCTTCCCGATCACCGCGGGCGTCACCGTGCTGCTCTACATAGACCAGCGCATCCGCCGCGAGGCCCTCGACCTCGAACTCGGCCGCGCCGCCGGTCTGCACGGCTACGGGGAGACCCCTGGCGCCACCCCGGGGAGCTGATGGGGTGAGCGTGCACGGGGGGATGCTCACGGCCGCGGCCCGGCTCACACGCGCCGGCGGCGACGAGCCACCGGTGACGATCTCGCGCGATCCCGCGCGGGAGGCGGCCGAGCGGGAGCTGTCCAAGCCCGCGTACCACGAGAACGACCCGAGCTGGTTCATGCGCGCCCTGAACAAGTTCTGGGACTGGGTCGACGAACTCTTCTCCGCCGCGTCCGGCGCCGCCCCGGGCGGCACGCTCGGCCTGATCGTCATCATCCTGGCCGTCCTCGCCCTGGGCCTGCTCCTGTGGTGGCGCCTAGGCACCCCGCGCCGCTCCCCCGCCTCCTCGCAGGCGCCGCTCTTCGACGACCGCCCGCGCAGCGCCGCCGAACACCGCGCGGCCGCCGACGCCCATGCCGCCCAGGGCCACTGGAACCAGGCCGTCCAAGAACGCATGCGCGCCCTCGTCCGCTCCCTGGAGGAACGCGCCCTCCTGGACCCCCGCCCCGGCCGCACCGCCGACGAGGCGGCCACCGAAGCCGCACGCCCGTTCCCCGCCCACGCGGACGCCCTCCACCAGGCGGCCCGCACCTTCGACGACATCGCGTACGGCGGCCGCACGGCGACCCAAGCCACGTACAACACCCTCACCACCCTGGACACCGAGCTCCACCACACCACCCCGTCCCTGCCGTCCCCCGCAGGAGCCCTCCGGTGACAAACACCCCGCACTCCAACACCGGGGACGACAACGAAGGCGCTCACCCCGCCGCCAACACGGGCCCGGGTGCCGGCACGGGTCCGGATACTGACACGGGTCCGGGTGCCGGCACGGGTCCGGATACTGACACGGGTCCGGGTGCCGGCTCGGGCCCTGACACGGGCACGGGTCCGAGCACGGGTACCGGCACGGGCACGGGTCCGAGCACGGGTACCGGCACGGGCACGGGCTCGGGCCCTGACACGAGCACCAGCACGAGCACGGATACCAGCACGGGTCCAGACCCCAGCACCGAACACAACCCGGGCGCTGTCCGAAGCACCAGCCACCGGAGCGGCCAAAACCCCGCCCCCACCGCCCGCATCACTCACACCGCCCGCACCGCTGACACCGCTGACACCGCTGACACCGCGACGACGCTCACGGCGCCCCCGCCACCCGCGCCGAACACCCCCTCCGACGGCATTTCCGACGGCATTTCCGACGGGACCTCCGACGGCACCTCCGACGGCACTCACAAAGGCACCTCCACAACGCCCACCCCCCGCCAAATCTGGACCCGCACGCGCGGCATCGCCCTCGCCCTCGCCCTCCTCCTGGTCGCCGGCGTGGCCATCGCGGCGGTCCGGTCCAACGAGAAGCACGGCACGCTCGACCCCCGCTCCGCCGACCAGTACGGCAGCCGGGCCGTCGCCGAACTCCTCGCCGCCCGGGGCGTCGACACCCGCGTGGTCACCACGACCGCCGAGGCCCGCGCCGCGACCGACCGCGACACCACCCTCCTCGTGGCCGCCCCCGACCTGCTCACCCGGCACCAGCAGGACCAACTGCAGGCTGCGACCGCGGACTCCGGCGGCCGCACCCTCCTCGTGGCCCCCGGCCCCGCCTCCGCCGAGCACCTCGCCCCCGGCGTCGCCGTCGACTCCACGCCCAGCATCGACACGACCCTCGCCCCGGACTGCCTGCTGCCCGCGGCCCGCCGCGCCGGCACCGCGGACACCGGCGGCTACCGCTACGACACCACGCTCACCGGCGCGGACGCCTGTTACCCCAGCGACGGCGCCCCCACGCTCCTGCGCACCCCCGCGACCACCGGCGACGGCGACACCGTCGTCCTCGGCTCCCCCGACATCCTGTTCAACGACCGCCTCGACGAACACGGCAACGCCTCGCTCGCCCTGCAACTCCTCGGTACCCGCCCCCATGTGGTCTGGTACCTCCCCTCCCTCTCCGACGAAGCCGCGTCAGCGAACGACGCGAACGACCGCGGCTTCTTCGACCTGATCCCCTCGGGCTGGCTCTGGGGCACCCTGCAACTCTTCGTCGCGGCAGCCCTCGCCGCCCTGTGGCGCGCACGCCGCCTCGGCCCCCTGGTCCCCGAACGACTCCCCGTCGCGATCCGCGCCTCCGAGACCGTCGAAGGCCGCGCCCGCCTCTACCGCAAGGCGAACGCCCGCGACCGCGCCGCCACAGCCCTGCGTATCTCCACCCGCACCACGCTGGCCCCCCTCATCGGCGTCCCCCCGTCCCAGGCCCACACGCCCGAGACCTTCCTTCCCGCCCTGGCGCGTCAACTCCCGACGCCGAACCAGGACTTGCACACCCTCCTCTTCGGCCCCCCGCCGGCCACCGACGCAGCGCTCATCGCACTCGCCGACCACCTCGACGCCCTCAAAAGAGAGGTACGCCATTCATGATGGACCCGACCACTGACAACGCCGGGCCCACGACCGATCCCCGCAGCTCAAGGGCGTCCCTGGAAGCCCTGCGCACGGAGATCGCGAAGGCCGTGGTCGGCCAGGACCCCACCGTCACGGGCCTGGTCGTGGCCCTGCTCTGCCGCGGCCACGTCCTCCTCGAAGGCGTCCCCGGCGTGGCGAAGACCCTCCTCGTACGAGCCCTCGCCGCATCCCTCGAACTCGACACCAAACGCGTCCAGTTCACCCCGGACCTGATGCCCAGCGACATCACGGGCTCCCTCGTCTACGACACCCACACCTCCCGCTTCTCCTTCCAGCCAGGCCCGGCTTTCACCAACCTCCTCCTCGCGGACGAGATCAACCGGACCCCGCCCAAGACCCAGTCCTCCCTCCTGGAGGCCATGGAGGAGCGCCAGATCACGGTCGACGGCACCCCGCGCCCCCTCCCCGACCCGTTCATGGTCATCGCGACCCAGAACCCGGTCGAGTACGAGGGCACGTACCCCCTTCCCGAGGCCCAACTGGACCGCTTCCTCCTCAAGCTGAACGTTCCTCTTCCCACTCGCCAGGACGAGATCGACGTCCTGAACCGCCACGCCGCCGGCTTCAACCCCCGCGACCTCCAGGCGGCGGGCATCCGCCCGGTGGCCACGGCGGCCGACCTGGATACGGCCCGCGCCGCCGTCGCGAAGACCACGGTCTCCCCCGAGATCACGGCCTACGTCGTCGACATCTGCCGCGCCACCCGCGAGTCCCCGTCGCTTACCCTCGGCGTCTCCCCGCGAGGCGCCACGGCCCTGCTCGCGACGGCCCGCGCCTGGGCCTGGCTGACCGGCCGCGACTACGTCACCCCTGACGACGTCAAGGCCCTCGCCCTCCCCACCCTCCGCCACCGCGTGCAACTGCGCCCGGAGGCGGAGATGGAAGGCGTGACCACGGACTCGGTCATCAACGCCCTCCTCACCCACGTCCCCGTCCCCCGCTGACCGAGGCCGGAGACGACCACGACATGGCCCTCACCGGACGCACGGCCCTGCTCGCCGCCCTGGGCTCCCTTCCCGTCGGTATCTGGGAGCCCAGCTGGACGGGCATCCTCGCCGTCAACGCCCCCCTGGTCCTCGCCTGCGCCTGCGACTTCGCCCTGGCGGCCCCCGTACGCCGCCTGCGCCTCACCCGCTCCGGCGACACCTCCGTACGCCTCGGGGACCCGGCCGACGTCACCCTGACGATCACCAACCCCTCGCGTCGCCCTCTGCGCGCCCGACTCCGCGACGCCTGGCCGCCCAGCACCTGGCGTCAGGGCACGGAACACGACGCGTCCCGCCACCACGTGACGATCCCCGCGGGCGAACGCCGCCGCGTCACCACCCGCCTCCTCCCCACCCGACGAGGCGACCGCCAAGCGGACCGCGTGACCGTGCGCTCCTACGGCCCTCTCGGCCTGTTCACCCGCCAGGGCACCCACGTCGTCCCGTGGACGGTCCGCGTCCTTCCCCCGTTCCACAGCCGCAAGCACCTGCCGTCCAAACTGGCCCGCCTGCGCGAGCTCGACGGTCGCACCAGCGTCCTGACCAGGGGCGAGGGCACAGAGTTCGACAGCCTGCGCGAGTACGTTCCCGGGGACGACACCCGCTCGATCGACTGGCGCGCCACAGCCCGCCAGTCCGCGGTGGCCGTCCGCACCTGGCGCCCCGAACGCGACCGACACATCCTGCTGGTCCTCGACACGGGCCGCACCTCGGCAGGCCGCGTCGGTGACGCACCGCGCCTCGACGCCTCCATGGACGCGGCTCTCCTGCTCGGCGCCCTGGCCTCCCGCGCCGGCGACCGTGTCGACCTCCTCGCCTACGACCGCCGCACCCGCGCCCTGGTCCAGGGCCGCACAGCCGGCGAAGTCCTCCCCGCACTGGTCAACGCCATGGCCCCCCTGGAGCCCGAGCTCGTCGAGACGGACGCCCGCGGCCTGACCGCCACGGCCGTGCACACAGCGCCCCGCCGCTCCCTCATCGTCCTTCTTACGTCCCTGGAGGCGGCCCCCGTCGAGGAAGGCCTGCTCCCGGTCCTCGCCCGCCTGACGAAGCGCCACACGGTGATCGTGGCATCCGTCGCCGACCCGGCGATCGAGACGATGGCCGCGTCCCGTGGCACCACGGAGGCCGTCTACAACGCGGCCTCGGCGGCACAGGCCAAGGCCGAACGCCTCCGCACCGCGGAAAAGCTCACGCGTCACGGCGTCACAGTCGTGGACGCGACCCCGTCGGAACTGGCCCCCGCTCTCGCGGACGCCTATCTGTCGTTGAAGGCGGCCGGCCGCCTCTGAGAAAAGGGGCGGCGGGCCTGGTGGGGCGGGGCGTCACCATAAACGCAAGTGAACGCAGAAAAGCCCCGTGCCATATGGCACGGGGCTTTTCTCTACAATGAGTTCGGCGGCGTCCTACTCTCCCACAGGGTCCCCCCTGCAGTA